>NZ_JBIMQP010000001.1:0-604107 GCF_043945315.1 Enterobacter cloacae complex sp. 2024EL-00227
GCCCGCACTCCACGCTGAATTATCAGACACCGTCTGAATTTGCAGCGGGCTGGAGAAAGGGTCATTCTGAGAATGAAGATTCCGACGTTACTAACTGAGTGTTGTATCTAATCGTGGGGGCAGGTCAGTATGGTTACTAAGTTTGGAAATGAAGTTGAGAATCCCATGATGCAACTGATTTTCGATTCTAGCAAGACGTCAGTTGTACCACGACGTTATGAGTCTCTAAACTTTCTCGAAAGGTCTGGAGTGGGCAGAGTACTCAGTGTATGGTTCGGCGAAATGTCATTGCAGGGCTTAAGTGGTAATCAGTTAAGAGCGCAGATGATGGCGTTAGGCTTATTAAATGATAACTCGCTTATTTTGCACGATGGGTTACATAATTTCATCAATAACAAACAAGTTATTAACTCTAAGGACTTTAATGTGACTTGGGGTGTGCTGGGAGAAGTGCTAGCACATTCTCCCGCTGGGGACTTAGAATGTGACGTTATTGAATCAAAAAGCGATTTTCTTAAGTTATTGAGTCAATTTGTTGTGGAATCGTTCGATCGCCTACATGAAAATACAGATAAGGAGCTGGCTGTAGTTGACGTATGGTTCTTTCGAAAAACTGTAGAAGCCTTACTGCACAGCCCTTATCGCACGGAACAGCTATTCCATTCGACAAAATACGCAGCCCTCACTTGGCCAGAGTACTTTGCCATCAAAATCTTATGGTGTCATGCTCCGGATTGCTTGTTGACGATCGCCGAAGCGCAGATCTCTAGATTGCAAATTGAGCACGAAGAGTCGGAGATCATGCGGTTGTCTCTGTTGAGCCAGATAGTTAGCGAAGTTTCCCTATCGATACAGTTCAAAATCAGCAACATTCAACGAGATAGCCTTATCCATCGCAACCAAGGATTACTAAAATGGCTGGGGTTTAATGCAATAGAAAGACAGTTAGATATACCCGCAGGACTCACGTCAGTATTGTCGTGTCTGGAAACCCTTACTCATCAGGAACGAGTGCTCGCCTTAGGTTGGATGATTAACCATGCAGCCAAGGATTCCAATAAAGAGAAAATTTATAAAGATTTGGTAGAAGCGCTGCATGAGGAACTACCAGAGAAAATATCTATGGAGGAATTGCGGTACTTGGTCGATTCCATGCGAGGACATATGAAGCAATTAGCATGGGCTGAGCCTTGGTTGTCTCAAGATGTAATTTTACCGTTATTGCAGAATGCCCGTGCCTCCACTGAGGATGCATGTGATATATGGATACAGGAGTTGGTGAGCATGCTTGGGCCGCGACTGAACAATCAGTCTCGCTTGTTTGAACGAACCCGTGAAGGGCAGATGACTAACATTGCTTCGTTTCTTTTCGCCAACAGTAACACCTCTCAGCGAGAGTTAAGCCTGACGATGATGAATAAAATCTTAAACCGACAGCGACAAATCATACAACAACCACTCGCCAGCACGTCTAACTGGAGCCAATGGGACGATGCGCTGAGAGTGTCATTATGGATACTTGCTTTTGCTAAATGGAGTGAGTTTTATCTAAGTGCGCTAGGTACGTTCGATCAAAACTTAGAACGGTTATCAGGTGATGCACAAAGGCTTGCCATGGTTAGAATGAAAGAAGAATGGCAATCCGAAGATGTTGGTATACAGAGCGAACTCATTGAGTTCCTAGAGCAGGGCGAGAGACTATTAAGTGAAGGCGGTAGGCTGAAAAACGATTTTCATAAGCTAGATTAAAGTGCGAAAGATTATTTAAATGGTATTTTTTATGGTATTCAACCTATACATATCAGTATCTATTTGTTAATAATTGCTTTTTTTTCTGATGTTTATAATTGAGTGGGAATAACTCCCCTCTGAATTAACACCAAAACCCTCTGCCTGTGCAGGGGGTTTTTTATTTTCCTATTTCCCTTCACCCAACCGATACGCCAGCGCCACCACCAGCGACTGCACCAGGCACAGCGTTGCCGACTGAGACCGAAACGCATCCACCTGCGCCTCTTTCACCACAAAGCAGAGGTCGCTGAACGTCGCCAGGGGGCTGATCTGGCTGTCCGTAATCACAATCTGCCGCGCGCCGACGCTGGCGGCGGTTTCGCTGACCATCACCGTCTCTTCCGCGTACGGCGAGAAGCTGATCGACACCACGATGTCGCGCGCCTTAATGCGGCTGATCTGCTCGCGCAGCATCCCGCCCATGCCGTCGAGCAGGATAGGACGGCACTCCAGATGGCTCAGAGCATAGGTGAGGTACGCGGCGACGCTAAAGGAGCGGCGCAGTCCGGCGATGTAGATGGTGTCGGCGTCGGCCAGCAGCTGTACCGCGCGCTCCAGCATCTCCGGCTCGGCGCGGGCGGCCAGCTGCTGTAGCGCCTGGGCGTTTGAACGGGCGAACTCCTGCAGGATATCGAGGGGCGTTTCCGGCACGGCCTCGCTCTCCATCTCGCGAAATAGCCGCGCGCGGTCGCTGTAGCTGGCGGTCTCCTCCACCAGGTTCATGCGAAACAGCTGTTTCATTTCGTTGAAGCCGGTGAAGTCAAAGGCGTTGGCAAAGCGGATCAGCGTCGAGGGCGGCACGTCGGCGCGCTCGGCAATAACGGCAACCGTATCAAAGGCCACGCTGTTGGTGTTATCCAGCACGTAGCGGGAGACCTGCTGTAGCCTCTTGCTCAGGCTATCGTAGCGATCGCGGATTTGCTGCTGCAGTTCGTTCAGGCTGGTTGCTGTCGTCATCTTTTCCCCCAAATACAGTCATATGATTCTAAACGCAAAACCGCGTCTTTTAAATGTCGGCCATCCATCTGGCAGCAAAAATGAAACAGAAGATTCAGTCATTTCCTCGCCCGAGAACCCTTAATAGCGCACGCGGCGTCAGTGGTGCTGGCTGTTAACATAAAAATCCATCCTTGATCACAATAATCATCATTTATTTTATTTCAACTTAAAATGGAATATTTGTTTCATATATAGTGTTCAGTACACAGTGTTCAGGTCAAGTCACGTATCAACAGCGAGAGGTTAAGGATGGAGACGGTAGCGAATTTTATTCACGGCGAATGTGTCACCGGTTCAGGCCAGCGCGTTCAGGCGATCTTCAACCCGGCCACCGGCGAGCAGATCCGCCAGGTGGTGATGAGTACGGCACAGGAAACGGAGCAGGCGATCGCCGCCGCGCAGCAGGCGTTTCCGGCGTGGGCGCGTCATGCTCCGCTTAAGCGCGCGCGCGTGATGTTCCGCTTCAAAGCGCTGCTGGAAGAGAACATGGATCGCCTGGCCCGCCTCATCAGCGAAGAGCACGGCAAGGTCTTCTCCGACGCGGTGGGCGAGCTGACCCGCGGCCTGGAAGTGGTGGAGTTTGCCTGTGGTATTCCGCATCTGCAAAAGGGCGAACACTCGGCGAACGTCGGGACCGGCGTCGACAGCCACTCGCTGATGCAGCCACTCGGCGTCTGCGCCGGGATCACGCCGTTTAACTTCCCGGCGATGGTGCCGATGTGGATGTTCCCGATTGCGCTGGCGACCGGGAATACCTTCGTGCTGAAACCGTCGGAAAAAGACCCTTCTCTGGCGCTCGCGCTGGCGCAGCTGCTGAAAGAGGCCGGCCTGCCGGACGGCGTCTTCAACGTGGTGCAGGGTGATAAAGAGTCCGTTGACGTGCTCCTGACCGACCCGCGCGTGCAGGCGGTGAGCTTTGTCGGCTCCACGCCGATTGCGGAATACATTTACCAGACCGCGTCCGCCCACGGTAAGCGCTGCCAGGCGCTGGGCGGTGCGAAAAACCACTGCATTTTAATGCCGGATGCCGACATGGAGATGGCGACCAACGCCACCGGGGCGGCGCCCGCGGGGGGGGCGGGCGGGCGCGGCTGGGCGCTCTGGGTGGTGGTGGGGGTGGGCGAAAACCCCGCCGATGGCCTCTGCACCCGGCTGGAAAAACAGATTGCCGCGCTGCGCGTCGGGCCGGGGCTGGACCAGACGCCGGAAAACGAAATGGGGCCGCTCATCTCCTCCGCGCACCGCAGCAAGGTGCTGGGCTACATCGACAGCGGAGAAGCGCAGGGGGCGACGCTTCGCGTGGACGGTCGCGGCTTCAGCGTGAAGGGCCACGAGCAGGGCTACTTCGTCGGGCCGACGCTGTTCGATAACGTCACCCCGGAGATGACCATCTATAAAGAAGAAATTTTCGGCCCGGTGCTTTCTGTGGTGCGCGTAGCAGATTACGCCAGCGCGGTGGACCTGATTAACCGCCATGAATATGGTAATGGCTCGGCAATCTTCACCCGCGACGGCGGCTGCGCGCGCCGCTTCTGCGAAGAGGTGCAGGCAGGTATGGTGGGCGTCAACGTGCCGATCCCGGTGCCGATGGCGTTCCACAGCTTCGGCGGCTGGAAGCGTTCCATCTTCGGCGCGCTCAACGTCCACGGCAACGACGGCGTGCGCTTCTACACCCGAATGAAAACCATCACCGCGCGCTGGCCGGAAATGCAGCAGGAGACAGGCGCTGCGTTCTCCATGCCGACGCTGGGCTGACAGGAGATTTTATGCAAACCGAACGTATGACCATGGCCCAGGCGCTGGTCCGGTTCCTGAATCAACAGTACGTCAGCGTGGATGGCGATGAAACGCCCTTCGTGGAGGGCGTCGCCACCATCTTTGGACACGGCAACGTGCTGGGTATCGGCCAGGCGCTGGAGCAGGATCCGGGCCATCTGCAGGTGATGCAGGGCTGCAACGAGCAGGGCATTGCCCATATGGCGACGGGATTTGCCAAACAGCACCGCCGTCAGCGCATCTTTGCCGTCACCTCCTCCGTCGGGCCGGGTGCCGCCAATATGGTTACGGCGGCGGCAACCGCCACGGCGAACCGCATCCCGCTGCTGCTGCTTCCGGGCGATATCTACGCCAGCCGCCAGCCGGACCCGGTGCTGCAGCAGATCGAGCAGTATCACGATCTGAGCATCAGCACCAACGACTGCTTCCGTCCGGTCTCCCGCTACTGGGACCGCATTAACCGCCCGGAGCAACTCATGAGCGCGATGCTCAGCGCGATGCGAACGCTTACTGACCCGGCAGATACCGGTGCGGTGACGATTTGCCTCCCGCAGGACGTGCAGGGGGAAGCTTGGGATTACCCGCTGAGCTTCTTCGCGCGTCGCGTGCACCACATCGAGCGTCGTCCGCCCGATCCGCAGCGTCTGGCGCAGGCGCGGGCGCTGATCGCCCGCAAGCGTCGCCCGCTGGTGGTGTGCGGCGGCGGCGTGCGCTATTCCGGCGCGCATGAGGCGTTTCGCGACTTTGTCGAGACGCTGCAGCTGCCGTTTGCCGAAACCCAGGCCGGAAAGGGGGCGCTGGTAAGTGACCACCCACTTAACCTCGGTGGCGTAGGGGTGACGGGCGGGATGGCGGCCAACCAGCTCGCGCCGCAGGCCGACCTGGTGATCGGCATCGGCACGCGCCTGACCGACTTTACCACTGGCTCCAAGGCGCTCTTTTCCCATCCGGACGTGGAATTCCTGCTGCTGAACGTGGCCGAGTTTGACGCCCTGAAGCTGGACGCCACGGCGCTGATTGCCGACGCTCAAACCGGGCTCGAGGCATTGACCCACGCGCTTGGTGATTACCGCAGCGGCTGGGGAGAGGCGATCGCTGAGGCGAAATCTGCCTGGCGCGACGAGTGCCGTCGCCTGTGGGATCGCCAGTGGCGTCCTGACGACGCGCCCGAAGTGGCGGGGCACCTGGACGCGCGGCTGGCGGAATACGGCGAGGCGCTCAACACCCGCCTGACCCAGACGCGGGTGCTGGGGCTGATCAACCAGCATGTGGAAGATAACGCCATCGTGGTGGGCGCGGCCGGTTCGCTGCCGGGCGATTTACAGCGCCTCTGGCAGGTCAAAACGCCGGACAGCTATCACCTGGAGTACGGCTACTCCTGCATGGGCTACGAGATTGCGGCAGCCATCGGCGCGAAGCTTGCCCGACCCGAGCAGCCGGTGTACGCCATGGTGGGGGATGGCTCCTACATGATGCTCCACTCCGAGCTGCAAACCGCCGTTCAGGAGGGCATTAAGGTCACCGTTCTGTTGTTTGATAACGCCAGCTTCGGCTGCATTAACAACCTGCAGATGGGGCACGGCATGGGCAGCTTTGGCACGGAAAACCGCCATCGCAACCCGGAAAGCGGGCGGCTTGACGGGCCGCTGGTGAAGGTCGATTTTGCGCAAAATGCGGAAAGCTACGGCTGCCGCGCGTGGCGGGTAAACGATGAGCAAAGCCTGCTGGCGGCGCTGGAGGCGGCCCGCGTCCATCCTGGCCCGACGCTGCTGGACATCAAGGTGCTGCCGAAGACCATGACCCACGACTACGCCTCCTGGTGGCGAACCGGCGATGCGCAGGTGGCGAAGTCGTCTGCCGTGCGTGAGGCCGCGGAGCAAACGCAGTCGCAGGTGAAAAAAGCCCGTCAGTATTGAGTTTTCCCGAAGTAACGAAATTTTCATTTCATTTTTGTTTTCCCCTCATCCTAACCCTCTCCCTCAGGGAGAGGGGACGGCTCGGTGTGGTTTTTTACTCCCTCTCCCTGAGGGAGAGGGCCGGGGTGAGGGGAGTTGCCGCACGTTCACCTGTGTTGTGAGATTGATAACAAAATTTATCTCATTCATCTCAAAAGTGTTAACCCGCACTCAAAAACATAATTTTCACTAATTATAAAAATGAAATAAATGTTTTATTTATAGAGTCGTTAGTTCACAGCATTCACCAACACCGGGAGCCGTTATGTTTAACATTGCTTTACTGGGCGCTGGCCGAATTGGCCAGGTACATGCAGCTAACATCGCCAGCCACGGCGCGACCACGCTCTGGTCCGTGGTTGATCCGAATCAGGAATTTGCCACCCGCCTCGCCACGCAGTATCAGGCCCGCCAGCAGAGCCTGGATGAAGCGATGACCGACCCTAACGTTCACGCCGTGCTGATTGCCTCCGCCACCGATACCCACGCGGACCTGATTGAAATGGCCGCCCGCCACGGCAAGGCCATCTTCTGTGAAAAGCCGGTACACCTCGACCTCGCCCGCGTGCGCGACTGTCTGAAGGTGGTCAAAGAGTACGACGTGCCGCTGTTTATCGGCTTTAACCGCCGCTTTGACCCGCAGTTCCGCCGCGTGAAAACCGACGCGCAGGCCGGGCGCATCGGCAAGCCGGAATCGCTGCTCATCATCTCCCGCGATCCGTCTCCGCCGCCCGCGGAGTACGTGCGCGTCTCCGGCGGCATGTTCCGCGATATGACCATTCATGACTTTGACATGGCGCGCTTCATCATGGGCGAAGAGCCGGTGTCGGTGTATGCCCAGGGCAGCAACCTGGTCGATCCGGCGATTGGCGAGGCGGGGGACATCGATACCGCGTTTATCGTCCTGAAATACGCTTCCGGCGCGATGGCGACCATCGTTAACAGCCGCCGTTCATCTTACGGCTACGACCAGCGCCTGGAACTGCACGGCTCCGAAGGGCTGCTTTGCGCGGGCAACATTCTGGAAAACCAGGTGCAGCACTACGGCAAACAGGGCTGCACCAGCGCGCTGCCGGAACACTTCTTCCTGCAGCGCTACAAATCCGCTTACGCCGCGGAATGGGAACACTTTGTTGCGGTCCTGCGCGGCGAAGCGGTGCCTGACTGCAGCGGCGATGATGGTGAACGTGCGCTGTACCTCGCGGATAAAGCGCTGGAGTCGCTGCGCAGCCAGCGCGAGATCGTCCTCTAAACACCACAACCCTACACAGAGAGACATAATAATGAAAAAACTGATCGTAGCCGCCCTCATCGCCATGACGTCCGGGGCCGCCCTCGCCGAAAACGAGCAAATTGTTTTCAGTACGCCAAACCTGGCCATGCCGTTTGAAGTTCACATGCAGCGCACGGCGGTAAAAGCCGCAAAAGAGATGGGCGTGAAGCTTCAGGTGCTGGACGGGCAGGGCAGTTCACCGAAGCAGGTGGCTGACCTGGAAAACGCCATCACCCGCGGGGCGCAGGGCTTTATCGTCTCCCCGAACGACGTGAACGCGGTCTCCAGCGCGGTGGATGAAATTCAGGATGCGAAGCTGCCGGTGGTCACCCTTGACCGCTCCGTCGACAGCCAGAAAAAAGTGCCGCACTTTGGCGCCAACAACTACAAGGGCGGCCAAGCGATTGGCGATTTTGTGAAAACCAAATTCCCCGACGGGGCGGAAATCATTCTGCTGACCGGCCAGCCGGGCTCCTCCTCCAACATCGAACGCACCAAAGGGATCCGCGACAGCCTGAAGGCGGGTGGCGATAAGTACAAGATCGTCGCCGATCAGACCGGCAACTGGATGCGTTCTGAAGGGATGCGCATCGTGGAAAGCGTGCTGCCCTCGCTGCCGAAACGCCCGCAGGTGATCCTCTCCGCCAACGACGACATGGCGCTGGGGGCGATCGAAGCCCTGCAGAGCCAGGGCGTGAAGCCGGGCGAAATTCTGGTCACCGGCTTTGATGCGGTACCGGAAGCGCTGGCCCGCGTGCGCGACGGCTGGCTGGCGGTGACGGCGGATCAGCGTCCGGGCTTTGCGGTGCAGACGGCGATGAGCCAGCTGGTGGCCAACGTGCGCGAGAAAAAAGCCATCACCGGGGCCGACTACCCGCCGACGCTGATCACCAAAGAGAACCTGCAGCAGGCTGAGCGTATCGGTGAGGCCGGTAACTGATTTATCCGCAGCCGTCGCTGGCGCGGCGGCTCACTCTAAAGGAGGAGCAGACCGATGTCGCAACCCTTACTGAAAGTGACCGACCTGGCAAAAAGCTTTTCCGGCGTCTGGGCGCTAAGCAGCGCCCAACTGACCGTCGGCGCGGGCGAGATCCACGCTCTGCTGGGGGAAAACGGGGCGGGTAAATCCACGCTGCTGAAGGCGCTCGCGGGGGCGCAACCGCAAACCCGCGGGGAGATCTGGTTCAACGGCGAAACGCTGCCGGTGGACGACTCCCCGGTGGAACGGCAGAACAAGGGCATTATCACCATCTATCAGGAATTCAACCTGCTGCCCAACATGACCGTCGCGGAAAACATGTTTCTCGGGCGCGAGCCGCGTAAACGTAACCTGATCGTCGACGAAAAGGCGGTCAATCAGGAGGCGCAGGTCATTCTCGACTATCTGCAGCTGAACGTTGCACCGACCACCCCGGTCGCCCGCCTGAGCGTTGCCCAGCAGCAGATGGTGGAGATCGCCCGGGCGCTGACCCTCAACGCCCGGCTAATCATTATGGACGAACCGTCCGCCGCGCTGAGCGACAGCGAGGTGGAAAGCCTGCACCGCGTGGTGCGCGAGCTTAAAAACCGCGGCGTGAGCATTATCTATGTCACCCACCGCCTGCACGAGGTTTTCCAGCTCTGCGACCGCTTCACCGTTTTCCAGGACGGCCGCTTCACCGGCACCGGCGCGGTGGCGGAGACCAACGTCGAACAGCTGATCCGCCTGATGGTCGGGCGCGACGTGGCCTTTAATCGCCGTCCCGCCAGCGAAACGCATCATGAGGACAAACCCGTCCGCCTGGCGGTGAAGGGGCTGAGCCGCGAAAAGCCGCCGCTGGATCCGCACGGCATCGCCCTGCACGACATCAGCTTCCACGTCCACGCCGGGGAGGTCTTAGGCATTGCCGGACTGGTGGGCGCCGGGCGCACCGAGGTGGCCCGCTGCCTCTTTGGCGCGGACGCGTTTACCTCGGGCAGCTTTGAGCTGGACGGCGTGCCCTACCAGCCGCGCGACCCGCTCTATGCCCTTGACCAGGGCGTGGCGCTGGTGCCGGAAGACCGCAAAAAAGAGGGGGCGGTGCTGGGGTTGTCGATTCGCGACAACCTGTCGCTCTCGTGCCTCTCCTCGCTGCTGCAGTGGCGCTGGTTCGTGAACACCCGCAAAGAGGACGACCTGATCGAGTCCTACCGCAAGGCGCTGCAGATCAAAATGGTCAACAGCGCGCAGGAGGTGCGCAAGCTCTCCGGCGGTAACCAGCAAAAAGTGATCCTCGCGCGCTGCATGGCGCTCAACCCGCGGGTGCTGATCGTCGACGAGCCGACGCGCGGCATCGACGTGGGGACCAAATCAGAAGTGCACCAGGTGCTGTTTGACATGGCGAAAAAGGGCGTGGCGGTGATCGTGATCTCCTCCGATCTGCCTGAAGTGATGGCGGTGTCAGACCGGATCATTACCCTGAGCGAAGGGCGAGTGACCGGCGAGATCCACGGTGACGACGCTAACGAAGAACGGCTGATGACGATGATGGCCATCAACCACAACGCCCTGAACGCGGCATAACGGAGTTTCTCATGACGCAGATGATTTCTAAAACGCAGGCCCCGGTTAAACGCGCCGGACGCATCGATCCCATCGCCTTCTTTGAGCGCTTCGGGGTGCTGATTTTCATGATCCTGCTGCTGATCTTCTTCCAGTCGCAGAACAGCAACTTTTTCTCTGAACGCAATATTTTCAACATCCTGACCGAAGTCTCCATCTACGGGATCATGGCCGTGGGGATGACCTTCGTCATCCTGACCGCCGGGATTGATCTCTCCGTGGGCTCCATTCTGGCGGTGTGCGCCATGACCGCGGCGTACGTGATTAAGGGCGACAACTTCACCACCGTCGACCCGAACGCCTGGGGCGGCATGAGCTGGCTGATTGGGCTCGGGATTTGTCTGGCGATGGGCACGGCGATTGGCTTCCTGCACGGTCTGGGCGTGACCCGCCTGCGCCTGCCGCCGTTCATCGTCACCCTCGGCGGGATGACCATCTGGCGCGGCCTGACGCTGGTGATCAACGACGGCGCGCCGATCGCCGGGTTCGATCAGGGCTACCGCTGGTGGGGGCGCGGGGAGCTGCTCGGCATCTCCATTCCGATCTGGATCTTCGCCATCGTCGCCCTCGGCGGCTATCTGGCGCTGCATAAAACCCGCTGGGGCCGCTTCGTCTACGCCATCGGCGGTAACCCGGAGGCGGCGCGCCTGGCGGGGGTGAACGTCAAGCGCGTGCTGGTCAGCGTCTACGTGCTGATTGGGTGCCTGGCGGGGCTGGCGGGCTTCATTCTGAGCGCGCGTCTGGGGAGCGCCGAGGCGGTGGCCGGGATCTCCTTTGAGCTGCGCGTCATCGCCTCGGTGGTGATTGGCGGCACCTCGCTGATGGGCGGCTACGGGCGCATCGGCGGCACCATTATCGGCTCCATCATCATGGGGATTCTGATTAACGGCCTGGTGCTGATGAACGTCTCGGCCTACTACCAGCAGATTATCACCGGGTTAATTATCGTTCTGGCGGTGGCGTTCGACACCTACGCCAAGAGCCGTCGCGGCGCACTGTGAGGATCACGATGAAAGAGGTTCGTATTGGATTGATTGGCACCGGGTATATCGGCAAGGCGCACGCTATCGCCTATGCCCAGGCTCCGACGGTGTTCAACCTGCGGGGCAGGCTGGTGCGCGAGATGGTGGCGGAAGTCACGCCGGAGCTGGCGGCAGCGCGCGCGCAGGCGTTTGGCTTCAACCGCTCCACCGGCGACTGGCGGGCGCTGGTGGCCGACCCGGCGATTGACGTGGTGGATATTTGCTCACCCAACCACCTGCATAAAGAGATGGCGCTGGAGGCGATCCGCCACGGCAAGCACGTCTACTCGGAGAAGCCGCTGGCGCTGAACGCCCATGACGCGCGCGAGATGGTCGACGCCGCGAAGCGGGCCGGGGTGAAAACGCTGGTGGGGTTCAACTACATGAAGAATCCGACGGCGCAGCTGGCGAAGGAGATTATTGCCCGCGGCGAGATTGGCGAAGTGATCCACTTCTACGGCACCCACAACGAAGACTATATGGCCGACCCGCTCTCGCCCATTCACTGGCACTGCTTCAAAGAGACCGCCGGGCTGGGGGCGCTGGGTGACCTCGCGGCGCATATCGTCAACATGGCCCAGTACCTGGTCGGGGAGATTGAGCAGGTCTGCGGCGACCTGAAGATTGTGGTCCCGGCACGTCCGGCAAAGGCCGGATCGTCAGACATGATTGCCGTCGAAAACGAGGACCAGGCCCACGCGATGGTGCGCTTCGCGGGCGGGGCGCAGGGCGTGATTGAAACCTCCCGCGTCGCCTGCGGCCGCAAGATGGGGCTGTCGTACGTCATCACCGGGACGAAAGGCGCCATCAGCTTTACCCAGGAGCGCATGGCGGAGCTGAAGCTCTATCTGCATGACGATCCGGTAAACCGTCAGGGGTTTCGCACCCTGCTCGTCGGCCCGGCACACCCGGACTACGCCGCGTTCTGCATGGGTGCAGGCCATGGGATTGGCTTTAACGATCAAAAAACGGTGGAGGTGCGCGACCTGGTGGACGGGATTGCCGCCGACGCGCCGATGTGGCCGGACTTCGAAGAGGGCTGGAAGGTGTCGCGCGTGCTGGACGCGATCGCGCTCTCGCACCGGGAAGGCCGCTGGCTGAACGTGAATGACATTGTCTGATGAGGTATCAACGTGGAAAAGCAGTTTGATGTGATATGCATGGGCCGCGTGGCGGTAGACCTCTACAGTCAGCAGATTGGTGCCCGTCTGGAGGATGTGTCGAGCTTTGCCAAATACCTCGGCGGCTCGTCCGGCAACGTGGCGTACGGCACCGCGCGCCAGGGGCTGCGCTCGTCGATGCTGGCGCGCGTGGGTGATGAACATATGGGCCGCTTCCTGCGCGAAGAGCTAAATCAGGTGGGCTGCGATACCAGCCATCTGATTACCGATAAAGACCGCCTCACGGCGCTGGTGCTACTCGGCATTAAAGACCGGGACACCTTTCCTCTGATTTTTTATCGCGATAACTGCGCGGATATGGCCATTACGGCCAGCGATGTGGACGAAAGCTACATTGCCTCCGCACGGTGTCTTGCCATCACCGGGACTCACCTTTCTCATCCTCAGACCCGCGAGGCGGTGCTGACGGCGCTGGGCTATGCCCGCCGTCACGGCGTGCGCACGGTGCTGGACATCGACTACCGTCCGGTGCTGTGGGGGCTGACCTCCTTAGGCGACGGCGAAACGCGTTTTATCGCCGCGGATAAGGTCACCCGCGAGCTGCAGGAGGTGCTGCACCTCTTCGACGTCATTGTCGGCACCGAGGAGGAGTTTCACATTGCGGGCGGCAGCACGGAGACCCTGCAGGCGCTGGGGCAGGTGCGTGCCGTGAGTGACGCAACGCTGGTCTGCAAGCGCGGCGCCCTCGGCTGCTCGGTCTATACCGACGCCATTCCACCCCGGCTTGACGACGGCCTGACGGTGACCGGCGTGCGCGTGGAGGTGCTGAACGTTCTCGGCGCGGGGGACGCGTTTATGTCCGGCCTGCTGCGCGGCTACCTGAACGACGAGGGCTGGGAGCAGGCGTGTCGCTATGCCAACGCCTGCGGCGCGCTGGTGGTCTCGCGCCACGGCTGCGCCCCGGCGATGCCGAGCAAAATCGAGCTGGATGACTATCTCTCCCGCGCTGCGGATGTGCCGCGTCCGGATCTCGACCCGCGTCTGAATCATCTGCACCGGGTCACTACCCGCCGCCGCGAATGGCCGGAGCTGTGCGTGATGGCCTTCGATCACCGCAGCCAGCTTGAGGATATGGCGCTGCAGTGCGGGGCGTCGCTTAAGCGCATTCCGGCGCTCAAGCAGCTGATCCTGCAGGCCAGCCGCGAGGCGGCGAGTCGCGTCGGGCTGGAGGGCAAAGCGGGCCTGCTGTGCGACGGTACGTTTGGTCAGGACGCGCTCAACGCCATTACCGGCGAGGGGTGGTGGATTGGTCGCCCCATTGAGCTGCCTGGCTCGCGTCCGCTGGAGATGGAGCACGGCAACATCGGCACCCAGCTCATCAGCTGGCCGCAGGAGCACGTGGTGAAGTGCCTGGTCTTTTTCCACCCGGAAGATGCTCACGGCCTGCGCCTGGAGCAGGAGCAGAAAATCGCCGAGGTGTACCACGCCTGCTGCCAGTCCGGGCACGAGCTGCTGCTGGAGGTGATCCTGCCTGCGACCATGCCGCGCAGCGACGAGCTCTACCTGCGCGCCATCTCCCGCTTCTACAACCTCGGCATTTACCCGGACTGGTGGAAGCTGCCGCCGCTTTCCGCCGAGGGCTGGACGGCACTGAGCGAGATTATCGAACGCCGGGACCCGCACTGCCGCGGGGTGGTGATCCTCGGCCTGGACGCCCCGGCAGAACAGCTGCGCGCCGACTTCAGGGCCGCAGCGGGGCAGCCGCTGGTTAAAGGCTTCGCCGTAGGGCGCACGCTGTTCGGCGATGCCTCCCGCGCGTGGCTGAAGCACGATATTGACGATGCGCAGCTGGTGGCGCGCATCCGGGACAACTACCTGCAGCTTATCGCCTGGTGGCGCGAGCGCGGACACGCATAATGGAGACGACAATGAGTGTACAACTGGGCATTAACCCGCTGACGTGGACTAACGACGATCTGCCTTCTCTGGGCGCAGAGACGCCGCTGGAGACCTGCCTGAGCGAAGGTAAAGAGGCCGGTTTTGCAGGGTTCGAACTGGGCAATAAATTCCCGCGCGAAGCGCGGCTGCTTGGCCCCATCCTGCAGCGCCATGACCTGCAGCTGGTCTCCGGCTGGTACTCAGGCCGACTGCTGGAGCGCAGCGTGGAGGCGGAGATCGCCGCCGTGCAGTCCCACCTGACGCTGCTGCGCGAGCTGGGGGCGAAGGTGCTGGTGTTTGCGGAAGTGAGCGGCTGCATTCACGGCGAGCAGCAGACGCCGGTGCATCTGCGTCCGCGTTTCCCACAGGCACGCTGGAAGGAGTATGGCGAGAAGCTCACGGAATTTGCCCGCTACACCCAGCAGCAGGGGGTGCAGATTGCCTATCACCACCATATGGGGACGGTGATTGAGTCCGCTGACGACGTGGACAACCTGATGACCCACACCGGGGAAGAGGTTGGACTGCTGCTGGACACCGGTCACCTGACTTTTGCCGGGGCCGATCCGCTGGCGGTGGCGCAGCGCTGGGCGTCGCGTATCAACCACGTTCACTGCAAAGACGTGCGTGCCGACGTGCTGGCGGACGTGAAAAACCGTAAAACCAGCTTCCTTGATGCGGTACTGAGCGGCGTGTTTACCGTGCCGGGCGACGGCTGCGTCGATTACCCGCCGATCATGCGGCTGCTGAAGGCGCAGGACTATCATGGCTGGCTGGTGGTGGAGGCGGAGCAGGACCCGGCGGTTGCCCATCCGCTGACCTACGCCCGTCTGGGGTATAACAACCTGAGCCGTCTGGCGCGCGACGCCGGACTGATTTGAGGAGGTGACATGTCACGTCTGTTATCACGCTGGCAACAGCCGAACGCGGAGGGGCGGACCCAGTCCGTCACGCCGGAACGCGCAGGGTGGGGATACGTCGGCTTTGAGGCGTATGAGCTGCAGGAGGGGCAGCAGCTGACGCTGCCCGCCGTCAGCGAAGAGCGTTGCCTGGTGCTGGTCGCCGGGCGCGCCTCCATCAGCACGCCTTCCGCGCAGTTTAACGACATCGGCGAGCGGATGAGCCCGTTCGAGCGCATCAAGCCGTGGGCGGTGTACGTTACCCCGCAGGAGACGGTGCAGGTGAAGGCGCTGACGAGGCTCGAGCTGGCGGTCTGCGCTGCCCCCGGCAAGGGCACGTATCCGACGCGGCTGATTGCGCCGCAGGATATCGACGCTGAAGCGCGCGGCAAGGGCCATAACCAGCGCTACGTGCACAACATTCTGCCGGAAGATAAGCCCGCCGACAGCCTGCTGGTGGTGGAGGTCTGGACCAACGAGGGCTGCACCAGCTCGTACCCGAGCCACAAGCACGACACGGATAACCCGCCCCGGGAGACTTACCTGGAGGAGACCTACTACCATCGCCTCAACCCGGAGCAGGGGTTCTGTATGCAGCGGGTTTACACCGACGACAGAGCGCTGGATGAGTGCATGGCGGTCTACAACCGTGACGTGGTCATGGTGCCGAAGGGCTACCACCCGGTGGCGACGATGGCCGGGTATGACAGCTATTATCTCAACGTGATGGCCGGGCCGGTGCGCAAATGGATGTTCACGTGGGAAGAGGACCACGCGTGGATTAATCGGGATTATCCCGCGGATGGCGGGCACTGAGGCTATTTTTTTGCCGGGTGGCGCTGCGCTTACCCGGCCTACAATTTACAAAATACTATTTTGCTTCAATCGCCTGCTCAATCGTCCGGGCGATAGCCTCCGGCTGGCTCACCATCGACACGTGGCTCGCGGAGACCTCGGTGGTTTTCGCATGGATCGTCTTCGCCATCGCACGTTCAAGATCGGGGTTGATCATTCGGTCATTTTTGCTGACCACAAACCAGCTCGGCTTATCATGCCACGCCGCGTGGGTCACCTTTTCACCAAACGCATCGGCCTTAATTGGCCCCTGCGTGGCCTCGATTGCAGTTTGTTCCTCGGGCTTCACGTCCGGCGCGAAATCCTTCCTGACGGCGTCCGTTGGCAGATATAAATAGCCGTCCGCCGTTTTGGTGATGCCCGCGCTGCCCGGCGGCGGCGGGTAGCTTCCCGCAAGGTCCGCCGTCGACTGGCCGGCATCCGGCGCGAACGCCGCCACATACACCAGCGATTTCACCCGCGCATCGTTGCCCGCTTCGCTAATCACGGTGCCGCCCCAGGAGTGACCCACCAGCACGACATCCCCCTGGGCGCGGGCGATGGCCCGCTTTGTGGCCGCAACGTCATCGTTAAGCGACGTAAGCGGCAGCTGGACGGCAATGACCTCTGCGTGCTGTTTCTGCAACAGGGTAATCACCTTATTCCAGCTGCTGCCGTCGGCAAACGCGCCGTGCACCAGCACGACGCTGGTTTTGCTCTGCGCAAAGGCACTGGCGGAAAGCGCCAGCAGGCCTGCCGTCAGTACAGTCAGTGCTTTCATCTTCAGACTCCTTAAAAATGGTGGACCGCCGCATGAGGCGGAACGGTGAATTCAATGGTTTTGTGGTCGAGCGGCTTGTGCGTCGGGTCGGCCAAAATAATCGTCACCTTGTGTTTTCCGGCGGGGAGTCCCACCAGAATCACCGGCTCTCCGCTGGCGTCAGCCCAGTGCCACGGCGCGCCGTCCACCACCACGTGAATGTGCCCGATGCGCGGGGTGACCTTGAGCGCTTCAGGTCCGAATACCGGCTCGATGCGCAGGTTTTCGGCACGGTACTGGATAAACACCGCGCCTTTACTCAGCGGCCCGGCAAGCGGCGGATCGACGATCAGTTTTGCCGGCGGTTGCGGCTGCGCCAGCGGGGCAACGGCGGCGGGGCCGTTAACGTCCGCGGCGCTCAGGTTGTCCAGCGGCGTGGCCTGGGCATGTGTTACAGAGGCCAGGACGAGCAGGGGTAAAATTGCGTAACGACGAATCATGGTTCTCTCCTCATCGGTTCTGAATGACGACAGGGAAAGAAAACCATTTTTATGTATCGGAGATATTTGCCGGAGGGGGCGTTTTGTACCCGTTTGTCAGCGCGTCGCGCGGGATACAGTGCGATACAGTTTGCCTCCCGGGACGGCGCACGATCGCTATCGCCAGCCCGGCAATCACCAGCGTTAACCCCGTCGACACTCCCATTGCACCCGCGATCCCCAGCGTTTTGTTCAGCCACGCATAGGCAAACGGTGCGGCTGCGGCCATCAGCTGGCCCGGGATAAGCAGCATGCCCGTGCGGCGGGCATAGCTTTCCGCGCTAAACAGCTCCAGTGGCAGCGTGGCTTTTACTATGGTGACCAGCCCGTTGATGGCGCCGTAGCCCAGCACAAACCCGGCCGCGCACCAGACAAACAGGACGCTGCTTATTCCCACAAGAAAACACAGCGGCATGGCAAGAGCGGTAAAGAGCGTAAGTTTGAAGGGGGTTAAGCGGCCACCTGCCAGCACCTCCAGCGAGCGCGCGCCCGTCTGGCCGATCCCCCACAGCATGCCGATGGCGACCGGCAGGCCAAAGTGGGCAATAAACTCCGGCAGATGGGTGGAGGTGCCGTTAGAGACAAAGGTGATAAGGGCGATGAAGGCCGCATAAAGCCAGGCGTTACGTCGCTCGTTGCGCAGGGGCGGCGCAATGGCCTTCGTGTTTTCCGTCAGCCGCTGCCGGGGAAGCGTGCGGATCAGCACTGCGCTCAGCAGGCCAAGCAGGGCATAAATGCGTAACGCGTCCTGCCAGCTCATGATGTGAAGCAGGCCATCGCCCAGCGGCCAGAAGACGGCGGAGGCCAGCCCGCCCGCCAGCGTGACGCGTGAGATCGTTCTTCGCGCCTGCTGCCCGTAGAGGTTGACCAGCGCGGCGAACAGCGCATCGTACAGCGACAGGCGCATCCCAGTGCCGGCGACAATCCAGGCGCTGTACCAGCCATAAAGCGTCCGGGTATACGCCATTTCTGCGCAGCTTGCGGCGATCAGCAGCGTTCCAACCATCACCACTTTTTGACCGCCAAAGCGTGCCAGCAGGCGGGCGACAAAAGGAGATACCGCCGCCATCACCAGCATCGCCAGCGTCAGGCCGAGGTAAATCTGCGGTGACGACCATCCCCGGTCGGCTGAAATGGCCCGCGCAAAGGTGCCGGGCATATAAAATGAAATCCCCCAGTTGATGAGTTGATTACACCCGGCGGTGAGGGCGAGGCGACGAGGAAGGGCAGAGGTTTCCATGAGTTTTCATTCCGTTATGCAGTTGTCCTGAGCATAACGGGCGCGGTATTGTGCTGGCAGGGCTGCAACCTTATGCACGGTATAAGAGAAACTTTGAATGACGACGCTTAATCTGGGCTATCTCGCCACCTTCCGCCTGGTTCACCAGCGCGGCAGCTTTTCAGCGGCAGCGGACGTTCTGGGCCTCTCCCAGCCCGCCGTCAGCCTGCAAATACGCCAGCTGGAGCAGTTTCTGCAAACGCGGCTGGTGGAGCGTACCGGGCGAGGGATTAAGGCGACGGCTGCCGGAGAAACCTTGCTGGCGCACGGGGAGCGTATTCAGCAGGTGGTGGATGACGCCATCCGGGCCGTGAATGCGTTTAGCCACGACGTGAGCGGCACCATTACCCTTGGCACGGGGGCGACGGCCTGCATTCATCTTCTGCCGCCGCTGCTGGAGCAGCTACGCCGCGACTATCCGCTCCTGAGCGTGGGAGTCACGACGGGCAACACCCTCGACATCGTCAGGGCCATTGAAGAGAACCGTCTCGATATGGGGCTGGTGACGCTGCCGGTGAGCGGCAGAGCGCTGGACGTCATGCCGGTGATGGACGAAGAGTTTGTCTTTATCGCCTCAAGGGAGCAGCAGGACGCTTTCAGGGAGTTAACCCCGGAGGCGCTCCATGCCCAGCCGCTGATCGCCTTTGAGACAGGCAGCGGGACCCGGGCGCTGATCGATGGCTGGTTTGCCGCCCATGGGGTAGCGATGGCGCCGGTGATGCAGCTTGGCAGCATCGAGGCGATCAAACGCATGGTTCGCGCGGAGCTGGGCTACAGCATCGTGCCGCGAATGGCGGTAGAACAGGATGCCGATCGCGAGGGGCTGTGCGTGATGTCGCTGACGCCCATGCTGCAGCGGCAGCTGGCGGTGGTGATGCGGCAGGATAAAATCCTCAGCAAAGGGATCGCGGCCCTTATTCGGCTCGTACAACATCCTTCGGGGGGTTAGCGGTCAGCGGTGTCGACGGTCAGGCTGGATTGCTGTGACTGGGTTTTGTCCTGATGGTGGTACCAGGCGCCAATCGAAGAGTAAACGAAGCGGCCAAAGAAAAACAGGAAACTGATAAGCAGTATGATGCGGGTCATTCGGGTGTTAAATCGATGTCGTTTGCGCATACGCGTGACCTGACTCACTCTGTTTTTCCTGGATAAGCCCTCCCGGGCGATGAGGATATTAAGGCACAGCGGGAAGATGGGGTCAATTCTGTGATGTGTAAATAACCGTCAACGTTTGCATTAACTATTGTTATTGAAATTAATAATTGCATTTACCATATTGATAATATGAAGAAAATTATTTCACAAAATTCTTCTGCAAGGCTTATTTGCGTGAAATAGTTTGATTTAAGTCAACGGATTCCCGGCTCTGATATTTAAAATCCCTCCTCCACACTGTTCACTCTGCACGTCGCGGGGTGGCGCCAGGTCAGGTTGGATGCCTGTCTTTATCTTCCCTTTGGAGAAAAAGGGGTTTAACCGGGCATCTATGAAGATTTTCGCTTTTCTGAAAAACAATAAATACCGTTGGTGGGCATTGCCGCTACTATTACCGGTGGTTTTGCTTCCCGTGCTGAGCGTGGCAAATACGTTCACGCAGCTGGGGGACGGTATCGCGGCGCTTTATTATTTACCGCTCTCCTTTTTGCTCTCGCTGATGATGTTCTTTGGCCTGGAAGCCCTTCCCGGGATCGTGTTGTCGCTGTTTATCCGCTATTACCCGTCGGTCGGGATGTTCGAAACGGTTGCCGGGGTGCTCCATTTTATTGTCCCTTTAGTCCTCAGCTGGGGCGGCTACCGGGTGTTTGCGCCCAGACGCAATATGACGGCGTACGGCGACATCCGGCTGATGGCGCAGCGCATCTTCTGGCAGGTCATCTGCCCCGCGACGCTGTTTCTGGTGCTGTTTCAGTTTGCGGTGTATCTGGGCGTGTATGAGAGTCGCCAGAGCCTCGCGGGGTTGAACCCTCTTAACATTCGTACGCTCATTAACTACCAGGCGCTGCTGGTCAGCGGGCTGACGGGCGTGCCGTTGAGCTATCTGCTGATCCGCCTGATCCGTCATCCGCGCTATATCAAAAGTCTTCTCTCGCAGATCCGTTTCCAGATAGATAAAAAGGTGACGGCCGCGGAGTTTTTGCTGTGGGCGATTGCGCTTGGCGGGCTGCTGTCGCTGCTGCTGCTCCCGATAAATGAAAACAGCTCCATCTTCACCACTAACTATACCCTGTCGCTGCTGATGCCGGTGATGCTCTGGGGCGCGATGCGTTTTGGCTATAAGCTGATTTCGCTGATCTGGACCCCGATACTGCTGGTGTCCATTCACTATTTTTACCGCTATATCCCAGTGAACGCGGGGTACGATATTCAGCTGGCGATCACCTCTTCCAGTTACCTGGTCTTTTCGTTTGTGGTGATTTATATGTCGATGCTGGCGACCCGGCAGCGCGCCGTGAACAAACACGCCCGCAGGCTGGCACTGCTCGATCCGGTTGTCCATATGCCTAACCTGCGGGCGCTGTCGCGCGATCTGGCGAAGAATCCGTGGTCGGCGCTCTGCCTGCTGCGCATTCCGGAGCTGGAAATTCTGGGCCGAAATTACGGCGTGCAGCTGCGTATTCAGTACAAACAGCAGCTGGCGCAGTGGGTTAACGCTACGCTCCAGCCCAATGAGCAGGTGTATCACCTCACCGGATATGACATGGCGGTGCGGCTCAACGCGGAATCGCACCAGCAGCGGATTGACGCCCTGGACGAGCATATCAAGCAGTTCCGCTTTGTCTGGGACGGCATGCCGCTGCAGCCGCAGGTTGGCGTAAGCTACTGCTATGTCCGGTCCCCGGTTAACCATCTTTATCTGGTGCTGGGGGAGCTGGCGGTGGTGGCCGATCTGTCACTCTCCTCTAATCACCCGGAAAATCTTCAGCAGCGCGGTGCCGTCCATTTGCAGCGCAGCCTGAAGGATAAAGTCGCGATGATGAGCCGCCTGCAGAAGGCGCTCGACAACGACGAATTCATCCTGCTGGTTCAACCCGTTCGCGGCCTGCGTGGCGATTGCTATCACGAAGTCCTGCTGCGGATGCCGGACACCAATGGGATACTGATCTCCCCCGATCAGTTCCTGCCTGTCGCGCAGGAGTTTGGTTTGTCCTCTCGGGTGGATCTGTGGGTGCTTGAGCATACGCTGCGCTTCCTGGCCGCGCATCGGGAAAGACTGCCCGGCCAGCGCTTTGCTATTAATCTGGCGCCTTCAACAGTGTGCCGGGTGCAGTTCCCGCTTGAGGTGAGCCGCGTGCTGGCGAAATACGCTATTGAGCCGTGGCAGCTGATCTTTGAAGTGACGGAGTGCAGCAACTTCTGCAACGCGGAGCAGGCGCTGCATATCCTCAGTCAGCTGCAGAAAATGGGGGTACGCATTGCGATTGATGATTTTGGTACCGGCTATGCAAGCTACGCGCGGCTAAAAAGCGTGGACGCAGATATTCTTAAAATCGACGGCGACTTCATCCGCAATATCGTCAACAACAGCCTGGATTATCAGATTGTGGCGTCTATCTGCCATCTGGCGCGCATGAAGAAGATGCTGGTGGTGGCGGAATATGTCGAGACCGAAGAGATACGTAGCGCGGTTCACGCGCTAGGTATCGATTATGTGCAGGGCTATCTGATTGGCAGACCGGCACCGCTTGAGTCACTGCTGGAAACAGAGGCGTCCTGCGCGGACGCCTGAACCGTTATGCGGCGACGTCGGCGCTCTCTTCCTCGATTTTGAGCAGCCAGCCGGTGACCGCTTCCCAGTACTGCTGCTCCTTTTCCAGGTCCAGCAGGACCAGCGCGTTCTGGCTGAACCAGTCGTGCGGGAAGCTCAGCGTCCAGTGATGGTCGTCGGTTTTCAGCTTCAGCGTGGGCGGCGTGGTGGTCGCCTGACGCTGGTTATTGAGCAGCACGCCCAGACGCAGGAGCTGAATCAGCGGCAGGAACTGCTTTTTCTTAAACAGCGTGAAGCGCGGCAGGTCGTCGAGCTTGATGGCTTTGCGGTGATAGCGCACCAGGGTCGCCATCATGGTTTGCTGCTCCTGGTTGAAGCCAGGCAGATCGCTGTTTTGCAAAATATAGGCCGAATGGCGGTGCATCCCGCTATGGTTGATATTCAGACCCACCTCATGGAGCATCGCGGCCCATTTTAACAGCGCGGCAAGCTGCGGGTGCGCGAGCTTCGGATTCTGCTCTTCCCACTGTTCATACATCTGCACCGTGGTGTCCAGCACGCGCTTCGCCTGCTCGCGGTCGATGTTGTACTGGTTGGCCAGGCTTTGCGCGGTGCGGCTGCGAATATCCTGATGGCGGAAGCGGCCTTCCATTTCGTACAGCACGCCTTCGCGCAGCGCGCCGTCGGAAAGGCGCAGCTCTTTAATGGCCAGCGCATCAAACACGCCGCAGAGAATGGCCAGCCCCGGCACGAAGACCGCCTTACGCTCGTCGGAAAGCCCCGGCAGGCTTAAGGCGTCAAAACTTTTATGCTTCAGCACTTCGTCGGTCAGTAGCGTCAGGCGTTCGGGCGTGATGAACCCATCTTTTTCACCCATTGCCAGCAGCACTTCATGCGCCGCCTTGATGGTGCCCGACGCGCCCAGCGCGACGTTCCAGCCCTGAATGCGGTACTGCCAGGCCAGGTTTTCCAGCTTCTGGACTGCCGCCATACGCGCACGCTGGAAGTTCTCGCGGGTGATGGTGCCGCCCGGGAAATACATCTGCGCGAAGCTGACGCAGCCCATACGGCGGCTTTCCACCAGGCGAGGCTCAAAGTCTTCGCCGATCACAAGCTCCGTAGAACCGCCGCCGATGTCGATCACCAGCTTGCGCCCTTTTTCCGGCTGGGTGTGCTCGACGCCCATGAAAATCAGACGCGCTTCCTCGTTACCGGAGATGATCTCAATCGGGTAGGGGATCACCTTTTCGGCCCGCTTGAGAAACTCTGGCGCGTTCAGCGCCTGGCGCAGGGTGTGGGTGCCCACGATGCATACGCTGGAGGGCGAGAAGCCCTGCAGGCGTTCAGCAAACAGCGACAGGCAGTTTAACCCGCGCTCCATCGCCTCTTCGCTGAGCATGCTGCGTTCATCAAGGCCATCCGCCAGGTGTACGCGCTGCTTCAGACGACCGATGATCTGCAGCGCGCCATCCACCTCACGGGCGATGACCATGTGGAAACTGTTAGAGCCAAGATCGACCGCGGCGAATTCCTGCGGGCGTGGGGTCTTATCATTTATCGGCATAGGTTAATCGGGTTGCTCGAGTGATTTGATATAGTCGTAAATCGCCAGTTGCGACCGCACTTTACGGCGGTTGCCGCGCGGTACATAGCGGTTACTGAGTTCTTTGTCGATATAGCGCGCCTTCACCGTATCGCTGAACAGGATCTCGATAATGTCGAGAATACGCTGTTTCAGACGCGGATCCAGCAGCGGGGTTGCGACTTCAATTCGGTAGTCAATATTGCGCGTCATCCAGTCTGCCGAAGAGAGATAGACCTGTTTGTCGCCTGCATTATCGAAAATATAGACCCGATCGTGTTCCAGGTAACGGTCAACAATGCTGATCACCCGAATATTATCGCTGATGCCTTCCAGTTCCGGGATCAGCGAGCACATGCCGCGGATCAGCAGGTTAACCGGTACGCCAGAGCTGGACGCGGCGTACAGCCTGTCCACCAGTCCTTTGTCGACCAGATTGTTAAGCTTCAGGGTGATGCCGGACGACAGTCCTTTCTGGGCATTGGCAATCTCTTTATCAATCATATCGTACAGCAGACGGCGCGAGTTCTGCGGCGAGACCAGCAGATAGTCGAAGCTGACAGGGCGGTACGGGTTCTCAATGAAGTTAAAGACCCGGCGTACCTCGTTGGTGATGCGCGCATCGGCGGTCAGCAGCGAGTAGTCGGTATAAATTCGCGCCGTTTTCTCGTTAAAGTTCCCGGTACCGATGTGGGCATAGCGCACCACGTCGTCGCCCTCTTTACGGGAGATCAGGAACAGCTTGGCGTGAATTTTCAGACCCGGCGCGGAGAAGATCACGTGCACGCCCGCTTCCGTCAGACGGCGCGCCCAGTGAATGTTCGCCTCTTCGTCGAATCGCGCCTGCAGCTCAACCACCACGGTCACTTTTTTGCCGTTGTGCGCGGCGTGGATCATCGCATCGATGATCCGGGAATCTTTTGCCACGCGGTAGATGTTGATTTTGATCGCCAGCACGCTCGGGTCGAACGAGGCCTGTCGCAGCAGCTCCAGCACGTGTTCAAACGTGTGATACGGATAGTAGAGCAGAACATCGCGCTCGCGAATGGCGTCGAACCCGTTGCGGAATTTATCAAACCACAGATGGCGCAGGCGCGGCAGCGGCTTGTTCACCAGATTGGCCTTGCCGACGTTCGGGAAGCCAATGAAGTCTTTAAAGTTGTGGTAACGGCCGCCCGGCACGATGGAGTCATAGCGCGAAATGGTCAGCTTCTCGCGCAGCATTTCTACCATGGCGTCCGGCATATCGCGCTGATAAACAAAGCGCACCGGCTCGGCCGTCAGGCGTTGTTTCAGGCTGGAGGACATCAGCTCCATCAGGCTGGCCTCCATCTCGTGCACCAGGTCATATTCGGCGTCACGGGTCATCTTCATCGAGTAGGCGTTTAACGCATCGTAATCGAAGAAGCCTTTGAAAATGTCGTCGAGACAGTAGCGCAGGATGTTGTCCAGCAGTATCATCGGCTTGCGTCTGCGCGGGGTTTCAGGCGGCAGGTTCACGAAGCGCGGGACCTTGTCGGACGGGATCTCCAGCAGCGCGTAGCGAATGGATTCACCGCGAATAATTTCTACGGCCAGATAGGTGTAGTCATCTTTCAGGAACTGCACCAGATCGGTTTCGCGGTTGATGAGAATCGGGGTAATGTGCTGGCGCAGGTACTGTTTAAAATAGTGGCGCAGCCAGTTTTGTTGGTTAACGGAAAGCTGACGTTCGTTAATCAGGAAGATTTGATTGCGCGCCATCTCCAGCAGCAGTTCGTTATACAGGCCGTCAAATTCCTGATCGGCTTTCAACACGCGGGACTGGATTTTGCCCAGCAGATGCCGCGAGTGAGAGTTTAAGCCCTGTTCTTCACTGATGATGATCCGTCTTTTCAGCTCGGCAAAGCGAACCTTGTAGAACTCATCCAGGTTGTTGGAATAGATGCCCAAAAAACGCATGCGTTCGATCAGCGGGTTACTTTTGTCAGCCGCTTCCTGGAGTACACGTTCGTTAAATGCTAACCAGCTTAGCTCTTTCTCGATATATAACTTTTCCTGACCCATTACAGCTCACACTCCAGTTCAATCACAGGACGTGGTAAATCCGTCTCGTCCTTATTATGGCGAGCATTTCCACGATATGTCCAACAGTGCCAGAAAAGTATGACAGTTATTTTTTTTGTTGGGGAATTTAGAAGGTTGGAGAAGGGAATATCGGGTAATGCAAGGTAGATGTCGGGTAAGCGCGGCGCCACCCGACATAACAAACTACTCTTCCGCCGCATGGCCCTGCGGGGGTAACTTCACGCCATCCAGCCAGGCAGCGCCGTCGCGCATTTCGAGACGCCCGTCGACAAACCAGCTTACCACCAGCGGGTAAATGGCGTGTTCCTGGGTCTGCACGCGTTCGGTCACGTCTTCTTCGCTGTCGCCGTTAAAGACCGGGACTTTGGCCTGCAGGATCACCGGACCGCCGTCCAGCTCGTCGGTAACGAAATGCACGGAGGTGCCGTGCTCCTCATCGCCGTTTTCCAGAACCTGACGATGGGTGTGCAGGCCGGGATATTTCGGCAGAAGAGAAGGGTGAATATTCAGCAGACGTCCGGCGTAGTGCGCAACAAAAGCCGGGCTCAGAATGCGCATATAGCCCGCCAGCACCACGACGTCCGGTGCGTAGGCATCAATCTCCTGAACCAGCTCGCGGTCAAAGGCTTCACGCCCGGCGAACTGACTGGCTTCCAGCGCGTGCGCGGGAATGTTCGCTTCCCGCGCGCGCTCAAGGCCGAACGCGTCGGCCTTGTTGCTGAATACTGCCCGAATGGTGCCGTTGATTTTCTTCTGTTTGCAGGCGTCAATGATGGCCTGCAAATTGCTTCCGTTGCCGGAAATGAGCACCACGATGTTTTTCATTCAATGACCACACGCTGTTTGGAATCGGAGGCTTTAATCGTACCGATTTTCCACGCGTTTTCACCTTTTTCGGTCAGCAGTTTAACCGCTTTATCCGCTTCGCTTGCCGGCAGGGCGATAACCATGCCCACGCCGCAGTTAAAGGTGCGGTACATTTCGTGAGAGCTCACGTTGCCTGCGGTCTGCAGCCAGTTAAACACGGCTGGCCACTGCCATGAGGATTCGTCGATTACGGCCTGGGTGTTGTCCGGCAGCACGCGCGGGATGTTTTCCCAGAAGCCGCCGCCGGTCAGGTGGGCGATAGCGTGCACGTCAACGTTCTCAATCAGTTCCAGCACGTTTTTCACGTAGATGCGGGTTGGCGCCAGCAGGTGGTCTGCCAGCGGTTTACCGTCAAGCTCGGTGGTCAGCGGGTCGCAGCCGCTCACTTCGAGAATTTTACGCACCAGAGAGTAGCCGTTGGAGTGCGGGCCGCTGGAGGCCAGCGCGATCAGCACGTCACCATCCGCCACTTTGCTGCCGTCGATAATTTCTGATTTTTCTACTACGCCGACGCAGAAGCCCGCGACGTCATAATCTTCGCCGTGATACATACCCGGCATTTCAGCGGTTTCGCCGCCGACCAGCGCACAGCCGGACTGCAGACAGCCTTCGGCGATACCGTTAATGACGCTGGCCGCGGTATCCACGTCCAGTTTGCCGGTCGCGTAGTAATCGAGGAAGAACAGCGGCTCTGCGCCCTGAACCACAAGGTCATTCACACACATCGCGACCAGATCGATACCGATCGTGTCGTGACGTTTTAAATCCATCGCCAGGCGCAGCTTGGTGCCTACACCGTCAGTACCCGAGACCAGAACAGGTTCACGATATTTTTGCGGCAGCGCGCACAGTGCGCCGAATCCACCCAGACCACCCATCACTTCCGGGCGGCGGGTTTTTTTCACCACACCTTTGATTCGGTCAACCAGCGCATTACCTGCGTCAATATCAACACCGGCATCTTTGTAGCTGAGAGAAGTTTTGTTGGTCACGGCTCAAGTCCCCACGCGATTGCATAGCTAGTAAGAAAAATCGGCGCAATTCTAACAGTCCAGGCAAACGTTTGCGAGCCTATTCTCGGTGCGGGGATCTTTTTTTCTCTCTGGCTTATGCAGGGCGACAAACTTGACTCTGTTCACGAAAATGAAACCGGTTTCGGCGTTCTGCTTGCAACGGCTATCCCCTTTGCACATCATCAAACTGAAACCGGTTTCTGTAATTGTTTTTGCAGAAAATAACGCAGAATGAGGGAAAGCAAATGTCAGGATTTAAAGCAGATTTTCTGTGGGGTGGTGCCGTTGCGGCGCATCAGCTTGAGGGCGGCTGGAAAGAGGGCGGCAAGGGCGTTAGCGTTGCCGATGTGATGACGGCGGGCGCGCACGGCGTACCGCGCGAAATCACCAACGGCGTGCTTGAGGGGAAAAATTACCCTAACCATGAAGCCATCGATTTCTACCACCGCTATAAAGAAGACATCAAACTCTTTGCTGAGATGGGGTTCAAATGCTTCCGTACCTCCATCGCCTGGACGCGTATCTTCCCGAAAGGTGACGAGCTTGAGCCGAACGAGGCCGGTCTGAAATTCTATGACGATCTGTTCGACGAGTGCCTGAAGTACGGCATCGAACCGGTGATTACGCTTTCCCACTTCGAGATGCCTTTCCACCTGGTCACGGAATACGGCGGCTGGCGCAACCGTAAGCTGATCGACTTCTTTGTGCGTTTTGCAAAAGTGGTTTTCCAGCGCTATCAGCATAAAGTGAAGTACTGGATGACCTTTAACGAGATCAACAACCAGGCCAACTTCCATGAAGACTTTGCGCCGTTTACCAACTCCGGGCTGAAGTACGCGCCGGGTGAAGATCGTGAGCCGGTGATGTTCCAGGCCGCGCACTATGAACTGGTGGCCAGCGCCCTGGCGGTGAAGGCGGGGCGCGAGATTAACCCGTCCCTGCAGATCGGCTGCATGATTGCCATGTGCCCCATCTACCCGCTAACCTGCGCGCCGGACGATATGATGATGGCGATGAACGCCATGCACCGCCGCTACTGGTTCACCGACGTGCACGTGCGCGGCAAGTACCCGCAGCATCTGCTCAACTACTTTGAACGTCGCGGCTTCGCGCTGGATATCACCGAAGAGGATAAAGTCGCGCTGACGCAGGGCTGCGTGGATTACATCGGGTTTAGCTATTATATGTCCTTCGCCACCAAGGCGACGGCGGACAACCCGCAGCTGGACTATGACGAGAGCAAGAGCCTGGTCTCTAACCCGTACGTGCAGAAATCTGACTGGGGCTGGCAGATTGACCCGGTGGGGCTGCGCTACTCCCTCAACTGGTTCTGGGATCACTACCAGCTGCCGCTGTTTATCGTTGAAAACGGCTTTGGCGCAATCGACGTGCAGGAGAGCGACGGCACGGTGAACGACCAGTACCGTATTGACTACCTGGCCGCCCACATCCGCGAGATGAAAAAAGCGGTGGTGGAAGATGGCGTAGACCTGATGGGTTACACCCCGTGGGGCTGTATCGACCTCGTATCTGCCGGTACCGGTGAAATGAAAAAACGCTACGGCTTTATCTTTGTCGATAAAGACAATGAAGGCAACGGCACGCTGAACCGCAGCAAGAAAAAGTCGTTCGACTGGTATAAGCAGGTGATTGCGAGCAACGGCGAGCAGCTATAATTGCCCGGTGGCGCTGCGCTTACCGGGCCTACGGGACGTGTAGGCCGGGTAAGCGTTAGCGCCACCCGGCAGAACCCGCACCCAAGCCGGAGTCTCGCCTCCGGTTTTTTTGTCTCTAAATCACTTTGCTTGATATACGTCAAGCAACATGGGTATGGCGCAATCCGAAAAAAGCGGTATAATCCCGCGATTTTTTTGCGGATGCCATTCAGAGGAGAAAGAGAATGAAGATTGTGGAAGTGAAACACCCACTCGTTAAACACAAGTTGGGCCTGATGCGTGAGCATGACATCAGCACGAAGCGTTTTCGCGAACTGGCCTCTGAAGTCGGCAGCCTGCTGACTTACGAAGCGACCTCCGATCTGGAGACAGAAAAAGTCACCATCGAAGGCTGGAACGGCCCGGTGCAGGTTGAGCAGATCAAAGGTAAGAAAATTACCGTTGTGCCAATCCTGCGTGCCGGTCTCGGCATGATGGAAGGCGTGCTGGAGCATGTGCCAAGCGCGCGCATCAGCGTGGTGGGGATCTACCGTAACGAAGAAACCCTCGAGCCGGTTCCTTACTTCCAGAAGCTGGTGTCCAACATCGACGAGCGTATGGCGCTGGTGGTTGACCCGATGCTGGCAACCGGCGGTTCAATGATTGCCACTATCGACCTGCTGAAAAAAGCGGGCTGCAGCAGCATTAAAGTGCTGGTGCTGGTTGCGGCACCGGAAGGGATCGCGGCACTGGAAAAAGCGCACCCGGACGTTGAGCTGTATACCGCCTCTATCGACCAGGGCCTGAACGAGCACGGGTACATCATCCCGGGGCTCGGCGATGCCGGCGATAAGATCTTTGGTACGAAATAATCGAATAACGATAAATAAGCCGACTTTGATAGTCGGCTTTTTTTTGAATAAAACACCAACAACGATACTACTCAGAGGAAAACACTATGACGCGCCGTGCTATCGGGGTGAGTGAAAGACCGCCGCTTTTACAGACTATCCCGCTTAGTTTGCAGCACCTGTTCGCCATGTTTGGCGCAACCGTGCTGGTGCCAATCCTGTTCCACATTAACCCGGCTACCGTACTGCTGTTCAACGGCATCGGTACGCTGCTGTATCTCTTTATCTGTAAAGGCAAAATCCCGGCGTATCTCGGGTCGAGCTTCGCCTTTATCTCTCCGGTGTTATTGTTGCTGCCGCTGGGTTATGAGGTCGCGCTGGGCGGCTTTATCATGTGTGGCGTGCTGTTCTGCCTGGTCTCCTTCATCGTGAAGAAAGCCGGTACCGGCTGGCTGGACGTGATGTTCCCCCCTGCGGCGATGGGCGCCATCGTGGCCGTCATCGGTCTTGAGCTGGCGGGCGTGGCGGCGAACATGGCCGGCCTGCTGCCAGCAGACGGCCAGTCGCCGGATTCCAAAACCATTATCATCTCGCTGGTGACCCTGGGCGTAACGGTCTTTGGTTCCGTGCTGTTCCGCGGCTTTATGGCGATTATCCCGATCCTGATCGGCGTGCTGGCGGGCTATGCGCTCTCCTTTATGATGGGCGTGGTGGATACCACCCCGATCGCGCAGGCGCACTGGTTCGCGCTGCCTACCTTCTATACGCCGCGCTTCGAATGGTTTGCGATTTTCACCATTCTGCCTGCGGCGCTGGTGGTGATTGCAGAGCACGTCGGCCACCTGGTGGTGACGGCAAACATTGTCAAACGTGACCTGATCCGCGACCCGGGCCTGCACCGTTCCATGTTTGCGAACGGTTTCTCCACCATCATTTCCGGTTTCTTTGGGTCTACGCCAAACACCACCTACGGTGAAAATATCGGCGTGATGGCGATTACCCGCGTCTACAGTACCTGGGTTATCGGCGGCGCGGCGATCATCGCCATTCTGCTCTCCTGCGTCGGCAAGCTGGCGGCAGCGATTCAGATCATCCCGGTGCCGGTGATGGGCGGCGTGTCTCTGCTGCTGTACGGGGTCATCGGTGCCTCCGGTATTCGCGTGCTGATTGAATCCAAAGTGGATTACAGCAAAGCGCAGAACCTGATCCTGACGTCGGTGATCCTGATTATCGGCGTGAGCGGCGCGAAGGTGCACATCGGGGCGGCCGAGCTGAAAGGCATGGCGCTGGCGACCATCGTCGGCGTGGGCCTGAGCCTCATTTTCAAGCTGATCTCCGTGATCCGCCCGGAAGAGGTGGTGCTGGACGCTGACGAAAGCGAAAAAGCGTCACAGTGATCCTTTAACCGGGCGGACGATCCGCCCGGTTCTCTCCTTGCAGGTTCCGTGTTAAACTCCATGCCGATTTTATGTCAGATCTGGTTGAGGTACTTCTGAACGGACCGGCACAGCTCTCTCTGCCACTCTATCTCCCTGACGACGAAACGTTTGCAAGTTTCTGGCCGGGTGATAACCCCTCTTTACTGGCTGCACTGCAAAACGTGCTGCGTCAGGAACACAGCGGATACATCTATATCTGGTCACGCGAAGGTGCGGGGCGCAGCCATCTGCTGCATGCCGCCTGTGCGGAGCTTTCGGCGCGCGGTGATGCGGTAGGCTACGTGCCGCTGGATAAACGAACCTGGTTTGTCCCTGACGTGCTGGAGGGGATGGAACATCTCTCCCTGGTCTGCATCGATAACATCGAATGCGTGGCGGGGGATGAGCCGTGGGAAATGGCGATCTTTAACCTCTACAACCGCATTCTGGAATCGGGCAAAACCCGGCTGCTGATCACCGGCGATCGCCCGCCTCGGCAGCTGAATCTGGGCCTGCCGGATCTGGCGTCTCGCCTGGACTGGGGACAAATCTACAAGCTCCAGCCGCTGTCGGATGAAGATAAGCTTCAGGCGCTACAGCTGCGTGCAAAGCAGCGTGGGTTTGAGCTGCCGGAAGACGTGGGCCGTTTCCTGCTGAAGCGGCTGGACCGCGAAATGCGCACGCTGTTCGACACGCTGGATCAGCTCGATCGCGCCTCGATTACCGCCCAGCGCAAGCTGACCATTCCGTTTGTGAAAGATATTCTGAAGCTATAGTTGTGCCGGGTGCCGGCTGCGCCTTACCCGGCCTACATATGGTACCCGTAGGCCCGGTAAGCGCAGCGCCACCGGGCGAAACCATCAGAGGATCTCGAGCACGTCTTCCGGCGGGCGTCCAATGCGCGCCTGGCCGTTCGCCACCACAATCGGGCGCTCAATCAGCTTTGGATTTTCAACCATCGCCTGTATCAGCCGATCCTCGGAGAGACGGTCGTCATTCAGGTTAAGCGACGTATACAGATCTTCTTTCTTGCGCATCAGATCCCGTGCACTGCCCATGCCCAGCATATGCAGCAGCTGGCGGAGGGTTTGCGCGTCCGGTGGGGTGTCGAGGTACAGCACCACCTCCGGCTCCACGCCGTTAGACTTCAACAGGCTCAGGGTATCGCGGCTCTTGGAGCAGCGCGGGTTGTGATAAATTTTTACGGCGTCGGTCATGACGTGAATTCTCCTTGATTACATCTTCTCGTACGGCTTGAAGCGCTGCTGCAGGCCGCGAAGCTGATCGATACGCGCGTCGTATCGGGCCTGCTGGAGGCTGCCGAGTTTGACCTGCGAGCTGGCGCTGCTGAGCGCGGAAATGGCCTGATCGAGGCGGCCCACCAGGGCAAAGCCTTCGGCACGCGCCGCGAGCTCCTGGTCGCGGTTGCCAAGCTGGGCTTCCGCCTGAGCGAGCAGATCCCAGCCGTTTTGATCGTCTTTATTGTTAAAGGTGTAACGGTTCAGGATGGTCGCCGCTTCACCCGGCTGGCCGCCCTGCAGGTAAGCGTTCGCCAGGTTAAGCTGCAGCACCGGGTTGGTGCGGACGTCTTTCGCCCCTTTCAGGCGGTTAATCGCATCGGCAGGCTTCTTCTGTCCCAGATCGATATCCGTCGACAGATCGAGATACCACGGGTTGTTCGGGTCGGCAGCCAGAAGCGGTTGCAGCGCTTTACGCGCCTCGTCGTATTTGCTGGCTTCCATCGCCTGGAGCGCCTGACCATACTGCGCGGCGTTTTTCTCACGCACGTTGCCTTTCGCCAGGGCATCCAGCAGGTCGCTGGTGAGCTGGTTACGCCCGGAATTGTACATCCCCAGCGTTCTCACTTTCGCCATGTAGAAATCCTGCGAAGACTGGACCACGACCGGGCGCATCTGGTTGGCACGGTTACGCGCGTCCGACAGACGGCTCTCAGGCAGCGGGTGCGTGAGCAAAATTTCCGGTGGACGGGAAGAATAACGCGCCTGATCGAGCAGTTTTTCGAGGAAGCTCGGCATGGCCTGCGGGTCAAAGCCTGAGCGCTGTAACACCTGGATGCCGATACGGTCCGCTTCCTGCTCGTTTTGTTGGGTAAAGCTGATCATCCCCTGGCGCGTCCCGGCCAGCGTACCGGTCAGCGCCGCCATCCCGGCCTGCGGGCTGGCCATCGCCAGCAGAATGGAACCCAGTGCGCCCACCCAGGTGAGGGGAGCGTTACGTTTCTGGTCTTCCATCGCACGCGCCAGGTGCCGCTGGGTGACGTGCGAAATTTCGTGCGCCATGACCGAGGCCAGCTGGCTTTCGTTGTCCGAATAACGGAATAACGCCGAATGCAGCACCACGTTACCGCCAAAGAAGGCGAAGGCGTTGATTTCGTCATTATTGATTAAATAGAAATGGAAGGGGGTTTTTACCGAGTCGGCGTGCGCCACCAGGCGCATTCCCAGCCCGTTTATGTACTGTACCAGCAAAGGGTCGTTAATCAGCGGGGCGCTGCCGCGCAGCTGGCGGACATAGTAGTCGCCCATTTGCATCTCTTGCCCAATAGAGAGCGTGCTTCCTGCCGTGGTGCCCATGTCCGGCAATGTATCGGACGAGTCAGCAAAAGCGGGCAACACCTGACCGACCGTCACCGCGGCAATCAGTGTTGCAACCAGTGTTTTTCTCAACTGCCTGAACATAACCACTGTCCTGTATGTTAGATGTGCTAGTTTGACCGATGAACCGGCATATCGTTCATCTCTGCTGCCCTGCGAGTGTAGCCGTGTTGTAGCATGAAGAAAATCCCATTCATCAGGCTTTTGCGGATTGCGATCGGGATACAAAAAGCGAAAGTCTTTTTTGTGACAGTTAGATACAATTCACCCTCTCACTCCCGCCATTCGATTCAGGGAAGGGTTGTATGCTCGAAATGTTAATGCAGTGGTACCGGCGTCGGTTCAGCGACCCGGAAGCCATTGCTTTGTTGGTTATTCTGGTCGCCGGGTTCGGTATCCTGTTCTTCTTCAGCGGCCTGCTCGCCCCTTTGCTGGTAGCAATTGTGCTGGCGTACCTGCTGGAGTGGCCAACGGCGCGCCTGGAGAATATTGGGTGTTCCCGCCGCTGGGCGACCAGCATCGTGCTGGTGCTGTTTGTCGGCATCCTGCTGCTGATGGCCTTTGTGGTGATGCCGGTTGCCTGGCAACAGGGAATTAACCTGATCCGCGATATGCCCGGCATGCTGAATAAGCTTTCTGATTTCGCCGCCACGCTGCCGCGCCGTTATCCTGCGCTGATGGATGCCGGGATTATCGACGCGATGGCCGAAAACATGCGCGCCCGCATCATGACGATGGGCGATTCGGTGGTGAAGTACTCTCTGGCGTCCCTGGTCGGACTGCTGACGCTGGCGGTCTACCTCGTGCTGGTGCCGCTGATGGTCTTCTTCCTGGTGAAAGATAAAGACCAGATGCTTAACGCCGTGCGCCGTATTCTGCCGCGCAACCGCGGGCTGGCGGGGCAGGTCTGGGAAGAGATGAACCAGCAGATCACCAACTACATTCGCGGCAAGGTGCTGGAGATGATTGTGGTGGGGGTCGCCACCTGGATTGGCTTCCTGATTTTCGGCCTGAACTACTCGCTGCTGCTGGCCGTGCTGGTCGGATTTTCGGTTTTGATCCCCTACATCGGCGCGTTTGTGGTGACCATTCCGGTGGTTGGCGTGGCGTTGTTCCAGTTTGGGCTGGGTACCGAGTTCTGGAGCTGCTTCGCGGTGTATCTGATTATTCAGGGGCTGGACGGTAACCTGCTTGTACCGGTGCTGTTCTCCGAAGCGGTGAACCTGCATCCGCTGGTGATTATCTTATCGGTGGTGATTTTCGGCGGGCTGTGGGGATTCTGGGGCGTGTTCTTCGCCATTCCGCTGGCGACGCTGATTAAAGCGGTCGTCCACGCGTGGCCGGATGTGCCGGCGGTAGAAGAGCAGTAAGTTTTGCCGGGTGGCGCTGCGCTTACCCGGCCTATTTATCCTTGTAGGTCGGGTAAGGCGAAGCCGCCACCCGACACTCACTTTCAGGCACTTTCTTTCAGCCAGTTCAACACCACGTCGTGGTGGTTGCTGGTTTTGAAGTCGTCAAACACGTGTTCAACTTTACCGTCGGCGTCAATCAGGAAGCTGATGCGGTGAATACCGTCGTAGGTTTTACCCATAAACGTCTTCTCGCCCCAGACGCCGAACTGCTCGCATACCTGATGATCTTCGTCAGAAAGCAGCGTGAAGTTCAGCAGCTCTTTTTCAGCAAATCGTGACAGCTTTTCTGGTTTATCGGTGCTGATACCCAGCACTTCCACGCCGACTTTTTTCAACTCATCCATGTTATCGCGTAAGCCGCAGGCCTGTACGGTGCAGCCGGGGGTCATGGCTTTCGGGTAGAAATAGACCAGAACACGCTGTCCCTGGAAGTCGGTCAAATTTACTTGCTCGCCGTCTTGATCCGGTAAGCTAAATTTCGGTGCGATGTCACCGGCTTTCAGTGGATTCATTACTCAACTCCATCCTGTTCGTGCTGCGAATAATTGACGACGCTTATACTGCCCTGCGCGTTTAATTCTGTACAGAGGGCTTTGAACGCTTGCTCGATATTTGACGCATCCTGTGACGCAGGACTGTGCGCGGTAATTTGAATAAAGAGCGTGGGAACCGTGCTTGCGTCGCCCGGCTGTGTGCGGGAAACGAGCTCGGCGATGTTCATCTGATGGCTGTCAAACAGCGCGGTGAAGCGCTCTATCAGATGTGGAGAATCAGGCACTTCAACCTGCACCCAGACGGTAGAAGGCATGGCCGGGCGAGGGCGCGCGGTGGTGCGCTTCATGACGATCAGCAAATCCAGCTCGGCACCTTTCAGCGGCAGGGTCGATTCAATCAACGTGATGGCGTTCCATGTCCCTGAAAGCAACATAATGAATGTGAACTCTTCGCCGAGCATGGCCAGACGGCTGTCTTCAATATTACAGCCGCAACTGCTTACGTGGCGGGTGATGGTGTTCACGATACCCGGCCTGTCGGCACCCAGCGCAGTGATAACCAGGTAATGTTGTGATGAGGTTGTCAAACCTGTTCTTCCTTTGCATGGTTAAGTCTTCCTAAGGAAAGCATAAAAAAAACATGCATACAACCGCCTGAGGGCCTCAGGTCGCTTGCTTTTATTACAGTTCCAAACGTACCATTGAGACTCTTGTTCGCACAGAGGATGGCTCATGTTCACGGGAAGTATTGTCGCGCTTGTAACACCGATGGATGAAAAAGGTAACGTCTGCCGGTCTAGCATGAAGAAGCTGATTGATTACCATGTCGCCAATGGAACCTCGGCGATCGTTTCGGTAGGGACTACCGGTGAATCTGCAACGCTGAGCCACGACGAGCACGGCGATGTGGTTATGCTGACCCTGGAACTGGCTGACGGACGTATTCCGGTCATCGCGGGCACAGGCGCGAATGCCACCGCAGAAGCGATCAGCCTGACTAAACGTTTTAACGACAGCGGCATTGTCGGCTGTCTGACGGTGACCCCTTACTATAACCGTCCTACTCAGGAAGGTTTGTTCCAGCACTTCAAAGCCATCGCTGAACATACTGACTTGCCACAAATTCTGTATAATGTGCCGTCCCGTACCGGTTGCGATATGCTGCCGGAAACCGTTGGTCGTCTCTCGGAAGTCAAAAATATTATCGGTATTAAAGAGGCGACAGGGAACTTAAGCCGCGTTCATCAGATCAAAGAGCTGGTTTCAGACGACTTTATCCTGTTGAGCGGTGATGATGCGACCGCGCTGGACTTTATGCAGCTCGGTGGTCATGGCGTGATCTCCGTAACGGCAAACGTTGCGGCGCGCGACATGGCTGAAATGTGCAAACTGGCCGCGGCCGGTCACTTTGATGAAGCGCGTGTCATAAATCAGCGTCTGATGCCGCTGCACAATAAATTATTTGTCGAACCCAATCCGATCCCAGTGAAATGGGCATGTAAGGAGTTGGGGCTTGTAGCAACCGACACGCTGCGTCTGCCAATGACACCGATTACCGACCACGGTCGTGATATCGTCAGGGCAGCGCTGAAGCATGCCGGTTTGCTGTAAAGTTTAGGGAGATTTGATGGCTTATTCAGTACAGAAGTCGCGCCTGGCGAAGGTTGCGAGTGTTTCGCTTGTTATGCTGCTCGCTGCCTGTAGTTCAGACTCGCGCTACAAGCGCCAGGTGAGCGGTGATGAATCCTATCTGGATGCGACCCCGCTTGCTGAACTTCACGCACCGGCTGGTATGATCCTGCCGATTCAGAACGGCGATTATAATATTCCCGTGACCAACGGCAGCGGCCTGGTCGGTAAAGCGCTTGATATTCGTCCACCAGCACAGCCTCTGGCGCTGGTGAGCGGGGCGCGTACCCAGTTCACCGGTGATACGGCGTCTCTGATGGTTGAGAGCGCGCGCGGTAGCACCCTGTGGCCGCAGGTTGTCAGCGTCATTCAGGCGAAGAACTACACCATCGATAAACGCGATGATGCCAGCCAGACGTTAACCACCGACTGGATCGAATGGAACCGTCTGGATGAAGACCAGCAGTACCGCGGTCGTTATCAAGTCTCCGTTAAACCGCAGGGTTATCAACAGGCGGTTAACGTTAAGCTGTTGAACCTGGAGCAGGCGGGTAAACCGGTTGCGGATGCCGCATCCCTGCAGCGTTACAGCACCGAAATGCTGAACGTGATTGCCGCAGGCCTGGATAAAAACGCGACCGATGCTGCCAACGCCGCGCAGAGCCGCAACGGTGTGACCTTCGATGTCCAGAGCGGCGCGGATGATACCGGCCTGCCAATGCTGGTGGTGCGTGCACCGTTTAACCAGACCTGGCAGCGTCTGCCAGCGACGCTGGAAAAAGTGGGCATGAAAGTGACCGACAGCACCCGCTCAACCGGCAGCATGACGGCAACCTATAAGCCGCTCTCCGACAGCGCGTGGCAGGAACTGGGCGCGAAAGATCCTCAGCTTGCCTCCGGTGACTACAAGATTCAGGTCGGTGACCTTGATAACCGCAGTAGCCTGCAGTTTATCGATCCAAAAGGTCACACGCTGACCCAGTCGCAGAACGATGCGCTGGTCGCTGTTTTCCAGGCAGCATTCAGCAAATAAATACGAGGGCTGGTGAATCCAGCCCTTTTTATTTTCGTGCTACGCAAACGTGTGCGTGGCATAATATCCCCAGTTTTGAACACAAATCATCACACCAGGAGTAATGAAGATGCAGAAGCAAGCTGAGTTGTATCGTGGCAAAGCGAAGACCGTATACAGCACGGAAAACCCGGATCTGTTGGTGCTCGAGTTCCGCAATGATACGTCAGCAGGGGATGGCGCGCGCATTGAGCAGTTCGATCGTAAAGGCATGGTGAACAACAAGTTCAACCACTTCATTATGACCAAACTGGCCGAAGCGGGTATCCCGACTCAGATGGAAGCGTTGCTGTCCGATACGGAATGTCTGGTGAAAAAACTGGATATGGTTCCGGTTGAGTGCGTTATTCGTAACCGTGCGGCGGGCTCCCTGGTGAAGCGTCTGGGCATTGAAGAAGGTATCGAACTGAATCCACCGCTGTTCGATCTGTTCCTGAAAAACGATGCCATGCACGACCCGATGGTCAATGATTCCTATTGCGAAACCTTCGGCTGGGTGAACAAAGAGAACCTGGCGCGCATGAAAGAGCTGACCTACAAAGCCAACGACGTGCTGAAAAAATTGTTTGATGACGCGGGCCTGATCCTCGTTGACTTCAAGCTGGAGTTTGGTCTGTTCAAAGGCGAAGTGGTGCTGGGCGATGAGTTCTCACCGGACGGTAGCCGCCTGTGGGACAAAGAAACCCTGGATAAAATGGACAAAGACCGCTTCCGTCAGAGCCTGGGTGGCCTGATTGAAGCGTACGAAGCGGTTGCTCACCGTTTAGGCGTTAAGCTCGACTAACTCCCTCACTTGCCAAAGGATGTTCGCATCCTTTGGCGTCTTACCTTTGTTTCCTATGGTAATCTTGCCGTTAACCGCCTACGATCATAGCTATTATAAATGGAATAGTTAGAGGTGGTTATGCGCTGGCAAGGGCGTCGTGAAAGTGACAATGTAGAAGACAGACGCAGTGATGGCGGTGGCGGTCCTTCCATGGGCGGACCGGGCTTCCGCTTACCCAGCGGCAAGGGCGGTATCATTCTGCTGATTGTGGTGCTGGTCGCGGGCTATTACGGCGTCGATCTCACCGGGTTAATGACCGGTCAGCCGCTGCAACAGCAGCAGCATTCTCAGCGCTCCATCAGCCCGAATGAAGATGAAGCGGCCAAATTTACCTCCGTGATCCTCGCCACAACGGAAGACACCTGGGGTCAGCTGTTTGAGAAGATGGGGCGTACCTACCAGCAGCCGAAGCTGGTGATGTACCGGGGCGCAACCCGCACCGGATGCGGCACCGGGCAGTCCGTGATGGGGCCGTTCTACTGCCCGGCGGACGGCACCGTCTATATCGATCTCTCTTTTTACGATGACATGAAACGCAAGCTTGGCGCTGACGGTGATTTTGCCCAGGGTTACGTTATCGCGCATGAAGTCGGCCATCACGTGCAAAAGCTGCTGGGAATTGAGCCAAAAGTGCGCCAGCTGCAGCAAAATGCGTCGCAGGCTGACGTGAACCGCCTGTCCGTTAAAATGGAGCTGCAGGCGGACTGCTTCGCGGGCGTCTGGGGCCACAGCATGCAGCAGCAGGGCGTGCTGGAATCCGGCGATCTTGAAGAGGCGCTGAATGCCGCTCAGGCGATCGGTGACGACCGTCTTCAGCAGCAGAGCCAGGGGCGCGTCGTGCCGGACAGCTTCACTCACGGTACCTCGCAGCAGCGCTACAGCTGGTTTAAACGCGGTTTCGACAGCGGCGACCCGGCGCAGTGTAATACCTTCGGCAAAGCGATGTAATGCTGGCGTTTGAACAGCTGATACGCGAGCTTGAGCGCACCGGCCATCGTCGGCTGGTGGTGCTCAGCGGTGAGACGCAGTGGACGTTGAGTCAGGCGACTGACCTGCGTAATACCCTGCCGGGAGACTGGCTGTGGCTGGATGACAATCCCTCTAAAACCCTCAGCGGACTGCTGGGACGCGAATACCTTCACGCCGTTTTTGACGCGCGCGCCGGGTTTGACGTCTCAGCCTTCGCCGCGCTCAGCGGGACGCTACGCGCCGGAAGCCTCCTGGTGCTGCTGGTGCCTCCGCTTGCTGACTGGGCCGACAGGCCAGACAGCGATTCTTTGCGCTGGAGCGACAGCGCGGAGCCGATCGCCACTCCACACTTTGTGCACCACTTCTGCCGGACGCTTGCCGCCGATTCGGATGCGATTGTCTGGCAGCAGCATCGTCCCTTGTCCGTTCCCGTTGCGCCGGATTTACCCGACTGGCAGCCTGCCAGCGGCGCACCGCAGCGCGAGCAGGCGGAGATCCTCGACGCGCTTCTGACCATGCCTGCGGGCATCGCTGCCGTAACGGCACCGCGCGGGCGCGGAAAGTCAGCGCTGGCGGGGATGCTGCTCAATAGCATTCAGGGGAGTGCGGTGGTCACGGCACCAGCTAAAGGGGCAACGGATGTCATTGCGCGCTTTGCGGGCGAGCATTTCCACTTTATGGCCCCGGATGCGCTGCTGGCCTCCACGCTGCAGGCCGACTGGCTGATTGTCGATGAAGCGGCTGCCATCCCGGGCCCGCTGCTGGAGAAGCTGGTGACGCGCTTCACGCGCGTATTATTAACCACCACGGTGCAGGGCTATGAAGGGACGGGCAGGGGATTCCTGCTGAAGTTCTGCGCCCGTTTCAGCGAACTGCGGCATTATGCCTTATCGACCCCCATTCGCTGGGCCGCCGGATGTCCGCTTGAGCGGTTCGTGGCAAATGCTCTGTTATTTGATGATGCGCTTATCGATCGCAAACCGGAAGGTGAGGTTCGTATAACGCCGCTGGCGCCGCGGATGTGGGAGAGCGACCCGGCACGCGCGGCAAGCGTATATGAACTGCTGTGTGCTGCACACTACCGCACGTCACCGCTCGATTTACGCCGGATGATGGACGCGCCCGGCCAGCACTTTGCTGTTGCAGAGACGGGGGCTGATATTGCAGGCGCGCTCTGGCTGGTGGAAGAGGGCGGGTTGTCACCGGAGCTTAGCCGCGCCGTGTGGGCGGGATACCGGCGTCCACGCGGGAATCTCGTGGCGCAGTCGCTGGCGGCGCACGGCGGCTCTCCGCTCGCGGCGACGCTGAAAGGGCGACGGGTTAGCCGCATTGCGATTCACCCCCTGCGCCAGCGGGAAGGCATCGGGCAACGGCTTATCCGTAGCGCCAGCGGGGAAGATTATCTGTCGGTGAGTTTTGGTTATACCGACGAGCTGTGGCGTTTCTGGCAGCGGTGCGGGTTTGTGCTGGTGCGGATGGGGAGCCATCGGGAAGCCAGCAGCGGCTGCTACACGGCGATGGCGCTGCTGCCGCTGAGCGAGGCCGGGCGTCGGCTGTGCGCGCAGGAACATCACCGTTTATGCCGGGATATGCGCGTCCTGTCGGCCTGGAACGGTGAAAAGATCCCGGTGGACGACGGCTGGGAAGCTACCCTTAATAGTGATGACTGGCGGGAGCTGGCGGGGTTTGCTTTTGCCCATCGCGCGTTTTCAACCTCGGTTGCCGCGCTGACGCGGTTGTTGCTCACCGTTGATATGCCGCTTCCGGCCCTGCGGGGGAAACTAGCAGGGAAAACGGATGAGCTCGGGCGAAAAGCGTTGCTGGCAAAGCTGCGCTCTGAAACCGCGCAAGCGCTTGAAACCATTGATTATCCGCGCTGCCAGCAGTTGAAGGAAGCCATTTTGCAATGGCAATTTTTTCAATGACTTCTTCAGTAAAGTGGCATGGTCATTCCCGCCGGGAGGCGTAGAATCCAGGTCATCTATTAAGGAGACCACCATGAAACATGACCATTTTGTTGTTCAAAGCCCTGACAAACCGGCTAAACAGTTACTGCTTCTGTTTCATGGGGTTGGCGATAATGCCGTCAATATGGGGCAGATTGGCAGCTGGTTTGCGCCCGTTTTCCCGGAAGCGCTGATTGTCAGCATCGGCGGCGTAGAGCCATGCGGCCCGAACGGGCGCCAGTGGTTCTCGGTTCAGGGCGTGACGGAAGAGAACCGTCAGGCGCGTATCGACGCCATCATGCCGGCCTTTATCGACGTCATCCGTTACTGGCAGCAGCAGAGCGGCGTAGGAGCCGAAGCGACCGCGCTGATTGGCTTCTCGCAGGGGTCAATCATGTCGCTGGAAAGCGTAAAGGCGCAGCCGGGTCTGGTGTCACGGGTGATCGCCTTTAACGGCCGTTTTGCGACGTTACCGACAAGCGCAACCACGCAAACCACGATCCACTTAATCCACGGCGGTGAAGACCGGGTGATTGAGCTCTCGCATGCGGTTGCTGCCCAGGAAGCGCTGATGCGTGAGGGTGGGGATGTGACGCTGGATATCGTTGACGATCTGGGCCACGCCATTGACGACCGCAGCATGCAGTTTGCGCTTGACCATCTGCGCTATACCGTACCGAAGCACTACTTTGATGAAGCGCTCAGCGGCGGTAAGCCGGATGACGATGATGTTGTTGAGTTTATGTGATTCTTCCCCCTCTCCCATGGAGAGGGGGAATCGGATCGATTACTTCTTCTGATCCTTCTTCGGCCAGTCGTCGTCATCGTCCCACTTGTCGTTGAAATCACGGTGCGGGGGAAGATCCGGCTTGTTGGCGAGAAATTTTTTATGGTCCACGCGCTTAAGGTCTTTAATCACGTTCAGCAATACGCCGACCAGAAAAACCAACACCAGAACCCACCAGTACTTTGAAAGCCAATCCATTCGCTATTCCTCTCAGAGCGTTCGTCAGGCGACGATTTGCTCCATAATACGTTGATACATACGGGCCAGCAGTTGTAAATCTGCCGCATTGACACACTCATTTATTTTATGAATGGTTGCGTTCACTGGCCCCAGTTCGACAACCTGAGCACCCATACGGGCGATAAAGCGTCCGTCTGAGGTACCACCCGTTGTCAGCAGCTGTGGCTTAATTTCATTATAGTGCTCGATGGCGTTCACCACCGCATCCACCAGTTTGCCGCGCTGCGTCAGGAACGGCTGGCCGGAAAGCCACCACTCCACGGTGTAGCGCAGCTGATATTTTTCCAGCAGGGCGATAACGCGCGCCTTGATCATCTCATCGGTCAGTTCCGTGCTGAAGCGGAAGTTGAACTGGACGACGTAATCCCCCGGGATCACGTTATTGCTGCCGGTACCGGCCTTGACGTTTGCTATCTGCATGCTGGTCGGCGGGAAGAACTCGTTGCCCTTATCCCACTCAATAGCCACCAGCTCGCTCAGCATTGGCGCGGCGCGGTGAACCGGGTTATCGGCCAGATGCGGATACGCAACGTGGCCCTGAACGCCGTGAATGGTCAGGTTACAGGTCAGCGAGCCACGGCGTCCGTTTTTGACGACGTCACCCACCACTTCGGTACTGGACGGCTCACCGACCAGGCAGTAGTCGAGACGCTCGTTGCGGGCCATCAGCGCTTCGACGACCTTCACGGTGCCGTTGTGCGCGCTGGCTTCTTCGTCGGAGGTGATCAAAAACGCGAGACGGTTTTTGTGATTCGGATGCTGCGCCACAAAGCGCTCTGCCGCCACGACCATCGCCGCCAGAGAGCCTTTCATGTCTGCCGCGCCGCGACCAAACAGCATGCCATCGCGAATGGTCGGCTCAAACGGCGGGTTAATCCAGCGATCCGCGTCGCCGGCGGGAACGACGTCAGTATGCCCGGCGAAGGCCAGCGTTTCGCCCTGTCCGCGCCATGCCCAGAAGTTCTGGGTATCGCCAAAGTCCATGCGTTCAACGGTAAAACCGATGGCACGCAGGCGTTCAATCATAAGAGCCTGACAACCTGCGTCGTCCGGGCTAAGGGAAGGACGGCGAATAAGCTGCTGAGTCAGCTCAATGACCGGGCATGACATAAACTACACCTCAACGAAAAAAGTCGGAATAAAGGGTTTCACTGAAACCCAGCAGCATAGGCTGCCCTGGCGCGCAGAGCAATGGGCGTTTGATAATTGCCGGCATTTCGAGCATCAGTTTTGCCGCGCTGTTGGCATCGGTGATGCTGGCGCGCAGAGAGTCGTCCAGTTTACGCCAGGTGGTGCCGCGGGTGTTCAGCAGGGCTTCCCAACCCAGTTCGCGAATAGCGCTATGCAGAAATTCTGCATCGAGCCCGTCGGCACGGTAATCGTGGAAGCGGTACTCCACGCTGTTAGCGTCCAGCCAGCGGCGGGCTTTTTTGATGGTGTCGCAATTTTTAATGCCGTACATCACAACCATGGTGAATCCTTTTGATGTTCTGATAATTAAATGTTCAGTAAATTCGAAGATATATCCTTAAGTGGAATATAACACATTCAGGAATTGTCTGGATTAATACGTCTTCTTAATTCGACTCACAACTGTACGCTGAATATTCTTTCATCATTTAAGCATAGATGTCCATTAACTTTAAAAATCCAATAAACTCAGCAAATAAAATAAAACTCACCCGTTCGTAGGGTTATTTCAAAATATTGCTGGCCGTCACAAAAAATTGAGGGCTCTCCGTTCATATTTATCATAAATCCCCGCAGGACGTAGGGTACAATCACAGCAATTGGTTAAATAGTCTTCACAATGATGGTACGTTTTTGTAGAATGCGCATAATAATAAGAGAGGTTGTTATGATTGAACGTGAACTGGGGAACTGGAAAGATTTTATCGAAGGCATGCTTCGTAAATGACATTCAGTAAGAATTGCAAGAGCACTAAAATAAGTAAAATAACCATAGTGTGAATTAATCACACAGTAAAAAGGCGGCCGATAAAGCCGCCTTTTTTTATTTCAACCACTTACTCAGGACGTTCCTTTAGCGGGAAGCGGCGACGCACCAGCACAAAGAACAGCGGAACGAAGTAAATGGCCAGGATGGTGGCCGAAATCATGCCGCCCATCACCCCCGTGCCGACGGCATGCTGGCTGCTGGAGCCTGCACCGGTGCTGGTCGCCATCGGCAGTACACCAAAAATAAACGCCAGCGAGGTCATCAGGATCGGACGCAGGCGCTGACGGCAGGCGTGCAGCGTGGCGGCCATCAGCTCGTGGCCTTTGGCATTCATCTCGTTAGCAAACTCAACGATCAGAATGGCGTTTTTCGCCGATAGCCCAATGACGGTGAGCAGGCCCACCTGGAAGTAGACATCGTTCTCCAGGCCGCGCATCCACGTTGCGAGCAGCGCACCGATAACCCCAAGGGGCACGACCAGCATGACCGAGAACGGGACCGACCAGCTCTCATACAGTGCGGCAAGGCAGAGGAAGACCACCAGCAGCGAGAGCGCGTAAAGGGCGGGGGCCTGCGCCCCTGAGAGACGCTCCTGGTAAGACATGGCCGTCCACTCGAGACCAAAACCGGCGGGCAGCTGTTGCACCAGTTTTTCCATGGTGTCCATGGCGGTACCGGTGCTGACGCCCGGCGCGGCTTCCCCGACGATTTCAACCGCAGAGTAGCCGTTATAGCGTTCCAGGCGTGGCGATCCGCTCTCCCAGTGCGAACTGGCAAAGGCGGAGAACGGCACCATGCCGCCAGCATTATTTCTGACAAACCAGCGGTTAATATCATCCGGCAGCATGCGGAACGGCGCGGCGGACTGGACATACACTTTTTTCACGCGGCCGCGATCCATAAAGTCATTCACATAGCTCGACCCCCACGCCGTTTGCAGGGTGTCGTTGATATCGTTGATCGAGACGCCCAGCGCCTGCGCCTTACGCTGATCGATATCCACCTGAAGCTGCGGGCTGTCGTCGAGGCCGTTATGGCGAACGCGGGTCAGGCCGGGATCGTTGCCTGCCAGCGCTAACAGCTTATCGCGTGCGGCCATCAGCGCCGTGTGGCCCGCCCCGGCGTGATCCTGCAGCTCCATATCAAACCCGGCTGAACTGCCCAGGCCGCTTATCGCCGGTGGGCTGCTGGCAAAGACGCGCGCTTCTTTGATGTGCGCAAAGGCTTTTGTCGCACGTTCAATGATGGCAAACGAGGTGCCCGTTCGGGCATCGCGCTCGTCCCAGTCCTTCAGGCGGACAAACATGCGGGCAACGTTCTGCCCGTTTCCGCCCGGGCCGGAACCGACGGTGGAGAAGACCGAGACAACGTTATCTTTCTCTTTGGTGAAGAAGTACTGCTCCACTTTCTGCACCACTTTCAGCGTCTGCTGCTGCGTTGCGCCGCTCGGAAGCTGCACCGAGGTGGTGAACATCCCCCGGTCTTCCATCGGCAGGAACGAGGTGGGCAGGTGCAGGAACAGCCACACCATCCCGCCCAGCAGCACAACGTAAATCATCATCCAGCGCAGGCTGCGGTGCAGTACGCGACCAACGGCAGATTCATAGCGCGCGGCGTTGCGGTTGAACATCCGGTTAAACCAGCCGAAGAACCCTTTCTGCCCGTGATGCTCCCCTTTGTGCAGCGGTTTCAGAATGGTGGCGCACAGCGCGGGGGTGAGGATCAGCGCGACCAGCACGGAGAGCACCATCGCCGAGACGATGGTGATCGAGAACTGGCGATAAATCGCCCCGGTGGTGCCGCCAAAGAAGGCCATCGGGATAAAGACGGCCGACAGCACCATCGCAATCCCGACCAGCGCCCCCTGAATTTGCCCCATGGACTTGCGCGTCGCCTGGCGCGGAGAGAGCCCTTCTTCGCTCATGATGCGCTCGACGTTTTCAACCACCACGATGGCATCATCCACCAGAAGGCCGATCGCCAGCACCATCGCAAACATCGTCAGGGTATTAATGCTGTACCCGAAGGCGTAGAGCACCGCAAAGGTCCCCAGCAGCACGACGGGGACGGCAATGGTGGGGATCAGCGTCGCGCGGAAATTTTGCAGGAACAGGTACATGACCAGGAACACCAGCGCGATGGCTTCCAGCAGGGTTTTCACCACGTCCTCAATCGACGCTTTAACGAAGGAGGTGGTTTCATAGGCGACTTTGTACTCCAGCCCGTGCGGGAAATACTGCGACAGCTCGTCCAGACGGTCTAACACCAGTTTCGCCGTCGCCATTTCGTTCGCGCCGGAGGCCAGCTTAATCCCCAGACCGGAGGCCTGATTGCCGTTAAAGCGGCTCAGGTAGTCGTATTTCTCCGCCCCCATTTCCACCGTGGCGACATCGCCCAGACGCACTTCCGACCCGTCCTGATTCACGCGCAGGGTGATATTGCGGAACTGGTCCGGCGTCTGCAGCAGGGATTGCGAATTAATGGTGGCGTTCAGGGCTTGCTTATCAACGGAAGGCGTTCCCCCCAGTTGCCCCACGGCAATCTGGGCGTTCTGGGCTTTAATGGCATCCGTCACGTCGGTTGCCGTCATCTGGTAGCTGTTCAGCTTGTTGGGATCGAGCCAGATACGCATGGAGTACTGTGAGCCGTAGGCGTCGATATCCCCGACGCCGTTGATACGGCTGATGGGATCCTGAATATTACTGGCGACGTAGTCCGCGATGTCCTGTTTATCCATCGAGCCATCTGTCGAGACAAAGGCGATGGTCAATATGTTGGTATCGCCGGTTTTGCGCACGGTCACGCCCTGGTTTTGCACCGCCTGGGGCAGCTTGCGCATGGCCGACTGCAGCTGGTTTTGGACCTGCTGCACCGCTTCGTCCGGGTCGGTGCCCGCCTTAAAGCTCAGGGTCACCGTCGCCTGTCCCGTGGCGCTGCTTTGCGAGGACATGTACATCAGGTTATCCAGACCCGTCATGTTCTGCTCGATAACCTGCGTCACGGTATTTTCCAGCGTCTGAGCGGACGCGCCGGGGTAGTTTGCGGTGACGCGCACGTTCGGCGGTGCCAGGTCGGGGTATTGCTCAACGGGAAGTGAAGTAATCGCCAGGACACCTGTCAGACACAACAGGATGGCAAGCACCCAGGCAAAAATGGGGCGATCGATGAAAAAATTCGCCATGAAAGTGTGACCTCGTTTTGCTGCACGTCATTATTGTTTATTGCCCGCATAACTTTAGCGGTAAGGCCCAGGTCAAACGTGGAGAAATAAAGGAGATAGTGTAAATTATCATGCGCTTTTCCCTGCGCTTCCCTCTTTACCGTTATTTACCCGTTAACGGCGTGGGCGCCGGAAACGTCACGCTGACCAGCGTGCCGCCGTTTTGCGGCTGCGAGAAGTGCAGCATGCCTCCAAGCCGTTGCGCGCGTTCGCGCATAATGTTCAGACCGTAATGTCCCGGCGGCTCGCTGGCCTCGCCAATCCCGATGCCGTTGTCGCGAATGCTGACGCTGTGCGTACCGTCCGCTGCGGTCACGCAGCTCACGGTGATCTCGCTGGCCTGCGCGTGCTTAATGGCATTCAACACCGCCTCACGCACGATCTGTAACAGATGCACCTGCTTTTGCGCGTCGAGCGCCAGCGAGGAGAGGCGGCAGTCGAGATGCAGTTTCGCCTGCGTCTGGCTCTGCAGGGCATCGAGTGACTCCTGCAGCGCCGCGGGTAAATTCGCGTGGTTCAGCGTCAGGCGGAAGGTGGTCAGCAGCTCGCGCAGCTGCTGCCAGGCGTTGTTCAGCTCGCGGGAGAAGTCGGTGATAATGGCCTGCGCTTGGGTATTTTCTTCCGGCACGGCGCGTTTGAGCAGCGCAAGCTGAATGCGCAGATACGACAGCACCTGCGCCAGCGAATCGTGCAGCTCTCGGGCAATGGTGGCGCGCTCTTCCATCAGCAGTAGCTGCTGGTAATGCTTTTGCGCCTGGTTAAAGTACAGCCCGCGCCCGAGCATGGTCGCCACGCTTCTCATCAGCGGAAGGGGGACGCTGTCCGCCTCGCTTTGCCAGCGCAGCTCGCCGTAGAGCGTGTCCTGCATCAGTACCGTCAGGTTTTGCAGAGGGATACCCTCAGCCTCCGTCCCTTCGCACAGCCGCCAGTCGTCGCTGGTGCGCAGTTCCAGATAATTCATCTGCGTATAGTCATGGACAATCTGCAGGATATGCCGGAAACAGTGGCTGTCAATCTGGCCGGTATTGAGCGCCTGCGAGCACTTGAACAGCATGTCGAGCTGCTGGTGGGCTTCGTGCAGGTGCCGCGTCTTTTCCGCAACCGAGGCTTCGAGCGAACGGTAGAGCGTATCAAGCTCGGCTGACATGTGGTTAAAGGCGCGCGAAAGCTGGCCCAGCTCGTTCGGCAGGGCGCTATCCGGCGCAGGGGTGGCAAACTCGCCGCGCTCAATGCGTTCGCTGGCCGCCACCAGGTTGTTCAGCGGCAGCACCACCTGGCGACGGATGCGTCGCAGGGTAAACAGCGTCAGCAGCAGGATCCCGATTGCGCCAGCCAGCGAGAGCAGGGTGACCGTTTGAATTTTATGTTCGGTGTAGTGCTGGAGGGCGAGCACAAAGGCATCAATGCGGCCGACAAAATCCTCAATATTGCGTTGGTACCACGCGCTGTCGCCGCGGGCGATATGCGCATCCATCTCCTGCCAGGCCACATGCAGCTGCTGATAGCGTGCTTTCACATTGTCCGGGACGTACCAGCGGTCCAGCTTCTGCAGGGCAGGCGCGCCGAGCGTCTGTTGCCAGCTCTCGCGATGTGCCGCAAGGGAAGGGCTGTTGCGCTGCATCTCGTAGCCCAGACGATAGCTCTGCATGCGCAGTGAGCCAGCGATGTTGATGGCTTCGGCATCGCGCTGGCTGCTGGCCAGCGTCAGCAACGCGACGGTGCTGCTGAGCACGGATAGGGCAATGATCGAAAAGAAAGCCCAGGCAAGGCTTCCGGAAACGGGTCGTTTAACGGTCACAGAACGGCTCTCTGAATAAAATTGATCTGCCACAGGTTCACTGGAAATAATTGGGCGCTTCAGGCATTTGAACATTGCCCGAACGCACCGTGATGCGTAAATACCATACTCTTATAAAGAGAAAGGTTATTGAACCAAAAACAGGTGTGGTTATGAATCGTTTTATTATGGCTAACAGCCAGCAGTGCATTGGGTGTCGCGCCTGCGAAGTCGCCTGCGTGATGGCGCACAACGGTGAGCAGCATGCCCTGAGCGAGCGCCATTTTCATCCCCGTATCACGGTCCTGAGATCCGGCGAGAAGAGCCACCCCGTGACCTGTCATCATTGCGAAAATGCACCCTGCGCGCAAAGCTGCCCGAACGGCGCCATCAGCAAATGCGATGACAGCGTACAGGTGAATCAACAAAAATGCATCGGCTGTAAGGCCTGCGTGGTGGCCTGCCCGTTTGGCACGATGGAGATTATCGTCACTCCGCTCGACAATAGCAGCGTGAAGGCCTCGGCGAATAAATGCGATCTCTGTCTGACGCGTCCACACGGCCCGGCCTGTATCGAAAATTGCCCGGCGGATGCCCTCTCCCTGGCGACGCCCGCCGCGCTGGAAAACCTGGCGAAATCGCGCCGACAGCGCACGGCCTGCCTGGAGGCGCAGCCCTGGCATGGTGCCGAGGCCGTCAGCGTGGACGCGCCGCGTACTAAACTGCAGCAGATGCAAACGACCCCGCCCCGCGGCGAGCCCGACAAGCTGGCTGGCGCAGAGCGCGTGGGCCATTTTAACGAAATTTACCTGCCGTTCCGGGCCGAACAGGCCGCCCGCGAGGTGTCGCGCTGCCTGAAGTGCGGAGAGCACAGCATTTGCGAATGGACCTGCCCGCTGCACAACCACATCCCGCAGTGGATTGAGCGCCTCAACGCGGGGGATATCACCGGCGCGGCCGAGCTTTCTCATCAGACCAACTGTTTACCTGAAATTACCGGTCGCGTCTGCCCGCAGGACCGGTTATGCGAGGGAGCCTGCACGCTTCGTGACGCGGCGGGGGCCGTGACGATCGGCAACATCGAGCGCTACATCTCCGATCGGGCGCTGGCGATGGGCTGGCGGCCGGATATGTCCGCCGTCACGCCGTCAGGTAAACGTGTCGCGATTGTCGGCGCGGGGCCCGCCGGGCTGGCGTGCGCCGACGTGCTGGCGCGCCGCGGCGTGAGCGTGACGGTCTATGACCGGCATCCGGAGATCGGCGGTTTGCTGACCTTTGGCATCCCGGCATTTAAGCTCGATAAATCGCTGCTCGCGCGGCGCAGAGAGATCTTTACCGCGATGGGGATCCGCTTCGAGCTGAACTGCGAGGTGGGCCAGGACGTGTCGATGTCGCAGCTCAAGAGCGATTACGACGCCCTGTTTATTGGCGTGGGTACCTATCGTTCGATGAAGGCGGGTATTCCGAACGAGGATGCGCCAGGGGTCTACGACGCGCTGCCTTTCCTGGTGGGCAACACGCGGCATGTTATGGGGCTGGAGGCGACGGCCAGCGAGCCGTTCATCGACACCCGTGGCCTGAACGTGGTGGTGCTGGGTGGAGGCGATACCGCGATGGACTGCGTCCGCACGGCGTTACGTCACGGCGCGGCGACGGTCACCTGCGCCTATCGTCGGGATGAGGCCAACATGCCGGGCTCGAAGAAAGAGGTGCAGAACGCCAGAGAAGAGGGGGCGTCATTTGAGTTTAACGTCCAGCCGGTTGAGCTGACGCTGGATCCGAACGGTAAGGTCAACGGTATCCGGATGCTGCGTACCGCGCTCGGTGAGCCGGATGCGCAGGGGCGTCGTCGGCCCGTTCCGGTGGCGGGCAGCGAGTTTGTGATGGCCGCGGATGCAGTCATCATGGCGTTTGGCTTTAATCCGCACGCGATGCCGTGGCTGCAGGCGCAGGGTGTCGAAACGGATGACTGGGGGCGGATCGTGGCCTCGGTCGAGAGCCGCTACCGCTATCAGACAACCAACCCGCAGATCTTCGCCGGGGGCGATGCGGTTCGCGGCGCGGATCTGGTGGTGACCGCGATGGCGGAAGGGCGTCATGCCGCGCAGGGGATACTCGACTGGCTGGGAGTGGATGTACCACAACATCATTAATCCGGCGGACGACAAAGCGGGATTCACGGCGTAGTATAGGACGACTCATTGTGCCGTGGAGCCCGTATGACCCTGAAAATTGACGTTATCAAAGACAAAATTCTCTCTGAAAACTACTTTGTCCTGCGTAACATCACCTATGATCTTACACGTAACAACGGTGAAGTGATCCGCCACAAGCGCGAGGTCTATGACCGTGGTAACGGAGCAACCATCCTGCTCTATAACCGTGAAAAGCAGAGCGTGGTGCTGATCCGTCAGTTCAGGGTGGCAACATGGGTCAATGGCAATCCTGACGGACGTCTGATTGAAACCTGCGCGGGCCTGCTCGATGACGATGAGCCGGAAGTCTGCATCCGCAAAGAGGCCGTCGAAGAGACCGGCTTTGAAGTGGGCGAGGTCAAAAAGGTCTTCGAGCTGTACATGTCCCCGGGCGGCGTGACGGAAATTGTCCATTTCTTCATTGCTGAATACAGCGACGCACAGCGCACGCACCGGGGCGGTGGCGTAGAGGATGAAGATATCGACGTGCTGGAGCTTCCTTTTGCCCGAGCGCTGGAGATGTTGCGTTCAGGCGAAATCAGGGATGGTAAAGCGGTGATATTGCTGCAGTATTTACAGACAACCGGGCTGATGAACACCCCTTTCGAACGGATATAGCCTGTTTTTCAGGTATATCTGATAAATCCGATTGAGCAACCCCGGCGGGAACACGAAGATACTGCCCTGTTATGCGTTTTCGTTCCGGGATTGTGTCATTCATGCGCTACAGCGTCTTTTTATTTTCCCTGTTTTGTGTGCTCCTCGCGCCGCAGGTGCGGGCTGCACCCGCGCAGCAAGCCTTCTCTGACTGGCAGGTGACCTGCAATAACCAGAACTTCTGCCTTGCCCGCAACACGGGCGAACACCGCGGTCTGGTCATGACGCTCACCCGGAGCGCCGGGGCGAAAACGGATGCCACGCTGCGTATCGATCTCGGCGGTCTTGATACCCCCTCCGTGAAAGAGCCGGATATTGCCCCGCGGCTGCTGCTGGATAATGTTCCCCTGAAGCTCGACAAACAGCGCTGGCAGCTCACCCCCTGGCATCTGAAAACGGACGATGCGGCCACCATCACCGCCTTTCTGAAAAACATCCAGGAAGGAAAAGCCCTGACTCTGCGAGGCGGTAAGCAGGTGATTTCACTGGCCGGTCTGAAAGCCGCGCTGCTGTTCATTGATGCCCAGCAAAAGCGCGTTGGCAGCGAAACCGCGTGGATCAAGAAAGGTGACGATCCGCCGTTAAGCGTGCCGCCCGCACCTGCCCTGAAAAAGGTGGCGATCGTTAATCCTACCCCAACACCGCTTTCCCATGCCGAACTGAACGATCTGCTGGATTATGGTACCGGCAGGATGAACAGCAGCCAGTGCTCGCTGGATCCTAACCGTCGCGAAGTGCGCGTCACCGCGTTAACCGATGACAAAGCGCTGCTGATCGTCAGCTGCGAGGCGGGGGCCTATAACACGGTCGATCTGGCGTGGCTGGTGTCACGTAAAAAACCGTTCTCTGCCCGCAGCGTGAGGCTGCGTCTGCCGTTTACGCCGTCAGGCGACAGCAGCGAAATCGAGTTGATGAACGCCAGCTTTGATGAAAAGACGCGCGAGCTGACCACGCTCTCGCTGGGGCGCGGTATGGGGGATTGTGGGATCCAGACGCGCTGGCGGTTTGACGGCCAGCGTTTCCGCCTGGTGCGCTATGCCGAGGAACCCAGCTGTGATAACTGGAATGGGCCAGACGCCTGGCCCACGCTGTGGATCACGCGGTAGCTTTTTGCCGGGTGGCGCTGTCGCTTACCCGGCCTACGGTTTGGTGGTTTTGTAGGCCGGGTAAGGCGTAGCCGCCACCCGGCAACGCAGACCGCACTAAATCACGCTCAGCGCCTTCTCTACCACGTTCTCAACGGTAAAGCCAAAGTACGGGAACAGCTTGTCGGCAGGGGCGGACTCACCGTAGCCCCGCATCCCAACAATCGCCCCTTTGAGCCCGACATACTTGTACCAGTAGTCGGCAATACCGGCCTCCACCGCCACGCGCGCCGCGACGTTAGAGGGCAGCACCGATTCCCGGTACGCCTCGTCCTGGGCGTCAAAGATATCCGTGGAAGGCAGGGAGACGACCCGCACCGCGTGGCCTTCGGCGGTCAGTTTTTCCGCCGCTTTCACCGTGATTTCCACCTCGGAACCGGTCGCAATCAGGATCACGTCCGGCTTGCCGCCGCTGTCTTTCAGGATGTAGCCGCCGCGGGCAATGTTTTTCACCTGCTCCGGCGTGCGCTCAATCTGCGTCAGGTTCTGGCGTGACAGGATCAGCGCCGTCGGGCCGTTATGGCGTTCTACCGCCAGCTTCCAGCCCACTGCCGCTTCGACCTGATCGCACGGGCGCCAGGTGCTGAAGTTGGGCGTTAAACGCAGGCTCGCCAGCTGTTCCACCGCCTGGTGGGTGGGGCCGTCTTCTCCCAGACCAATAGAGTCGTGGGTATAGACCATAATCTGCCGCGCCTTCATCAGCGCTGCCATGCGCGCCGCGTTACGGGCGTACTCGACGAACATCAGGAAGGTGGCGGTGTAGGGCACGAAGCCGCCGTGGTGGGCGATGCCGTTGGCGATCGCGGTCATCCCGAACTCGCGCACGCCGTAGTGGATATAGTTCCCGGCAATATCCTCCTTCAGCGATTTCGAGCCCGACCAGATGGTCAGGTTACTCGGTGCCAGGTCCGCCGAGCCGCCCAGCAGTTCAGGAAGGAGAGGGCCAATCGCATTCAGGGTGTTTTGCGACGCCTTACGGGTGGCGATTTTTGCCGGGTTGGACTGCAGGTTTTCAATCAGCGCCTGGGTTTTATCGTCCCAGTCCTCCGGCAGACCGCCGCTCATGCGCCGGGAAAACTCGGCGGCCAGCTCCGGGTACGCTTTTTTGTAGGCGGCGAATTTCTCGTTCCAGGCCTGCTGGGCTTTCTCACCGTCTTCACGGGCATCCCACGCCCGGTAGATCTCTTTCGGGATTTCAAATGGCGGGTATTTCCAGCCCAGCTTCTGCCGGGTCAGCGCCACTTCTTCGTCACCCAGCGCCGCGCCGTGCGCCTCTTCTTTGCCCGCCTTGTTCGGCGAGCCGAAGCCGATAACCGTGCGGCAGATAATCAGGGACGGTTTGTCCTTCACGCTCTGCGCTTCCTGAATCGCTTTTTTCACCGCCTCAGGATCGTGGCCGTCGATCTCGTGCACCACGTGCCAGTGGTAGGCCTCGAAGCGTTTTGCCGTGTCGTCGGTGAACCAGCCCTCGGTTTCCCCGTCGATGGAGATGCCGTTGTGATCGTAGAAGCCAATCAGCTTGCCGAGCCCCAGGGTGCCCGCCAGGGAGCAGACCTCATGGGAAATCCCCTCCATCAGGCAGCCGTCACCCATAAACACGTAGGTGTAGTGATCGACAATCTCGTGGTCCGGCTGGTTGAACTGTGCCGCCAGCGTACGCTCGGCAATCGCCAGCCCGACCGCATTTGCCAGCCCCTGACCGAGCGGCCCGGTGGTGGTCTCCACGCCCGGCGTATAGCCGATCTCCGGGTGACCCGGGGTTTTAGAGTGCAGCTGGCGGAAGTTTTTCAGCTCCTCAAGCGGCAGATCGTAACCGGACAGGTGCAGCAGGCTGTAGAGCAGCATCGAGGCGTGGCCGTTGGAGAGAATAAAGCGGTCACGGTCGTACCAGGTGGGATCGTTAGGGTTGTGCTTCAGGAAGTCGTTCCACAGGACTTCGGCAATATCGGCCATGCCCATCGGTGCGCCGGGATGGCCAGAATTGGCTTTCTGCACGGCATCCATGCTGAGGGCGCGGATGGCATTGGCGAGCTCTTTACGGGACATAGTTCACTCCGTGGCAAGGTTAAAGTTTGGCAGCGAGAAGATCTTCAAGTTTGCGCTGGTCGACGGCGAACAGGCGGATACCTTCCGCCAGTTTTTCCACGGCCATGGCGTCCTGATTGTGCTCCCAGCGGAATTCGGCTTCGGTCATGGCTTTCGGTTTTGGCAGAACGGTAGAGGTGGGGATCAGCTTGCGGATGACCGTCTCTTCTTTGTCCTGTAGCTCCTGGAGCAGGTTAGGGGAGATGGTCAGGCGGTCGCAGCCCGCCAGGGCGAGGATCTGCTCGGTACGGCGGAAGCTGGCCCCCATCACGATGGTTTCGTAGCGATGCTGTTTGTAGTAGTCGTAGATATTGCGCACCGATTTCACGCCCGGGTCCTCATCCACCACGTACGGATCCATCGGCTGTTTCGCCTGGTACCAGTCGTAGATGCGGCCAACAAACGGTGACACCAGGAACACGCCCGCTTCGGCACAGGCGCGCGCCTGGGCAAAGGAGAACAGCAGCGTCAGGTTGCAGTGAATTCCCTCTTTTTCCAGCACCTCTGCCGCGCGGATGCCTTCCCACGTCGACGCCAGCTTGATCAGAATGCGTGATTTATCGATCCCCTGCTCCTGGTAGAGTTCCACCAGGCGGCGAGCCTTGTTGATGCTCTTTTCTTTATCGAACGAAAGGCGGGCGTCAACTTCGGTCGAGACGCGCCCCGGAATGCTTTTAAGAATTTCCGCACCAAAATTAACTGCCAGCTTGTCGCTGGCTTCGGCGACCTGCTGTTCCTGCGTCTTCCCGCGCTGTTTTCCGTAGGCAATGGCGTCATCAATCAGATGACTAAAATGGGTAAGCCCGGCTGCCTTGAGCAGTAGCGAAGGGTTGGTGGTCGCATCCTCCGGCTGATAGTGGCGAATCGACTCGATATCGCCGCTGTCTGCCACCACCGTGGTGAATTGTTTGATGCCGTCTAGCTGGTTCATAAATGATTACTCCTTGGAAATAAAAGCGTTAGCTGAGTGCGTTAGTTCACACTTCTGAGAAAATCATGATGGACTTAACAAAAAAGCATAGCAGACGGGGGAGGCATTGCTTTTGAGACGGGTAACATGGCTGTTATAAATTGATAACAATTTTTAATGTGTGATGGTGAGAGTTTGGCAGCCTTCAAAGTTTAGGAGGCGGCCTGAGGCGATACTAGGCGGCACACCAGGGTGTGCAACCGGATCGTTTTCGTCACCCTTTTGACCGATACGTGAAAGGAAAAATAAGATGGATGAGCAGTTGAAACAGAGTGCCCTCGATTTTCACGAGTTCCCTGTCCCGGGCAAAATTCAGGTCTCCCCAACCAAGCCGCTGGCGACACAGCGCGATCTGGCGCTGGCCTACTCGCCGGGCGTGGCGGCCCCGTGTCTGGAGATCGAAAAAGATCCGCTAGCGGCCTATAAATACACCGCGCGCGGCAACCTTGTTGCCGTGATCTCTAACGGCACGGCGGTACTGGGGCTCGGTAACATCGGCGCGCTGGCCGGTAAGCCGGTGATGGAAGGCAAGGGGGTGCTGTTCAAGAAATTCGCCGGTATCGACGTGTTTGATATCGAGGTGGACGAGCTCGATCCTGACAAATTCATCAACGTGGTGGCCGCGCTGGAGCCGACCTTCGGCGGGATCAACCTGGAAGACATCAAAGCGCCGGAATGTTTCTATATTGAGCAGAAGCTGCGCGAGCGTATGAACATTCCCGTGTTCCATGACGACCAGCACGGAACGGCCATTATCAGCACCGCCGCCATTCTCAACGGCCTGCGCGTGGTAGAGAAAAATCTCTCCGACGTGCGCATGGTGGTCTCCGGCGCTGGCGCCGCGGCCATCGCCTGTATGAACCTGCTGGTGGCGCTGGGTATGCAGAAACACAACATTGTGGTCTGCGACTCCAAGGGCGTGATTTACAAAGATCGCGAGCCGAACATGGCGGAAACCAAAGCGGCGTATGCGGTAGAAGACGACGGCAAGCGCACGCTTGAGGACGTGATTGACGGCGCGGATATCTTCCTCGGCTGCTCGGGTCCGAAAGTGCTGACCCAGGAGATGGTGAAGAAGATGGCGCGCGCGCCGATGATCCTGGCCCTGGCGAACCCTGAGCCGGAAATTCTGCCGCCGCTGGCGAAAGCGGTGCGTGAAGACGCCATTATCTGCACCGGGCGTTCCGACTACCCGAACCAGGTGAACAACGTGCTCTGCTTCCCGTTCATCTTCCGCGGCGCGCTGGACGTCGGCGCGACGGCGATCAACGAAGAGATGAAGCTGGCCGCGGTGCACGCCATTGCGGAGCTGGCCCACGCCGAGCAGAGTGAAGTGGTTGCCTCAGCCTATGGCGATCAGGATCTGAGCTTTGGCCCGGACTACATCATTCCAAAACCGTTCGACCCGCGCCTTATTGTCAAAATTGCCCCTGCGGTGGCAAAAGCGGCGATGGATTCCGGCGTGGCGACGCGTCCGATTGAAGACTTCGACGCTTACGTCGATAAGCTCACCGAGTTTGTCTATAAAACCAACCTGTTCATGAAGCCGATCTTCTCTCAGGCGCGCGCCGACGCGAAGCGCGTGGTGCTGGCGGAAGGGGAAGAGGCGCGCGTGCTGCACGCCACCCAGGAGCTGATCACCTTAGGCCTGGCGAAACCGATCCTGATTGGTCGTCCGAGCGTGATTGAAATGCGTATCCAGAAGCTGGGCCTGCAGATTAAGCCGGGCGTCGACTTCGAGATCGTCAACAACGAATCCGATCCGCGCTTCAAAGAGTACTGGAGCGAATACTACGCGATCATGAAGCGCCGGGGGATCACCCAGGAGCAGGCGCAGAAAGCCGTCATCAGCAACACGACGGTGATCGGCGCGATCATGGTCCATCGCGGCGAGGCGGATGCGCTGATCTGCGGCACCATCGGCGACTACCACGAGCACTTTAGCGTGGTGCAGGAGATCTTCGGCTATCGCGACGGCGTCCATACCGCCGGGGCGATGAACGCCCTGCTGCTGCCGAGCGGGAACACCTTTATCGCTGACACCTACGTTAACGACGATCCGACCCCGGACGAGCTGGCGGAGATCACCGTGATGGCCGCAGAGACCGTGCGCCGCTTTGGTATCGAGCCGAAGGTGGCGCTGCTGTCGCACTCTAACTTCGGTTCGTCCAAATCAGCGGCGGCGTGCAAAATGCGTGAGACGCTGGCGCTGGTGCGCGAGCGCGCGCCGGAGCTGATGATTGACGGGGAAATGCACGGTGATGCGGCGCTGGTGGAGAGCATCCGCAACGAACGTATGCCGGACAGCCCGCTGAAGGGATCGGCGAACATCCTGATTATGCCGAACGTGGAGGCGGCGCGTATCAGCTACAACCTGCTGCGCGTCTCCAGCTCTGAAGGGGTGACCGTAGGACCGGTGCTGATGGGCGTGGCGAAGCCGGTGCATGTGTTAACGCCGATTGCCTCCGTGCGCCGTATCGTGAATATGGTGGCGCTGGCGGTGGTTGAGGCGCAGACGCAGCCGCTGTAAGCCTTGTGAGTCGGGTGGCGCGTTCGCTTACCCGACCTACAGGTTGAGCAGGCCGGATAAGCGCAGCGCCATCCGGCAGTTAAACCCAGTCGCGTACTTTAAGGAACTCACTCAAGGCAGCCTCCGGGCTGCCTTCTTTTGGCTCGTAGCAGTACTCCCAGCGAACCAGCGGCGGCATCGACATCAGAATCGACTCCGTGCGCCCGCCGGTCTGCAGGCCAAACAGCGTCCCGCGATCCCATACCAGGTTGAACTCCACGTAGCGCCCGCGACGGTAGAGCTGGAACTCGCGCTCGCGCACGCCATAGCTGGTGTCTTTACGGCGTTCGACGATGGGCAGGTACGCGTCGGTATAGCCTTCGCCCACCGCGCGCATAAAGCTAAATGCGGTATCAAAATCAGGCGTGTTAAGATCGTCAAAGAACAGCCCGCCGATGCCGCGCTGCTCGTCGCGGTGCTTCAGGTAAAAGTAGTCATCGCACCACTTTTTAAATTTCGGGTAAATGTCTTCGCCAAACGGCAGGCAAAGATCCCGCGCGGTGGTGTGCCAGTGCACGGCATCCTCTTCGAAGCCGTAGTAGGGCGTCATGTCGAAACCGCCGCCAAACCACCAGACCGGATCGGCCCCCGCTTTTTCCGCAATGAAAAAGCGCACGTTGGCGTGGCTGGTCGGCACAAACGGATTGTGCGGATGCACCACCAGCGAAACGCCCATCGCTTCGAAGCTGCGGCCCGCAAGCTCGGGACGATGTGCCGTTGCAGACGCGGGCATCGCGTCGCCATGAACGTGGGAAAAATTCACGCCCGCTTGTTCGAAGATGCCGCCGTTACGCAGCACGCGGCTACGCCCGCCGCCGCCGGCTTCGCGCTGCCAGTTGTCTTCCTGAAATTCTCCGCCGTCAGCGGCGGCCAGTTTCTGGCAAATTTCGTCCTGCAGCTGCAGCAGAAAGGTTTTGACCAGTTGAGCATTGGGTTTCATCAGCGTTTCCTGGAGTGCGCTTTTTGGTTATCAAACCAGTTGAAGTAACTGATAATGCCGGAGGCGATGGCGTTGGCGATCTTCTGACGAAACGCCGTGGTGCCGAGAAGTCGCTCCTCTTCCGGGTTGGTAATGAACGAGGTTTCCACTAGCACGGACGGGATAGACGGTGATTTCAACACCACAAACGCCGCCTGTTCGGTGCTCCTGCTGTGCAGGCGATGCACTGGCTTAATCTTCTTCAGGATGTGCGAGCCGAGCGTCAGGCTGTTTTTGATCGTATCCGTCTGCACGAGGTCGAACAGCACCTGCTGTAGCAGGTGGTCTTTGTCGGTGGCTTTTTTCCCGGCGACTTCATCCGCCCGGTTCTCGCGGTCGGAGAGGTATTTTGCCATGGCGCTACTGGCGCCGCGGTTGGACAGCGCAAACACCGAGGCACCGGCGGCAGAGGGGTTGGTAAAGCCGTCCGCGTGAATCGACATAAACAGATCCGCCCCGTGCTGGTGGGCGATCTCTACGCGATCGTACAGCGGAATAAAGGTGTCGCCAGAGCGCGTCAGACGCGCGTCAATGCCGTTGCTGCGTAAAATCGCCCGCACATTTTTTGCAATCGCCAGCACGACGTGTTTTTCTTTCGACCCGTTTTTGCCGATGGCGCCGGTATCAATACCGCCGTGGCCCGGGTCGAGCATCACCAGGCGCTTTGCGCCCGGCTTTTTGGTTTTCGGTTTGCTGTGTCCGTTACTGGTTTTAAGCGTGCTCTCGTCTTTTGCCTGAGCCTGCTTTGCGATGCCCGTTAACGTTAAGGCCGCCAGCCCCGCTTTGAGAACCTGACGACGCGATGTGAGTGCTTTTAATGGTTTGAATGTGCTCATGCGGCCTGAATACTAAAAAATGGGGTCCTGGTGTTATATCGTATCGCGTTTAGCGTTACGACAGTCCTTATTGAGAATTGTTTTACTTTTCATTTCAATACGTGACAAAGTGACATTATGCCAAATTTTGGCGAGATTTTCCCCGGTTATTGGCTAAAGGCGTGGTTCGCGCCATAATCACTGTTTTTAAACCCGAAAAGGCGGTTAATACCATGGAGATACGCGTTTTTCGCCAGGAAGATTTCGAAGAGGTGATCACCCTTTGGGAGCGCTGCGATCTGCTGCGTCCGTGGAACGATCCGGAAATGGATATCGAACGTAAGGTGAATCACGACGTCAGTCTGTTTCTGGTTGCGGAAGTCAATGGCGAGGTTGTGGGGACGGTGATGGGCGGTTATGACGGCCATCGCGGCTCGGCCTATTATCTGGGCGTCCATCCGGAATACCGTGGTCGCGGTATTGCCAATGCGCTGCTCAACCGGCTCGAGAAGAAGCTGATCGCCCGCGGCTGTCCGAAAATCCAGATCATGGTGCGGGAAGATAACGACGTGGTGCTGGGCATGTATGAACGCCTGGGCTACGTACACGCTGACGTGCTGAATTTAGGAAAGCGTCTCATCGAAGATGAAGAGTACTGAGATCCATCCGGCAGATTATGACGCGCAGGGTCGCGTCAGGCTGCCCTTTTTATTCTGGTGCGTTCTGCTGCTTCAGGCCCGCACCTGGGTGCTGTTTGTAATGGCCGCTGCGTCGCGCGGGCAGGGCGACACGCTGCTGACGCTCTTCTATCCCGATCACGATGCCTTCTGGCTCGGCTTGCTGCCGGGCGTACCAGCGGTGGTGGCTTTCTTGTGCAGCGGTCGGCGGCACGTAATCCCGCGCTTGTGGCGCGCCCTTCGCGGGCTGCTGATCCTTGCCCAAATTGCGCTGCTCTTCTGGCAGCCGGTACTCTGGTGGTACGGTGAACCGCTGACGGGCATCGGCGTTGCGCTGGTGGTTGCTGATATCGTGGCGCTGATGTGGCTGCTGACCAACCCGCGCCTTCGCGCCTGTTTTGTGCCTCAGGATGATTAATCCGGCACTTTTTGCCGATGTCGCACTCCAACAAGCGTTGATTTAACACGTAAGGACGTTTCAATGAAATCGCTGCGTTTAGTTTTATGCGCTCTTCCGCTGGCATTGACCGGCTGTTCGACGCTCTCCTCCATTAACTGGTCTGCTGCGTATCCGTGGAACTGGTTTGGCTCATCAACGGAAGTGACCGAGCAGGGCGTGGGGAAAATTACCGCCGCGACGGCGCTGGATCAGAATGCTATTCAGGATGCGCTCAGCAGTGACTACCGCCTGCGCAGCGGCATGAAAACAGAGAATGGCAATATTGTTCGCTATTACGAGGCGCTGAAGGGCGACAAGCTGGCGCTGGTGATCAACGGTGACAAAGGCACGGTAAACCGGATCGCGGTGATGGATGAAGATATTCCGACCGCCAGCGGCGTGAAGGTCGGGACGCCGTTTAGCGATCTTTATAAGCAGGCCTTTGGCAACTGCACCAGCGTGCCATCCGACGATGAAGTGGCGGTGGAGTGTAAGGCGGAAGGCAGCCAGCACATCAGCTATGTTTTTACCGGCACCTGGAGCGGCCCGGAAGGGTTGATGCCGTCTGACGACACCCTGAAGAGCTGGAAGGTGAGCAAAATAGTCTGGAAGCAGTAATTTGCGTCTGAACAAACCGCCTCGCTGAAATCCGGGTATAATACCCGCCATCAATGCCACGCTGACGTGGCATCTTTATTTCAGGAGGAGCGATGTCTCAGGTTCAGAGTGGCATTTTGCCAGAACATTGCCGCGCGGCGATTTGGATTGAAGCCAATGTCAAAGGGGACGTGGATGCCCTGCGTGCGGCCAGCAAAGCGTTTATTGATAAACTGGCGACCTTCCAGGCCAAATTCCCGGAAGCCCACCTCGGCGCCGTTGTTGCGTTTGGCAATAACGTCTGGCGTCAGCTGAGCGGCGGTGAAGGGGCAGAAGAGCTGAAGGACTTCATTCCTTACGGCAAAGGCCTTGCACCTGCGACCCAGTACGACGTGCTGATCCACATCCTTTCTCTGCGTCACGACGTGAACTTCTCGGTTGCGCAGGCGGCGGTGGCGGCCTTTGGCGACAGCATCGAGGTGCAGGAAGAAGTTCACGGTTTCCGCTGGGTCGAAGAGCGCGATCTGAGCGGCTTTGTCGACGGAACCGAAAACCCGGCGGGTGAAGAGACGCGTCGTGAAGTCGCGGTAATCAAAGACGGCGTGGACGCGGGCGGAAGCTACGTGTTCGTGCAGCGCTGGGAGCATAACCTCAAGCAGCTTAACCGCATGAGCGTGCATGACCAGGAAATGATGATTGGCCGCACCAAAGAAGCTAACGAAGAGATCGACGGCGATGACCGTCCGGTCACCTCGCACCTGAGCCGCGTTGACCTCAAAGAAGACGGCAAAGGGCTGAAGATTGTCCGCCAGAGCCTGCCGTACGGTACCGCAAGCGGCACGCACGGCCTCTACTTCTGCGCCTACTGCGCGCGCCTGCATAACATTGAACAGCAGCTGCTGAGCATGTTCGGCGATACCGACGGCAAGCGCGACGCCATGCTGCGCTTCACCAAACCGGTGACCGGCGGCTACTACTTCGCGCCGTCCGTCGAGCGTCTGCTGGCGCTGTAAACCGCTTTCCATAGGTAGGCCGGGTAAGCGTTAGCGCCACCCGGCAATTTTCCCCGCTCCTTATTCCCTTTTCTGCTTCTAAATCACCAAACGGTATATAAAACCGTTACTGCTTTCATCACCGTTATAAATATTATGACTATAAGATAGTCATCACATTTATAAGGGTGCGCAATGGCCGTTACTGTACTGAAAAAAGGAACTCTGGCGCTGGCAGGTTTACTGCTGGTGTCACAGGCGCAGGCGACTGAACTGTTGAACAGTTCGTATGACGTCTCCCGCGAGCTGTTTGCCGCCCTTAATCCCCCGTTCGAACAGCAGTGGGCGAAAGACAATAACGGCGACAGGCTGACCATCAAGCAGTCCCACGCCGGGTCGTCCAAGCAGGCGCTGGCCATCCTCCAGGGCCTGAAAGCGGACGTCGTGACCTACAACCAGGTGACTGACGTGCAGATCCTGCACGACAAAGGCAAGCTGATCCCGGCGGACTGGCAGAGCCGTCTGCCGAACAACAGCTCGCCGTTCTACTCCACCATGGGTTTCCTGGTGCGTAAGGGCAATCCGAAGAATATCCACGACTGGAGCGATCTGGTGCGTTCCGACGTGAAGCTGATCTTCCCGAACCCAAAAACCTCCGGTAACGCGCGTTACACCTATTTAGCGGCATGGGGCGCGGCAGACAAGGCTGACGGTAACGATAAAGCCAAAACCGAGCAGTTCATGACCCAGTTCCTGAAAAACGTCGAAGTGTTTGATACCGGCGGCCGCGGGGCGACCACGACCTTCGCAGAGCGCGGCCTGGGCGATGTGCTGATCAGCTTTGAGTCGGAAGTGAACAACATCCGCAAGCAGTATGAAGCGCAGGGCTTTGAGGTGGTTATCCCGAAAACCAACATTCTGGCCGAGTTCCCGGTCGCATGGGTGGATAAAAACGTGCAGGCGAATGGTACCGAAAAAGCGGCAAAAGCCTATCTCAACTACCTGTACAGCCCTCAGGCGCAGACCATCATTACCGATTACTACTACCGCGTAAACAACCCGGACGTGATGAACAAGCTGAAAGATAAGTTCCCGCAGACCGCGCTGTTCCGCGTGGAAGACCATTTCGGCTCCTGGCCAGACGTGATGAAAACGCATTTTGCCAGCGGCGGTGAGTTAGACAAACTGCTGGCGGCGGGGCATAAGTAATGTTTGCAGTCTCGACCAAACGCGTGCTGCCGGGCTTTACCTTAAGCCTCGGGACCAGCCTGCTGTTCGTCTGCCTGATTCTGCTGTTGCCGCTCAGCGCGCTGGTGATGCAGCTTGCGCAGATGAGCTGGGCGCAGTACTGGGACGTGATCACCAACCCGCAGGTGGTGGCGGCCTATAAGGTGACGCTGCTGTCGGCGTTTGTCGCCTCCATTTTTAACGGCGTGTTCGGCCTGCTGATGGCGTGGATCCTGACCCGCTATCGCTTCCCGGGCCGCACGCTGCTTGACGCCCTGATGGATCTGCCGTTTGCGCTGCCGACGGCGGTCGCGGGCTTAACCCTCGCGTCGCTCTTCTCCGTGAACGGGCTGTACGGCGAGTGGCTGGCGAAATTTGACATCAAGGTGACCTACACCTGGCTTGGTATCGCGGTGGCGATGGCCTTTACCAGCATCCCGTTTGTGGTGCGTACCGTGCAGCCGGTGCTGGAAGAGTTAGGTCCGGAATACGAAGAAGCGGCGGAAACGCTGGGCGCCACGCGCTGGCAGAGCTTCCGCAAAGTGGTGCTGCCGGAGCTGTCTCCGGCGCTGATGGCGGGGATCGCGCTGTCGTTTACCCGCAGCCTCGGCGAGTTCGGCGCGGTGATTTTTATCGCCGGGAACATCGCCTGGAAAACGGAAGTGACCTCGCTGATGATTTTCATTCGCCTGCAGGAGTTTGATTATCCGGCGGCGAGCGCGATCGCTTCGGTGATCCTCGCGGCATCGCTGCTGCTGCTGTACTCGATTAACACTCTGCAAAGTCGCTTTGGTCGACGTGTGGTAGGTCACTGATGGCGGAAGTTACGCAATTGAAGCGATACGATGCGCCCCGCATCAACTGGGGTAAATGGTTTCTGATTGGGGCGGGCGTGCTGGTTTCCGCCCTCATTCTCGTCGTGCCGACGATTTATATCTTCGTTCAGGCGTTCAGCAAGGGCCTGATGCCCGCGCTGGAAAACCTGGCGAACCCGGACATGCTGCACGCCATCTGGCTGACCGTGCTGATTGCCCTGATTACCGTTCCGGTGAACCTGGTGTTCGGTACCCTGCTGGCGTGGCTGGTGACGCGCTTTAACTTCCCGGGACGTCAGCTGCTGCTGACCCTGCTGGATATTCCGTTTGCCGTGTCGCCGGTGGTGGCGGGCCTGGTGTATCTGCTCTTCTACGGCTCTAACGGACCGCTGGGCGGCTGGCTGGATGCGCATAACCTGCAGATCATGTTCGCCTGGCCGGGCATGGTGCTGGTCACCATCTTCGTGACCTGCCCGTTTGTGGTGCGCGAGCTGGTGCCGGTGATGTTAAGCCAGGGGAGCAACGAAGACGAAGCGGCGGTGCTGCTGGGTGCGTCGGGCTGGCAGATGTTCCGCCGCGTGACGCTGCCGAACATCCGCTGGGCGCTGCTTTATGGCGTGGTGCTGACCAACGCCCGCGCGATTGGTGAATTCGGTGCCGTTTCCGTCGTCTCTGGCTCCATTCGGGGTGAAACCCTGTCGCTGCCGCTGCAGATTGAACTCCTGCAGCAGGACTACAACACCATCGGCGCCTTTACTGCCGCAGCGTTGCTGACGCTGATGGCGATTTTGACCCTGTTTTTGAAGAGTGTGGTGCAGTGGCGTTTAGAAAATCAGGAAAAACGTCAGCATCAGGAGGGAAATCATGAGCATTGAGATTGCCAATATTAAGAAGTCTTTTGGTCGCACCCAGGTGCTGAATGATATCTCGCTGGATATCCCTTCCGGACAAATGGTGGCGCTGCTGGGGCCGTCTGGCTCGGGCAAAACCACGCTGCTGCGTATTATCGCCGGGCTTGAGCACCAGACCAGCGGGCACATCCGCTTCCACGGCACCGACGTGAGCCGCCTGCACGCCCGCGATCGTAAGGTGGGCTTTGTGTTCCAGCACTACGCGCTGTTCCGCCACATGACCGTGTTTGACAACATCGCCTTTGGCCTGACCGTGCTGCCGCGTCGTGAGCGTCCGGATGCGGCGACCATTAAGGCGAAGGTCACTAAACTGCTTGAGATGGTGCAGCTGGCCCATCTGGCGGACCGTTTCCCGGCCCAGCTGTCCGGCGGGCAGAAACAGCGCGTTGCGCTGGCGCGCGCGCTGGCCGTTGAGCCGCAAATTCTGCTGCTGGACGAACCCTTCGGCGCGCTGGATGCACAGGTGCGTAAAGAGCTGCGCCGCTGGCTGCGTCAGCTGCATGAAGAGCTGAAATTCACCAGCGTCTTCGTGACCCACGACCAGGAAGAGGCGATGGAAGTTGCGGATCGCGTGGTGGTGATGAGCCAGGGCAACATTGAGCAGGTTGACGAGCCGGAGCAGCTCTGGCGTGAACCGGCGACCCGCTTCGTGCTGGAGTTTATGGGCGAGGTGAACCGTCTGCAGGGCACTATTCGCGGTGGGCAGTTCCACGTCGGCGCGCACCGCTGGCCGCTGGGCTATACCTCCGCCCACCAGGGTCCGGTCGATCTGTTCCTGCGTCCGTGGGAAGTGGATGTGAGCCGTCGAACCAGCCTGGATTCACCGCTGCCGGTACAGGTGCTGGAAGCGAGCCCTAAAGGGCATTACACCCAACTGGTGGTTCAGCCGCTGGGCTGGTACACCGAGCCGCTGACCGTGGTCATGCGCGACGACGTCCCGCCGCATCGGGGAGAGCGCCTGTTTGTCGGTCTTCAGCATGCCCGTATTTATCACGGCAAGGAACGCATCGAGACGCGCGAGGATATTGCTCTGGCGGAGTCAGCCTGATAGGTTATTAGGATGTTTATCGCCCGGTGGCGCTGCGCTGACCGGGCCTACAGCTAAAACTGCGTCTTGTAGGCCGGGATCGCTGCGCGCAACCCGGCTTTTTTATTGAGTAAAAATCGTGAAAACACTCGAACACACCATCGGCAATACCCCTCTGGTCAAACTTCAGCGCATGGGGCCGGATAACGGCAGCGAAATCTGGGTCAAACTCGAAGGCAATAACCCGGCGGGGTCGGTGAAAGACCGTGCCGCACTGTCGATGATCGTCCAGGCCGAAAAGCGCGGCGAGATTAAGCCGGGCGACGTGCTGATTGAAGCCACCAGCGGCAACACCGGTATCGCCCTGGCCATGATTGCGGCGCTGAAAGGCTACCGCATGAAGCTGCTGATGCCGGATAACATGAGCCAGGAGCGCCGCGCCGCGATGCGTGCCTACGGAGCCGAGCTGATTCTGGTGACCAAAGAGCAGGGGATGGAAGGCGCGCGCGACCTGGCGTTAGAAATGGCCGAGCGCGGCGAAGGTAAACTGCTCGATCAGTTTAACAACCCGGACAACCCTTACGCGCACTACACCACCACCGGCCCGGAAATCTGGCAGCAAACCGACGGGCGCATTACCCATTTTGTCTCCAGCATGGGCACCACGGGCACCATTACCGGCGTATCCCGTTTTCTGCGCGAGCAGGCGAAAACCGTCACCATCGTTGGCCTGCAGCCGGAAGAGGGGAGCAGCATTCCGGGCATTCGCCGCTGGCCAGCGGAGTATATGCCCGGCATTTTTAATGCGCAGCTTGTGGACCAGGTGCTGGATCTTCACCAGCGCGAGGCGGAAAATACCATGCGTGAGCTGGCCGTGCGCGAAGGTATCTTCTGCGGCGTCAGCTCGGGCGGCGCGGTAGCGGGTGCGATTCGGGTGGCGCAGGCAAACCCGGGGGCGGTAGTGGTGGCGATTATTTGCGATCGCGGCGATCGCTATCTGTCTACCGGCGTCTTTGGTGAAGAGAGTTATTCGCAGGGGGCGGGGATTTAAGCGTCATGGAGATGATTCTATTCCGGGATAATACCCGGGCGCAGCAAACCGATATTGTCGCCGTGCAGTCGCAGGTGGTGTACGGCAGCGTGGGGAACAGCATTGCGGTACCGAATATTCGTACCCACAGGCTGAACGTTACCGCCGTGCCGACGGTACTGTTCAGCAACACGCCGCACTATGACACCTTCTACGGCGGCGTGATCCCCGACGAGTGGTTCAGCGGCTACCTGAAGGCGCTGGAAGAGCGCGAGATCCTGCGCGAGCTTAAGGCGGTCACCACCGGCTATATGGGCAGTGCCAGCCAGATCGTCCTACTGGCGCAGTGGTTGAAGGCGGTCAAAGCGCAGCATCCTGACCTGCTGGTGCTGGTCGATCCGGTTATCGGCGATATCGACAGCGGGATGTACGTGAAGCCTGAGATCCCCGAAGCGTATCGGGAGCACCTGCTGCCGCTGGCGCAGGGGATCACGCCCAATGTCTACGAGCTGGAAGTGTTAAGCGGCAAGCCGTGCCGCACGCCGGAAAGCGCCATCGCGGCGGCGCAAGGACTGCTCTCAGACAGCCTGAAATGGGTGGCGATCACCAGTGCGCCGGTTGCCGACGATCCGCAAAACATCCACGTGGTGCTGGTCTCACGCGAGGGCGTCACCGTCAGCGCGCATCCGCGCGTAGAGACCGATCTGAAGGGAACGGGCGATCTGTTCTGTTCAGAGCTGGTGAGCGGCATTGTTGAGGGGAAAACCGTTGCCGATGCCATTCGCATGGCCGGCGATCGGGTGACTGACGTCATGCTGTATACCCAGTCGAAAGGCTACGACGAGCTTATCCTCCCGGCATAAACAAAAATGGCGCCCGAAGGCGCCATTTTTCTGTGCGGCAAGAATTACTTCTTGATGCGGATAACCGGGGTTTCACCCACGGTGACGCTGCCAGACAGTTTGATCAGTTCTTTGATTTCGTCCATGTTGGAGATAACAACCGGCGTCAGGGTAGACTTGGCTTTTTCTTCCAGCAGTGGCAGATCGAATTCAATCACCGGGTCGCCAACTTTCACACGCTGGCCTTCTTCCGCGATACGTTTGAAGCCTTCGCCTTTCAGTTCAACGGTGTCGATACCGAAGTGAACGAACAGTTCGATACCGCTATCAGATTCGATAGAGAACGCATGGTTGGTTTCAAAAATTTTACCGATGGTGCCGTCAACTGGAGCAACCATTTTGTTGCCAGTTGGTTTGATAGCAATGCCATCACCAACGATTTTCTCAGCAAACACTACATCCGGCACGTCTTCGATGTTGACGATCTCGCCGGAGAGCGGAGCAACAATCTCAATAGTTCCGGAGTCTTTCTTATCATCAGAAACCAGAGATTTCAGTTTATCGAACAAACCCATGATCTTCTCCTAAGCAGTAATTTGGGCCGCATCTCGTGGATTAGCAGATTGTTTTTTCTTCAATGAACTTGTTAACCAGCGTCATTAACTCGTCCGTTGTCGGTTGAGCAAGAGCCTGCTCTGCTAACACCTTCGCATCTTCGAAGTTCGTGTTACGGATAATCTTCTTAATGCGCGGGATGGAAATGGCGCTCATAGAGAATTCGTCCAGACCCATACCCAGCAACAGAAGTGTAGCACGTTCGTCGCCTGCAAGCTCACCACACATGCCAGTCCATTTACCTTCTGCATGAGAAGCATCAATAACTTGCTTGATCAAGTTCAGTACGGACGGTGACATTGGCTGGTAGAGATGTGAAATCATATCATTACCACGGTCAACTGCCAGGGTGTACTGCGTTAAATCATTGGTGCCGATACTAAAGAAATCAACTTCTTTGGCTAAATGACGCGCAATGGTCGCCGCCGCAGGTGTTTCCACCATCACGCCGATCTCGATTGACTCGTCAAATGCTTTACCTTCGTCGCGCAGTTCCTGCTTGTAGATTTCGATCTCTTTCTTCAGTGCACGCACTTCTTCAACAGAGATGATCATTGGGAACATGATGCGCAGCTTACCGAACGCAGAGGCACGCAGGATTGCGCGAACCTGGTCACGCAGGATCTCTTTACGATCCATCGCAATACGCACGGCACGCCAGCCCAGGAACGGGTTCTCTTCTTTCGGGAAGTTCATGTACGGCAGCTCTTTGTCGCCACCGATGTCCATGGTACGGACGATAACCGCCTGAGAGCCACAGGCTTCAGCAACGGCTTTATACGCAGCAAACTGCTCTTCTTCCGTTGGCAGCGCGTCGCGGTCCATGAACAGGAATTCTGTACGATAGAGACCAACACCTTCCGCACCGTTGCGCTCAGCGCCATCAACGTCGCGGACGGTACCGATGTTTGCGCACACTTCAACCTGATGGCCGTCCAGGGTGATGGCTGGCAGGTCTTTCAGCTTAGCGAGTTCCGCTTTTTCAGTCGCAACCTGCTCCTGAACCGCGCGCAGTTTTTCGATCTCTTCGTTAGTTGGGTTGACGTAAACCAGATTGTTTACGGCATCCAGAATCAGATAATCGCCGTTTTTCACCTGAGAGGTGACGCTACCGGTACCCACGATGGCAGGCAGTTCCAGAGAACGCGCCATGATAGAGGTGTGGGAGGTACGGCCGCCCGCATCGGTGATGAAACCGAGGACCTTTTTCAGGTTCAGCTGTGCGGTTTCAGACGGGGTGAGGTCAGCGGCAACCAGGATCACTTCATCCTGAATGGCGCTCAGGTCGATAATGGCCAGACCCAGGATGTTGCGCAGCAGGCGCTTACCGATGTCACGTACGTCAGCCGCACGCTCTTTCAGGTATTCATCATCCAGTTCTTCCAGGGCAGTTGCCTGACCTTCGATAACTTCATGCGCAGCCGCGTCGGCCGTCATGCCTTTATCTTTAATCAGGGCTATGATTTCCTGCTCCAGCTCCTCATCTTCGAGCAGCATGATGTGCCCTTCGAAGATGGCTTCTTTTTCTTCACCGAAAGTTTCGCCAGCTTTAGTTTTGATTGCTTCCAGTTGCGCAGATGCCTTGGCACGACCGCTCAGAAAACGTTCAACTTCCTGATCAACCTTGTCGGCAGAAATTTTTTTCCGGTCGATGACGATCTCGTCTTCTTTCAGCAGCAGTGCTTTGCCGAAAGCGATACCCGGGGATGCTAAAATGCCTGAAATCATAACCCTACCTTACTTGTGACTGATATTTAAAAGAACCCGGAAACTTACTCGAGCTCAGCCATCAGTTTTACCAGATGCTCAACTGCTTTCTGCTCGTCTTCACCTTCCGCAGAGATGGTGACTACGGTGCCCTGAGTCAGGCCCAGAGTCTGCAGTTTGAACAGGCTTTTTGCGCTGGCGCTTTTGCCGTTGGAAGTCACAGTGATTTCAGAAGTGAAGCCTTTCGCTTCTTTAACAAACTGAGCAGCAGGGCGGGTGTGCAGACCGTTCGGAGCGGTAATGGTAACTTCTTGCTGGAACATTGTATTTCCCCAACTTATAGGTTTAGTGTTGTGGAACTAAAGTCTAGCCTGGCGACTGAACTTTAGCCTGTATTGTTAGCGCTGACGTTTCGATCGTCATTAAACATTATGCAGCGAAAGCAAGACTTGAACCAAATCATAAAATCGATTCAGCAAGGCTATTTCGTTCGCTGATTAATTTCACGCATCAAAATAATTGCTGGTTTAAATACCAGACCCAACGGGGTGAAGCAATGCCAGGAGGGGCAAAAGTTTGAAGCAGGCCACAAAAAAGCACCTGAAAAGGTGCTTTTTTACGCGTTATTAACATAGTGGCACTACTGTTGCAGCTCTTTTTCAGTGAACAGATCGGCAAACAGTGCGGTGCTCAAGTAACGCTCACCCGAGGAAGGAAGGATAACCACAATATTCTTATTGGTAAAGGCCTCATCTTCCTGAAGTTTAAGCGCTGCCGCAACGGCCGCACCGGAAGATATACCTGCCAGAATGCCTTCTTCATCCATCAGGCGACGCGCGGTAGAGATGGCTTCTTCGTTCGTGATAGTGACTACTTTATCAATCAGCTTCAGATCCAGGTTGCCCGGAATGAAGCCTGCGCCAATCCCCTGAATTTTGTGCGGGCCGGGTTTGAGCTCTTCCCCCGCCAGGGCCTGGGTGATAACCGGTGAATCAGTCGGCTCAACGGCAACGGTGATCAGCTCTTTTTTACCTTTGGTGCCTTTAATATAGCGTGACACGCCGGTAAGCGTGCCGCCGGTACCTACGCCGGAGATAAAGACGTCAACCTGGCCGTCGGTATCTTCCCAGATTTCCGGGCCGGTAGTCTTCTCGTGAATTTCCGGGTTAGCCGGGTTGCTGAACTGCTGCAGCAGCAGGTATTTCGCCGGATCGCTGGCCACAATCTCTTCGGCTTTCTGAATGGCACCCTTCATGCCCTTCGCGCCTTCGGTCAGCACCAGGTTCGCGCCCAGCGCTTTAAGCAGCTTACGACGCTCGATGCTCATGGTTTCAGGCATGGTCAGCGTCAGCTTGTAGCCGCGCGCGGCAGCAACATAGGCCAGAGCGATCCCGGTATTGCCGCTGGTCGGTTCCACCAGCTCAACGCCCGGCTTCAGTACGCCACGTTTTTCAGCATCCCAAATCATGTTTGCACCGATACGGCATTTTACGCTGAAGCTCGGGTTACGTGATTCGACCTTCGCCAGAATGCGTCCATTACCGATACGGTTCAGTCGAACCAGGGGCGTATGACCGATAGTCAGCGAGTTGTCTTCATAAATCTTACTCATGGCCTGTCCTTAACTGTATGAAATTGGGATACCGACCCAGCATACCTGCTAAGCAGGTAGGGGGAAGTAAGGAATTCGCATATCTATATACTGCAAGGAAATAATGGGGATCAGTATGGAATAAGGGGCGGCATAAGCCACCCCTGCTTTACACATTTTTGCATTATTTCCATAACGCGTGCTTAGCACGGTAGCAGTCGACCCACATGGCGGTCGCGCCGCAAACGGCAACCGGCATGATGAACAGATTCAGGAACGGAATCATGGTGAACAGGCTGGTCAGCGCGCCAAACTGCATATTGGCGATCTTCTGGCTGCGCAGGGCAGTGCGCATCTCTTTAAACGGCACCTTGTGGTTATCGAACGGATAGTCGCAGTACTGGATGGCCAGCATCCAGGCGCTGAACAGGAACCACAGCACCGGTGCCACCGTCTGGCCAATGCCGGGCACAAAATAGAGGATAAGCAGCACAACCGCGCGGGGCAGGTACCAGGCAAACTTCTGCCATTCACGCTTCATAATGCGAGGGAGGTCTTTCATGATCCCCAGGATGCCCGTGTCCGGCGGTGTTGCGCCGGTAAGGCGCGCTTCCAGCTGTTCCGCCAGCAAACCGTTAAACGGCGCGGCTATCCAGTTGGCAATCGTCGAGAAGAAGTAGCCAAATACCAGCAAAACGGAGATCACCGCCACCGGCCAGAGCAGGTAGTTAAGCCACTGCAGCCAGTCCGGCACGTAGCTCATCAGCGATGGGATCCAGCTTTCCAGTTTTGTGAACAGCCACCAGAACGCGCCGCCCATCAGAATAATGTTGATCAACAGCGGCAGAATGACGAAGCGTCGAATACCCGGCAGAGAGACCAGTTTCCAGCCCTGAGAAAAATACCAGACGCCGCTGCGCGGGGGAGAAGAAGATGTTGAAACCATAGCCAGGCTGTACTCCTTTTTACACAACCAGTGGAATTGCCCGCCTATATTATCCACTTACGGACCAATGACCAGTTCGGAAATGTTCGAAAAACCAGCAAAAAGCACGATTTCCTTCATCTTTATGCTGTGAATGCTCTGCACACACTTGCACTTGACGTAAACGGCAAATACTCTTAGTGAGTAAATGTTTGCCGTGGTGGCAAGGTGTTAGAACAACAGAGAATATAATGATGCAGGATTTGCGTCTGATATTAATCATTGTTGGCGCGATCGCCATAATCGCTTTACTGGTACATGGTTTCTGGACCAGCCGTAAAGAGCGTTCCTCGATGTTTCGCGATCGCCCACTGAAGCGCATGAAGTCCAGTCGTGACGACGATGACAGTGAAGATGACATCGATGGAAGCGACGATGACGGCGTGGGTGAAGTTCGTGTTCATCGGGTCAATACTGCGCCCGGCGTAGGCCATGGGGAGCATGAAGCACCTCGTCCTTCGCAGCACCAGTATCAACCGCCGTATGCTTCTGCACAGCCGCGCCAGCCAGCGCCACAGCCTGTGGAAGAACCGGTGCGCCAGCCGCCGCAACAGCCTGTCTATCAGCAGCCTGCGGCGCCACAGCCGGTTCAACAACAACCCGTGCAGCAGCCTGTGCAACAGCAGCCTGCGCAACCGGTACATCAACCGCAGCAGCCTGTTCATGTTCAACCTGCGCCGCAGCCCGCTCCGGCCCCGCACGTTGAGCCTGAGCCCGTTGTAGAGCCAGAGCCGGTTGTTGAAAAACCGCAGCGTAAAGAAGCGGTGATCATCATGAACGTGGCCGCCCATCACGGCAGCCATCTGAACGGTGACGTACTGCTGAACAGTATTCAACAGGCCGGCTTCAAGTTTGGTGATATGAATATCTTCCATCGTCACCTGAGCCCGGACGGTAGCGACCCGGCGCTATTTAGCCTGGCCAATATGGTTAACCCTGGCACATTCGACCCAGAAATGACGGGCGATTTCGTGACGCCGGGTGTCACTATCTTTATGCAGGTGCCGTCCTACGGCGACGAACTGCAGAACTTTAAGCTGATGCTGCAATCCGCTCAGCACATCGCTGACGAAGTGGGTGGTGTGGTGCTCGACGATCAGCGTCGCATGATGACCCCGCAGAAGCTGCGTGAGTATCAGGACCGCATCCGCGAAGTTAAGGAAGCCAACGCGTAACCGACGCGTTATCTTCAACTCCTCCTCAACCCCCGCATGTCGGGGGTTTTTTCTCATTGATGGTGTGATATGGACTCAATCGAACAACAACTCACTGAACTGCGAACCACGCTTCGCCATCATGAATATCTCTATCATGTTATGGACGCGCCGGAAGTCCCGGATGCGGAGTATGACCGCCTGATGCGCGAGCTGCGCGAATTAGAGGCGCAGCATCCTGAACTCATTACACCGGATTCCCCCACCCAGCGCGTCGGCGCTGAGCCGCTGGGCGCTTTCAGCCAGGTGCGTCATGAAGTACCGATGCTGTCGCTGGATAACGTCTTCGATGAAGAGAGCTTTCTCGCGTTTAACAAGCGCGTGCAGGATCGCCTGAAAAGCAGCGACGCTCTCACCTGGTGCTGCGAACTGAAGCTGGATGGCCTGGCGGTCAGTCTTCTCTATGAAAACGGCGTGCTGGTGCGTGCCGCGACGCGTGGCGACGGTACGACGGGCGAAGACATCACCACCAACGTGCGTACCATCCGCGCGATCCCGCTGAAGCTGCAGGGTGACAATATTCCTGCACGTCTGGAAGTGCGCGGCGAGGTGTTTCTGCCCCAGGCGGGCTTCGAGAAAATTAACGAAGAGGCACGTCGCACCGGCGGTAAGGTGTTTGCTAACCCGCGTAACGCGGCGGCGGGCTCGCTGCGCCAGCTTGATCCGCGCATCACCGCGAAGCGACCGCTTACGTTCTTCTGCTACGGCGTCGGTATTCTGGAGGGCGGCGAGCTGCCGGATACCCATCTCGGGCGTCTGCTGCAGTTTAAGGCGTGGGGCCTGCCGGTGAGCAACCGCGTTCAGCTCTGCGACTCGCCGGAAGCGGTGCTGGCGTTCTACCACAAGGTGGAAGCGGACCGTCCGACGCTCGGCTTTGATATTGATGGCGTGGTCATCAAGGTGAACTCGCTGGCGCTGCAGGAGCGGCTGGGCTTTGTGGCGCGCGCGCCGCGCTGGGCGGTGGCGTTTAAGTTCCCGGCTCAGGAGCAGATGACCTTCGTCCGCGACGTGGAGTTCCTGGTGGGACGTACGGGGGCCATTACCCCGGTCGCTCGTCTGGAGCCCGTGCAGGTGGCGGGTGTGTTGGTGAGTAATGCCACGCTGCATAACGCCGATGAAATCGACCGCCTGGGTCTGCGTATCGGTGACAAAGTGGTGATCCGCCGTGCGGGTGATGTGATCCCACAGGTGGTTAACGTCGTGGAGTCAGAACGTCCTGACGATACGCGCGAGGTTGTCTTCCCGACCCATTGTCCGGTGTGCGGCTCGGACGTTGAGCGCGTAGAAGGTGAAGCAGTGGCCCGCTGTACGGGCGGCTTAATCTGTGGCGCGCAGCGTAAAGAGTCACTGAAGCACTTTGTCTCCCGTCGCGCAATGGACGTTGACGGCATGGGCGACAAGATTATCGATCAGCTGGTTGAGAAAGAGTACGTCCACACGCCAGCGGATCTCTTCAGGCTGACCGCAGGTAAACTAACCGGTCTGGATCGCATGGGGCCAAAGTCAGCCCAGAACGTGGTTAACGCGCTGGAAGCGGCAAAAGAGACCACCTTCGCCCGTTTCCTTTATGCGCTGGGCATTCGTGAAGTGGGTGAAGCGACGGCAGCAGGGCTGGCGGCGTACTTTGGTACGCTGGAGGCGCTGGAAAAGGCAAGCATCGAGGAGCTACAGAAAGTCCCGGATGTCGGCATCGTCGTCGCCACGCATGTCTTTAACTTCTTTGCTGAAGAGAGCAACCGCGAGGTCATCGGCCAACTGCTGGCAGAGGGCATCAAATGGCCTGCGCCGGTCGTCGTCAACGCCGAAGAGATCGACAGCCCGTTCGCCGGTAAAACGGTGGTGCTGACCGGCAGCCTGAGCCAGCTATCCCGTGATGATGCAAAGGCACGTCTGGTGGCGCTGGGAGCCAAAGTGGCGGGCAGCGTGTCGAAGAAAACCGATCTGGTCATTGCCGGGGAGGCTGCCGGTTCGAAGCTGGCGAAAGCCCAGGAGCTCGGCATTGAGGTTATCGACGAAGCAGAAATGATGCGTCTGTTAGGAGAGTAACGTGGAGAAAGAGCAGCTCGTTGAGATCGCCAATACGGAGATGCCGTTCGGTAAATACAAGGGCCGCAGGCTGATTGATTTGCCGGAGGAGTATCTGCTGTGGTTTGCCCGTAAGGATGAATTCCCGGCAGGGCGACTGGGCGAGCTGATGGCTATCACGTTACTGATCAAAACCGAGGGGCTGACCCAGCTGGTGCAGCCCCTGAAACGTCCTTAAGCCTTCGCGGCGCGGGTCCCTTCCTGCGTCAGTTTTTCCGTCTGGCGCTTGTAGCGACGCGCCAGCACCGCGCAGACCATCAGCTGGATCTGATGGAAAATCATTAGCGGCAGTACCATCATTCCAATCACCGAGGTCGGGAACAGAATGTTGGCCATCGGGATACCGTTTGCCAGACTCTTCTTCGAACCGCAGAACACAATCGTAATTTCATCCGCTTTGTTGAAGCCGCACTTGCGTGCCACAAAGACGTTTACTGCAATGACAATTGCCAGCAGGATGAGGCTGACCACCACGATAAAGAGCAGCGAACCGGCACCCACCTTATGCCAGATCCCGTTCACGACCGCTTCGCTGAAGGCGGAATAGACCACCAGCAGGATCGACGACTGGTCGGTTTTTGAAATCCATTTCTTGTGCTTTGCCACAAATGCGCCCGTCCACGGACGCGAGAGATGCCCCAGCACAAACGGCAGCAGCAGCTGCAAACAGATTTTGCCGACCTGCTCAAGGTTACCTTCCGCGCCGTGCATGTTCATCAGCAGGCCCACCAGCAGCGGGGAGACGAAAATCCCCAGCAGGCTGGATGCCGATGCCGAGCAGACGGCGGCCGCAACGTTCCCTCCCGCCAGAGAGGTAAAGGCAATGGCGGATTGCACGGTAGCCGGCAGAATACAGAGATACAGAAAACCGGTATAGAGCGCCGGGTCGACGTTAACCGGTGCCCACCAGGCAAACAGCACGCCGAGGATCGGGAAGAGAATGAACGTGCTGCACATTACCCAGAGATGCAGCCGCCAGTGGCTCCCCCCTGCGATAATCGCTTCACGGGACAGCTTCGCACCGTGCATAAAAAACAGCAGTGCGATGGCGGCCGTCGTCAGCCCTTCAAAGAACGGGACGAACCCGCCGCGAGCGGGAAAGAACGAGGCCAGTAAAACGGTAACGACCAGGGTGAGCGTAAACGGATCAACAATACGAAATAGTTTCATAATGACTCCTGAAAACAGATGTCGCTATTGTGCTTTTTTCCATTTGAGAAATAAAATTGATTTATTGCATCCATTCATGAATTAAACAGATGAATTTTTCCTTACGCCAGCTCCGCATTTTCGTTACCGTCGCCAATGCCCGCAGCTTTAGCCGGGCAGGGGAGATGATTGGCCTGAGCCAGTCGGCGGTCAGCCACAGCGTGAAAGAACTGGAAAATCAGACCGGCGTCCGGTTGCTTGACCGCACCACGCGCGAAGTGGTGTTGACCGAAGCTGGGCAGCAGCTTGCTCTGCGCCTTGAACGGCTGCTGGATGAGCTGAACAGCACGCTCAGAGACGTGGGTAGGCTGGGGCAGCAGCTTTCGGGTACCGTGCGGGTCGCGGCTAGCCAGACGATATCTGCACACCTTATCCCGCAGTGTATTGCCGAGGGGAACCATCGCTACCCGGACATTGACTTTGTCCTGCATGACCGGCCACAGCAGTGGGTACTGGAGAGCATCCGCCAGGGGGATGTCGATTTTGGTATTGTTATCGATCCCGGCCAGGTGAGCGATCTGGAGTGCGAAAGCGTACTTTCGGAGCCCTTTTTGCTGCTCTGCCGTGACGACGATCCGCTGGCCGCGTTGCCTGACGTCAGGTGGAAGTCACTGCAGGGCGCAAACCTGGTTTTACAAGATTATGCCTCGGGCAGCCGCCCGCTGATTGATTCCGCGCTGATGAATCAGGGGGTAAAGGCAGCGATCGTGCAGGAGATTGGCCACCCGGCAACGCTGTTTCCCATGGTGGAAGCCGGGATCGGCATCAGCGTGTTGCCCGCCCTGGCGCTTCCCCTGCCTCAGGGAAGTCGACTTGCCGTGAAGCGGTTGACGCCCGTTGTCGAACGAAAGCTAATGCTGGTGCGGCGAAAAAATCGTTCACTCTCGGGGGCGGCGCAGGCTATCTGGGAAGTGGTGCGTATCCAGGCACAGCGATTGACCGAGGCCCGCATACGCGACCCACTGTTTAACGCATCAGAAGATTAGATGTAGATATCGATCTGATGCGTGTCTGACGGGCTGTTAACACCTTCCACTTTGCCGAGCTTTTGATCCTGCTTCTTCTGCGCCTCTTCCGCCTGCTGGCGCTGCAGCGCGGCGAGCTGCGCCTGCAGCACTTTGATCTGGGTCTGAATCAGTTCCTGCTGCTTTTTCTTCTCATCCGCGCTGCCGGGGCTGTTCGCCAGCTCTTTTAACTGCTGAGTCAGCTTTTTGATCTTATCGAGAATGCGGCTGATTTGCGCGGCGATATCGTTACTGCTGGAAGTACCGCTCCCGCCGCTGGTCTGAATAGGTTGGGTTGAAGCCTGAATGGTCGTCATACTTTTTCCTCGCGTTATAAAACAGAGGTATCGGCACCGACGGGATTAGCTTGAGGAAAACTGCCATATCTGGCAGGGAGTTACGTTGCGTATGTCGGTTCGGTATTGAGCGGTATAACCGTAGATTATTTCTCGGTGGACGGGGTGAAAGAGAGGCAGACGATCTGGCTGGTGTTTGCAACCTACGCGCTGGCGCTCGCGGTGGTGTTTTATTTCAGTTTTAACTATCGCCATACCTGTAAAAATAGCGAGATGCGTACAGTTGCGCACTCAATTTCCCCTGTGGAGGGTGAAAGGCCTTAAGGCAGGCGCATCAATGTTATCGCCAGGATATGTTTTGATGGAACGCGTCTATCGTACCGATCTCAAGTTGCTGCGCTACTTTCTGGCCGTGGCGGAGGAACTACATTTTGGACGGGCTGCTGCCCGTCTCAATATGTCTCAGCCGCCGCTCAGCTTGCATATTAAAGAACTGGAAAGCCAGCTGGGCACGTTACTGTTCATTCGCCACTCGCGAAGTGTCGCCCTGACACATGCCGGTAAAGTGCTGATGGAAGAGTCGCGCCGGTTGCTCGCCAGCGCAAACCTGGCGTTGGCTCGCGTCGAGCAAATAGGCCGGGGGGAGGCTGGGCGCATTGATCGGCACTGCGATGTGGAGCGAGGTGCGCACGGTAATACACGCTTTTTTAAAAGCGCATCCGAATGTAGATGTCGTGTTTCGTGAAAAATCCCCGGTCATGCAGATGGCGCTGCTTGAGCGGCGGGAGCTGGACGTGGGCATCGGGCGAATGGCAACCGAACCCACCGCGGGGTTAACCAGCGTGCGGTTGTATGACGCCGCTTTTCTGGTGGCGATGCCGGAAGATCACCGTCTGGTGAGCGAATCAGCAATTGCGCTCTCAGCATTGCAGGACGAGTATTTTGTCACGATGCCTTCCGCGCATTCTGATTGGGCATTTTTACATCGCGTCTGCCAGCAGTCCGGGTTTTCGCCGCTGATGAAGGAGCGTATACCGGCCGATTTGTATGTGGTGTATGACGAGAAGCAGGCGACGCCTGCGGTGAAGACGTTGATTGCGACGTTGACGGCTGGCTGAGGGGATAAAACGCTTTTTATCTTCTTATTGAAAATATGTATAAGAAATCCCTGATTATGGAAATGTTGAAATTACAGGTTCGGATCATCATAAAATTGCTGTAATAATTATTAGGTATATTAAATAGTTTAATATCATTAACTGAATTGTCATAAAACTGTCATAAAGAGCTTTTCTTATACAAGGAGTGATTTATGACAGGTTCACGCGTTATCGCTACTATCGGCCCGGCTTCAGACAATACTGACACGTTACTCAAATTACGCAAAGCAGGCATGTCCGTTGCTCGATTAAATGGTTCTCATAATACCCCCGAATGGCATGCAGAAACGGTTAAGCTTCTGCGTAAAACCGTTCCTGATGTTCCTGTACTGCTGGATATTCCTGGAAGGAAAATTCGGACACTCCAGTTGGCTCATGAACCTTCGTTCAAAAGTGGCGATACAATAATACTGACAACAGATACCCGCCATGACGGTACAGAAAAAGTTCCCGTCGGATTTGATCGGCTTCATGAGAAATTATCCGTCGGCGACGGCGTTTTCGCAGATGACGGAACGCTTTCATTTGTTGTTGACAACATTCAGGGAAGAGATATTTATTTGCGGGCTAATATGGATGGCAAATTAAGGAGTCGTAAGGGAATAAATGTACCTGGTATCGACCTTGGGCAGTCTTTGGTAACAGATAAAGATCGAGCAATGATTGAATTTGCTAAATCAATCGGTGTTGATTATATCGGAATCAGTTTTGTTGAAAGCCGGGAGCATATTGAAGCCATTCGTGATCTGATTGCTGCACCCGTTCCGCGTATCGTGGCAAAAGTAGAAAACCGTGGGGGGATTACTCATCTTGCTGAAATTGTAGATTCGGCGGATGTGATTATGATTGACCGTGGCGATCTTGCCGTTGAAACATCCATTGATCATGTGGCCCTTTATCAGAAAAAAATCCTCCGTGAAGCGGCTCGCGCAGGTAAGCCCACCATTGTTGCGACTGAAATGCTCCACAGCATGATTGAAAATCCTTTACCAACAAAAGCGGAAGTCAGCGATATCACTAATGCTATATTGGATGGCGCTTCAGCTGTTATGCTTTCCGGTGAAACGGCTGTGGGTCGCTATCCGGTTGAGGCTGTTGATCGGATCAGTCGTATTGCGACACTCGCGGCTACGGGGCGCCACTCACCTTATCATACCGTCAAAGAGCCAACAGACAGCGATCTCAGACATACCATTCGTGCGCTTGCAAAGGCTTTACCGCTGACTCGCCTGGTCGTCCTTTCCCGTACGGGTTACGCCGTGCGCATTGCTGCTATGTCTGATGCCGGATTGCCTGTATTAGCCATAGGAACACATCCAGAATTGACACGTAGCTGGAATCTACTTCCGAATGTGACCAGCGTGTATATTAAAAACGAGGATGAAATATCACTACAGGGCGAAGATCAACTTTTGAGAAAATTAACCCATAGTGGATATCTTCTTGAAGATGATTATGTCGTGATTATCTCTGCTCAACAGGACAGTAATAGCCTTAATGGAAATGTAATTCACACACTTAATGTAAAAGCCTGGCTTCAGCATCAGTTGATAAAACGCAATGAAGCAGAGGTGGCATAAATGGAACACGAATATCTCTTCTTGCCTGTTATTATGCTGTTTTCAGTGATTCAATCTATCTTTGGCATGGGTATTCTGGTCTTTGGGACACCAGCACTTCTCCTGCTAGGGTATGATTTTTCGTCTGTCCTGGGCCTGCTTTTGCCTTCATCGGTCCTGATTTCATTGACTCAGTTATATACTGGTCGTGGATGGCGTGTAGACAGGAAAGAAATTTTCAATATGGCCTTGTGTGCGGCTGCTGTGATTATCTTTCTGAGTGTCATTATTATTTCAGGTGGAAGGTTTAATTTTGACTTCATTATTGGTTTGGTACTAATATTTTCTGCAGTAGTGAGATTGAGTACAAATTTTAGACAGTTTATCAGTGCCAGGCTTATTAAATATCAGCGCCTTTATGTGCTAGTGATGGGGGCTTTGCATGGGGTAACAAATATGGGTGGGGCATTATTGGCTCTCTATGCCTCAACCATTCAAAACGAAAAGACAGCCATACGCGCAGAAGTCTCACGCTATTATCTGATGTTTGGCATAATACAATTGCTTACGCTTACTATCCTGAAACCACATTCTCTGAGTCTCTCCGGCTTTATGGCCGCACCATTTGCACTATTTGTTTACTGGGGAGTAGGGAACGTACTTTTCCGTCGCGCTAGCCCATCCGTATATGAAGGTCTGCTGACAGCCTTTATTGCGGTATATGGCATTCTGGTGCTAACGAAGGGATATATCTGACGACCATGATTACGACTCTGCTCGCTCTTATTCCTGTCATGTTTCTGATTGCCCTGGGCTATATGCTACGCTCGCGCAATTTTATTGATATGCAATTTTGGTTGCCCTGTGAGAAGCTCAATTACTTTTGGCTGTTCCCTGCGCTAATGTTCTCCCAGGTTGCCTCGGCTGACCTGGGGGAATTTCCGGTCAAGCCTATCGCATGGTCTATCCTTGGGGCAGTGCTGCTGGCAGCACTGTCTCTTTGGATCTGGCGGGGATTAAGCAGACAGTCAGGTCCTGTATTTTCCTCTGTCATTCAGGGAGCATTACGGCCGAATACCTATATTGGGGTGGCGGCAGCGGCAGCAACCTATGGCACTACCGGGTTGGCAGTCACGTCGATTAGTATCGCTGTAGCGATTCCTCTTTTGAATGTGGCATCCATTATTGTACTGATGTATTACGGTCAGGGTTCGAAACCCGCGCAGGCACAAATCATCAGGGCGCTGGTACGTAACCCTGTCATAATTTCGGTGCTTGCTGGGCTGCTTTTTAATGTCGCGAGTTTGCATTTACCGCAGATTGTATCCGACATTTTGCATATTCTGGGAGGTGCTTCTCTGCCTCTGGGGCTACTGGCTGTAGGTGCCGGGCTGGATCTGAAAGCGGCCCGTGCTTCTCACGGTGCCGTGTTGCAGTCGACAATCGTTAAGCTTCTTTTTGTTCCTCTGGTGACACTACTCATTGGTATATGGTCAGGAATAAGTGGTCCTGTACTGGCAACTGTCGTACTCTTCAACGCTCTTCCTTGTACTCCCTCTGCCTACATCATGTCCAAACTGCTTGGTGGAGATTACCGCCTCTCAGCAGGCATTATTTCTGTTCAGACGGTACTGGCTGCGGTAACGATTCCGGCAATTCTTTTTCTGACCACGTTGTCACCGAGCTGAGTGGCGTGTGCTGTTCATACTGCGCCCAGCTCTCTACGAACCATGCATCGCTTCCCTGCTGCTGACACAGCAGGGCAAGTCCTTCATCGCATAGCGCGCGGGCTTGTGCATACAGGATTTGATCTCCGGCTGTGAGGACACTGAGCAACCTTTTCATCTCTAAAATATATTCGCAGGCAAAAATCGGGTCGCGCGCCACAACATCTCTTGCATTATCTATAAGATCGCATAACTTTATCGTTTGTGCTCCGGCATTTGCCCGCGCGCTGTGAATGAGATTGGCATTCTTGCGGTCAATACGAGAGCCTCCCGTTCGCCGGGTCCTGACATCCGTCAGCATTTCAACATATTGTCCGACCTCCGCGCCGAACAACGAATCGATGGTTTCCAGTGTAACTCCCGTATCCTCAACGACATCATGGAGCCATGCCGCTGCGATCATTTCTTCGGTTGGATTTATGCTTTGTAGTAATTTGACGACGGATGCAGGGTGGACAATATAAGGTTCGCCTGTGAACTTACGTTTTTGACCGGCTTTACGATGAGCCTGGGTTGCAAAGCGTCTGGCACGTTCGCTGAGTTTCATTGTTTTTTCACCTAAATCGTTATTTTATATTGCCTTTTTTGCGTCTTTTCCAGACCGAAATGTTATATCTTATCCTTCATTTAATTAAGACGTCTGCCAGACGAGAAAAACGCATAATTTTTAAAGGAATACGGTTTTCCGCTCGCCCTTCGGGCCGTCGCCGAAAACGGCTCCTGTGCCTCACTACGTTCGGCTCGAACCTGCAACAGGTTCGAATCGTATATATCGCAGAAAGCAAAAAAGCGCCTTTAGGGCGCTTTTTTACATTGGTGGGTCGTGCAGGATGACTCGGCTTCGCCTCGCCCTTCGGGCCGTCGCCGAAAACGGCTCCTGTGCCTCACTACGTTCGGCTCGAACCTGCAACAGGTTCGAATCATATATATCGCAGAAAGCAAAAAAGCGCCTTTAGGGCGCTTTTTTACATTGGTGGGTCGTGCAGGATTCGAACCTGCGACCAATTGATTAAAAGTCAACTGCTCTACCAACTGAGCTAACGACCCGAAATGGTGGGCGATGACGGGCTCGAACCGCCGACCCCCTCCGTGTAAAGGAGATGCTCTACCAACTGAGCTAATCGCCCATTTCGGAACTGCTGCGATAAGATGAGAATGGTGGGCGATGACGGGCTCGAACCGCCGACCCCCTCCGTGTAAAGGAGATGCTCTACCAACTGAGCTAATCGCCCAATCTCAATCTTTATCTACACTGCGAGTCTACCGAAGTAGATGGTGGGTGATGACGGGCTCGAACCGCCGACCCCCTCCGTGTAAAGGAGATGCTCTACCAACTGAGCTAATCACCCCCGCTGTGTGGAGTCGCATTATAGGGAGAGTTGAAAATGAGTCAACGCATTTTCTAAAGTTTTTATTCGTTCGTCGTAAAATTAAGCAAAACGATCGCGAAACGGGCAGTGGCGCATGATTTCTAAACAAAAATCGCAAACTCGGGCCCGATTCAGGGAACAACATTGAGGAATCGCCGCACAGTGATAGAATATTGCCCATTGTTTTTTCCCCAGGATTTGCCGATTACCGGCATCTTTATAACGTAAGGCCATTTCATGAAAATCAAAACTCGCTTCGCGCCGAGCCCGACAGGCTATCTGCACGTCGGTGGTGCACGTACCGCTCTCTATTCCTGGCTTTTCGCACGCCACAACAAAGGTGAGTTCGTGCTGCGTATTGAAGACACCGATCTTGAGCGCTCCACGCCAGAAGCAATTGAAGCCATTATGGATGGGATGAACTGGCTGAACCTGGAATGGGATGAAGGTCCCTACTTCCAGACCAAACGCTTCGACCGCTATAACGCCGTCATTGATGAGATGCTGGTCGCGGGCACGGCGTATAAGTGCTACTGCTCCAAAGAGCGTCTGGATGCGCTGCGTGAAGAGCAGATGGCGAACGGTGAAAAGCCGCGTTATGACGGCCGCTGCCGCCACGACCACAGCGAGCATGCTGCAGATGAGCCTTGCGTTGTGCGTTTTGCTAACCCGCAAGAGGGGTCTGTGATCTTTGACGATCAGATCCGTGGCCCGATCGAATTCAGCAACCAGGAGCTCGATGATCTGATCATCCGTCGTACCGATGGTTCTCCAACCTACAACTTCTGCGTGGTGGTGGACGACTGGGATATGGAAATTACCCACGTTGTGCGCGGTGAAGACCATATCAACAACACGCCACGTCAGATCAACATCCTGAAGGCGCTGAACGCCCCTGTGCCTGTCTATGCCCATGTCTCCATGATCAACGGCGACGACGGGAAAAAGCTGTCTAAACGTCACGGTGCGGTGAGCGTGATGCAGTATCGCGACGACGGCTATCTGCCAGAAGCGCTGCTGAACTATCTTGTGCGTCTGGGCTGGGCTCACGGTGACCAGGAGATCTTCAGCCGCGAAGAGATGATCGAACTGTTCTCTCTGAGCTCTGTCAGCAAATCCGCCAGCGCGTTCAACACCGACAAGCTCCTGTGGCTGAACCATCACTACATCAATACCATGCCGCCAGAATATGTGGCGACGTATCTGCAGTGGCACATTGAGCAGGCAAATATTGATACCCGCACAGGCCCTGAGCTGGCGGATCTGGTGAAACTGCTCGGCGAGCGCTGCAAAACGCTGAAAGAGATTGCTGAAAGCTGCCGCTACTTCTATGAAGAGTTTGATGCGTTTGATGCGGACGCCGCGAAGAAACACCTTCGCCCGGTTGCGCGTCAGCCGCTGGAAGTGGTGCGTGACAAGCTGGCTGCCATTACCGAGTGGACCGCAGAGAATGTGCATCACGCCATTCAGGCGACGGCGGACGAGCTGGAAGTCGGCATGGGTAAAGTCGGTATGCCACTGCGCGTTGCGGTGACCGGTGCGGGTCAGTCTCCGGCGCTGGACGTAACGGTTCATGCTATCGGCAAATCACGCAGCGTAGCGCGCATTAACAAGGCTCTGGACTTTATCGCTGAACGAGAAAATCAGCAGTAATAACGTCTCAGATAAAACAAACGGCAGGGGAACCTGCCGTTTTTTTATGCTTCTTCTTCTGCAATACCCAGACGCTTAAGAAAGCCGTGAATGCCTTCGCGCTTCAGGAAGGTGTCCAGACGCTTCTGCTCTGCTGCAGTCATATTCTCCAGCGTCTCAATTATGCCCGGAAACAGGTTTGCAGAGGGGGCATTGTAGGCGGAGGTGGCCTCCGCGAGATGGTAAACCGCCTGACGGTTGCGAATCGCCGGGAGACTCATAATGTGTTCCTTCACGCGCGCATCGATATGAATGAGCCGCGCGCGGCCGCCTTTCACGCCGTTGAGTCCTTCTGTTTTCCAGCCCTGCTGGCGAATCCAGCGATTAACCGTTTGCCTGGCAACGCCCAAACTCTCCGCCAGCTCTTCCGTGGTCATTTTGCTCCGTAATTTTTTCATATCAGTCCCGATCGCGAATCCCTAAACGTTGCAACAATCCGGTGATCCCTTCCCGCAGTAACAGCGATGTCATCTGTTTCTGCTCTTCCGGTGTCATTTCATCAGCCAGCGTCAGGAGTAGGGTGTGAAGCGAACTGTTATGGCTGGTACCTTCTGCCATATCGGACGTTTCGCTTGCCCGACGTGCGCTGCGGATAAAGTCGCGGACTTTTTCGTTCACATGTACCAGTCGCGCTTTCCCGCCCTGAACGCCAGGTTTTGGTGACGTAATCCAACCCTCTTTGCGTACCCATTTATTGATGGTCTGTCGGCTATAGCCAGTGAGCAGGGCTAACTCTTCTGGCGTCATTCGTTCCTTGATCATGCAATTTCCTGAATATCAGTGGGGTTAATTAACGGCTCATTTTATAGCACCGTTTTACATGAAAACGTGACAGGCTTAACTCCTGATTACGAGCACGCTCGCAAAGTGATTCATTTGCATGATTTTTCGGCGATCGAACGGCGGTCATTGATTTTGCCGTTGACACTCCGCAGCGGAATTCATATTATGCCGCCCGTCAACATGACAGCTTTACGATGGGGCTATAGCTCAGCTGGGAGAGCGCTTGCATGGCATGCAAGAGGTCAGCGGTTCGATCCCGCTTAGCTCCACCAAACTCTGAACCCAACAGAGTGCGGTCAGTAAAGTCACATGTGGGGCTATAGCTCAGCTGGGAGAGCGCTTGCATGGCATGCAAGAGGTCAGCGGTTCGATCCCGCTTAGCTCCACCAAAATTGTAAACCCTCGTCAAATGACGAGGTTTTTTTTTATCTGTTTGTAACGCCCGCCACTGGTTTTTGTTATCAAAAATAAGGTATTCCCATACCTCACCTCAATCGAAATCAATAAACGTGTCTATAAATAGACTTGAACTTGATTCGTGCAATTAATAAACCTATTATCCATCCGGTCAATGATTCAGACGGATAATATACTCATCAGCTTAATGAATAGAAAAACGTACAATAATGTAAAGATATTTATAATTGCCCTGACACTTTGTCTGATTGCGGTACCTGTCTCCCGTTATCTCTCTCCACGCGCAATTGTTAATGGTCATGACGTTTATTTAGCATGGCTGCCGCTCAGCGTGATGCTGGCGGTAATTCTGCTATTTGGGCGCAGGGCTATTCTTCCCATTTTGTTAGGTTTTACTGTCACTAATTTATTCTATATTAATTTAGCACCGCTACAATATTCAGTTTTGCTGTTCTGTCAGACCTTTGCGTTGTTCGCGGCCTGCGGCCTGCTACGCCTCATGCTGGGCAAGCGCTGGCGCCACTCCATCCCTAACAAGCACATCGGGCTACGTATATTCTGGCTCGGTTTTATTGTGCCATTTGGTATTAAGCTGTCGATGTATATGGCAGGCTATTTGTTTGATTTTCCGGTGACTATCTCAACCTATTTCGGCGAAGGAACGGTAATTTATAATGTTGTGGATATTCAAAGCCTGATATGCGCGGGGCTGATTTTTACCATGATGTTCTATTACCCATTAAGAATGATAATTAATCCTCGTTATGCCGTCACCTTCTGGCGGCGAAGCGTGAAGCCCGTGTTTTATCACAAGAATCCATTATATATTTTTGTCTGGCTGATGCTTTTAGGCGCCATTCTCATCATTTTATGTGGTCCTTTTGAATCACCGGTCATTGCGGGCTATTTGATGCCGCTGATTTTTATTCTTTTTACCCTGGCAATAAGCCGCCTGACCTATGCGTTGATTTCTCTGCTGTGGGCCACCTCAGCGCTCCTGCTGTTGACCTACAACTACAACTTCCTGAACGGGGTCGAATCGGGCCATTCACTCTCCTTTATCCTCTCCGTGCTGATTTCTTTCGCTATCTGCTTGCTTTACATGTCGCGCATTTACCAGCGCAGCGAGTGGCTGAAGCGGGGCTGGCAGGGCAGGGCGCTTACCGATCCCCTTACCGGTTTGCCCAATATTCGTGCGCTGGAAGATTATCTTGAGATTCACCCGGATGCCAAAGTGTGCATTCTGCGCATGGATAACCTGGAGTTTTTGAGCCGCCACTACGGGATTATCATGCGGGTCCACTGCAAACGTACGATCGCCACGTCGCTACAGCCACTTTTGCAGAAAGATGAGACGCTCTTCCAGCTTCCGGGAAGCGAACTGGTGCTGGTATTACTGGGGCCGGGAACCGCCGAGCGGCTCCAGCATATGGTCGATCGGCTGAACAGCCGTAAGATTTTCTGGAACAACACCGGGCTGGATATTGAATTTGGCGCATCCTGGGGAATGGTCGAAAACGGCGAAAAGCTGCATCACACGCTGGGACAGCTGAGCTGGCTGGCAGAGCAGGCCTGCGGAGAGCAAAACGTTCTCGCGCTCACGAATAGCCTTGAGGCGGCATCAGGACAAACGACAGAGCGTGTCCTGATGCTGGCGCGGATTAAGCATGCCCTTGAGGTGGGGCAGTTCCATTTATACGCGCAACCGATCCAGAAGGCGGACGGGAGCGGGTATTACGAAATCCTGGCGCGTATGGAGAGCGAGGACGAGATCTTCACCCCTGACCGCTTTATTCCGCTGATTGCCCAGTTCAACCTCAGCCATCGGTTTGATATGTGCATTATGGAGAAATTACTGCTGTGGCTGCGCGATCACCCTTCAACACAGGCTGGCACCCGTTTCTCCGTCAATCTGATGCCGCTCACGCTGATGCAAAAAGAGGTGGCGACTGAGATTTGCGCGCTGTTTGAACGGTACGGCGTGGCACCTCAGGCCGTCGTGATTGAGATCACCGAGGAGCAGGCTTTTTCAAATTCAGGCACAAGTATCAACAATATTCAGCAGCTGCGGGATTACGGTTTCCGAATTGCCATAGATGATTTTGGTACTGGCTACGCCAACTACGAGCGCCTCAGACGCCTGCAGGCGGACATCATTAAAATTGACGGCTGCTTTGTGAAAGACATTTGTACAGACGACATGGATGCAATGATCGTCCAGTCGATGTGTAATCTGGCGAAGGCGAAATCGCTGTGCGTCGTCGCGGAATACGTCGAAACGCCGGCCCAGCGGGAGATGCTGCTTCGCTTTGGTGTGGATTACCTGCAGGGATACCTGATAGGCAAACCCAAACCGCTGGAAGAATTGCGGGCATAAAAAAACCGGGAGCCAGGCTCCCGGTTTTTGTTTAACGGTAAACGTTACAGAACCAGTGCCGCGATAGATGCGGACAGGACGCTCACCAGCGTAGAGCCGTAAACCAGCTTCAGGCCAAAGCGAGAAACCACGTTACCCTGCTCTTCGTTCAGACCCTTAATCGCACCGGCGATGATACCGATAGACGAGAAGTTCGCGAAGGAGACCAGGAACACGGACAGAATACCTTCCGCGCGTGGAGAAAGCGTGCTGGCAATTTTCTGCAGATCCATCATCGCAACGAATTCGTTAGAAACCAGTTTGGTTGCCATGATACTGCCCACCTGCAGCGCTTCGTGAGCCGGAACACCCATCACCCATGCAACTGGGTAGAAGATGTAGCCCAGAATGCCCTGGAAGGAGATACCCAGCACCGCGGCGAACAGGGCGTTCAGTGCAGAAATCAGCGCAATGAAGCCGATCAGCATGGCGGCAACGATAATCGCGACTTTGAAACCGGCCAGGATGTATTCACCCAGCATTTCGAAGAAGCTCTGGCCTTCGTGCAGGTTAGACATCTGGATGTTCTCTTCGCTGGCGTCAACGCGGTACGGGTTGATCAGCGACAGAACGATAAAGGTGCTGAACATGTTCAGTACCAGCGCAGCCACCACGTATTTTGGTTCCAGCATGGTCATATACGCGCCCACGATAGACATGGAAACGGTAGACATTGCGGTTGCCGCCATGGTGTACATGCGGTTGCGGGACATCTTGCCGAGAATATCTTTATACGCGATGAAGTTCTCAGACTGACCGAGGATCAGGGAACTGACGGCGTTGAAGGATTCCAGCTTACCCATGCCGTTCACTTTGGATAACAGGAAACCAATTCCACGAATCACGAACGGCAGAACGCGGATGTGCTGCAGAATACCGATCAGCGCGGAGATGAAGACGATAGGGCAGAGAACCTTCAGGAAGAAGAACGCCAGACCTTCGTCGTTCATTTTACCGAAGACAAAGTTGGTCCCTTCATTGGCGAATCCGAGCAGTTTTTCGAACATTTCGGAGAAGCCTTTCACGAAGCCGAGGCCTACGTTGGAGTTCAGGAAGAACCACGCAAGTAAAACTTCAATGACCAGCAGTTGGACAACATAACGAATACGAATTTTTTTGCGGTCTGTGCTGACCAGCAATGCGAGTGCAGTAACGACAACAAGTGCCAGGACAAAATGAAGGACGCGGTCCATATTTGCTCCAAATATGAGGCAGGTTTAATTTTCGTGCACATTCTATGTAACAAGCGAAAAGAAAACGAGATCGAGGACACACTATAGTTACATCCTGTGACGAGTCTCAAAAATAGTGATCCACAATACATTTTTGTTATGTTAGGTAAATGAGTGAAAAGTTAAGTTTGTGTGCTAGTCTTCACAAAAGCATGCGCGATTTCAGTTTCAGTTAGATCGCCCCACTTACCCGCCCGTCTATCGTTCAAAGCTATCAGAGAAATCACTGCAAACTTCATAAATGATCTTGATAATCATTCTCATTTTGATAGCATTAAACATAGCAAAGGCTATATTTCAGAGGCAGAAATGACAAACAGTCGCGTAGAGGGTAGCAGTGGCAGAGCAGCGCGCAAGTTGCGGTTCGCATTAATGGGACCTGCGTTCATCGCTGCCATTGGTTATATCGATCCAGGTAACTTTGCGACCAACATTCAGGCCGGGGCCAGCTTCGGTTATAAGCTGCTCTGGGTGGTCGTCTGGGCAAACCTGATGGCAATGCTGATCCAGATGCTCTCCGCAAAGCTGGGGATTGCGACGGGCAAAAACCTGGCGGAGCAAATTCGCGACCATTATCCGCGTCCCGCGGTCTGGCTCTACTGGGTTCAGGCTGAAATCATCGCCATGGCCACTGACCTTGCTGAATTTATTGGCGCAGCGATCGGCTTTAAGCTGATTCTGGGTGTGTCGCTGTTGCAGGGGGCGGTCCTCACCGGGATTGCCACGTTCCTGATCCTGATGCTGCAGCGTCGGGGTCAAAAGCCGCTGGAGAAGGTCATTGGCGGTCTGCTGCTGTTTGTAGCGGCGGCCTATATCGTTGAGCTAATCTTCTCACAGCCGAATCTGGCGCAGCTCGGTAAAGGGATGGCGATCCCAAGCCTGCCGACCTCCGAAGCGGTGTTCCTGGCCGCCGGGGTGCTGGGGGCGACCATCATGCCGCACGTGATCTATCTGCACTCCTCGCTGACTCAGCATCTCCACGGTGGCACGCGTAAAGAGCGTTACTCCGCCACCAAGTGGGACGTGGCGATCGCCATGACCATCGCGGGGTTTGTCAATCTGGCGATGATGGCTACTGCAGCCGCAGCTTTCCACTTTAACGGTCATACCGGTATTGCCGATCTCGACCAGGCGTATCTCACGCTGGAGCCGTTGCTGAGCCATGCTGCCGCCACGATATTTGGCCTTAGCCTGGTGGCTGCTGGTCTCTCTTCTACGGTGGTGGGTACGCTGGCAGGCCAGGTGGTGATGCAGGGGTTTGTCCGGTTCCATATTCCGCTGTGGGTTCGTCGTTCCGTCACCATGCTGCCGTCATTTGTGGTGATTCTGATGGGACTCGACCCAACGCGAATTCTGGTCATGAGCCAGGTGCTGCTGAGTTTTGGTATTGCGCTGGCGCTGGTGCCGCTGCTGATCTTTACCAGCAACAAAACTCTGATGGGCGAGCTGGTCAACTCAACGCTGGTGAAACGAACCGGGTGGGCCATCGTGGTGGTGGTCGTGGTGCTGAACCTGTGGTTGTTAGTGGGAACCGCGCTGGGTCTTTAACAAAAAAAGGAGCCGTGGAGGCTCCTTTTTGATTTTTGATTAGTGATGATGGCCGTGACCATGACCTTTGCCGCGACCCCAGCCGCCGCGACGGTCGTCACGATCGTTCCAGCCTTCACGGTAACCGCGCTCATAGGCGCTGTCTTTATACCAGCCGCGGTGTCTGCCGTTATCATGTTTCCACCAGCGATCGCCGCGCCACTCATAGTGACGATGCCAGTAATCACGGTCGCGCCAGTAGCCGCCGTCCCAGTATCTGCCGTAGTCGTCACGATCGCCAATTTGTAATTTTACTGATGGCAACAGGGTGATTTCGCCCGCAGTGGCGATCAGCGGCGCCGAAGCCAGTAATACCGCTGCAAGAATCAGTGACCTGAACATACTCTTTCTCCTTCACGATCGGGGCCTTTGTTGGGCCTGTTAACGCAATTTTACGAGTTGGTAAAGCGTCGTATCATCGCCTCAACTCCGAATTCCTGGGTTAGAGCACTTTTTGCTAAAAGTGATGTTATATTGAACTGCTCAGGATCGCGTCTATACGGGCCAACTCTTCTGAAGAGAAATGGCGGTTTGCCAGCATCCCCACGGCGTCATCAATCTGAGCCGCTTTACTTGCCCCAATCAGCACCGACGTCACTTCCTCATGGCGTAATACCCAGGCCAGCGCCATCTGGGACAGCTTCTGGCCGCGACTTTCTGCCAGGGCATTCAGCTTCCTGACTTTCTCCAGCTTCTCTTCGGTGAGCTGATCGGGTTTAAGGAACTGACTGCCGCTTGCCGCGCGTGAGTCTGCGGGGATGCCGTTCAGATAGCGATTGGTCAGTTGCCCGCCGGCCAGCGGCGAGAAGGGAATACAGCCGACTCCTTTTTCCTGCAACACGTCCAGCAGCCCCGCTTCCGGCGCACGTTCAAAGAGGGAGTATTTCGGCTGGTGGATCAGGCAGGGCGTCCCGAGGTCATTAAGGATATCAATCGCCTGGCGAGCCAGAACAGACGGGTAGTTGGATAATCCGACATACAAAGCCTTCCCCTGACGCACCACATGGTCAAGCGCTTTCATGGTTTCCTGCAGCGGCGTTTCCGGATCTGGCCGGTGATGATAGAAGATATCCACATACTCCAGCCCCGTGCGCTTCAGGCTTTGATCGAGGCTTGCCAGCAGATATTTACGTGACCCCCAGTCGCCGTAAGGCCCCTCCCACATGGTATAACCCGCTTTGGTGGAGATGATTAGCTCGTCGCGCCAGGGCAGGAAATCCTCCTGCAAAATACGGCCGAAATTACGTTCGGCCGATCCGGGGGGTGGGCCATAGTTGTTGGCAAGGTCGAAATGCGTAATGCCCAGATCGAACGCACGCTGTAAAAGTTGACGGCTGTTTTCGATAAGGGTGGTGTCACCAAAGTTATGCCACAGCCCAAGCGAGATGGCAGGCAACCTGAGCCCGCTTCGCCCGCAGCGGCGATACTCCATTGTCCTGTAACGATTTTTGTCCGGCTGATAACCCATTTTCGTGACCTCTGGCGCTGAAGTGAAAAATCAGTGTATGCGTTTACATTTTCGTGAAAAAAAACAGCATAGCGCAGCCTTTTTTGTAAAGCATTCTTTCCATGCCCTTCTTATCACCAATTCTGGACAGCCATCACGCTTATTTAATACTCAAGGTGAGGTCAACATTAGAAGGATACCTGTTCATGCGTACCCCATACTGCGTCGCCGATTACCTGCTGGACCGTCTTACTGATTGTGGAGCCGATCATCTGTTTGGCGTGCCGGGCGACTATAACCTGCAGTTTCTCGACCATGTGATAGACAGCCCGGATATCTGCTGGGTGGGCTGTGCCAACGAGTTAAACGCTTCTTATGCCGCTGACGGATACGCCCGATGTAAGGGCTTTGCCGCGCTGCTGACGACATTTGGCGTAGGAGAGTTAAGCGCCATGAACGGCATTGCGGGCAGCTTCGCCGAGCACGTTCCGGTCTTGCATATTGTGGGGGCACCGGGTACGGCATCACAGCAAAGAGGGGAGCTGCTGCACCACACGCTTGGCGACGGTGAGTTTCGTCATTTTTATCATATGAGCGAGCCGATCACTGCTGCACAGGCGATCCTGACCGAACAAAACGCCTGTTATGAAATCGACCGGGTGTTAACGACAATGCTCCGGGAGCGTCGCCCCGGCTATCTGATGTTGCCTGCCGACGTGGCAAAAAAGGCCGCCACTCCCCCTGTAAACGCTCTCACGCTCAGGCATCCACATGCCGATAGTGCTTGCCTGAAAGCGTTCCGGGACGCCGCAGAAAACAAGCTTGCCAGGAGCAAGCGTACTGCGCTGCTGGCCGATTTCCTTGTCCTGCGCCACGGCCTGAAGCATGCGCTACAAAAATGGGTCAAAGACGTGCCGATGGCACACGCCACCATGCTAATGGGCAAAGGGATATTTGACGAACGTCACGCCGGATTTTATGGCACCTACAGCGGTTCAGCGAGCGCCGGTGCGGTAAAAGAGGCGATTGAAGGGGCGGATACCGTACTGTGCATCGGCACGCGATTTACCGATACCCTGACCGCCGGCTTCACGCATCAGCTCACCCCGGCACAAACGATAGAAGTTCAGCCTCATGCCTCACGCGTTGGTGATCTCTGGTTTACCGGCATCCCTATGCTTCAGGCAATCGAAACGCTGGTGGAACTGTGCAAACAGCACGTGCACGAGACACCCGCGCAGTCTTCTCAAAGCGCGATGGCCTACCCGCAGCCGGATGGCTCGCTGACGCAGGCGAATTTCTGGCAAACGTTGCAGACATTTATTCGTCCGGGAGACATCATTCTTGCGGATCAGGGCACCTCGGCCTTCGGCGCGATCGACCTTCGTCTGCCGGCTGACGTGAATTTTATCGTCCAGCCGCTGTGGGGATCGATTGGCTATACGCTGGCGGCAGCATTTGGCGCGCAAACGGCCTGCCCGAACCGGCGCGTGATTGTCCTGACGGGGGATGGCGCGGCGCAACTTACTATCCAGGAGCTTGGCTCGATGCTGCGGGATAAACAACACCCCATTATTCTGGTCCTGAACAACGAAGGGTACACGGTGGAAAGAGCGATCCACGGGCCTGAGCAGCGTTACAACGACATTGCGCTATGGAACTGGACGCAAATCCCGCAGGCCCTGAGCCTTGATCCTCAGGCCCAGTGCTGGCGGGTCAGTGAAGCGGAGCAGCTGGCGGACGTCCTTGAGAAAGTGGCACACCACGAGCGGCTTTCGCTGATTGAGGTGATGCTGCCGAGAGCCGATATCCCTCCGCTGCTGGGGGCGATCACCAAAGCGCTGGAAGCGCGCAACAGCGCCTGATTATTTGTCGTTTCGCCAGGCCATCATCATCGGTTTGCCCGCCAGCAGGAGCCAGGCGGGCAACATCACGATGCAAAGTAACGGGATGAGGGTGGTATCCGGTACCACCACGGCGGCCATGAAGAGGCTCAGCCAGGCATCGCGCGTGACCACCAGCACCAGCCCCAGAATCGAGCAGGAAACGGTAATCGCAGCCGGAACGGCATCGACATGCTCGTGCAGCATCAGCCCCAGCGCGACGCCGACAAAGACCGCCGGGAAGATGCGTCCACCACGGAAACCGCAGGCGGCCGCCACCACCAGCGCTGCCAGCTTGATCACGGCAAACAGCAGATAGTCGGAGACGCTAAACACCTGGCTGAAGGCCAGCTGCTGCATCTCGTCCAGTCCTTTAAACAGCGTCACCGGCCCGCCGATCGTACCTAAAATACCCAGAATCAAACCGCCAGCCCCCAGAATCAGCACCGGGTGTTTGAGTCTGTGCATCAGCCGGTGAAGGCGTGGAAGACACCATACTGCCACCATGCCCAGCGCAATGGCGATGGCGGCGACGATGGCACCGCTGAAAATATCGGCGATTTGCATCTGGCCGTAGTGGGGGAGGGAGAGTGAAAAATGGGGATGGAAAAACAGGCTGGTCGTCAACGCTCCGGCGGCGGCGGCCATCAGTGGGGCAAAGAGCTTGTCCCAGAGCGGGACATCGTTGTTACTGCTGAGCGTCTGCGAAAAGATCAGTGCGGCAGCGACGGGCGTGCCGAAGAGTGCCCCGATGGTGCCTGCGGAGGCGAGAATGGTCCAGTCCAGCGCGCCAACGCGGGGCAAAATGCGTGAACCAAGAAAAACCGCCAGGCCAATGTTCACGGCCATAATCGGATGCTCAGGTCCCAGACTAACGCCGCCGGCCAGACCGATAATCAGCGCAATAATTAGCCCTGGCAACGCCAAGGGGGCTACCGGGGCACCGATCAACGGTTCCAGTGCCGGATCGGGGCCAGCATGGCCGGGACTGAAACGGATCACCAGGCCCACCGCAATACCGGTTAACGTCAGCATCCCTACGATCCACGCAGGAGAGTCAGCGGTGACGCCCAGCCCTGCAGGAAGCGCGTTCCATAATAGTGTTTGCAGCACCGACGCGACTTTCATCACGACAATAAGGACCAGACTTGAAACCACGCCAATGATGAGCGCCGGAATTGCCAGCAACAGCATGGTTCTGGCTCGCGGGTGAAGCATGATGATTTCCTTGTACAAAACGGTATTACGTTACTTTGCACATTAAGCCTTATGGCAATAGTGCAAAAGGTGCTGAAACGGTAAAGTTATTCTGTGACGAAGATCGATAATCCATGGGCATTCACCTTCCGGTCGTTGTTGTTATCACGCCTTGAATTTACAGTGTCCCAAAGATTTATTCTGACTTTAGCGGAGCAGTAGAAGAATGACAAAGTATGCTTTGGTAGGCGATGTGGGCGGCACGAATGCGCGCCTTGCATTATGCGATGTAAATAGCGGTGAAATTTCCCGGGCGAAAACCTATTCCGGTCTCGATTATCCAAGCCTTGAGGCCGTTGTCCGCGTCTATCTGGAGGAGCATCAGATAAGCGTCGAAGATGGCTGCATCGCCATTGCCTGCCCGATAACCGGCGACTGGGTCGCCATGACCAACCATACCTGGGCATTCTCCATCGCCGAGATGAAAAAAAACCTCGGCTTTGCGCATCTTGAAATCATCAATGACTTTACCGCGGTGTCCATGGCGATCCCGATGCTGAAGCCTGAGCATCTGATCCAGTTTGGCGGCGCTGAACCGGTCGAAGGCAAGCCGATTGCGGTTTACGGGGCCGGTACCGGGCTGGGCGTTTCACATCTGGTGCATGTCGCTCAGCGCTGGGTGAGCCTGCCGGGTGAAGGTGGTCACGTGGACTTTGCGCCAAACAGCGAAGAAGAGGGCATTATCCTCGAAGAATTACGCGCGGAGATCGGCCACGTCTCCGCCGAGCGCGTGCTGTCAGGACCGGGGCTGGTGAACCTGTACCGGGCGATTGTGAAATCGGACGGTCGTCTGCCGGAAAATCTGCAGCCGAAAGACGTCACCGAACGCGCGCTGGCGGACAGCTGCATTGACTGCCGTCGTGCCCTGTCGCTGTTCTGCGTGATCATGGGGCGCTTCGGCGGCAATCTGGCGCTGACGCTGGGTACCTTCGGAGGCGTTTATATCGCGGGTGGTATTGTGCCGCGTTTCCTGGAGTTCTTTAAAGCCTCCGGCTTCCGCGGCGGGTTTGAGGATAAAGGGCGCTTCAGAAGCTACGTGCAGGACATTCCGGTTTATCTGATCGTGCATGATAACCCAGGCCTGCTGGGGTCGGGTGCCCACCTGCGTCAGGTTCTCGGTCAAATCCTCTGACGCATAGCCCTCTCCCGCAGGAGAGGGCTTTTTTGTTACAGGTGCATGAGCTGGCGGAACTCTTTTACCTTGCTGCGGCTCACCGGCACCTGAAAATCCAGATCCTTCAGGCGCAAGATATAGGTGTTGTTAAACCACGGTTCGATCTCGCGGATCTTGTTTAAATTGACGCAGAACGAGCGGTGGCAGCGGAAAAAGTGCGACGCAGGCAGCTTGCTGCAAAACTCGGTGATGTTCATCGCCATCACGTAAGATTCCCGCCGCGTATAGACAAACGTCATTTTTTCATGGGCTTCGGCATAGTAGATATCATTGACCGGCGTCACGATGATGCGCTCATCTTTGACCAAATTAATGGTGTCGTTTTCCCGTACCGTTGGGCTGGCGTTTGCAGGGGCGGTCTGCTGCTGCCACGCGGCCTCCAGCTTTTGCAGCATGCTGACAATCCGCGACTCCTGGTAAGGCTTAAGGATATAGTCAAACGCCTCCAGCTCGAAGGCCTCTACGGCGTGCTCTTTCCAGGCGGTAACGAAAACAATAAACGGCTTATGGGCAAATTGATTGATGTTTTGCGCCAGCAATACGCCATCCAGCGACGGAATATTGATGTCCAGGAAGATGGCATCGACCCGGTTATGCTGCAGAAACTTCAGCACGTCCAGACCGTCATCAAAGGTACCCACAATTTCCATCTGGCTGTGGGTGTTGATAAGCCAGGTTAGCTCCTGTTGAGCCAGAATTTCATCTTCTACGATGATGACTTTCATGGGTTACTCCACCTGGGGCAACAGTGATGTTGCCGAATGAGCGGGAGAGCGCTCGTTCGGGACGTAAAACGCAATTTCGGTGCCCGGTTCAAGACGCTGAATATGCAGCCCGTCGCCGTAAAGCAGCTTGACCCGGTGGTGCACGTTCAGCAGGCCGATTTTATTTCCAGGCATCTCGTTAGACTCCACCCGCTCAATGACTTTTGGATCAATGCCGTGGCCGGTATCGCGCACGGCAATACGGACGCGGTTGCCGCTTTCGGTGACGCTGATGGTGACGACGCCTTTGCCTTTACACGGCTGAATGCCGTGAACAATCGCGTTTTCGACCAGCGGCTGGATAAGCAGGCTTGGGATCACGCAGTTGACCTCTTCATCAATATCGTAAATGACCGTGAGCTTGTCACCAAAGCGCGCCTGCTCAATCGCGATGTAGTCTTTAATCTGATACAGCTCTTTTTTGATGTCGATCTGCTCGTCATCTTTCAGCTCGATGTTGTAGCGCAGATAGCGCGACAGGTTAAAAATCAGCTGGCGCGCGGTGTCCGGATTAAGACGTATGGACGAGGAGATCGCGTTCAGCGCGTTAAACAGGAAATGGGGATTGATTTTGCTCTGCAGCGCGCGCAGCTCTGCCTTATTTGCCATCTCACGCAGTTGTTCCGCCCGGGATACTTCCAGCTGGGTGGAGATAATCTGTGACAGGCCGATGGCCATCTCCTGCAGCGTGGAGGTGATCTGATGCGCGTGGCAGTAATAAATTTTCAGGGTGCCCGTCACGACGCCTTTCTCCCACAGCGGAATCACCAGCATGGAGTGGATTTCCGGCGTTCGGTGGGCTTCATCATTGTTTTTAATAATGATTTTACCGTAGTTAATCGCCTGTCGGGTGGTTGGGCTGATGGTGTCATCATTATCGCGATAGTTGTGCTCCCCGACGCCAACGTAGGCCAGCACGTGGTCAATATTGGTGATGGCGACAGCGTCAGCGTGGATGTCATGGCGAATGATTTCGCAGACCTGACGCAACGACTCCGCGTTAACGTGGCGGAAGAGCGGCAGCGTTTTGTTGGCGATATCCAGCGCCAGCTTGGCCTGACGGGCGGCGCTGGCCTCTTTTTCCCCTTCAACGCTTTGCACCAGCAGCACGATAAAGCCGATGCACACGCTGCCCAGGATCATCGGAATACCGATTTTCGAGACGATATCCAGCCCAAGTTCGATGGTCGGGGCCCAGACGACGACCAGGATCATGGTCAGCGTTTCGCACACCATGCCCGCCACGATCCCTGCGCGCCAGCGCTGTTTTTTCGGGATTTTGCGGCTGATCCAGCCGGAGAGCACCCCGGCAATAATGCTGGTGATAAAGCAGGGCACCGCCGTGACGCCTCCGATGTCAATCAGGTAGCGATGGGTTCCGGCAATCACGCCGGTGATGACACCCACCCACGGGCCAAACAAAATTCCGCCTGACATCACGGCGATAATGCGCACGTTAACCAGCGAACCCTCTACCGGCACGCCAGACCAGGTGCTGAACAGGGCGAACAGCGAAAAGATGGCGGTAACGGCCAGCAGCTCTTTTGGCGAGTGTGCGGATTTGTGCAATAGCTCGCGAAACAGGCGAATGCGAATGAGGAAAAACAGGCAAATCAGCATTAATGCCGCACGGTCAAAAACCGCCAGCAGCATAGTGAATATTTCGTGCACGAGTAGACCTGGGAAAACGGGAAAGAACCATGATAAAAAACCTGACGCGTGTTGACCAGCTATCCGTCAGGTTTATCAAATGAGGAAAAACCATAATTTCTAAAGGGGATTGTCTGTCGGTAACGGACACGTCCTGATTTTTTATAGCCTGCGTATCGTCAGGTAGCTGTTTTGATACCATCCTGTTAAATAACGGCTATCAGAAAGCCAACCCTGAAACAGGGGCTTCCGCTTTTCGGCACAGCCGGGTTCCGGTTTTCAGGCGATCGCTTTTTTTTCACTTCCCTCTCGACAGCGTGATTTTTTTCAGGTTATTTTCTAAGCACGCCACATCGGTGGCAGCGTCGCTCGGACGGTCCGGGCGCTAACGTTAATCTGAGGAATCTATGGCTGAATTCAGTCCTGAACGCCGTTTTACGCGTATCGATCGTCTCCCCCCTTATGTTTTCAATATCACCGCTGAACTGAAGATGGCTGCGCGTCGGCGCGGCGAAGATATTATTGATTTCAGCATGGGTAACCCTGACGGCCCAACGCCACCGCATATCGTTGAAAAACTCTGCACGGTTGCCCAGCGTCCGGATACGCACGGCTACTCGACCTCCCGCGGTATTCCCAGATTACGTCGCGCGATCTCGCGCTGGTATCAGGATCGCTATCAGGTTGATATCGATCCGGAAAGTGAAGCGATTGTCACCATCGGCTCGAAAGAGGGGCTGGCACACCTAATGCTGGCTACGCTGGATCATGGCGATACGGTGCTGGTACCGAATCCCAGCTACCCAATCCACATCTACGGTGCGGTGATTGCCGGGGCGCAGGTCCGTTCGGTTCCGCTGGTGGAAGGGGTCGATTTCTTTAACGAACTGGAACGTGCGATTCGCGAAAGCTATCCGAAACCGAAGATGATGATCCTCGGTTTCCCATCGAACCCAACGGCCCAGTGCGTGGAGCTCGATTTCTTCGAGAAAGTGGTCGCGCTGGCGAAGCGTTATGACGTGCTGGTGGTTCACGATTTAGCCTATGCCGACATCGTGTATGATGGCTGGAAAGCGCCATCTATTATGCAGGTCCCGGGCGCGCGTGACGTGGCGGTAGAGTTCTTCACCCTGTCGAAAAGCTACAACATGGCGGGCTGGCGTATTGGCTTTATGGTGGGTAACAAAACGCTGGTGAGCGCGCTGGCGCGTATTAAGAGTTACCACGACTACGGCACCTTCACGCCGCTGCAGGTTGCGGCTATCGCTGCTCTTGAGGGTGACCAGCAGTGCGTCCACGAGATTGCCGCTCAGTATAAGCGCCGTCGCGACGTGCTGGTAAAAGGCTTGCATGAAGCGGGCTGGATGGTGGAAATGCCGAAGGCGTCCATGTACGTCTGGGCGAAAATTCCGGAACCGTACGCGGCGATGGGATCGCTGGAGTTTGCCAAAAAGCTGCTGCAGGATGCGAAGGTGTGCGTATCACCGGGCATTGGCTTTGGTGATTATGGCGACACCCATGTGCGGTTTGCCCTGATTGAAAATAGCGACCGCATTCGTCAGGCGGTGAGGGGCATCAAGAGTATGTTCCGGGCCGACGGGCTTCTCTCCTCGAAGAGCGTGGCTGAAAATCCCGCGTCATCATGACATAAAAAAACAGGAGCCAATGGCTCCTGTTTTTTTGACTGCATGTTCTTCACTAGATCATCAGGGCAAAGGTTCCGGCCCAGACTAAAACAATCACCGAAATGCCCATAAAGAAATATTTCACGTTTCATCGCTCCGCGTATCTTGTGGTACGCATTTAAAAACAGAGTCCACCTGATTATAGAGAACTGAAATCCGGTCAAAGCGGAAATGAGAATTTTCCCGTTTCACCGCTCACTCCAGCTCAGAATTCTGTGCTTTCCTGTTGCCAGACGGCGCTAATGTACGCCTAAAAATGAGGGGTGACAAGAGGGATTTTTTTAAATAATTTCCGTCACTTACGAGTGTCGTGGAACGGCGACAGTTTGATTTCGCATCGCAATAAATTCACTTTGGGCGACGCAATGAAAAACGGTTTCTTAACGGATGACAGGTGATTGAAAAGGTTAGTTTCTTAGCGAAACTAACCTTTCTGAAGAGCTTAAAGATAGAGCGAGGCTTCGCCAATAGGGCGGGTTTTGAAACGACGATGCATCCACAGATACTGCTCTGGCGCACGCATGATTTCAGTTTCGATGACTTTATTGATAAACGCCGCGGCTTCGCACTCGTTTTCAGGATAGTTAGCCATCTCAGGAGAGATGTGCAGACGATAGCCTGATTTATCTGCTTTTCTCACCATCGTCACGGTCAGCATGGAAGCGCCCGACAAACGAGAAATGACAAAGGTGCCGTTGGTCGTCGCAACATCTTTAACCGCAAAGAAAGGCGCAAAGCTGCTGCCTTTACGTCCATAATCCTGATCGGGGGCAAACCAGACGGCTTCACCTTTCTTCAGAGCCCCGACCATACCGCGCAGGTTATTACGGCTGATCATCGCCTTATTCGAACGCATGCGGCCACGCGTTTGTACCCACTCCATCAGCGGACTGTTGTGTGGTCGATAGGTCGCCATCATTGGCTGGCACAGGCCCATCACGCGGCCACCCAGTTCCAGCGACATAAAGTGAACGCCGACGACCATCACGCCGCGTTTTTGCATCTGTGCGCGTTTAAGGTTATCCAGCCCTTCCACGTCAAACCACTTGCGGACGCGCTCATCCGGCCAGAACCAAGCCATGCCGGTTTCAAGCAGCGCCATGCCGATAGACTTGAAGTTTTCAGCGATGAGTTTCTCGCGCTCTTCGGCATTGTAATGCGGAAAGCAAAGCTCAATATTTTTACGCGCGATGGATTCGCGGCGTTTCAGGAAGAAGCGGGAAGCGCTGCCCAGTTTCGACCCCAGCAAACGCAGGACAGGGTACGGAAGTTGAACCAGCAGCCAGAGAACGCCAAGACCAAACCATGTAAACCAGTAACGCGGGTGTAAAAACGCGCGTTGAAATTTGGATTGAGACAAAATAGTAAAACCTATGTGAAGCCTGTAAAGGTAGCGCAGAGTTTGCGATACGACGTGCCGATAAGACCGTTCTTCAAGGTGATGGTTGCAGGCTTTACCGAACTTTACGGCGTTGCCTGGCCACTGCTGATTTGGGCGGGCGGCGTAATGTAGCACCGTTATACGATATGTGCTATTACTCGTTTTTGATTAAAAAAGCGGCAGTTAAGGAGGTGCTTGATTTTACAGATTTTATAGAAAGTCGCATTGAAAGCGTTTTTCCTGACTGAGCGGAGAGCAGAAGCCCTGGCGATCGGATGGAAGACGTAACGAAAAAGAATGGCATTGTTGAGTTACGGCAAATTAATTATTTCTCGTTTATTTCTTCCTTACCTAATAAATAAGAATTTTCTTTGTGAAAAATCTTATTTATTATTCATATCCTCAATGGAATAGTCGTCTTTTATCACCCACTTTTCTCTTCTTTTAATCGTACTGCAATAAAATATTGCAGTTCTTTCTTGTTTTTTGACATAGTGCCGTGATGCAAATCAAAATAAGATGTTTTTATTAATATCTCTCTGGCTGCAATCCCTTCGGCGATACAAATATTCGATTTGTGAGAAAAGAATAGTTTCTTTTTCTGAGTTGATTGAGCAATTTGCGATAATGTCTTAGTGGAAAATTCTTAAGAAAATTCTTGTATCGGATAAATGATCTGTGCATTTGATTTTGTTCCGATCATTATTCTATTATTGCGCATCAAGAACGATACCGTGAAGTTGGCATAGCAAAACAAAGAGGGATGATTAGATGGCTGACAGTTTTCAGAACGAGGTGCCTAAGGCACGTATTAACCTGAAGCTTGACCTGCATACTGGCGGAGCAAGCAAGAAAATGGAATTACCCTTGAAATTGCTTGTTACGGGTGATTTCAGCAACGGGCAGGAATCTGCGACAATATCTGAGCGTGAAAAGATTAACATCACCAAAAATAATTTTGATAGCGTTCTTTCCGAATATTCCCCAAAAGTTAACCTGGCCGTAAAAAATACACTGTCTGACGATGGTGGTGAAGACAACATTCAGCTGACTTTCCAGAGCATGAAAGATTTCACGCCAGAGCAGGTGGCTGCCCAAATTCCGCAGCTGAAGGCGATGCTGGCGATGCGCAACTTGCTTCGCGATCTCAAAGCTAACCTGTTGGATAACCAGACTTTCCGAAAAGAGCTGGAAAAAATCGTTGTTGACCAGTCGCTTAGTGCTGAGTTGCGAAATGAACTGTCCGCACTGGCTTCAAAACAACCTTAACCATCATGCTGTTTTAACGGATTAATCAAGGAATGCTCATGTCTGTACAAAATAATATTGCTGGCGGGGAAAGCGTGGTGCTGGAACGTCCTGCTGTGGGTGGTGTATACGCCTCACTGTTTGAGAAAATCAATCTGAATCCTGTCTCCGAGCTGAGTGCGCTGGACATCTGGCAAGATGCACAGGCGATGTCCGATGCGACCGCTGACGAGCGTCTGACGGCAGGTATGCAGGTCTTTCTGGAATGCCTGACCAAGGCAGGCTCGAAAGTCGAAAAACTGGATAAAAGCCTGATCGATCACCACATCGCTGAGCTCGATTACCAGATAAGCCGCCAGCTTGACGCCGTTATGCACCATGAAGAGTTTCAGGCGGTTGAGAGCCTGTGGCGCGGCGTGAAGTCGCTGGTTGATAAAACGGATTTTCGCCAGAACGTGAAAATTGAGCTTCTGAGCATGTCTAAAGAAGAGCTGCGTCAGGACTTTGAAGACAGCCCGGAAATCATCCAGAGTGGCCTGTATAAACACGCCTATATTGATGAATATGATACCCCAGGCGGCGAGCCGATTGCGGCGCTGATTTCCGCTTATGAGTTCGATGCTTCAGCACAGGATGTCGCTCTGCTGCGCAACATCTCAAAAGTATCCGCAGCTGCACATATGCCGTTTATCGGCTCAGCAGGCCCGAAATTCTTCCTCAAGGAGTCAATGGAAGACGTCGCTGCGATTAAAGATATAGGCAACTATTTTGATCGCGCCGAGTACATCAAGTGGAAATCGTTCCGCGATACGGACGACGCTCGCTACATTGGTCTGGTGATGCCCCGCGTACTGGGACGCCTGCCGTATGGCCCGGATACCGTTCCGGTTCGCAGCTTCAACTATGTCGAAGAAGTCAAAGGTCCGGATCACGACAAATACCTGTGGACGAATGCGTCGTTTGCCTTCGCGTCCAACATGGTGCGTAGTTTTATCAATAATGGCTGGTGTGTACAGATCCGTGGCCCGCAGGCCGGCGGTGCGGTTCAGGACCTGCCTATCCATCTCTATGACCTGGGTACCGGCAATCAGGTAAAAATCCCGAGTGAAGTGATGATCCCTGAAACGCGTGAATTCGAATTCGCGAATCTGGGCTTTATTCCGTTGTCCTACTACAAAAACCGCGACTACGCCTGCTTCTTCTCAGCCAACTCCGCCCAGAAACCGGCGCTGTATGACACCGCTGACGCGACCGCCAACAGCCGCATCAACGCGCGTCTGCCGTACATCTTCCTGCTGTCGCGTATCGCCCACTACCTGAAGCTGATTCAACGCGAGAACATCGGTACCACCAAGGATCGTCGACTGCTGGAACTGGAGCTGAACACCTGGGTCCGCACTCTGGTGACCGAAATGACCGATCCGGGCGACGAGCTTCAGGCATCTCATCCACTGCGTGATGCAAAAGTGGTGGTGGAAGATATTGAAGATAACCCGGGCTTCTTCCGCGTGAAACTGTATGCGATTCCGCACTTCCAGGTGGAAGGGATGGACGTCAACCTGTCGCTGGTTTCCCAGATGCCAAAAGCGAAATCGTAATAACAGGCAGGAAGCCGATGAAAACGGAACAACCGTTATGGGGTAGGGGCATTATGGTCGCTCCCCAGCATTTTCAGCAACAGGTCGCGTATGCGGCCTGGTCTGCCGAGTGTATTGCCCGGCTGGGCCTCTCCTGCCCGTGGGGGGTAATAAATGCTACCTTCGAGCCGGAAGCGCTCAGGCTTGGACGTCTTCAGGCCCGTCATCTGCATGTCCGTTTTCAGGACGGTACGCTGATTGATACAGACAATGCTGATTCGCTGCCACCGGTACTGTCGCTTGAAAGCGAATCGCAGGAGGTGACGGTGGTGCTGGCGCTCCCGCTACTGCGGGCGAACGGCGGCAACTGCCTGAAACCCGATGAGGTGGCCGAGCGTCCGGTGCGATATCGTCAGCGCTGGCGGGATGTACGCAATACCTTCGGGGAAGATACTCGTCAGATTGCCGTGATGCAGCCTGAACTGACGCTGCGTTTTGCCCATCAGAACAACAGCGATTATCTGACTTGTCCGGTCACCCGCCTGCAGCAAGACTCGCAGGGGACATGGCTATTGGATGAAACATTTCTTCCTCCGCTGTTGACCCTCCAGGGCAGCCGTTGGCTGGTTACCCAACTGGAACAACTACTGACACAACTGCGGGCGCGACTGTGCCGTCTGATGGCAATGCGGCGTGAAAGCAATGAGCGCATGGCTGATTTCGCCGTGGCAGATGTATCACTATTCTGGCTGCTCAACGCGCTGAACAGTGCCGAGCCCGTGCTGGGTCAGTTCCAGCGTAATCTTCAAAGCCCACCGGAACGTCTGTATCCGGAACTTTCTCGCCTTGCGGGGAGCCTGCTGACCTTTTCCCTGGAACATCAGGTGAGCGCCATACCGGCCTGGCATCACGAGCAACTCAATGCGGTATTTCCACCGCTGTTTGATTTGCTTGGCGATCTGCTTGAAGCCAGCCTGCCGTCACGCGTGGTGGCCCTGGCACTCGACTATGATCCACGGCTGCACTTCTGGCAGGCTCGCCTGCATGACCCGCGTCTGCGCGAGGGGGCTGATTACTATCTTTCTGTGCGCTCACCGATTCCGGTGGCGCAACTGCAGGAGCAGTTTCCGCGCCAGTGTAAGGTGGGCAGCCCTGACCATGTGCGGGGGATCGTCAACTCTTCCCGCGTGGGCGTGCCGCTGACGCCGCTGCGCCATGTGCCAGCCGCCATTCCACTGCGCCTGGAAAATCAGTATTTCAGTCTCGATCTCTCCCATCCTCTGGCGACTGAAATGCTCCAGAGTGGGACATGTATGTTTTACGTCCCGGGCATGCTCGGCGAGCCTGAACTTGAACTCTTTGCGGTATTGAGAACATGAGTGAACGTAAACACGGCGCTGTCGTGTCTGTTGATATTGACGCACTGCTGCAGGATACCTGGCTTCAGGTCATCAGCCTTCGCTATGGCCCGCAGTTTCAGGAAGGCGAAGGTCGGGTCTTGTGGGAACGCTGTATCGCTGATGTGGAACGCGTTCAGCGTGAACTGAAAGCGAGTGAACTCGATGAAGCCAGCTGTAAGCATATCCTCACTGCACAATGTGCGCTGCTGGATGAAGCGGTCAAAGGTCGCGGTGTGGAAGATGAAGCCTGTGTGCAGTGGTATGACATTCCACTGCAGGGGCACTTCCTCGGCACCATGGATGCCGGCGACACGCTGTGCGATCGGATGCGCGATGTGCTGCGTGAACCGGCTCCAGACCACGCAGTCGTGACCTGCTTCCAGCGGGTAATGATGCTCGGATTCCTGGGAAACTTTCGTGCGCTAAACGATCCGGAACGCCAGAAGCTGGTCAGCGCCCTCAATGAGCGCGTTACACCGTTCAGCTACCCGCAGACCCATCCCGTTCTGGTAGAGAGCCGCAGCGGACGGGGAGCGGGAGGCTGGCTGGCGTCATGGCCCGCGCGTATCGGCCTGAGCGTGATTGTTCTTGCCGCACTCTGGTGGGGACTGGATCGCTGGCTCGATCATATGCTGCTGACCCTGTTGCCGGGAGTCGTAAAATGAGTCCTGTACAACAGCGCGGGCTTGCGCTGTGGGCTGCCCTGCTGAGTGCTGTGGTCTGCCTGGCTTTTCTGCCGTTATCCCGGCTGGCTTCAGTGCTCGTTCTGCTGGCGATGATCGGGGTTATCGTCGCGTTCTGGTATATCGCCAGACCTCGTGCGGAGCATGACGTCAACCTGCGTCTGGATGACCTTCCTGAAACCACTTACCGTCAACCTGTGGTGCTGGTTTGTGGCGATATGCCTTTGACCTGGCCGCAGCAGTCACCAGTACTGATCGTCACGCAGGGATGCTGGATCCGCGTTGAGGACCATCAGGATCTGGAGCAGGTTGCCCGTCAGATTCTGTGGCAGCGCCCGGACTGGGGGCGTCAGCTGTCGGTGATGGTCAGTGTCTGCCCGCAGAAACATGTCGACAGCGAAGCCCTCACCAGTCGCCTGCTGGCTCTGCGCTGGCAAATCAGCCAGTTGCGTAAAGAAACGGGACAGTCTGTGCCACTCATTCTGAATGGTCAGATTGGCAGCGCGATGACGGATGACATGCTCTGGCAGGCCGCTATTCCGGGTGAAGGGTGGACTGTCTGGCGTGAGTCGAATGCGCCTTGTTCGATCGCCGCGTGGGTCACCACTGGCGGTGCGCCTGTAATGCAGCAGCAGGTGCTGATGAACAGCCTGATGAGCTGGTTCCATCAGCATGTCCAGGCGGTATTCATCGATGAGAATCCTGATGTTCCGGTCATTGCACCTGCAGCGCTGCTGTGGGGAATGGGACCGATTCTTGCCGGAAGCCTTGCGTCCTCTGCCTGGACGGCATGGTTATCGCGTCATACTGCCATGCAGCAGGTAGCCGGCTGGCAACCGGTAGGGACGGACAGCACGGTGATATCACCCTTCCCGGATTTCATCCTGCCGCTGCTACCGGAAGGAAGTGGACTTACTCCCCGCGCCCGCACCTGGCGCTGTGCCCTTGGTCTTTTCACCCTGGCGGCCATCGCCGCGCTGCTGAGCAGTGGCTGGAACAATCGCCAGTTGCTGCATCGCGTGAGCTTCGATATAGCCCGTTACGACAGTCTCTCCATGGATGACTACGGCCTGAAGGCTAGCGCCGTTGCGGCCCTTCGTGAGAATGCGGCGCTGCTGGATGACTATGCACGTAACGGTGTACCGATCCGGCTGGGCCTCGGGCTTTATCAGGGGGAACGTCTACGGATACCCCTACTGGAAGCGATCCGCTCGTATATGCCGCCGCCTCCTAAACCGCAGCCAACCCCAAAACCAGTACCGAAAATAGTGAGGCTCGACAGCATGTCGCTGTTCGATTCCGGCAAGTACGTGCTGAAAGCGGGTTCCACCAGGATGCTGGTGAATTCACTGGTTGGCATCAAAGCGAAACCGGGCTGGCTGATTGTCGTGTCTGGGCATACCGATAACACCGGCAATCCGCAACTTAACCAGACGCTGTCTCTGAAACGCGCCGAAGCGGTACGCAACTGGATGCGGGACACGGGCGACGTGCCCGAAAGCTGTTTTGCGGTGCAGGGCTATGGCGAAAGCCGTCCTGTCGCAACCAACGACACCCTGGAAGGGCGTGCGCTCAACCGCCGTGTCGAAATCAGTCTGGTACCGCAGGCGAATGCCTGTCAGATACCCGGCAAACACCCGGCGCCATCGCAGGATGATGGCGTCTCAGAAAATAAAACGGAGTAATTAACATGGCAATTCCTGTTTATCTTTGGCTGAAGGACGACGGCGGCGCGGACATCAAAGGGTCTGTTGACGTTCAGGATCGTGAAGGCAGCATCGAAGTGGTTGCACAGGAGCATAACCTGTACATCCCGACCGACAACAACACCGGCAAGCTGACTGGCACCCGCATCCACACGCCGTTCCTGTTCACGAAGGAAATCGATTCCTCCAGCCCGTACCTGTACAAGGCGGTGACCACCGGTCAGACCCTGAAATCCGCTGAGTTTAAGTGGTACAAAATCAACGACGCGGGCCAGGAAGTGGAGTACTTCAACACCAAACTGGAAAACGTGAAGGTAGTGAAGGTAAATCCTGAAATGTATGACATCAAGGATCCTTCTAAAGAGAAGCACAACCACCTTGAACGCGTTGAACTGCGTTACGAAAAAATCACCTGGACCTACAAAGACGGCAACATCATTCATTCCGATTCCTGGAACGAACGCGCCACGGCGTAATCCTGATGCGGGCAGGTTTTCCTGTCCGCAGTTTTTTGCTGAGTGCCTGAGATGCGGGCACTCAGCAAAGAAAAAACAATCTGCCTGCCTGACCTTATGCGCTTTGGTGAACAGCGAGGGGCGGTAGCGTGTCCAGGAACCGACAAAGAGAGAATCTCATGGAAAATCCAGCCATCCTGTTACGTCGTCTGAACCCTTACTGTGCCCGAGCGATGGAAGGCGCAGCTTCGCTCTGTCAGACCCGTGCCCATGCCGAAATTCTGCCGGAGCACTGGCTGCTGAAGCTGCTGGAGCAAGGGGAAGGTGACCTGACGGTGCTGGCGCGTCGCTATGAATGGGATATGGATGGCATCTGGCAGGATTTACTTGGCTGGCTCGACAGACAACCTCGCTCTGTGCGCCATCGGCCCCAGCTCTCTGATGACATCCAGACTCTGATGCAGCAAGCCTGGCTACTTGCCTCACTCAATGGCGAAGAGCACATTCGCAGCATCCATCTGCTGATGGCCCTGGTGGAAAAACCAAAACTGGCACGTTGTGACGGCCTTTGGCCGTTGTTAACGCTTGCTCAGAGCCAGCTGGAGCGCCTGCGACCGTTGCTGGATGCGCAATCGGATGAACGTCCGGAAATGCAGCGCGAAGCCGAGCTGGCACAGAACCACGGTGGTGAGGTGGAGTTTGTCGGGCGTCCGGCTGGTGTGGAAATGAAAGAAGGGGAACTGAGCCCTGCGCTGCAGAACACGCTGGATAAATTCACCCTCGATGTCACCGCCAAAGCGAAGGAAGGGAAGATCGATCCGGTGTTTGGCCGTGACACAGAAATCCGTCAGATGGTGGATATCCTCTCCCGTCGCCGCAAAAACAACCCGATCCTGGTCGGCGAGCCGGGCGTAGGGAAAACCGCACTGGTTGAAGGTCTGGCATTGCGTATTGCCGAGGGTAATGTGCCTGAATCACTGAAAACGGTCACTCTGCGTACCCTTGACCTGGGCCTGCTGCAGGCCGGTGCAGGCGTGAAAGGCGAGTTCGAACAGCGGCTGAAAAACGTCATTGATGCGGTGCAGCAATCCCCGTCCCCGGTCCTGCTATTTATTGATGAAGCGCATACCATCATCGGCGCGGGCAACCAGGCGGGGGGCGCCGATGCAGCGAACCTGCTGAAACCGGCGCTGGCGCGTGGCGAACTGCGTACCATTGCGGCCACTACCTGGAGCGAGTACAAGCAGTACTTCGAACGCGACGCGGCCCTGGAGCGTCGTTTCCAGATGGTAAAAGTCGATGAACCTGACGATGACTCCGCCTGCCTGATGCTCCGTGGTCTGAAGTCCCGCTACGCCGAGCACCATGACGTGTACATTACCGACGATGCGGTGCGCGCGGCAGTTACGCTTTCCCGCCGCTATCTGACGGGCCGCCAGCTGCCGGACAAGGCGGTTGATCTGCTCGACACCGCTGCAGCGCGCGTCCGCATGAGCCTCGACACGGTGCCGGAACAGCTGACCTGCATTCGCTCGCAGATTACCTCTCTGGAAATGGAGAAGCAGGCGCTGCTGGAAGATATTGCTATCGGCAATCAGAGCCATGGTGAACGCCTGACCGTCATTGAGCAGGAAGAGAACGCTCTTATCGTTGCTCTCGACGAGCTTGAAACGCAGTACGGGCAGGAACTGAAACTCACCGAACAACTGCTGGAAAGCCGCCAGGACATCTCCCGTCAAAGCGAGACGCACGCGCTGCAGCAGGAACTGAACGGCATGCAGCACAGCAACCCGCTGCTCTCCCTGGATGTAGATGTACGCACCGTTGCCAACGTGATTGCTGACTGGACAGGCGTTCCGCTGTCATCGTTGATGAAAGATGAGCAGACCGAACTGCTGACCCTCGAAAATGAAATGGGTAAACGTGTCGTCGGGCAGGATGTGGCGCTCGAGGCCATCGCCCAGCGTCTGCGTGCGGCAAAAACGGGTCTCACCTCCGAGAATGGTCCGCAGGGCGTGTTTCTGCTGGTGGGACCGAGCGGGGTGGGAAAAACCGAAACCGCGCTTGCGCTGGCCGATGTCATGTACGGCGGTGAAAAGTCACTCATTACGATTAACCTCTCCGAATACCAGGAGCCGCATACGGTTTCCCAGTTGAAGGGTTCCCCTCCGGGCTACGTCGGTTATGGCCAGGGCGGCATTCTCACCGAAGCGGTGCGCAAGCGCCCGTATAGTGTGGTTTTGCTCGATGAAGTCGAAAAAGCCCACCGCGACGTGATGAACCTGTTCTATCAGGTCTTTGACCGCGGCTTTATGCGCGACGGCGAAGGACGTGAAATCGACTTCCGCAACACCGTCATTCTGATGACCTCGAATCTTGGCAGCGACCACCTGATGCAGCTGCTTGACGAACAGCCGGAGGCCAGCGAAGGCGATCTTCACGAGCTGCTGCGTCCGATACTGCGCGATCACTTCCAGCCGGCGCTGCTGGCCCGCTTCCAGACCGTGATTTACCGCCCCCTCTCGGAAGCAGCCATGCGTACCATCGTGGAAATGAAACTCTCACAGGTCAGCAAGCGCCTGCATCGACACTACGGCCTGAGCACGCATATTGATGAGAGCCTGTATGACGCGCTGACCGCCGCCTGCCTGCTGCCGGACACCGGCGCGCGTAACGTCGACAGCCTGCTCAATCAGCAAATTCTGCCGGTGCTCAGTCAGCAACTGTTGACCCATATGGCCGCAAAACTGAAACCACAGTCATTACGCTTTAGCTGGAGTGAGGAAGAGGGGATCGGGCTGGAATTTGATGTGAAACAGGGAGTGGACGCATGAGTAATAATCCTCCATTAAGATACAGTCATAGCCACCACCTGCTGGCGGTGAAGGGATGTGAACCAGAACTCGATGTGCTGGCGTTTGAAGGCGATGAGGCCCTGAGCACGCCGTTCCGCTATCGTATTGAATTCACCAGCAGTGACCACGCTATCGCCAGAGAGGCGATGCTGATGAAGCCCTGTTCGCTGACGCTGCAGGCCCCGGTAGACCAGGGTTACGGCATTAAAGTGCAGCAGGCCGTGCGCACTCTTCAGGGCGTGGTGACCGGTTTTGAACGCCTCAGCACGTCAAAAGATGAAACCCGCTACGCCCTGACGCTCCGGCCACGTCTGGCGCTGCTCGACCGCTCGCACCAGAACGCCATTTACCAGGACATGTCGGTTCCGCAAATCGTGGAAAAAATCCTGCGCGAGCGCCACGGTATGCGCGGTCAGGATTTTCTGTTCTCGCTGTCAAAAGAATACCCGCGCCGTGAACAGGTGATGCAGTACGGTGAGGACGACCTGCACTTTATCACCCGCCTGCTGGGTGAGGTCGGCATCTGGTTTCGCTTCACCACCGACACGCGCCTCAACATTGACGTGGTGGAGTTTTACGACAGCCAGCAGGGGTATGAAAAAGGGCTGACGCTGCCGTCGGTACCGCCATCGGGCCAGCATTCAAAAGGCATGGATTCAGTCTGGGGAATGGAATGCCATCACAACGTGGTGCAGAAGCAGGTCAGCACCCGGGACTACAACTACCGTCAGGCCACGCAGGACATGAACACCCTGGTGGATGCGACCCGCGGGGATGTCACCACGTACGGTGATGCCTATCACTGGGCGGATAACTACCTGACGCCGGGCAGTACCTATGACCGCAACCCGGCCCCGGAGTCCGGGGCGTTTTATGCCCGCCTTCGTCACGAACGCTACCTGAATGGTCAGACCCGGGCGCAGGGCATCACCAGCTGTCCGACCCTCTCGCCGGGTCAGGTACTGAAAGTCACCGGCGGGTATGAAGTGGCTGACGTGTTTGCGCAGGGCGTGGTCATCACGGCGATGCACACGTATGCTCGCCGTGATAAGGACTTTGCGGTTGATTTTGACGGCATTCCGGACAGCACCGATTTTGGTTTCCGCCCGGAACCTGGCTCACGCCCGGTGATGGCTGGCACCTTACCGGCCCGCGTCACCAGCACCACCGAAAATGACACCTACGGGCATATCGATAAAGATGGGCGCTATCGCGTCAACATGCTGTTTGACCGTGATAACTGGGAAACCGGGTTCGAGAGCCTTTGGGTGCGCCAGTCCCGCCCTTATGCAGGGGACACCTATGGCCTGCACCTGCCGCTGCTGGCGGGCACCGAAGTGGCGATTGGCTTTGAGGACGGTAACCCGGACCGGCCGTACATTGCCGGCGTGCTGCACGACTCGGCGCACGGCGACCACGTCACCATCCGCAACTACAAACGTAACGTCCTGCGTACCCCGGCGAACAACAAAATCCGCCTCGATGACGAGCGTGGAAAAGAGCACATCAAGGTCAGCACGGAGTACGGCGGGAAGAGCCAGCTGAACCTCGGCCACCTGGTCGACAGCGAGAAACAGCAGCGCGGTGAGGGGTTTGAGCTCAGGACGGACAGCTGGGGGGCGATACGGGCGCAGAAGGGGATTTTTATCAGTGCTGACGGGCAGAGTGCGGCGCAGGGGCAGGTTCTTGATATGGAACCCGCGCTCGCACGGCTTTCAGCAGCATTAGTTGAAATGGAATCTCTTGCTGCCAGCGCACAGCAGGCACAGGCACTGGCTGCCGACGTCGGCCGCCAGCAAAAACTTCTGAAACAAAAAATCGAGCAATTACATGAGGAAGTTATCCTGGGTAGTGCCCCGAAAGGAATGGCACTGGTGAGCGGTGAGGATATGCAGCTGTCAGCCAGTGATAATCTGACGCTGACTGCGGGTAAACAACTGGATGTGGGCGTGCAGAAGAACTTTACGCTGGCGGCCGGTAAACAACTCAGTCTGTACAGTCGTGAAGGGGCAAAATTGTTCAGCTCGCAAAATGATATAGATATTCAGGCTCAGGGCGGAAACCTCACCACCTGGTCCACGCAGGACACGCATATTTCGAGTGGGAAGAAGATGGTCGTGACGGCACAGGATGAACTGACACTGATATGCGGTGGTGGCTATATCACAATCAAGGGCGGGAATGTTGAAATTGGTGGGCCGGGCAAACTGCTGATTAAGAACACGGGCATCAGGAAGGCGGGCTCAGGCAGTATGCAGGGGGTGATGAAGTCGTTTGAACCCTCAACGTTTGATGAGAAGTTCAAATTAACTCATAGTCTGACACAAGAGCCATTATCTAATCAACGTTACCGCATCAAACTACCTAATGGAAAACTAATTGAAGGCATTACGTCGGAGTCAGGTGAAACCTCCTTAACGCAATCTCAGGTAACTGATAACATGGTAATCACTTGGCTGGAGAGAGTCATTAAATGAAGAATAAAACACTAATCATCATAGCGGGTGTTTGCTCATTATTTGTTGTCGGGTTGATTATATTATCCAATTTACCAACCGTTGGCGGGAGTTTTGGCTATGGAATGGCTCGTCCGGCTAAAGCGAATAGTGATGACAGAGTTGTAGTGACAGACGCTCCCCCGCAGGTGGTTTTCAGAATTGACGACCACCGTTTTTTGACGCTGGAGAACTATATCGCTTGTGATAAAAGCGGGCAGATTTATTACCACGATACGAAATTGGGAATAAAAACAAGAGTTGATACTGTAAATCGTGACCATCGTAAGGATGATGGGACGCTTATAAAGAACTATCGGGTAGGTGATGAGCAAATTCAGTTAAAAAATGTAGAAAATGGAATTGTAGCTTATGGAGGAATATTGCTGTATGACGCCACAAATGGGGCGCTTGCATTCCCATATGTCAATAACACATGGAGTGGATGCGATAATAATAGAGGATGCTATCAGGGGGCTATGGTTTCAACGGATGATGGCAGAACATTTTACAATCGTATTTACGAGAAATCTTCTAATGGCCCGTCAGTTAGAACAGTTATCACCGTTAATAATGATGTTTTCTACATAGGTAACGATTACGGTTATGGAGTGAAAATAGTTCCTTTTGATTATGGTGAGCTTACTGGGGGCGGGAGTCTTACCCGAAATGTTACTGAAGACAGAGATGTAAAATTTAATAAAGAGACCTTAGAAAATAGAAAGTATGACATCCGTTTTCATTGTGATAACTCGATTAAACCCACAAAAATTCGGTTCGTGAAATTTGAAAGGACAGCTGAAGAATGAGTGAGCATAACACTGAACCAACCCGTGTGCTGGAGACCTGCATTGATGCTAATGGCCGCCCCTCCTGGAAAAGTTTTACGTCACCTAAATCAGTGAAAGTACGTGGAGAATGTCAAATCCCACCTCATTTACCAGGCATTATTATTTTTGTCCATGGAGTTAATTCCACTGGTGAGTGGTATGAAATTGCAGAAAAAAATATTTGCTCGGGGTTAAATACACGACTGGGACTTAATGACACAAGCTTTAAGTTACAAGAAAATGTGTATAGTTGTGATAGTGGGTCTGCCAACAAAGGGTTTAGACGGATAATTCATGAAGGACGATCTCCGGTGATACGATTTTACTGGGGATATCGTTCTGCGGATGGAGAAGAAGGCAAGTATAAAATTCCGCTGGTCAATATCCATAATGAAGATTACCACCAACTTCTTGCTGAGGGCATTTCAGAGTCAGTTATTCGTCAAAAAGGGCCTTTCTTCTGGGGCGGTGGACCATTCCAGAATGGGACGACCCAGTTGGTCTCATTGTGGAGTAAAGAGGGGTTTAAATCTAAGGTTTTGGGCGTGGTTCCCGTTCAGAAATTTGCTCCTGACCTTGATCGCCTATTAACTGATGCACCACCCAGAGAATACTACGCCCATGCAGCGAAACGCCTTGCAGATTTGGTAGACTTAATTCGTGAAGAATACCCGCATGATACAGTGAGTCTTATTTCTCACAGCCAGGGAACGATGATTGCTATGGCGGCAACAACGCTAGCTAAAAAAGCGCCTGATGCGTTATTTATCCTAAATTCTCCATATGCCATGGAAGCCAAAACAACAGACAGTCTGGCTTTGTCTGCTGAGGAGGTTTCCTCCGATAATGCCCGTATCCAAACTTTATCCGCTATCATAGATAAGATTGCAGCACAGGCTGGGGGATTGAAACCGGAAGATTATAATGCATTGTGTGTGGGTAAAACGGACGATAATAAACGCTGGACTCCAAATGTTACATTACCTTCTCAGGACGGTGAAACAAGAGTCTCGGAGCGTGATAATCATGGACGGTTTTATATTTACTGTAATCCTCATGATAGGGTTATGGGTGCTAGTCCACTCCTGAGTCTTGGCTGGCAGGGATTGAAAAACACCCCGGATGGCAATCCTCACCCTATGCTGGAAAAGCATAAGGGACATCTGTATCAGCGTATTCTTGCACGCTGGTTACCCTGTGGAGATACGCCGAATCCCAGAACCTCCTTTACCCCAACAGATGGTAAACCATTCTGGGATGATGATGGAGACTGGTTAACCTACAATAATCCGGGGTTCTGGACCCTGAATATTAATGGTGAGAAAGTACCTACCCCAATTAAGGTTGTTGAGCTAACGGAACTGGAACTTGATGAAACGCGTGTTGGCAAAGAAGAAATACCTGGCAAGGAATATGGATATGGTTGGGGGCAAAAAAATAAAGATCAGCATGATAATTTTAATATCGATATTCCTAATGATGATACCTATCAGAACTATATCAATCTGTATCCGTTTGAGCAGGTTTTAACAGGCTATGAGCAGTCAGGCTTCACTCAGATTCCTCGATATCGTCGTGAAACTGTAGAAGAACGAAATATCAGAGTGGGGAAATATATCTCTCAGCCAACGGATCATAGTTCTTTGCCCAGGAACGAAATGTTTATGAGTCGGGTTGTTGCCTATGATATTCCTATTGGTTTTTGTGATGCCAGTCGAAATAAATCATTCATGGCAAAGCTTAGGGCAATGGCTGACTGGACGCAAGGATACGACTGTTATATGGAAAAAGGGGTTTTAGATATCCCCCCAAAACCTGACATTATAAATGATGAATCAACATCTGATGTTACCGAGAACAACAATCGCAATATGGGCAGGCCTGCAACAAAAAATCAATGGTAAAGGGAATTAATATAATTGATAAATATATGCCGTTGTTTTAGTAGATGCCAATACGCATAGTGGCAAAGTTACTTCCGTTTCGTCCTGTTGTTGAAATAGAAGATAAATATGCTGCGATCTTGAGTGACATAGTATCTTTTCACGAGCATAGTAGAAATAAGAACATTGAATGCGATGTTTCTGTCTATAAGAGAAATTGACGTGACATTGTATTTAAATGGCTGAAAAACGCAGTGTGGCGTGAGCATTATCCCGTTTCAGGTAAGCCGAGAATTATGATGTTCATATGCCGGATGGAAAAATTCTGTCTGGTGTCACAGATAGTTCAGGAAACTCATCATTAATAATGTCAAAATCGATTGATGGACTGAAGAACGTCTTTGATTCAGGGAGAAACACTAGACGATGTTATTTGGGGGTTGATTAAAGGAGATTAAGGATGTGTCATATTAAAGATGCGGTTTTTCGGATTGCAGGAATATCCGGGATCATATTGTCATGCCTTTCTATCTCCGGCTGTATTACAACATCTGGCGCTGCGTTCGGCGCTGCATCGGGGGCGATGGCGGCAAAAGGTGTTGGCAACGATTTTAAGTATTACGTTTTTGATGTGCCACCTCAGGTTATTTACCGTATTGATGATCATCGGTTTTTCACCCTGGAAAACTATAAGGATTGTGACCATGGCGGTATTGTTTATTATCGTGATGTAAATAAAAAAATCAAAAGATATATTAATGGTGGTTCGGACAGTAATTCAATTCTGAAAGCGAACCCGATGTTGTCGTGGAAGGGTAAGTTTATTTATGCTGCGTCAGATAAAGTTCTTGCATATATATATCGGCGCCCACTGATGAGTGACAGGGATACTCATAGTGGTGTTTTTGTTGTGTATGAAATTGATGGGGGATATGGGAAAATTGAAGTGGCTGGTGATACAGATCCTGGATTTGATGTAACGTTATTAATTACAGATGAAAATATTTATGTGACGTCGAAAAACTATTGATAGATATGCATATGATATATGGTCAACATCAGTGAAATCACGTAAACATCATATCGTGGGAAATGCATATAATTTACACACAACATCAGTATACCCATATAATGGAGCCTTAAGCGATTATGATGAAGTTGAAGATAAAGACTGGCCAAAAGTCAATACACCTTCTGGTGCTGTACGCTTTACCTGTAATATGTCAATCAGACCCACTAATTTCAGCATAACACCTGAACAGGTGTACGCTGCTGATGCCGCTGGGATCCCTCATCATGAGTAATATACAACCAGAACCCTTACGTGATGCGCCGATGAGTATGGATGATAATGGTAAACCAAGTTGGCGGGGGATGTGTTCGCATAAAAATATCAAAGTACGCTCCGCCTGTTATCACCCGGTTCAACTTCCAGGGCTAATTATTTTTGTTCATGGGGTTAACTCTGAAGGTGAATGGTATGATTCAGCAGAAGCAAATCTCTGCAACGGTCTGAATGGCCGTTTAAATTTGCCTCCTTATATGAAGCTCAAAGAGAATATTTATCAGACAGGTAAAACACAACTTCGGGAAATCGCTAACCCTGATGCCAGTCGTTCTCCGGTAATTCGCTTTTACTGGGGATATAGTGCAGAGCCGGGCACCGAAGACAATTACCAGATCCCGCTGCGTAACCTGGCGGGTGATGACTACCACGACCTGAAAAAATACCAGAAGCTGCCTGATGCGCAAATCGCCGCCCGCGGCCCCTGGTACTGGGGTGGCGGCCCGTTTCAGAATGGCTGCAACCAGTTGGTATCGCTGTGGAGCGACCAGGGCTTCAGTAAATGGCTGAAACAGACGCCGATCCCGTTCAGCGTCCAGTTTGTTAACTCTGAACTGGATCGCCTGCTGGCTAATGCGCCTGCCCGTCATTATTACGCTCATGCCGCACGGCGGCTGGCGGATTTGTTGGATACTATCCGCAACACTTACCCAAAAGATACGGTGACGCTGATTTCGCACAGCCAGGGTACGATGATTGCGATGGCTGCAACGTTGCTGGCGGATAAAGCGCCGGATGCCCTGTTTGTGATGAACTCGCCCTATGCCATGGAACACAAAGCCATGGATCGGTTTTCGTATCCTTTTGCGGAGTGTATTTCCACGAAAGCGCGGCACAAGACTTTTGGCTCGATTGTGGAAAAGGTGGCGAAGCAGGCCGGGCATCTCTCAGAAGTCGACTACAGCCGTCTGGTGGTTGGCGTGGATGCTGATGGCAAAAGCTGGAAACCCACCGGTATGGTCAATAACGAGATTCCTGAGCGGGATAATCACGGAAGGACCTGGATTTACTGTAATGCCCATGACCGGGTGATGGGGATGAGCGCACTGCTGAGTATTGGCTGGCAGGGCTTGCCCAACGATGTGGTAGGGAGACCTAACCAGCTACTAATCACCTACCAGGGGCATTTATTCCAGCGGATGATGGCTCGCGAAACGCCCTGCGGGGATATACCACGGCGGGATGCCCCCTTTGGCCGTTTGCCCCCCGCAGGATCGCCGTTCTGGGACGATGGCGGACAGTTTGGCGTCTATGACGCGCCGCCGCCTGAACAGAAGCTGTATATCAACGGTGAAAAAGTCCCTGAGCCGATTACGGCCAAAGAGATGGTTGGATTTGATGCTACCCGTGTGGGATTACAGAAAGAGAATGAAAAGAATACAGGTGAGGAGGGCTACGGCTGGGGGCAATATTCTGTCGATAGCAATGGTAACAAAACTTGGCATGATGATACCTTCCGCTGGTATGCCTCGTTGTACCCGGAGCAGTGGGTGACGGATAAGGGAACCATGAGTTGGTATCCACAAAACTCAAAAGATGAGCGTCAGAACCGGCGACGCGAAACCCGCGCGGAAAAGGATACACGGCTACGGATGTTTGTTTCCCAGCCCAGCGATCACAGTTCTCTTCCTTCCAATCCGCTGTTCATGAGACGGGTTGTGGCCTATGACCTGCCGGTAGGTATCTGTGAAAGCTCAAACGATAAAAGCTTCCTCGAACAGTTACGCCGGATGGCCGACTGGCAGTATTCAGACGCCTATTTTCGCACCGGCAGGCACCCGCAATACAGCAGGCCTGCCGAGGTGGATGCCGAGAGTGCAGGCGGCATCAGTCCGGAAGAGATGGCCGAAATGAGGAAAATGGAAGCCCGGCAGGGTGGTCATTAACTGGAACCGGATATTGACATGCCGTTGCTGACCCGATTCCAGCGTTTATGAACGCTACGTGGAACACCATCGTGAAGATGAAGCTATTAAGGCGCAATAATATGAAATGGAATCAGTCAGACAGAAAGGTTATCACTATTATAGTAATCACAGCTTTTGTGCTTTACGCTATTTACAAAGGCTTGCAGTTCCTGGCTGGGGCTAGTATGGGTGCCAGTTTTGGGGTGGGTCTGGGGGGGATGAGCGGCTCTCAGAAGGTAGAGGAGTCACGAACAGTTGAAACAGATGCACCGGCTCAAATTATTTATCGCATAGATAAATATCGATACCTGACGCTGGAAAACTACATATCTTGCGATAAGGGTGGACAGGTTTATTACAATGACACTCAGCGGGGAATAAAAACACACCTGGGATGGGATATCGATTTCAATGACTTCTCATATCGACTTTGGAATAGCGTGGCAGCATACCAGGGCACCATTGTTAATGGTGCGGACAATGGGTATCTGGCATTTCCTGGTGCATCTACCAGACAGTATTGTGGTAGCGGAAGGTCAGAGCGAGGTTGTCCTGTGTTTTTCTTCTTTTCAGCAGATTATGGAAAATCCTTTATCTATAAAATCATAGCCGAAGAATACAGAACTCCGGAGCGTTTTAGTCAACTTAAAGTTGTGGTGGCAAATGATGGGGTTTATCTAAGGGATGGGTCTCAGACAGAGAGTGTGTATTCTCATCCTATAGGTCTTCGCGATCTTCATGCAGTGAATAAATTAAGGTTTTCTGACGGTACTTTAATTAGTGTTTATGACGACTGGCAGGAAAAATATTATGAATTAGTAAAAGAAGAACTGATAAGAAAAAAAATGCCCTATGCGAATGAGTATGGACCAAGGTTTCATATATTCGACTATATAAGAACCTTAACGCCACCTAAAACTCATGAGGAAAGCAATTTGATGGCAGATGAATTGTCAGAGATTCGAATCAGGATTGAGGATGAGGTTTATAGTAACAGGATTGAATTCCCGAAAGTTGTAACGAAAAGTATTAATGCTAAATATTCATGTGATAAAAATATTAAAGCTAAAACTACTACGTATACACTCGAATCAAGCGGGAAGAAGGAAGTGGTGAAAAATGAGCAATAAAAAAGAGCCAATTCGTGTACTTGAGTGTACGTTCGATGATAATGGGCATCCCTCTTGGAACTCATTCCCGTCTCATAAAAATTGCCAAATCAGAGGCGGGTGTGATTTACCACCACATTTGCCTGGTATTATTATACTTGTACACGGTGTTAACTCGACAGGAGAGTGGTATTCAATTGCGGAGAATAAACTTTGTGAAGGTTTGAATAAGAGGCTCGGATTAAATGGGACAGATTATAAACTAGTGGCCAATAAATACCTTTCTGACGATAAAATAGATTCTGAACCTCTAGTGCCCCGAGACTTACCTGAAGTTGATAGAAATAAATCCCCTGTCATTCGCTTTTACTGGGGGTATTCCTCGTTTAAAGGTAATGAAGATAAATATGTTATACCGTTAGCCAATAGGAAAGGCGTTGATTATCATCAGTTGAAAATGCAAGGCGTTTCTCATGAAAATATTCTGGCTCAGGGGCCATTTTTTTGGGGCGGCGGTCCATTCCAGAATGGTACAAATAATCTGCACTCTTTATGGAGTGAGAAAGGATTTAAAGAGAGAGTCGCAGGTATCAAAGTCCAGTGGTTTAATGAAGACAAAGATCGTTTGTTAACCAATGCACCACCGCGAAAATACTACGCGCATGCTGCAAAACGCCTTGCAGACCTGGTTGACAGTATTCGTAATAAATATCCAAAAGATACAGTAACCATTATTTCTCATAGCCAGGGAACTATGGTTGCCATGGCTGCGGTAGCGATAGCCAGGAATGCACCTGACGCATTATTTGTACTTAATTCTCCCTACGCATTGGATCATAACGATCTTAATGGGGCGTCACTTCCGACAGATGAATGCATTTCGCCAGAAGGACGGCTGAATACGTTATCTGCCATCATTGATAAGGTGGCTTCCAGAAAAAATCATTTATCAACACTGGGCTATGAAGGGCTTTGTGTCGGACAGACGGCAGATAAAAAGAACTGGCGACCTGATGTCACTCTTGCTGGTGAAGGTGGCACCAGTCTTGCCGAACGAGATAACCACGGGCGCACCTACATCTACTTTTGCCCTCATGATCGTGTTATGGGGTCACGCCCGTTACGCTCTATTGGCTGGCAGGGATTACCCAATGATTCTCAGCGGCGGCCCCATCCTCTGCTGAAAAAGCATCAGGGATATTTATTTCAACGCATGCTGGCTCGCAGTACTTCATGTGGCGAAGCTCCAAATCCCGTGACGCCTTTTGCAAAACTGCCGGATGGAAAACCTTTCTGGGATCATAAAGGAGACAAGTATCAAAGTAGTCGTTTCACCTATCCGGATCCTCCAGAATGGCAAACAGTTTTTATTAATGCTGAAAAGGTACCTGAACCTATAGATGCTGCAAAATTAGCTGATTTTGATGTATCACGCGTTGGAGCTGAACATGATAATAGACAGATAGATGGTTGGGGAGAAATTAATCCGGATAAAAAACAAAAAAACGACAATACCTATGATAACTACATTAATCTTTATCCTAATCAGGATATTGTGATTGGATTTAAAAATGTGGGTACTGAATCTGAGCCCCGATTGGTGCCAGTGACCCGTAAGGAAACGTTTGAAGAAAAAGATCTTCGCCTACGAACATATGTTTCTCAGCCCACGGATCATAGCACTCTGCCAATGCATGCCGATTTTATGTCACATGTAGTGGCTTATGATTTGCCGATTGGGTATTGCGATTCAACCTGGGATAAAGCGTTCATGGCTGATTTGCGGCGAAAAGCGGATTGGACGCAGGGTGAGGATGCTTATCTCTTCAGTGGAATACCAGACAAAGTGCCTGAGCCTGATTTAATTAGTAGGGAAACTGTTGTTGATGAATTTGATAAAGAGCAAAGTAAGCTGCCAGCATATAGGGCTGTAAATAAAGCATAAACACACTTCGGTAGGTTGTTATTCAGTGAGTTTGCTAAATTTCAACGCTATATAATCAGTTGTTTTCTTCTAATTAAAGGATTAGCAAGTGGGGAAATTTGCCGTCGTTTTAGGTGACGCCACTACGCATGGTGGCAAAGTCATATCCGCCTCATCCAGTTTCGATATATCCGGTAAAAATGCCGCGCTCTTAAATGATAGCGTATCCTGCCCTGAGCATGGCACAAACAAAATCATTGAGTGCGATGTTTCTGCGTATGAAGAAAATGGACGTGGAATTGTATTGCATGGCTGTAAAACACAGTGCGGTGCGAGCGTTATCGCAAGCATGCAGGATATGGAGGTTGGCTGATGGGATGGTCTCTGCCAGAGGTGACTGAAAAAGAGCCAGCACCATCATGGTCACCGTGGATCTGTCTGTTGATTATCATCCTGGGTCTTTTTATCGGGTTGCTTGTGGCTGTGCTGAAGTCACCAACAACAGGCTTACCTTCATTGAGTAGTGGGGCCTGGTTACCACTTACGGCCTGGACATTTGCGGGCATTTCGGCAGCCATCGCGGTCTATAGCTTATGCCAGGAAACGCTGGCAATCCGCGTCTGGAACTGGAATGAGTGGTGCCGAAACACGCGTCTGAAATGGCGCTTACGCGCGCATCAGCATCTTGTCATTCTCAGTCATGTTTTCATCGCTGCAGATACTGGGGTGCTGTCTCGTCTTGCACATATAGATACACAAGAAGGGGACAGTACGGACACACCGCATTTGACGCTGTTGCCGGACGCTCCCCTTACACCGGGTATTTCACGTTTTGAGCAGCTACTTCGTCATCTTATTGCTCAGATAATGCCTTCGATTCGGCGGCGATATCCTTCCGGCCCACTCCAGATTATTGTTCAGACCAACGGTAGCGACAAAGACCGTGAATCTCAGTCATTCCATCGTATCTGGACAGCTGGCTCTCCCCCCTGGAAAGTCGAGATTCATTTTCAGGACGGTGACTCATCCTTTGATGACTGGAATCAGTTTGTCGGGTCCACAAAGAGAGCCGTACTGGTGCTGGCGATGCACTATCGGCTACCCGATGATGTTCTGCCTGAATTTGCCAGCGCGTTGTTTATGGTGCATCCGTCGATTGTAAGTGAAGGTGAAGGAAAAAATGCGTTACGGCTTTTCCGAGCGATGCCGCTCAACACCCGTACGCTTGCAACAGAACTCAGTGAATTATGGGATATGGCCCTCACTCCTGCCAGCAAGAAACACCTCATCTGGTACAGTGGACTGTCAGATGCGCCACGGCAGTCAGTGAGCAGGGTGCTGAATGATCTGTCGGTTCCTCTCTACGATAGCATTGGCACTGGCGGTGTCATTGACTATGACACAGCATATGTCCGGTATGGCGGTCTTGCTGGCTGGGCAATGATTGGCGCTGCGGCTGAAATGGCTGCTTATGGCCCAGCCAGCCAGTGGCTTCTTCTCGAAGGTGAAGATGATGCCTGGGCAGTGACGCTAGGAAACAACGCTCCCGAAGTCGGGTATGATCATTTCGTTATTCAGCCACCCTTTCCCGGAGGGTCTGTTCTGATGGCATTATTGCTCAATGCCGGGCTGTACAGCCTGATGATCCGCTACTTCCCTTCAACGGCATTCTCCTGGTCAGGGATCACTCTTCTTCTGCTATCACTGATAGTGACATTGCCCGGGCTGGCCATTTTGCTGAGACGAATGACAGCCCGTCTTCAACGCCCGGAATTTATCAGGGTTGCACGACACACCGGAAAGGAATAACCGGCATGAAAAAGGTTTCAAAGCCACTGGGCGCTGGGCTACTCATCGTGGCAGTCCTGCTGATGATACTCTTTGTTTTTGCACAGACAACGCCGTTGCCCTCTGAGAGTGGTGATGATAATTTCTGGTATGTACTGGCAGGTTTCATCATCCTGACTGCCACATTATGCACCCTGGTCTTTTTTACGTTGTCCAGGCAACAAAATCCCTCTCCCGTTACGCCTGATGGTGAAAACTATCACAACGAAGAAATAACGTCGGATCAATATTATTTTGCAGCACTGAGCAAGCACCTCAGGAGACGTTACTCGCTCTTCTGGTGTCGTAGAACCCGCCTGCTGCTTGTCACCGGTGATGAGACGGCAATCGAACAGTTGGTTCCTGGTCTACAGGAAAACCAGTGGTTCGAAGGTAACCGTACCGTTCTGATTTACGGTGGTAGCCTGACCGCTGAGCCCGATAAGGAAAAATACACCGCGCTGCGAAAACTGCGGCGCGGCCGCCCACTGGACGGTATTGTCCGCGTCATGCCTGCGTCGCTTAATCTGAGCCCACAAATCAGTGACAACGATTTACGTGGCCTGGAAAAAATCAGCGAATTGCTCCGTTATTCCGCGCCGGTCTGGCTGTGGCAACTGTGTGACAGCAAATGGTCGCAGGCAAAACGTACTGAACAGGCTGTAGGAGCCCGTTTCCCGCTGCATGCCAAAGCTGACGATATTAGCCGTCAGCTTGAGCTGATGCTGCCTGCATTGCGGATACAGGGGGTAAGTCAGGTCGCTGAGAACAACGGCCACGATTTCCTGCTGCGTCTGGGCCAGTACCTCAAAGACGGCGGTATCGTCCGCTGGACTCAACAACTGGTGCCATGGTTGGCTGCCTCTCAGCAGCGTGTTCCGTTGCGTGGTCTGATGTTCAGCCTGCCGGACAGTTACCCTGTTCATACTACTGAGGGGACAGCCGAACCTGAGAAATATATCCCCGAATCACAACGCCATGCCCTTGCTCTGCCCGCAACATGGCAGGGTATCGTTGATGACTGCATCCGTGTGCGTGGCCGCCGTGTCGGTATGGCCTGGGAGCAGACCCTTGCCTGGACACTGATGACCATTATTGGTATCTGGGGAGCGGGTACACTGCTGTCGTTCGCGGTCAACCGCATGCAGATAATCTCTGTTGCCGAGCAGGCGCATGCGCTGGTGGAGCATCCTTCCGTATCGGATTACCAGCTCACGGCTCTGCATACCCTGCGTAATGACGCTGGCCGCCTGCAGCACCGTATTCAGGATGGAGCGCCCTGGTACCAGCGCTTCGGTCTGGACCATAACCAGCAGCTGCTCGATGCGTTGCTGCCCTGGTACGGCGTGGCAAACAACCGCCTGATACGCGACCCGGCGAATCAGGCGCTGACACAAAAACTCAGCGCATTGGCAAACTCTGCCCCCAACAGCGACCAGCGTGCACAGCTGGCGAAGCCGGGTTATGGCCAGCTTAAAGCCTGGCTGATGATGTCTCGTCCGGATAAAGTCGACGGCGCGTTTTATGCGCAGACCCTGAAAACCGTGCAGCCGACACGAATGGGTATTTCTACCGGTCTGTGGCAAAGCCTGGCGCCGGATTTGTGGGCCTTCTACATCACCGAACTGCCTAAGCAGCCACAATGGAAAATCACACCGGATGCGCAGCTGGTCAGCCAGAGTCGCCAGCTGCTGCTGCAGCAAATTGGGCGTCGTAACGCTGAAAGCACACTGTATGAAAATATGCTCAAGTCAGTGCGTCGTAACTTCGCCGATGTCTCCCTGGAGGACATGACCAGCGGTACCGATGCGCGTCGACTTTTTACTACCGAGGAGGTCGTGCCGGGCATGTTCACCCGCCAGGCCTGGGAAGGTGGTATTCAGCAGGCTATCGAAAAGGCTGCAAATTCCCGCCGGGATGAAATTGACTGGGTGCTGAGTGATTCCCGTAAAGCCGTATCGGCGGATCTGTCGCCGGAAGCGCTCAAAGCACGCCTGACAGAGCGTTATTTCATTGACTTTGCCGGCAGTTGGTTGAATTTCCTTAACAGCCTGCACTGGAACCCGGCAAACAATATTGCGGACGTTACCGACCAGTTGACGCTGATGAGCGATGTCCGCCAGTCGCCACTGATTGCCCTGATGAATACCCTCGCCTGGCAGGGACAGACAGGCCAGCAAAGCGAAGGTCTTTCGGACTCCCTCATCAAATCGGCTAAAGATCTCGTCGGTGGAAAAGATAAACCTGCCATTGATCAGTCTGCGTCAGGGCCGCAGGGGCCGCTGGACGAAACCTTTGGTCCGCTGCTGCAGCTTCTGGGTAAAAACAAAGGTGATAATGTCATGTCGGCGGACAACTCCCTGAGTCTGCAGACGTATCTGACCCGTATCACCCGCGTGCGTCTGCGACTGCAGCAGGTGGCCAGCGCTTCTGACCCGCAGGCAATGATGCAGACCCTGGCGCAGACCGTATTCCAGGGCAAAAGCGTGGACCTCACCGACACTCAGCAATACGGCAGCCTGATTTCGGCAAGTCTTGGCGAGGAGTGGAGCGGATTTGGCAGCACAATGTTTGTGCAGCCGCTGACCCAGGCCTGGGAGACCGTACTTCAGCCGTCGGCAGCCAGTCTGAATGACAAATGGAGCCGCTCAGTTGTCGCGAACTGGCAAACTGCCTTTGACGGTCGTTTCCCGTTTGCTGCCAGCAAAAGCGATGCCTCTTTACCGATGCTGGCTGAATTTGTGCGTAAGGACAGTGGACGTATAGAGCGCTTCTTGTCGACAGAGCTCAACGGTGTGCTGCACAAAGAGGGTAGCCAGTGGGTGCCGGATAAGGTCAACAGCCAGGGACTGAATTTTAACCCGGCCTTCCTGCGGGCCATTAACCAGCTGAGCCAGCTGTCAGACATTCTGTTCACCGATGGTAGCCAGGGCATCAGCTTTGAGCTGCAGGCGCGTCCTGTGCCGCAGGTGGTGGAGACGCAGCTAACCATAGATGGACAAAAGCTGCACTACTTCAACCAGATGGCCGACTGGCAAAGCTTCCGCTGGCCGGGAGAGACTTACAAGCCGGGAACGATGCTGACATGGACCACGGTCAACGCCAGTGCGCGTCTGTTCGGGGATTACAGCGGGACCTGGGGCTTTATCCGCTGGCTGGACTTGAGCAAGCGTCAGCAGCTGGACCGCAGCCAGTGGATGATGAGCTTTACTGCACCGGATGGTCGCACCCTGCAGTGGGTGCTGCGCTCCCAGCTCGGAAAAGGCCCGCTGGCGCTATTGGATCTGCGTGGTTTCACGCTGCCGGATCACATATTCAGTGTCGACAGCGCGGCCACCGCTCAGGCGCTGATGGCTAATACGGAAAACAATGACATGGAGGGCGTCGAATAATGAGCACATTGCAGAATTTGGTTATCGCCTGTCAGGCTGACGATGCTCAGCTGCGTGAACAGGCGCAGACGCGCACGGATAACTGGCAGCCCTGGCTTGCTCCGGTAAGCGTAGCCAGTCCGACCGGGGAAGACCCGGGATATGACGATGATTTTCAGCGTATCCGCGAAGAGGTTAATAAGCTCTCTGGTATTGATACCGAACTGATATGCACGCTTGCTGAAAAGTTACTGACCACCACAGCCAAAGACATCCGTATTGCGACCTATTACTGCTGGGCGCGATTGCACCAGGATGGCGAAGCCGGCTTTGCCGAAGGGCTTGAACTGCTTGCCGGATTATTGCAGCGCTACGGCATGCAGCTTCACCCGCAGCGGGACCGAAGCCGCAAGGCTGCACTGGAATGGCTTGCCGGTAGCCGTGTCCTGGACAGTCTGTCACTGTTTCCGGAGGTCATCCGCGAGGATGCACAGCGTACCGCCGGGGCCTTGCTGCTCATCAGTACCCGTCTGGAGACCGAGCCGGAAGCATCGCGGCCAGAGCTGAATGCCCTGTACAGCGGGCTGGAGTCTCGCCTGATGAAGGCCGGGGGTGTGGATGCCGTGGTACCGCAGAACGCAGGGAATAAGGCGCAGTCACAGCCCTTTACGCATGCGACCGAGTCAGATGCGCCGGTTCTGAACCGCATCACCTCCGGTCAGGATTTGCTGGCCCAGGCCCGTACCCTGACGGGATATCTGCGCGAGCAGCCAGATGGCTGGCTTGCCGCACACCGGCTGATGAAAAGCCTGCGCCATGACACGCTGAGAGCGATCCCTGCACCGGATGCCGAAGGGAAAACACGTATCGAACCACCGCGGGCTGACCAGCGGGCCATGCTTAAACGGTTGTACCTGCAGCAGAGCTGGCTGGAGATACTGGAGCAGGCGGACAGCACCTTCTCGCGTGGCGCTAATCACCTCTGGCTGGATTTGCAGTGGTATATCCATCAGGCTCTGATGAAATTGGGGCACGATGTGCTGGCCGATATCATCATCGCCGATCTGAAAGGGCTGCTGAGCCGTCTCACAGGACTTGAAACGCTGGCCTTTAATGACGGAACGCCGTTTGCCGATGAGGTCACGCTCAACTGGATAAATCAGAGCGTGCTGGACGATTTGTCCAACTGGCGGGATGAGCCGGTCAGTGCTGCTGGTAAGACAGATAACGATATCCTGCTCCTCGAGCCGGAAGCGCTGGATAAAGCGGACACTGACGGTCTGGATGCCACACTTCACTGGCTCCAGACCCATCCTGGTTGCGACTCTACAAAAGACAAATGGCTGCTGCGCCTGCTGATGGCCCGCATAGCCGAGCAAAAGGGTAAAAATGAGCTGGCCCTGCATCTGCTGGGTGAACTCGATAGCGCCGCACGGTCAATCACCCTCACGCAGTGGACACCGGCGCTGTTATTTGAAGTGAAATCCCGTCGCCTCAGACTGCTACGCATGAAAGCTACACGCAGTGAAACCGATAAATCACGTCTTCAGCCTGAGATGGACCAGCTTCTTGCCGGTCTGATTGCGCTCGACCCGGCAAGCAGTGCGGTGCTTTGCGGATAAAAACGCCTGGCTACCTTTAACATTCCTAAATTCAGGTTTTTTATGGACGACTTAACCCTGCGTTATTACGACGCTGAAATGCGCTACCTGCTGGAAGCCGGTGAAGAGTTTGCCCGTGCTCACCCCGAGCAGGCGGCAATGCTCAATCTCGATAAAGCGGGCGCGCGCGACCCGTATGTTGAACGCCTGTTCGAGGGCTTTGCCTTCCTGATGGGGCGCTTGCGTGAAAAGCTCGATGACGACCTGCCTGAACTGACCGAAGGGCTGGTCAGCCTGCTGTGGCCGCATTATCTGCGCACCATACCGTCGATGTCGGTGGTGGAGTTCACCCCTGACTGGCGTGAGATGAAAGAGCCGATGCGTATCGTCAAAGGCTTCGAGGTGAACTCACGGCCCATCGGTGAGAAGGGAACACGCTGCCGCTACACCACCACCAGAGAGATGACCCTTCAGCCGCTGGCGCTGGAGCAGGCCCGCCTGTCGACTGACCCTGACGGGCGTTCTGTCATTAGCCTGCGTTTTAACTGCAGCCTCCTTGCCGACTGGAGCCGTGTCGATCTCAGCCAGATCCCATTTTACTTCAATGCTGACGCACCGCTGGCCTGCGCCATGCATGAAGCCTTTACCATGAACACGGCCCGTCTCTGGCTGCGCATGCCGGGTGACACGGACAGAAGACCGATGGACGGGTATTTCACCGCACTGGGGTTTGGTGATGATGACAGGCTGTGGCCGAAGGGAGACAGCAGTTTCAGCGGCTACCAGTTGCTGCTGGAGTATTTCACCTTCCGCGAGAAATTCATGTTCACCGGCCTGCGCGGGCTGGAGACAGTGGCCTTTCCGGCTGAGCTCCCATGGTTTGAAATCGACGTGGTGCTGGCAGAACGCTGGGAGCATGATTTCAGCTTTACCGAAAAGCATCTGCGCCTGAACTGTGTGCCGGTGATTAACCTGTTCCCGCTGGAATCTGACCCGCTGACGCTAAACTCCCTGCAGACCGAATACATGCTGCGCCCGATGCGCGTGCAGGATGGCCACACCGAGATATATGCGGTGGATTCGGTGATGTCATCGAGCCAGCATACCTACGTGCCATTTTCAAGCTTCCGCCACAAGGGCGGAATGATGCGCCATGAAGCCCCGGAATATTACTATCACACCCGCGTGCGCCGTGGCCCGTCGGGGTTGCATAACACCTGGCTTATCCTCGGCGGGGAAGCGTTTGATAACCACACGGTGCCGGAGGATGAAAGCCTGTCGCTGACGCTAACCGGCACCAATGGCCAACTACCTCGCAGAGCGTTGCAAAGTACCGTGCTCGATACAGTGATGAAAACCACTTCAGCCAGTATCGCCGTGCGTAACCTGTGTGCGCCGACGCTGCCTTGTTATCCCCCGGCGCAGGACCGTTTCCACTGGCGCGTGCTGAGCCACCTCGGCAGCGGGTTCCTGTCGATGATGGACAACGCCGACGTGCTGCGCGGCACCCTGGCGCTGTATGAGTGGACCGACAGCGAGATGAACCGCCGTCGTCTGGAGGCGATTATCGATGTGAAGCACAGTGAAACGGAACGCTTTGAGCAGGGATATCTGGTGCGCGGGGTGCAGATTGAGGTGACGCTTGAGAGCAACGGCTTTGCCGGGCGCGGCGATATCTGTCTGTTCGGCGAGATGCTGAGCCGCTTCTTTGCACTGTACACCGATATCTATCTGTTTAACCGCCTGATTATTATTCTGCAACCGACCGGAGAGCGCCTGGAATGGGAAGAGAAGCACAACCGCCGCATTCCCGGCTGACCCCGCGGCTGGAGGCCGATCTTCACCGCATCAACTTTTATCGTTTATGCCAGCTACTGGAGAAGCGCCATCCGGACAGGCCGCTGATGGGCTCTACCAGCCATCCGGCGGATGACCCGGTACGCTTTGCGCCGCACCCTGGAATGGGGTTCCCGGCCAGTGAACTGAAGGCTGTCGAGTATGACGAGGATGATGACAGCAGACCACCGCTTATCCGCACGACCTTTATGGGGATGTACGGTGTTGATTCGCCTCTACCGACCGCCTATCTCGATGACATTTCCCAGCGCCGGGAAGGACATGAGGCGCTGCAGGGGTTTCAGGATATTTTCAGTCATCGCATCCTGACGCAGTTTTACCGCGTCTGGCGTAAATACTCGTATCCGGCCACGTTTGAGCCAGGGGGAACTGACTCCATTTCGCAGTCGCTGCTGGGTCTGGTGGGGCTGGGCATACCGGGCACCGCGAACCATATAGCCACGCCAGTGTCCCGCTTTCTGGCGCTACTGGGTGTGCTGCAGCAGCCGGGCAAAACTCAGGAAGGGATGCAGGCACTGGTGCGCCTGCTGGCCCCCGATACGACGGTGCAGGTGAGTCCGTATTGTCTCCGGCCTGTAGAGATTGACAGGCCGCTGGGTTTTTACGGTGACGAAGAGTTTCTGCTTGATGGCAATACGCCTCTGGGTGACGAAGCGATGGATGCCAGCAGTCAACTGCTGATTGCGCTCACGACGGATAACGAACAGGAAGCGCAGGGCTGGAAACCGGACGGTCTGTTGTATCAGGACTTTCTGGTGATGCTGCGGGTTTATCTCGGGTGGCGTTTTAAGGCAAAAATTACTCTGACCACCCGGACCTGCCTGCTGGCTGCGCCGCCGCTCGGTGAAGGTAGCTTCTGGCTGGGGATGAATGGCGTGCTGGGCGCGGAAGACGAATATCTCCTGGACGATATCCCGCAGACCTTCACGACGGAACTGGGCTATTACACCGGCCTGCAGCCCTCAACACCACAACAAGGAAACCGATGTGTTACGTACAAATTCAATTAAGACTTCGCGCTGGCTGCTACCACTGCTGACATTCAGCCTGGCAGGCTGCGGGGTGACGCAGAGCGTCACCGATGGCACTAAATCGGCGTTTAACGCCGTGTTCTACAAAAAAATCAAGGTGCTGCACCTCGATTTCACCGCACGTGAGGCGCTGAACACCGACTCCCGTGAAAGTAACTCGCTGTCTCAGCCGGTGGTGATAAGGGTTTACCAGCTCAAAGACCGCAAAACCTTTGATAAGACGGTGTATCAGCAGTTGCTTCAGGATGATAGCACCATTCTGAAAGATGACATGCTGGCCAGTCGTGATGTCGTGGTGAAACCGGGTGGCGATGCAAACCTTGATATGCCAATGGAAGAAAAGGCGCAGTTTGTCGCGGTGGTAGGGCTCTTCCGCCATCCGGATATGGACAACAACGCCTGGAAGCAGGTTATCAAACGCAGTGACCTGGATCCGGATAAACCACGTATCCTGGAAGCAGGTGATAACTCTCTGACGCTACAGCCGCTTAAGGAAGACTGATGCCCTACGGACATAACGCGCCTTCGCTGTATGAAATGTTAACGGGAAATTTTACAGGCGGACTCAACCTTAGTCAGGTCAGTGAAGAAAATCAGGTCATCCTCTCGGTGCTGGATAACATGCAGCGCGTTCTCAACTGTCGTGCCGGTACGCTGTCGCATCTGCCAGACTATGGGCTGCCGGATATGACCAAAATTCTGCAAGGCATGCCGGGAACGGCCCATGAGCTGATGGGCACATTATCTGCCGTCCTGCTCAAGTATGAACCCCGCCTGAAAAAAATAACCGTTGTCCTGCTGGAACAGAACGTCCCCGGCGAACTGCGTTATGCCATTGACGCTGAACTTAAAGGGATTGGTCTGGTGCGCTACGGGACTGAGTTTATGCCCGAAGGACGGGTCCTGTTAAGGCATCTCAGGCAACAACAATATCTCGATACGACCCTCCGTATATAAGGTTTGATAACATCATGTCAGTAAAATCACAGTTCCTGAAAAAGTTGCAGGCACGACAACCTGCACCAGTTCCTGCCATCAGCAAGAGTCAGGCTGATATTGCAGAGTTTCGCCAGCGGATGGCTCAGCTTCAGGAGCAAATGGACGCGTGGCTGACGGATACGGGACTGAATGTGGAGCCACTGACCGTATCCGTTCCGGATCTGCTGGTGGAGGGCGGGGCTTTTGAGATTTCCGGTATCGTTTTGCGCTATGACAGCCGGGCGGTCAACTTTATGCCGATCTTTCTGTATGGACAGGGCGTCGCTGGTTGTGTCGAGGTGACTTTCTGTTCCGGAGATAAGGTGATTTCTCAAGGACGCCTGTTCATGCGGGTGGGGAGCGCAAATGGCTGGATCTTTACTCCCCCTGATACCTCATCCCGATCCGGACAACTATTTGATGAAGGTGTGTTTTTCGGTCTGATTTTAGCGCTGCTGCCATAGCGATAACATTCATTCCTTTAATGCGTCATTGCATTTTAAATCGCCAAATAGCCCTACAGATCAACTAACGAAATTAACCGAAACGGATATGCAGGCCCTCCAGGATGACCACACATATAACGTTAAAAACCGGCGGCGACCCGCGCACGCTGCCAGATTACGCCGCCCTCCGCGATGAACTCAGTAAGCTGACTCATCCTGCTCGCCCGGATGTGAACTGGCAATATGTCGAAAAACTCGGTCTCTCACTGTTCGAACAGAACGGTGTGGAGTTGCAGACTGCAGCCTGGTACACCCTTGCCCGGACTCATCTGTCGGGGTTAGCTGGCCTGAACGAAGGGTTGGCGATTCTGGAGGCCCTGATTAGCCATCAGTGGGACGTTTTCTGGCCGAAGACATTACATGCTCGTATGGAAATTCTTAGCGGCTTGAGCCAGCGCCTGCAGCAGCGCATGCGTATGCTTCCACTCAACAACAGCCATCTCAGTGAGCTTTATAGCGCTGAAGCGTTGCTTACCCGGCTGGGTTCGGTGCTCCAGCGCCTTGAACTGAAGCACCTTAGCCAGTTCGATACATTACGAACGTTGGTACGTTCGAATGCTGAACGGCTGGAAATCCGTAATGACGCATCAGATTTGAATGCGATTAAGCTGCCCGGTCGTGACTTACCTCAGGAGAGGGCGGAATCGGTTGGCGAAGTGAAATGGGTCTATGTTGTGCAGCCGGAAAATCAGCCGAATGCAGAGGATCGTAGGACAGCCCACGGAGCTGCCAGAGCATGGAAACCCTTTGTCGCCGGGATGTGTTCTATGCTGGCGATCGGCGTCGCCGTGGCGTGGGGAGGGGGCTTTCTGTCCAGACCCGATCCCTTAACGACCCAGGCCATTGCCTCGCTGGCGCCGTTACCTGAAGTGCTTACACCTGTTCAGCAAGACGCGTTAGCACAGCAAGGTACTTTACCGTCCACATTTATCACAGAAACGCAGCAGCAGCTTGCCCGACTGGATAAGCTGCCTCCTGACTGGAATATTTCCTACAGCCTTCAGCTGTTAGCGCAACTCCAGACAGTGCGGCCGGAGGAGGCGAAGCCGCTCACCTCACAGTGGCAGCAAAAATTTAACGCGGCAGCGTTGCCTGTCGACGCTATGAACAGTTGGTATGAGGGAATGATGAAGCTTCAGCAACTGAGTCATCGGCTGAGCAGTCTGGATGAGCAAAAAGGAAAATATATCACGGTGAGTGAGCTTAAATCGGTGGTTTTTTCGACTATACAGTCATTTAACCAAACAATACCGGCTGAAGAACAACTCAGACGCCTGTCACAGCATCCAGATGGAGATGCGCTTCCTGAAGCCGAAAAGACCCAACTGGAGTTGCGCCTAAGACAGCTTGCTGCGCGTTACGCTCAAATAAAACAGGAATCTTCTGCTCAGTGAATTCTGGCGATAGACAGGTGAATGCGCGTGAAGGTCAAAGTGTCCCCTGCAGGAATCGAACCTGCAACTAGCCCTTAGGAGGGGCTCGTTATATCCATTTAACTAAGGGGACGAGGCGGCACGAGTATAGCGTCATTTACACTTTGCGTTAAGCGCATCGCCGCCTGACTGCTCAAAGAGTCACCATTCAGGACGATTTTTTTGTCGATTTATCATCATTTTCCCGCGCTTTAAGCTCCGCTTTGCGTTTGTTCGACATGTCGTTACGGATTTGGGCATGGCTTAACAGCGCGAAGATAAACGTTCCGCCGCAGATGTTTCCTGCTAGTGTCGGTAAGGCGAACGGCCAGAAAAAGTCGCTCCAGTGAAGCGTACCGTTAAAGACCAGATACAGTATTTCTACGGTACCGACCACAATATGCGTGGTGTCAGCCAGCGCAATCAGCCAGGTCATCAATATAATCACCACAATTTTGGCGCTCCCTGCTGAAGGAAACATCCAGACCATCGTGGCGATAATCCAGCCAGAGATGATGGCATTAGAGAACATTTCGATCGGGGTGTTTTTCATCACATCCATGCCGATTTTTACAAATGCGTCCCGGGTGGGTTCATCAAAGATCGGCATGTACTCAAACGCCCAGGCCGCGATGCCCGTGCCGATGATATTACCCAGCAGGACGACGCTCCACAGACGCATCAATAAACCGAAATTGCCGAGGGTAGGGTTTTGCATCACCGGCAGAACGGCGGTCACCGTGTTTTCGGTAAACAGCTGCTGGCGGGCCATGATGACAATCACAAAGCCGAAGGTATAGCCGAGATTCTCGAGTAAAAAACCGCCCGGCACACCTTCCAGCTGAACATGAAATATCCCTTTGGCGAGCAGAGAGGCGCCCATTGAGAGCCCTGCGGCGATAGCTGACCAGAAGAGGGCCATGGCATCGCGCTCCATCTCTTTTTCACCGTCCTGGCGTATATGCTCATGGATGGCCATCGCGCGGGAAGGGAGGCGATCTTCATCAATTTCTATTTTCTCGCCACGCGCTTTCTCCTCGCTTTCAATTTCAAGTTCCTCATCGCTCTCGCCAATTTTTTCTTCGCCCACGTCTTTCATATCTGCTCCCGGAGGTTGATCTTTCTGTTAAGCGTAGCGGCTTTTATCGGGATGCCTGTGGGGATGCTCTTAAATTGGCGGCAATGACAACAAAGGTGATACATCTCTTTCAAAGACATTATAAAATTGCCAGCGAAACGAATTCTAAAAGCCAGGCTATGCTGAGATCAGAGTCACGGTGATTACTGCCCGTAATTGTGCTCATAGACATCGGTAAACGTGCTGTTACAATCGCTTGCACGTTTACAGACGGAGCATCAACGGCTCCGTTACGGATGGCAATCAACGATAGCCATACTGAACAGGGAGATATTTATGAAACTTCGGCTGTCGGCGCTTGCGCTTGGCGCGACGATGCTTGTGGGCTGCGCCAGCTCCGGGGAGCAAACGGGACGCTCCGATCCTCTCGAAGGATTTAACCGCTCCATGTATAACTTCAACTACAACGTGCTGGACCCGTATGTGGTTCGCCCGGTGGCAGTAGCATGGCGCGATTATGTTCCCCAGCCCGCGCGTAACGGGTTAAGTAATTTTACCAGCAACCTCGAAGAGCCTGCGGTAATGGTGAACTACTTCCTGCAGGGCGACCCGTATCAAGGGATGGTGCACTTTACCCGCTTCTTCCTGAACTCCATTCTGGGGATGGGCGGCTTTATTGACGTGGCAGGCATGGCGAACCCGAAACTGCAGCGTGAGCAGCCGCACCGTTTCGGCAGCACAATGGGACATTATGGCGTCGGGTACGGTCCGTACATGCAATTACCGTTCTACGGTAGTTTCACCCTTCGTGATGACGGCGGCGATATGGTTGATACGCTGTATCCGGTTCTGTCGTGGCTGACCTGGCCGCTGTCGGTGGGTAAATGGACGGTGGAAGGGATTGAAACCCGTGCGCAACTGCTCGACTCTGATGGCTTACTGCGCCAGTCTTCTGACCCGTATATTATGGTGCGAGAAGCGTACTTCCAGAATCATGACTTTATTGCCAACGGCGGTAAGCTGAAGCCGGAAGAGAATCCAAACGCGAAGGCGATCGAGAACGAACTAAAAGATATCGATTCGGAGTAAATAAAAAAGGTGAGCAATGCTCACCTTTTTCAATTCCTGCGCGATTAGAACGCGTAGTTGAAGTTCGTACCGAACAGCCAGGCTTTACCTTCAGAGGTAAACTCGTAAGGGCCTTCCTGGAACGTCACTTTCTGACCGTGCATATAAGATACGCCCGCATCGATAGATGCATTCTCGTTGAACGCATAAGTCGCGCCTGCACTTATCCAGAAGCGGTCCTGATCCGGAATGGAAATGGAACGCTTGTCTGCCGGAACCGGGCTGTCGTCAAATGCGATACCGGAGCGGAAAGTCCAGTTTTTATCGTAGTAGTAGGTGGTACCCAACGCAATACGATAAGCGTCGTGGAAGCTTTCGTCCTTATAGAACAGCGTTTGACCATTGCTTCCGGTCGCTTTCAGCTCCTGGAACTGGCTCCAGCTGGTATAGGCCAGGCTGTAGTGGATCGCCCATTGCGGTGCAACGCGGTTATAACCGGAGACTTCCCACATTTCTGGCAAATGCAGTGACAGCGAACCTGGAACGGTCTGGTTTGACGTTCCCCAAGGAATGGTGGTACCCGCACCAGGAACCACGTTGTTCACAGGCTTCAGGATGCCGCTCTTGTAATCGCCGTCGAAGTCAATTTTCACTTCGGAGCGATAGGTCAGGCCCCAACGGTTGTTTTTGTCCAGCTCGTACAGGATACCGGCGTTCCAGCCATAGCCCCACTCATCACCTTCAAGGCTGGCAATTTTGTTGCTGTTTTTTGGCAGGCGAGCAGTTTGCTCCCCGGAGTAACGTTCAATTTTGGCATCGGCGTAGACGGCATCAAAGCCCAGACCAAAGCTCCAGTTGTCGTTCAGGCGATAAGCACCACTCAGGTTCAGGTTCAGCGTAGTAAGGTCTGTTTTACCGCCGTATTCACCAGCCGGGTAGTTGCTATTGAACTCGGTAGCAAGCCCGTAGTTAGAGGTTACGGATGCTCCCCAGCCAAACTGTTCATTGATAGGCGCAACGAAGTGCAGGTTAGGGACCCATGCTGTTGGGGCAATATTGTCCGCTTTAAGGCTCGCACCCGTGTAAGGCGACTTGCCAGAAATGTTGACATCAGGATCGATATAAACCGCACCGGCAGAGAAGGTCGGACGATCAAACATCATGATCAATGCGGGGTTACGACTTGCGTTACCCGCATCATCAGCAATAGCGCCTTCCCCTGAATACGCGCGGCCAAGGCCAGAGGAAGAAAATTCGTTTAACTGAAAGCCCGCTGACCATGCGGAAGTGGAGACGAGTGCCACTGCGACTGCCAGCGCAGTCTTGTTGAACAGGGTTTTCTGGCTCATGACCATAACCTCATTGAGTTATTTTTATTCAATAATTGTTACATACCGTAACAGGAGCGCGAAGTGTAGGGTCTGAGGTATGACAGACAAATCAGACCAGTGGCCAGAGTATAGGTCCGACCAGCCTGAATGTTGCAAGTTTGTTTATTAATATTTTCAAACATGTTTCGTGAAACGAGATCTGGTTGGCAAAATTGTGACCATCGCGACTCACCCAAAAGGGTGGTTTTTGTTTTAGATCATTTTTTAGTGTGATATTGGTCACTTATCCGATTTTGCGCCATTAACGGCTGGAGAGAGCCCGCGCCGGGGCGTAAAATAGCAGCATCGTGTTTATCTCGCGCGCTGCGCGAATACAGAGGAAATTGAGCTATGAGTAAATGCAGTGCTGATGAAACCCCGGTTTGCTGCTGTATGGATGTTGGCACCATCATGGACAACTCCGATTGCACCGCGTCTTACAGCCGTGTGTTCACCAACCGCGCCGAAGCGGAAGAGACCCTGGCCGCGCTGAGCAAGCGTGCGCGTGATGTTGAATCCGAGCCGTGTGAAATCAAGTCGACCTTTACCGAAGTGGAAGGCGGCGTGAAGCTGGATATCGACTTTGTTTTTGCCTGCGAAGCTGAAACGCTGATTTTCCAGCTGGGTCTGCGTTAATTTCTGCGGCCTGATGCCCTCACCCCGACCCTCTCCCACGGGAGAGGGCGTAAGCATTAAAAACGGTAACCTACGGGTTACCGTTTTGCTTTTACCTTGCGCACCCGGCAACAAACCGCACTAATGCCCCTGCTATGCAGGGGCATTTTCTTTTTCTTCTCTGTGTTTTAGCTCGCACTTTTTCGTTTCCCCGATTGGCTGAATGTAAAAAAATGGTTAAGACTATTATCAGGTCAGACCACTTAGTGTTTGCGAATATTTTTTTACAGGGGAGTGTTATGAGTCAGGCATTACCGCTTATTACCCGTCAGGGCGATCGCATTGCCATAGTCAGTGGATTGCGCACGCCATTTGCGCGTCAGGCAACGGCGTTTCATGGCATACCGGCCGTCGACCTGGGGAAAATGGTAGTGGGGGAGATGCTGGCTCGCAGCGAAATTCCGCCGGAGGTCATCGAACAGCTGGTCTTCGGCCAAGTCGTGCAGATGCCTGAAGCCCCCAACATTGCGCGGGAAATCGTCCTCGGTACCGGGATGAATGTTCATACCGACGCCTACAGCGTCAGCCGCGCCTGCGCAACCAGTTTCCAGGCCGTGGCTAACGTCGCCGAAAGCCTGATGGCGGGCACCATTCGCGCCGGGATAGCGGGGGGAGCGGACTCCTCTTCGGTACTGCCGATTGGGGTCAGTAAAAAGCTGGCGCGTATCCTGGTCGATGCCAACAAAGCCCGCACGACGGGTCAGAAGCTCAAACTCTTCTCGCGTTTACGTCTGCGCGACCTGATGCCTGTACCTCCTGCCGTCGCTGAATACTCCACCGGCCTGCGCATGGGCGACACCGCCGAGCAGATGGCCAAAACCTACGGCATTACTCGTGAACAGCAGGATGCGCTGGCGCATCGTTCACATCAGCTTGCGGCAAAAGCCTGGTCGGAAGGCAAGCTGACCGATGAGGTCATGACCGCCTATATTCCGCCCTATCGCGAACCGCTTGCGGAAGATAACAATATTCGTGGCACGTCAACGCTGGCGGATTACGCCAAACTGCGCCCGGCGTTTGACCGCAAGCACGGCACCGTGACGGCGGCGAACAGTACGCCGCTGACGGACGGGGCTGCCGCCGTGATCCTGATGACCGAATCCCGTGCGAAAGAACTGGGCATTACTCCCCTGGGCTATTTACGCAGCTACGCCTTCACCGCCATTGACGTCTGGCAGGACATGCTGTTAGGTCCGGCATGGTCCACGCCGCTGGCGCTGGATCGCGCGGGGCTGACGCTGGCTGATTTAACCCTGATTGATATGCACGAAGCGTTTGCCGCGCAAACCCTGGCAAACGTCCAGCTGCTGGCAAGCGAGCGTTTCGCACGTGATGTGCTGGGCCGCGCGCATGCCACGGGTGAAGTGGATCAGAGTAAATTCAACGTGCTGGGTGGCTCTATCGCCTACGGTCATCCGTTTGCCGCTACAGGGGCGAGGATGATCACGCAAACATTACATGAACTCCGTCGCCGTGGCGGTGGGTTTGGCCTTGTTACCGCCTGTGCGGCGGGCGGCCTTGGCGCAGCAATGGTTCTGGAGGCTGAATAATGGATATGCCATCTGCATTTAATCTGACGGTTCGCCTCGATAACGTGGCCGTTATCACTATTGATGTGCCTGATGAAAAGATGAATACCCTGAAGGCCGAATTTGGCGTTCAGGTGCGCGCGATGCTAAAGCAGATCCGCGAGAACAAAGCCATTCGCGGCCTGGTGTTTATTTCTGCCAAACCCGACAACTTTATCGCCGGGGCGGATATCAACATGATTGCCCGGGCGCAAAGCGCGCTGGAAGCCGAAGAGCTGGCGCGTCAGGGCCAGCAGGTGATGTCGGAGATCAACAGTCTCCCAATCCCGGTCATCGCAGCGATCCACGGTGCGTGTCTGGGCGGTGGGCTGGAGCTGGCGCTGGCCTGCCACAGCCGCATCTGTACTGACGATGCGAAAACCATTCTGGGCCTGCCGGAAGTGCAGCTGGGCCTGCTGCCAGGTTCTGGCGGAACGCAGCGTCTGCCGCGGCTGGTGGGCGTCAGCACGGCGCTGGAGATGATCTTAACCGGTAAACAGCTGCGTGCCCGTCAGGCGCTGAAAGCCGGTCTGGTCGATGACGTCGTGCCGCAGTCCATTTTGCTGGAGGCCGCCGTTGAGCTTGCGCTGAAAGGGCGTCAGGCAAAACGTCCTCTGCCGGTTCGCGAGCGCGTGCTGGCCGGTCCGCTGGGGAGAACGCTCCTGTTCAATATGGTGGGCAAAAAGACCGAACAAAAAACCAAAGGCAATTACCCGGCGGCAAAGCGGATCCTCGACGTGATCGAAACCGGGCTGTCGCAGGGCAGCAGCAGCGGCTATGCCGCGGAGGCCAAAGCCTTTGGTGAACTGGCGATGACGCCGCAGTCACAGGCGCTGCGCAGCATCTTCTTCGCCAGCACTGACGTCAAAAAAGATCCCGGCAGCAAGGCGGAGCCTGCGCCTCTGCGTGCCATTGGCGTACTGGGTGGGGGGCTCATGGGCGGCGGTATCGCTTTTGTTACCGCCAGCAAAGGCAAATTGCCGGTACGCATCAAAGACATTAACCCTAAGGGAATCAACCACGCGCTGCAGTACAGCTGGCAGAACCTTGATCAAAAGGTCAAACGCCGCCATATCAAGGCAAGCGAGCGTGATAAAACCCTGGCGACGATCTCCGGTACGACGGATTACAGCGGTTTTGCGCACCGCGATCTGGTGATTGAAGCCGTGTTTGAGGATCTGGCCCTTAAGCAGCAGATGGTGGCAGACGTTGAGCAGCATTGCGCCCCGCACACCATTTTTGCCTCTAACACGTCGTCATTACCGATTGGCGATATCGCGGCGAAAGCCGCGCGTCCGGAGCAGGTGATCGGGCTGCACTTCTTTAGCCCGGTAGAAAAAATGCCGCTGGTGGAAGTTATTCCACACGAGACTACCAGTCCGCAAACCATCGCCACGGTAGTCAAACTTGCGAAGAAGCAGGGTAAAACGCCGATCGTGGTCGCAGATAAAGCCGGCTTCTACGTCAACCGTATTCTGGCGCCCTATATTAATGAAGCCATGCGGCTGCTGACGGAAGGCGAGAAGATCGAACACGTCGACGAGGCGCTGGTAAAGTTTGGTTTCCCCGTTGGCCCAATCCAACTTTTGGATGAGGTGGGAATAGACACCGGCACTAAAATTATACCTGTGCTGGAGGCGGCTTATGGCGATCGTTTTAGCCCGCCTGCAAACATTGTTTCTGCAATTTTGAAGGACGATCGCAAAGGCAGAAAAAATGAACGCGGTTTCTATCTTTACGGCGCGAAAGGGCGTAAAAGCAAGAAACAGGTCGACCCTTCGGTTTATGGGCTTATTTCGACCACCGGTCAGGGAAAACTGTCTGGCGTTCAGTGCGCTGAACGTTGCGTGATGATGATGCTCAATGAAGCGGCGCGCTGCTTTGGTGAGCAGGTGATCAAGAGCGCACGCGATGGCGACATCGGCGCGGTATTTGGTATTGGTTTTCCGCCGTTCCTTGGCGGCCCGTTCCGCTACATGGATACACTCGGCGCGGGTGAAGTGGTTGCCATTTTGCAACGTCTGGCCTCGCAATATGGCCCACGGTTTACACCGTGTGACGAATTATTGCAGATGGCGGAACGGGGCCAGACATTTTGGCCTGCACGGGAAACTGATTTCGTAAACTGAAGTCAAAGAAGGGTAAATCCTGAGGTGAATGAACCTGTTCTGGCGATTTTGTAAACAGAGATTGACTATACTTACGCCATTGAGGTAAAAAACAGCGTTTCATTCATCGAATGGATCAGGCACAATGCCCGGCCATCGGGTTTTCTACCTCTTAGCATTTATCGCGGGTAGTTAACGCCGGTGATTCTGGTTAACAAAAGCGGTGCAATATGCAAGTTTTCATCATGCGTCACGGCGACGCGGCACTCGATGCCGCCAGTGACTCAGTACGTCCTTTAACCGTCTGTGGCTGCGACGAATCCCGTCTGATGGCAACCTGGCTTAAAGGTCAAAAAGTGGACATTGAACGCGTTCTTGTGAGTCCGTTCCTGCGTGCAGAACAGACGCTGGATGTGGTAGGGGAGTGTATGAACCTGCCGTCCAGTGTGGATGTTCTCCCCGAACTGACACCATGCGGTGATGTCGGCCTTGTCAGCGCTTATCTTCAGGCGCTGTGCAATGAAGGTGTCGCTTCCGCACTGGTCATTTCCCACCTGCCGCTGGTCGGCTATCTGGTATCTGAGCTGTGCCCGGGCGAAACGCCGCCTATGTTCACCACTTCCGCGATTGCCAACGTCACCCTCGACGAAACCGGCAAAGGGGTCTTCAACTGGCAAATGAGCCCGTGCAACCTGAAGATGGCAAAAGCGATCTGACGTGACGTGTGACAGGGCGGGATGCTATATCTTTCCCGCCCTTCTGTCAGGGCAACTCTGGCGGCTGCCACTCCTCAACTTCAATCAATACCAGCAAGGCGGCATCTCCGCCGTACTCTTTCGGTGCCTGATGAAACGCCATTACGTGTGGGTGCTGAGCCAGCCACAGCGGCGTCTGTTGCTTAAGGATATGTTTCCCGTGGCCATGCATCACGCAGGCGCAAAAAACATGTTCGCGGCGACAGGCGGCAATCAACGCCCCCAGCTCCTGTTTCGCCTGCATTTGCGTTAAGCCGTGCAGATCCAGAAACAGCTCCGGCGAATAATCTCCCCGGCGTAACTTTTTCAGTTCGAAATGGCTGACGTCCTCGCGCACGTATTTCACCGCGCCCTGGGTATTAAGCAGCGGCTGAAACTCGTCTGAAAAGTAGTGGCTATTATCGGCCTGCTCCTGCAGCAGCCGTTTGACCGGAACTTCGCTGATTTTTTTACGCAGCGGGCGATGGACGATGGTGTCCTGCGCGATTTTCCGCGTCCCGGTCATTAGCTGGCGGAAGAGCGCCTGATCCTCCTCGCTGAGCGATGTTTTCTTTTTCATTCGTCATTCTCATCTCGTATTTCCGATAGTGTACCCGACTAAACGCATTTTTTAACCTCAAGCGGTACGCGTCATTGCTGATTTATCGCCGTCTTCATGGCAAACTAGCCGCCGAAAATTATGCGAGCATGCCCTGGAGGAAAGAGTGGATAAAATATTTGTCGATGAAGCAGTAAACGAGCTGCATACCATACAGGACATGTTGCGCTGGTCGGTTAGCCGCTTCAGCGCCGCCAATATCTGGTACGGACACGGTACCGACAACCCGTGGGATGAAGCCGTGCAGCTGGTGCTGCCGTCCCTCTACCTGCCGCTGGATATTCCGGAAGACATGCGCACCGCGCGCCTGACCTCGAGCGAAAAACACCGCATCGTTGAGCGCGTAATCCGTCGCGTGAACGAGCGTATTCCGGTCGCCTACCTGACCAACAAAGCCTGGTTCTGCGGCCACGAGTTCTATGTCGATGAACGCGTGCTGGTGCCGCGCTCGCCGATTGGTGAGCTGATTAACAACCACTTTGAAGGCCTGATCGGCCATCAGCCGCAGCACATTCTGGATATGTGTACCGGGAGCGGTTGTATCGCCATTGCCTGCGCTTACGCCTTCCCGGAAGCGGAAGTGGACGCGGTTGATATCTCCACCGACGCGCTGGCCGTGACCGAGCACAACATAGAAGAGCACGGTCTGATCCATCACGTTACGCCAATTCGCTCCGATCTGTTCCGCGATCTGCCGACGCTGCAGTACGATCTGATCGTCACTAACCCGCCGTACGTCGATGCGGAAGACATGTCCGATCTGCCAAACGAATACCGTCACGAGCCGGAGCTGGGTCTGGCGTCAGGCTCTGACGGCCTGAAGCTGACCCGCCGCATTCTGGCCTGCGCGCCGGATTATCTGACCGACGACGGCGTTCTGATTTGTGAAGTGGGCAACAGCATGGTACATCTGATAGAGCAGTACCCGGATGTGCCGTTCACCTGGCTTGAGTTCGACAACGGCGGTGACGGCGTCTTTATGCTGACCAAAGCGCAGCTGCTCGACGCGCGCGAACACTTCAGCATCTATAAAGATTAATCCAGCGGGCTTCGGCCCGTTTCACAACGCTCAAACACAAACAACAACATCGGAGCCGTGATGGCAGGAAACAGTATTGGACAGGTATTCCGCGTGACCACCTTTGGCGAGTCGCACGGGCTGGCGCTGGGCTGTATCGTTGATGGCGTACCGCCAGGCATCGAACTGACCGAAGCCGATTTGCAGCACGACCTCGACCGTCGTCGTCCGGGCACCTCTCGCTACACCACGCAGCGTCGCGAGCCGGACCAGGTCAAAATTCTCTCCGGCGTCTTTGAAGGCCGTACCACTGGCACCAGCATTGGTCTGCTGATTGAAAACACCGATCAGCGCTCCCAGGACTACGGCGCCATCAAGGACGTGTTCCGTCCAGGCCATGCCGACTACACCTACGAACAAAAGTACGGCTTCCGCGACTATCGCGGCGGCGGACGTTCCTCCGCGCGTGAAACCGCGATGCGCGTGGCGGCTGGCGCCATTGCTAAGAAATACCTGCAGCAGAAATTTGGCATCGTGATCCGCGGCTGTCTGACCCAGATGGGCGACATTCCGCTGGCGATCAAAGACTGGGATCAGGTCGAGCAAAACCCGTTCTTCTGTGCGGATGCCGACAAGCTGGACGCGCTGGACGAACTGATGCGCGGTCTGAAAAAAGAGGGCGACTCCATTGGGGCGAAAGTCACCGTCGTGGCCGACGGCGTCCCGCCAGGCTGGGGCGAGCCGGTATTTGACCGTCTCGATGCCGACATCGCGCACGCGCTGATGAGCATCAACGCGGTGAAGGGCGTTGAGATTGGCGACGGTTTTGACGTGGTATCCCTGCGCGGCAGCCAGAATCGCGACGAAATCACGAAAGCGGGCTTCCAGAGCAACCACGCGGGCGGCATTCTGGGCGGGATCAGCAGCGGGCAGCAGATTATTGCCAATATCGCGCTGAAACCAACTTCAAGCATTACCGTGCCGGGCCACACGATTAACCGCGATGGCGAAGAAGTTGAGATGATCACTAAAGGACGTCACGATCCGTGCGTGGGGATCCGCGCGGTACCGATCGCGGAAGCGATGCTGGCGATCGTGCTGATGGATCACTTCCTGCGCCAGCGCGCGCAGAATGCGGATGTGACGACCACCATTCCACGCTGGTAAACATGAAAAAAACCGCAATTGCTCTGCTGGCGCTGCTTGCCAGTGGAGCCAGTCTGGCCGCCACGCCGTGGCAAAAAATCACCCATCCGGTGGCGGGGAGCGCGCAGTCCATCGGCGCCTTTTCTAACGGCTGTATCGTGGGGGCTCAGGAACTTCCGCTGCAATCGGATACCTATCAGGTGATGCGTACCGACCAGCGTCGTTACTTCGGGCACCCGGATCTGGTGCTGTTCATCCAGCGGCTGGGAAACCAGGTGCATAATCTGGGGCTGGGCACGATGCTGATCGGCGATATGGGGATGCCTGCGGGCGGGCGTTTTAACGGTGGACACGCCAGTCACCAGACCGGACTGGATGTCGATATCTTCCTGCAGCTGCCTAAAGCACGCTGGAGTTCAGCCCAGTTGCTGAAACCGCAGGCGCTGGATCTGGTGTCGAGCGACGGTAAGCGCGTTGTGCCCTCACTGTGGACGCCGGATATCTTCAGCCTGATTAAGCTGGCGGCAAAAGATAACGACGTCACGCGGATCTTCGTCAACCCGGCTATCAAGCAACAGCTGTGCCTCGATGAGGGAACCGATCGCGACTGGTTGCGCAAAGTGCGCCCGTGGTTCCAGCATCGTGCGCACATGCACGTTCGTCTGCGCTGCCCGGCGAACAGCCTGGAATGCGAAGATCAGCCGCTACCGCCGCCAGGCGATGGCTGTGGTGCGGAACTGCAAAGCTGGTTTGAACCGGCAAAACCTGGAACCTCTAAGCCTGAGAAGAAGACACCGCCTCCGTTGCCGCCTTCCTGCCAGGCGCTACTGGATGAGCATGTACTTTAATGGATAATTTCGTCGAGCTGTTTATGGTGTCACCGTTGCTGCTGGTGGTGCTGTTCTTTGTGGCTATGCTGGCCGGTTTTATTGATGCTCTTGCGGGCGGCGGCGGGCTATTAACCGTACCCGCGCTGCTGGCGGCGGGCATGAGCCCGGCGCAGGCGCTTGCCACCAACAAGCTGCAGGCCTGCGGCGGCTCGCTTTCGGCGTCGCTCTATTTTATCCGCCGCAAGGTGGTGAGCCTGGCCGACCAGAAGCTCAATATCCTGATGACCTTTATCGGTTCCACGTCGGGCGCGCTGCTGGTTCAGCACGTGCAGTCGGATATTTTGCGCCAGATCCTGCCGGTTCTGGTTATCTGTATCGGTCTTTACTTCCTGCTGATGCCGAAGCTCGGCGAGGAAGACCGTCAGCGTCGTCTGCACGGCCTGCCGTTTGCGCTGATTGCCGGGGGCTGCGTCGGTTTTTACGACGGTTTCTTCGGCCCGAGGGCAGGCTCGTTTTACGCGCTGGCGTTCGTGACGCTGGCCGGGTTTAACCTCGCCAAGTCGACCGCCCATGCCAAAGTGCTCAACGCGACCTCGAACGTCGGCGGCCTGCTGCTGTTTATCATTGGCGGCAAGGTCATCTGGGCAACCGGGTTTGTGATGATGGCAGGGCAGTTCCTGGGCGCGCGCGCGGGCTCGCGTCTGGTATTAAGCAAAGGGCAAAAGCTGATCCGTCCGATGATCGTTATCGTCTCGGCCGTGATGAGCGCCAAACTTCTTTATGACAGCCATGGACAGGAGATCCTCACCTGGTTGGGGATGCACTAATGAACAGTACGCATAAATATGAACAGCTGATTGAGATCTTTGACGGCTGTTTTGCTGACGATTTTAATACCCGTCTGATTAAAGGCGACGACGAACCGATCTATCTTCCTGCTGATGACGAGGTTCCGTATAACCGCATCGTCTTTGCCCACGGCTTTTACGCCAGCGGTTTGCACGAAATTTCGCACTGGTGCATCGCCGGAAAAGCGCGTCGCGAGCTGGTGGACTTCGGTTACTGGTATTGCCCGGACGGGCGAGACGCCGCGACGCAGGGGCAGTTTGAGGATGTGGAAGTGAAGCCGCAGGCGCTGGAATGGCTGTTCTGCGTGGCGGCGGGTTTCCCGTTCAACGTCAGCTGCGACAATCTCGAAGGCGACTTCGAGCCAGACCGTATTGTCTTCCAGCGCCGCGTGCATGCGCAGGTGATGGAATACCTTGAGAAAGGCATCCCGGCACGTCCGGCGCGCCTGATCGAGGCCTTACAGAATTATTACCACACGCCGGCGATTGCGGCGGAAAGCTTCCCTTGGCCGGAAGATCTTTAACAGAGGAAAGAAGATGATCGCAGAATTTGAATCACGCATTCTGGCGTTAATTGATGACATGGTGGAACACGCCAGCGATGATGAGCTGTTCGCCAGCGGTTATCTGCGTGGTCACCTGACGCTCGCGGTAGCCGAGCTGGAAGCAGGTGACGATCACTCTGCCGATGCTGTTCATGAGGAAGTGACCCGCAGTCTGGAGAAAGCCATTCAGGCCGGGGAGCTCTCTCCGCGCGACCAGTCACTGGTGCTGGGCATGTGGGACAACCTGTTCCAGCAGGCTAAACGCTAAGTCATCGTTTTTCGCCCGGTGGCGCTGCGCTTACCGGGCCTACTAATTTTCCCTCTCCCTGTGGGAGAGGGTTAGGGTGAGGGCACCAGGCCGCACCTTACTTAACCATTTTCCCCTTCAGCAGTTTCCTTACCCACAAGCGATTCGGATTCAGTCCCGCAAGCGTAACCCTGTCCAGCGGAATTGGCTCGTCGCTCATTTGCGCGGCTAACGTTTCAGCCAGCAGCGGCGCGGAGCACAAACCTCGCGATCCTAATCCGCCCAGCATGAACAGTTCCGGATAAACCGGGGCACTTACCGCCGTTTCCTTGTTTTCAGCCAGATCTTCATAGGCCGCAAGCGTCGCGTCATAGTCCGGCGCGTTGCCCGCCATCGGCAGATGATCGCGGGTGGCGCAGCGCACGCCGCAGCGCGCGTCACCCTCGCTGACGTCAACCTCTTTCGCCCACGCCGCATGCGGGAAACAGTCAATCAGGCGCTGGCGGTTTTGCGCCTGATCCGCTTCGCTATAGCGCATATCCGTTTCGCCACGATGATAGCTGGCCCCGATGCAGTGATGGCCGTTAGACGGATTTTGCGGTGTCAGATAGCCGTCATAGCACAGCACCTGGCGCAGTTTGCCGAGCGCAGGCGCGGTGGGGATATGGCTTACCTGGCCGCCGACCGGATAAACCGGCAACGCTGCTGTCTGGATAAACTGGCTGATGTGATGCCCGTTGGCCAGCACAACGCTGGCATGGCTCGCCTCCTTGCCATAAGCAAAACGCAGATCCCAGCGTTCTGTCCGGGTGAGCGATTCCACCTTGTGGGCATACCGCACCGTCAGCCCTTGCGACTGCGCCAGGGTAATGACCGCCGCGGTCAGTTCAGCCGGACACAGCCAGCCGCCGAGCGGGTACTGAATGCCCCCACACCCGGTTTCTACGCCAGCGGTGTCCGCCACCTCTTGCGCACTGACCGCGCGGGCAATCTCTTCCGGCAGGCCCAGCGACAGCATCTGCGCGATCTTCTGCTGGCTCTTCTCATCCCAGCCGAGCTGCGTCACGCCACACCAGTCGTGGTCGAATGCCACTGGCAGCGCGTCGTACAGGCGGCGGGCGAAGGTAAAGGCCGCGGGGAAAAACTGGAACAGGGCCGGATCGTGTGCGCTTAAAAGCGGATAGAGCGCCCCCTGACGGTTGCCGGATGCGCCGCTGGCGGGCGCGTCGTCAGCGCAGTAGAGCGTGACCTGCCAGCCACGCTGGAGAAGGGCGAGCGAGAGCAGGGCGCTGGCGATCCCACCGCCAACGATCGCTACGTCGCGCGATGCGCTGGCGCGGCGCGCAAACCAGGGCGTCTGAGCGGGGATCTCCAGCGTCTGCTCCATCCTGCCGACCAGCATGTCGCGCTTGCGGCCAAAGCCTTTGGTCTTCTGCATGGTAAAGCCCGCCTCCTGCAGCCCACGGCGGACAAAGCCCGCCGAGGTGAAGGTGGCAAGGGTAGCCCCAGGGCGCGCCAGCCGCGCCATCGCGTTAAACAGATGCTGGCTCCACATGTCCGGGTTTTTGGCAGGGGCAAAACCGTCCAGAAACCACGCGTCGACCTTCTGATTCATCGAATCATCGAGCCTGTCGGTCAGGTCGTTGATGTCGCCGAGCCATAAGTCCAGCGTGACGCGTCCACCGTCCAAAATCAGACGGTGACAGCCGCCGATGTGGGGCGGCCACTGCGCCTGAAGCTGTTCTGCCCAAGGCGCAAGCTCCGGCCAGCGCTGGTGGGCAAGCCGCAGATCGTGCGCGGTGAGCGGGAATTTTTCGAAACTGATGAAATGTAATCTTTGTAGCGTAGCCTCAGGGTGAGCAGCGTGGAACTGATTAAACGCCTGCCAGAGGGTTAAAAAATTCAGACCGGTGCCGAATCCACTTTCCGCGACCACAAACAGGCTCCGCGGGTGCGCCGGGAAGCGGGTGCTGAGCTGGTTTCCGTCGAGGAAAACATAGCGAGTTTCTTCGAGTCCGTTATCATTAGAAAAATAGACGTCATCAAAATCTCGGGAAACAGGTGTACCCTCAGCGTTGAATTCGAGGTTGGCGGGTTGTATAGCGTTTTGTTTCACGTAAGTTACTCGTCTGACAGGCAGTGGCACGATCTTAACGATGTGAGTCCATCGGTGCAAATTTCCGCAGAAAATGTCTGATCGGACTTGTTCGGCGTACAAGTGTACGCTATTGTGCGACTCGAAACTTACTATAGTGCGACTTACAGAGGTATTGAATGAAACGTGCAGTGATTACTGGCCTGGGCATTGTTTCCAGCATCGGTAATAACCAGCAGGAAGTCCTGGCATCTCTGCGTGAAGGACGCTCCGGGATCACTTTCTCTGAAGAGTTTAAAGATTCAGGTATGCGTAGCCACGTATGGGGTAACGTCAAACTGGACACCACCGGTTTGATCGACCGCAAAGTGGTTCGTTTCATGAACGATGCCTCTATTTATGCTTATCTCTCCATGCAGGAAGCGATCAAAGATTCCGGCCTGAGCGAAGAGGTTTATCAGAACAACCCGCGCGTGGGTCTGATTGCCGGCTCCGGCGGCTCATCTAAAGCGCAGGTATTCGGTGCTGACGCCATGCGTAGCCCGCGTGGTCTGAAAGCGGTAGGTCCGTACGTGGTCACGAAAGCCATGGGTTCTGCGGTTTCCGCGTGCCTGGCGACCCCGTTCAAAATCCACGGTGTGAACTACTCCATCAGCTCCGCGTGTGCGACCTCCGCACACTGTATCGGTAACGCTGTTGAGCAGATCCAGCTGGGTAAGCAGGACATCGTATTTGCTGGCGGCGGCGAAGAGCTGGGCTGGGAAATGGCCTGTGAATTCGACGCGATGGGCGCACTGTCCACCAAGTACAATGAGACCCCGGACAAAGCCTCCCGTACCTACGATGCGCACCGTGACGGTTTCGTTATCGCGGGCGGCGGCGGTATGGTTGTGGTTGAAGAGCTGGAGCACGCTCTGGCACGTGGCGCGCACATCTATGCTGAGATCGTGGGCTACGGCGCAACGTCCGACGGCGCCGACATGGTTGCGCCATCCGGCGAAGGCGCGGTGCGCTGCATGAAGATGGCGATGCACGGTGTTGATACCCCAATCGACTACCTGAACTCCCACGGTACCTCTACGCCGGTAGGTGACGTGAAAGAGCTGGGTGCGATCCGTGAAGTCTTCGGCGACAACAGCCCGGCAATCTCCGCGACAAAAGCCATGACCGGTCACTCTCTGGGTGCGGCTGGCGTACAGGAAGCGATCTACTCTCTGCTGATGCTGGAAAACGGCTTTATCGCGCCAAGCATCAACATCGAAGAGATGGATGAGCAGGCTGCTGGCCTGAACATCGTGACCAAACCAACGGACGCGACGCTGACTACCGTCATGTCCAACAGCTTCGGTTTCGGTGGCACCAACGCCACGCTGGTCATGCGTAAGCTGAAAGCATAAGTTTTATGTTTGATTCGAAAGGGGAGCCATAAGGCTCCCTTTTTTATGCATTGACAAGCGGCTGATCTCACAGGCAAACTTCACCACTCAACATTATCCTCACGATAATGCGTAAGCGTTTAACGTCAACCAACGCACCTTAATCCTGATAATCAGGTAGAGGGGGCGTGGCATTTCCCCGCCTTACTCTTCATTTCGGAGTAAAGCATGACTGCAGTAACTCAAACAGAAACAACCCCTTCAGCGAACGTCTCGCTGTTCCGTATCGCCTTTGCGGTATTCCTGACCTATATGACCGTTGGCCTGCCGCTGCCGGTGATCCCGCTGTTCGTTCATCAGGAGCTGGGCTATGGCAACACCATGGTCGGCATCGCCGTGGGCATTCAGTTTTTAGCGACGGTTTTAACCCGCGGCTACGCCGGACGTCTGGCGGATCAGCACGGTGCCAAACGCTCGGCGCTGCAGGGGATGTTTGCCTGCGGGCTGGCGGGCGGCGCCTGGCTGCTGGCGGCTCTCCTGCCGGTAGACGCCGTGTATAAATTTGCGCTGCTGGTGCTGGGCCGTTTAATTCTTGGCTTCGGTGAAAGCCAGCTGCTGACCGGCACCCTGACCTGGGGAATGGGGCTGGTAGGGCCAGCACGTTCCGGCAAGGTGATGTCCTGGAACGGCATGGCCATCTACGGCGCGCTGGCCGCCGGGGCACCGCTTGGTCTGCTGATCAACAGCCAGTTCGGTTTTGCGGCGCTGGCTGCCACCACCATGGCGCTGCCGCTGGTGGCATGGGCGTTTAACGGCTCGGTGCGTAAGGTGCCCGCGCACAAAGGCGAGCGTCCTTCCCTGTGGAGCGTGGTCGGCCAAATCTGGCAGCCGGGCCTGGGCCTGGCGCTGCAGGGCGTGGGTTTTGCGGTGATTGGGACGTTCGTCTCGCTCTATTTTATGAGCCGCGGCTGGGCGATGGCCGGTTTTACGCTTACCGCGTTTGGCGGCGCGTTTGTTCTGATGCGCGTGCTTTTTGGCTGGATGCCGGATCGCTTTGGTGGCGTAAAGGTGGCGGTGGCATCGCTGGTCATTGAAACCATCGGTCTTCTGCTGTTGTGGAATGCACCCGTGGCATCCGTTGCGCTGCTTGGTGCGGCGCTGACCGGCTGCGGCTGTTCTCTGATCTTCCCGGCGCTGGGCGTTGAAGTGGTGAAGCGCGTGGCTCCGCAGGTGCGCGGGACGGCGCTCGGCGGCTATGCGGCGTTTCAGGATATCTCATACGGGGTAACCGGGCCGCTGGCCGGGCTGTTAGCCACCTCGTTTGGCTATCCGTCCGTCTTCCTGGCCGGTGCGGTTTCCGCGGTGGTGGGGATCGTGGTGACGCTGGTGGCGTTTCGCAGAACGTGAGTCGTTGTTGCCGGGTGGCGGCTGCGCCTTACCCGGCCTACGGTTCGAGCCGTTGTAGGCTAGGTAAGCGCAGCGCCACCGGGCAAAATATCAGGCAACCAGCCAGAAAATCGCCAGCGCAATCAGTAATGCAATAAACATCAATCCCGGACGCGCAGAAAGTGTTCTGAAGGTCTCCACGACCGGCGCAAACAGCGGGCTGTAGATCGGCTGAATATTTCTCACCTCCGGTACGCCGCCTTCGCGCTCGGCGCGGCGAACGAAGATCTGGTTGAGCAGATCCTGCACCTGCGCGGTAGTCAGTACCGTTTGCGGCGTGGCCTGCCAGTTCTGCTGGGCATAATCCCGAATCACCTCGAACTCGTGCGGCTCAAGCGGCTGTTTCAGCGCGGCCTGCACAGTATGCAGGGTAGGGGCGCTCTGGGTGCTGAGCGTCTGGCGTGCCTGGAGCCAGGTCACCAGATGGGTAAACTGTTTGGCCGGGATCAGCTCGCCTGCCTTCACGCCCGACAGCTCCAGCATGGATTGCCAGATAAGCTTCGTCGGCTCGCCGGTGGCCGCGGCCAGCTTCGTCACCATCTGCTTGAGCGTATTGTGCTCGGCGGGCAGCAGCGGACGCTCGGTCGCCGGGCGCACCTGCGGCTGCGGAATCGACAGCTCATTGTTCTGCAGCAGCGTCAGCACGGTTTTGAGCTGGTCGGGCGTCAGTTGGCCCAGCGCGGTCTGACCATACTGCTGGCGAATAAAATCACTCACCGCCTGGCGGTTATTTCCCTGGCCCAGCAGCTCCGTCAGCTGAGAAACAATCTGGCGCGTGGTGTGGTTCTGCTGCGCGGTCGTAATACGCTGGTTCAGATTTTGCTCGGCTGCGGGGAAATGGCGCGACTGCAGCGGTGCGTCGTTCCTCACGCCTAAATCATGCTTCACCCCGGCCCAGACTTCCGCGTTTTGCTGTGAAGTCAGCGCAATCAGGCGCGTGATCAGTCGCTCCAGCACGGTGCGCTGTTGCGTGGATAGCGGTTGTTCACCGGCAACGTTTGGCGTGACGGGGCCTTCACCCGGAGGGCGTGGCGGCGTACCTGAAATGGGCTGCATCGTCAAAAATCCTTAAAGTCAAAACTCAGCGTAAACCTGGCAGACGTATATGCCTGGCGGCCAGATTATGGCACACTTGGCAGGTTTTCTTCCTCTCAAACAGGTACTCAGACGTGAAAATCCTCGTTGATGAAAATATGCCTTACGCCCGTGAGCTGTTTAGCCGCCTGGGTAACGTTAAGGCTGTTCCTGGTCGCCCGATCCCGGTCAACGAACTGGACGATGCCGACGCCCTGATGGTGCGCTCGGTGACCAAAGTAAATGAGGCGTTGCTCGCCGGTAAGGCGATTAAGTTCGTTGGGACCGCAACGGCAGGGACCGATCATGTGGATGATAAATGGCTGAAGCAGGCCGGAATCGGTTTCTCCGCCGCGCCGGGCTGTAACGCGATTGCCGTCGTGGAATACGTTTTCTCCTCGCTGCTGATGCTGGCCGAGCGCGACGGGTTTGCGCTGAAAGACCGCACCGTGGGGATTGTCGGCGTGGGTAACGTCGGCGGACGCCTGCAAAAGCGCCTGGAAGCGTTAGGGATCCGCACGTTGCTGTGCGATCCGCCGCGCAAAGACAACGGCGATGATGGGGATTTCCGTTCGCTGGACGAGCTGGTTGAACAGTGCGACGTGCTGACGTTCCACACGCCGCTGTTTAAAGAGGGGCCGTATAAGTCTCTGCATCTGGCCGATGAGGCGTTAATTCGCCGTCTGAAGGCTGGCACTATTCTGATAAATGCCTGCCGTGGTCCGGTAGTCGATAACGCCGCGCTGCTGACGTGTCTGAACGAAGGACAAGACCTCAGCGTGGTGCTGGACGTCTGGGAGCCGGAGCCGGACCTCAACGTTGAGCTGCTAAATAAGGTTGATGTGGGCACGGCGCATATCGCTGGTTATACCCTCGAAGGGAAAGCCCGCGGTACGACGCAGGTCTTCGAAGCCTACAGCGCCTTCATCGGCCATCCGCAGCAGGTGGCGCTGGATACCTTACTCCCCGCGCCTGAATTTGGCCGCATTACTCTTCACGGCCCGCTCGATCAGGCAACGCTGAAAAGGCTAGTGCATTTAGTGTATGATGTGCGCCGCGATGATGCGCTGCTGCGTAAAGTGGCGGGGATCCCGGGTGAGTTTGATAAGCTGCGCAAGAACTACGTTGAGCGCCGCGAGTGGTCTTCCCTCTATGTGATGTGCGACGACGCGTCGGCGGCGACGCTGCTGCACAAGCTGGGGTTTAACGCCGTTCATCACCCGGCGCATTAATGTCTTCTTAATGCTCCCTGTCGGATACTCCGACAGGGACGCTTTTTTATTTCTGGAGTAAACCACCATGTCTGAAGGCTGGAACATTGCCATTTTAGGTGCCACGGGTGCCGTGGGCGAAGCCCTGCTCGAAACGCTTGCTGAGCGTCAGTTCCCGGTGGGCGATATCTATGCGCTGGCGCGAACGGATAGCGCGGGTGAGCATCTGCGTTTTAACAATAAATCCGTCATGGTTCAGGATGCGGCGGCGTTCGACTGGACGCAGGCGCAGCTGGCGTTTTTCGCCGCGGGCGCTGAAGCCACTGCGGCGTACGTTGAAGAGGCGACCAACGCAGGCTGCCTGGTCATCGATCTGAGCGGTCTGTTCTCCATGGAGCCGGATGTGCCGCTGGTGGTGCCGGACGTGAACCCGTTTGTACTGGCTGACTACCGCAACCGTAACGTCATTGCGGTGCCGAACAGCCTGACCAGCCAGCTGCTGACTGCACTGAAACCGCTGATCGACGACGGCGGCCTGTCGCGCATTACCGTCACCAGCCTGCTGTCGGCGTCCGCAAACGGCAAAAAGGCCGTTGACGCGCTGGCCGGGCAGAGCGCGAAGCTGCTGAACGGCATTCCGATTGATGAAGATGATTTCTTTGGCCGCCAGCTGGCGTTCAACATGCTGCCGCTATTGCCGGACCGCGAGGGCTCCGTGCGCGAAGAGCGTCGTATCGTCGATGAGGTGCGTAAAATTCTGCAGGACGATGGCTTGATGATCTCCGCAAGCGTCGTGCAGTCCCCGGTCTTCTACGGTCACGCGCAGATGGTCGGCTTTGAAGCGCTGCGTCCCCTGGCGGCAGAAGAGGCGCGCGATGCGTTTGGGCGCGGGGAAGACATCGTCCTCTCTGAAGAGAGCGAGTTCCCGACGCAGGTGGGCGATGCCACCGGTAGCGCGCATCTTTCCGTTGGCTGCGTGCGTAACGACTACGGTATGCCGGAGCAGGTTCAGTTCTGGTCCGTTGCCGACAACGTTCGTTTCGGCGGCGCGCTGATGGCGGTCAAGATCGCTGAAAAACTGGTGCAGGAGTACCTGTACTGATGTCAGACGTGGAACAAAAGCCGGTTCATAAAATTGCCCTCGGTATTGAGTACGATGGCAGTAAATATTATGGCTGGCAGCGTCAGAATGAGGTGCGCAGCGTCCAGGAGAAACTGGAGAAAGCGCTCTCTCAGGTGGCAAACGAGCCGATTAACGTCCTGTGCGCAGGCCGGACGGACGCGGGCGTTCACGGCACGGGGCAGGTGGTGCACTTTGAGACCACCGCCGTGCGTAAGGATGCCGCCTGGACGCTGGGTGTAAATGCGAATTTGCCTGGTGACATTGCGGTGCGTTGGGTGAAAGCTGTGCCGGATGATTTTCATGCGCGTTTCAGCGCCACCGCGCGTCGTTACCGTTATGTCATCTACAACCAGCGTCTGCGTCCGGCGGTGTTAAGCCAGGGCGTGACGCATTTTTATGAACCGCTCGATGCGGAACGCATGCATCGCGCGGCGCAGTGTCTGATTGGTGAAAATGACTTTACCTCGTTTCGTGCGGTGCAGTGTCAGTCCCGCACGCCGTGGCGTAATGTCATGCACATTCACGTCAGCCGTTTTGGCGCGTATGTGGTGGTGGATATCAAAGCCAATGCCTTTGTACATCATATGGTGCGGAATATTGTGGGCAGCCTGATGGAAGTGGGTGCCGGACACCAGCCGGAGAGCTGGATTGCAGACCTGCTGGCAGCGAAGGACAGAACGCTTGCGGCAGCCACGGCGAAAGCGGAAGGGCTGTATCTGGTCTCGGTAGACTATCCGGATCGGTTTGACCTGCCGAAACCGCCAATGGGGCCGCTGTTTTTAGCGGACTAAACAAAGGTGCAATTAAGGCTTAGACAATATGGACGTAATTCGTTTTTTGATTGATTTCATCCTGCATATTGATGTTCACCTGGCAGAACTGGTCGCGCAGTATGGCGTCTGGGTTTATGCCATTCTGTTCCTCATTCTGTTTTGTGAAACCGGGCTGGTTGTCACGCCGTTCCTGCCGGGCGATTCACTGCTGTTTGTCGCCGGGGCGTTATCGGCGCTGCCCACCAACGATCTGAATGTGCATCTTATGGTGGTGCTGATGGTGATTGCCGCCATCGTCGGTGATGCGGTCAACTACACGATTGGACGCGTATTCGGTGAGCGGCTGTTCAGCAATCCGGATTCAAAAATTTTCCGCCGCAGCTATTTAGATAAAACGCATGCGTTTTATGAACGCCATGGCGGAAAAACCATTATCCTTGCGCGCTTTGTGCCTATTGTGCGCACATTTGCACCGTTTGTGGCGGGAATGGGACATATGTCCTATCGTCATTTTGCCATGTATAACGTCGTGGGGGCGCTGCTTTGGGTACTGCTGTTTACCTATGCAGGCTACCTGTTTGGCGATCTCCCAGTGGTTCAGGAAAATCTTAAGTTACTGATTGTAGCGATTATTGTGCTTTCCGTACTGCCGGGCGTTATCGAAATCATTCGTCATAAACGTGCGGCGGCAAAGCAAGCGAAGTAAATGCACACTGGCGGTTCGACCACTTTTTTATCCAAAGTTTCGGGCTGTTATGTTTTAATGTGCAACATTCATGGTCTGTTGGAGGCAAAAATGGCATTATTCGCCTCTTATAGCAAAACTGGCATACGACCAGGTTCAGGCAGAAAGGTTATCAATGAGCTGGATTGAACGAATTAAAAGCAACATTACCCCAACGCGTAAAGCGAGCATTCCTGAAGGGGTATGGACGAAGTGTGATAGCTGCGGCCAGGTTCTGTATCGCGCAGAGCTGGAGCGCAACCTTGAGGTGTGTCCGAAGTGTGACCACCATATGCGTATGTCGGCGCGCAACCGCCTGCATAGCCTGCTGGACGAAGGTTCTCTGGTAGAACTGGGCAGCGAGCTTGAGCCAAAAGACGTGCTGAAGTTCCGCGACTCCAAAAAATATAAAGATCGTCTGGCCTCCGCACAGAAAGAGACCGGCGAGAAAGACGCGCTGGTCGTCATGAAAGGCACCCTGCATGGGATGCCGGTTGTTGCCGCTGCGTTTGAGTTCTCCTTTATGGGCGGCTCAATGGGCTCCGTGGTCGGTGCGCGCTTCGTGCGTGCCGTTGAGCAGGCGCTGGAAGACAACTGTCCGCTGATCTGCTTCTCTGCCTCCGGTGGAGCACGTATGCAGGAAGCCCTGATGTCCCTGATGCAGATGGCTAAAACCTCTGCAGCGCTGGCGAAGATGCAGGAGCGCGGTCTGCCGTACATCTCCGTGCTGACCGACCCAACCATGGGCGGCGTCTCCGCGAGCTTCGCGATGCTGGGCGACCTGAACGTCGCTGAGCCAAAAGCGCTGATCGGCTTTGCGGGTCCTCGCGTTATCGAGCAGACCGTTCGTGAAAAACTGCCGCCGGGATTCCAGCGCAGTGAGTTCCTCATTGAGAAAGGCGCCATCGACATGATCGTCCGCCGTCCGGAAATGCGCCTGAAGCTGGCGCGCATCCTGGCGAAGCTGATGAATCTGCCAGCGCCGAACCCGGATGAGCCGCGTGAAGGCGTGGTGGTACCGGATCAGGAACCCGAGGCCTGATAACTGAAAAGGGCAGGGCCAGTTGGCGCTGCCCTTTTGCTTTCTAATCTGTTAATGACAACCGGGCATTATGGAAAATAAAAGCATTCCCCAAGCCACGTCGCCCCTGGCCGCGTGGCTTTCTTATCTGGAAAACCTGCACAGTAAAACCATCGATATGGGGCTTGAGCGCGTAAGCCAGGTTGCCGCGCGTCTTGATGTGCTGAAACCGGCGCCTTTCGTGTTCACCGTCGCAGGCACCAACGGCAAAGGTACCACCTGCCGCACGCTGGAATCCGTCCTGATGGCGGCGGGCTATAGGGTCGGCGTGTACAGCTCGCCACATCTGGTACGCTACACCGAGCGGGTTCGTGTGCAGAACAGCGAGCTGCCGGAGTCGGCGCATACGGCATCGTTCGCGGAAATTGAAGCCGCGCGCGGAGAGACCTCATTAACCTATTTTGAATACGGCACTCTGTCGGCCCTGTGGCTGTTCAAACAGGCCCAGCTGGACGTGGTGATCCTTGAGGTTGGTCTTGGCGGACGTCTTGATGCGACCAATATCGTCGATGCAGACGTGGCGGTAGTGACCAGCATCGCGCTGGATCATATCGACTGGCTGGGGCCCGATCGTGAAAGCATTGGCCGCGAGAAGGCCGGTATTTTCCGGGCAAATAAACCTGCCGTGGTGGGCGAGCCGGACATGCCGCACACCATTGCTGACGTGGCGAACGAAAAGGGCGCACAGCTGCTGCGCCGCGGCGTTGACTGGCAGTATGAGGTTCAGGACAACGGCTGGCGCTTTAGCGACGCGCAGGGGGCGCTGGATAACCTGCCGCTGCCGCAGGTCCCGCAGCCAAATGCGGCAACCGCACTGGCGGCACTGCGCGCCAGCGGCCTCGTGGTCAGCGAACAGGCGATCCGCGAGGGTATACAAAACGCGATTCTGCCAGGACGTTTCCAGATTGTGAGCGAGTCACCGCGCCTGATTCTGGACGTGGCGCACAACCCCCACGCGGCGGCGTATCTCGCGGGACGTCTCAAATCGTTACCAAAAACCGGGCGCGTGCTGGCGGTTATCGGTATGCTTCATGATAAAGATATCGGCGGGACGCTGGCCTGCATGGAGAGTGTGGTCGATAGCTGGTATTGTGCTCCTCTGGAGGGGCCGCGCGGCGCGACGGCTGAGCAGCTGATGGAACATCTCGGCAAAGGCGCAATCTACAGTAGCGTGGCGCAGGCCTGGCATGCCGCGATGGCGGAGGCTAAACCAGAAGATACCGTGCTGGTGTGTGGTTCATTCCACACGGTGGCACATGTCATGGAAGTGATGGACGCGGGGAGAACCGGTGGCGAGTAAGTTTCAGAACCGTTTAACAGGAACCATTGTGCTGGTCGCGCTCGGGGTGATTATTCTTCCCGGGCTGCTCGACGGGCAGAAAAAGCATTATCAGGATGAGTTTGCCGCGATTCCGCTGGTGCCGAAACCGGGCGACCGCGATGAGCCGGATATGCTGCCCGCGGCGACGCAGGCGCTGCCTGCTCAGCCTCCGGAAGGGGCGGCGGAAGAGGTGCGCGCGGGCGATGCCGCCGCACCGTCGCTCGATCCGTCTCGCCTGGCGGCCACGAGCAACAGCGATATCGATCCTGTGCCGGTCGAGCAGCCTAAACCGGTTGAAAAACCGAAGCCGGTTGAGAAGCCGCAGCCGAAACCGCAGCGTGATAAAGCGGCAGAACAGCTCGCCGCAGCGTCAGAGACGCCTCCGCCAGCAAAACCGACGCAGCAGGACGCTGCTGCCCCAACGGGCAAAGCCTACGTGGTGCAGCTCGGTGCGCTGAAAAATGCGGACAAGGTGAATGAGGTGGTGGGTAAACTGCGCAGTGCGGGATATCGTGTTTACACTTCACCTTCCACGCCGGTGCAGGGTAAAATTACCCGTATCCTCGTGGGGCCAGAAGCGTCTAAAGACAAACTGAAAGGGTCGCTGGGTGAGCTGAAGCAGATCTCCGGCCTGAGCGGTGTGGTGATGGGCTACAGCGCGAACTAAGTACGACCTGCTCCAGTAAGAGAGAGGCGACAAGCCACGGCGTTGAACATTTTTTCAGCGCCTTTTTTATTTACGCGCGGGAAGGAAATCCCTACGCAAACGTTTTCTTTTTCTGTTAGAATTCGCCCCGAACTGGATGACAGGGCGTTTAATCGTGGGACACATATGGTCTGGATTGATTACGCCATCATTGCGGTGATTGGTTTTTCCTGTCTGGTTAGCCTGATCCGTGGCTTTGTTCGTGAAGCGTTATCGCTGGTGACCTGGGGTTGTGCTTTCTTTGTCGCCAGTCATTACTACACTTACCTGTCTGTCTGGTTCACGGGCTTTGAAGATGAACTGGTCCGAAATGGAATCGCCATCGCGGTGCTGTTTATCGCGACGCTGATTGTTGGCGCTATCGTCAATTACGTGATAGGTCAGCTGGTCGAGAAAACCGGTCTGTCAGGAACGGACAGGGTACTCGGGATCTGTTTCGGGGCGTTGCGAGGCGTGCTGATTGTGGCCGCGATCCTGTTCTTCCTGGATACCTTTACCGGGTTCTCCAAAAGTGAAGACTGGCAGAAATCGCAGCTCATTCCAGAGTTCAGCTTCATCATCAGATGGTTCTTTGACTATCTGCAAAGCTCGTCGAGTTTTTTGCCCAGGGCATAAACCCTGAGATGTGGCTTAACGAGGAAAAGACGAATGTGCGGTATTGTCGGTATCGCCGGTTTCATGCCGGTAAACCAGTCGATTTATGACGCGTTAACGGTGCTTCAGCACCGTGGGCAGGATGCTGCGGGTATCATCACCATTGATGCAAACAACTGCTTCCGTTTACGCAAGGCGAATGGCCTGGTAAACGATGTGTTTGAAGCCCGCCATATGCAGCGTCTGCAAGGTAATATGGGGATCGGTCACGTTCGTTATCCTACCGCTGGCAGTTCCAGCGCCTCTGAGGCACAGCCTTTCTACGTCAACTCACCGTATGGCATCACCCTTGCCCATAACGGCAACCTGACCAACGCGCATGAGCTGCGTAAAAAGCTGTTCGAAGAGAAACGTCGCCACATTAACACCACCTCTGATTCTGAAATCCTGCTCAACGTGTTCGCCAGCGAGCTGGATAACTTCCGTCACTATCCGCTGGAAGCGGACAACATTTTTGCCGCGATTGCCGCGACAAACCGTCAGATCCGCGGCGCGTACGCCTGCGTGGCGATGATCATCGGTCACGGCATGGTGGCCTTCCGCGATCCAAACGGCATTCGTCCGCTGGTACTCGGCAAGCGCGACCTCGGCGATGGCCGTACCGAATATATGGTTGCCTCGGAGAGCGTGGCGCTGGATACCCTGGGCTTCGAATTCCTGCGCGACGTTGCGCCGGGCGAAGCGGTCTACATCACCGAGAAGGGCCAGCTGTTTACCCGCCAGTGTGCCGACAACCCGGTCAGCAACCCGTGCCTGTTTGAATACGTTTACTTTGCCCGTCCGGACTCCTTCATCGACAAGATTTCCGTCTACAGCGCGCGCGTCAACATGGGCACCAAGCTTGGCGAGAAGATTGCCCGCGAGTGGGACGATCTCGACATCGACGTGGTGATTCCTATCCCGGAAACCTCCTGCGATATCGCGCTGGAGATCGCCCGCATTCTGGATAAGCCATACCGTCAGGGCTTCGTGAAGAACCGCTACGTTGGCCGCACCTTCATCATGCCGGGGCAACATCTGCGCCGTAAGTCCGTGCGCCGCAAGCTGAACGCTAACCGCGCGGAATTCCGCGACAAGAATGTTCTGCTGGTGGATGACTCCATCGTTCGCGGTACCACCTCTGAGCAGATTATCGAGATGGCACGCGAAGCGGGTGCGAAGAAAGTCTATCTGGCCTCTGCTGCGCCGGAGATTCGCTTCCCGAACGTGTACGGTATTGATATGCCAACCGCCAACGAGCTGATCGCTCACGGGCGTGAAGTGGATGAAATTCGCCAGATCATCGGTGCTGACGGCCTGATTTTCCAGGACCTCAACGACCTCATCGACGCGGTGCGTGCCGAGAACCCGGAAATTCAGCAGTTTGAATGCTCCGTGTTCAACGGTATTTACGTGACCAAAGACGTTGACCAGCAGTATCTCGACTATCTTGATTCGCTGCGCAACGACGATGCGAAAGCCGTCCAGCTGCAGAACGATCTTGAAAGCTTAGAGATGCACAACGAAGGTTGATGTTCCGGCAGGTGAGGGCGTATGCCCTCACTTGCAACTCCCTGCAAAATCCTGCACAGTCTGCCCTGAAATCAGTAAGGGCGAAAATCATGAAACGACTCATAGTTGGGCTCAGCGGTGCCAGCGGTGCGATTTACGGCGTACGTTTGCTACAGGTTCTGCGTAACGTGGCGAACGTCGAAACCCATCTGGTGATGAGCCAGGCGGCGCGGCAGACCCTCTCTCTGGAAACCGATCTCTCCCTGCGCGATGTTCAGGCGCTTGCGGATGTCGTTCACGATGCCCGTGATATCGCCGCCAGCATCTCCTCAGGCTCGTTTAAAACCGCCGGCATGGTGATCCTGCCCTGTTCAATCAAAACGCTCTCCGGCATTGTGAACAGCTATACCGACACCCTGGTGACGCGTGCGGCGGATGTGGTGCTGAAGGAGCGGCGTCCTCTGGTGCTGTGCGTGCGGGAAACGCCGCTGCACCTGGGCCATCTGCGCTTAATGACGCAGGCTGCTGAGCTGGGGGCTGTGATCATGCCGCCGGTGCCCGCGTTCTACCATCGTCCACAAACGCTGGACGACATTATCAACCAGACCGTTAACCGCGTACTCGATCAGTTCGACATCGACCTGCCCGAGGATCTCTTCACCCGCTGGCAGGGTGCCTGAATCTGTGCACATAGCCGGTGCATGAAAAGACACGTTGCCCTGTTTCAGGGCAATTATGCAACGGCGATCATATCCTCGACATTTAATTCGTTTTTTCCCTTTTTCTCTCTCCGGTTCGTTCGGCAGACCTGCTATCTTTCACCATTAAGGCAGTATCGCAACGTTTTATTAACATATTTAACGTCGAAGTTTTAACCAGACGGCAATGTGGCATAAGACCTGCAAGATGAAGCCTGCAACACAACACACAACACAATACATAATAAAATCACGGTACTTGAGGGTAAATGTATGAAGAAGACGGTTCTGGCTCTGTCTTTGCTGGTGGGGTTAAGTGCGGCAGCAGGTAGCTACGCAGCGCTTCCACAGACGGTTCGTATCGGTACAGACGCAACCTACGCGCCATTCTCTTCCAAGGATGCGAAAGGCGATTTCGTGGGGTTTGATATCGATCTGGGTAATGAAATGTGCAAACGCATTGCGGTGAAATGCACATGGGTGGGCAGCGACTTTGACGCGTTAATCCCGTCGCTGAAAGCCAAGAAAATCGACGCCATTATCTCTTCTCTTTCCATCACTGAAAAACGCCAGCAGGAGATTGCCTTCTCTGACAAGCTCTACGCCGCGGATTCTCGCCTGATTGCGCCTAAAGGCTCCCCGATTAAGCCCACCATCGACTCGCTGAAAGGCAAGCATGTCGGCGTGCTTCAGGGTTCGACTCAGGAAGGCTATGCCAATGCTAACTGGCGTGAGAAGGGCGTAGACGTGGTGGCTTACCAGAACCAGGATCTGATTTACTCTGACCTGGCGGCAGGCCGTCTGGATGCGGCATTCCAGGATGAAGTCGCCGCGAGCGAAGGCTTCCTGAAGCAGCCTGCGGGTAAAGACTACGCGTTTGCAGGCCCGTCGGTGAAAGACAAAAAGTACTTTGGCGACGGCACCGGGATTGGCCTGCGTAAGGATGATACCGAGCTGAAAGCCGCCTTCGACAAAGCCTTTGCAGAGCTGCGTAAAGACGGTACGTACGACAAACTGGCGAAGAAATACTTCGACTTCAACGTATACGGTGAATAACACCTGACGGTGACGCACCGGAAAGGTGCGTTACGGGAGCGGTTGACCCAATACGGTGCATTTGATGCACTGTATTGGATCGCTGTGTGCATACTTACGCATTAATAATGCAAAAATTCCCGCTGGAAAGGCATTAATCTTTGCCTGACTGAGGGGATTAATGGCACATTAGCACCACCCCGTCGTCGTAAAAATCCCGTATGAAGACAGTTTGTTGAGGACAAATATGAAAAAACTCGTGTTGTCATTATCACTGGTACTGGCCTTTTCCAGCGCCACCGCGGCATTCGCAGCTATTCCGCAGAAAATTCGAATTGGTACCGACCCTACCTATGCGCCGTTCGAATCGAAGAATTCAAAGGGTGAACTGGTCGGTTTTGACATCGATCTGGCCAATGAGCTGTGCAAACGCATCAAAGCACAGTGTACCTACGTTGAGAACCCGTTGGATGCGCTGATCCCGTCCCTGAAAGCGAAAAAAATCGACGTAATCATGTCCTCCCTCTCCATCACTGAAAAACGCCAGCAGGAGATTGCCTTCACCGACAAACTCTACGCGGCCGATTCACGTCTGGTGGTGGCGAAATCGTCTGATATTCAGCCAACGCTGGAATCGCTGAAGGGCAAACGCGTGGGCGTGCTGCAGGGCACCACTCAGGAAACCTACGGCAACGAGCACTGGGCACCGAAGGGGATTGAAATTGTCTCCTATCAGGGCCAGGAAAATATCTACGCTGACCTGACGGCAGGCCGTATTGATGCCGCATTCCAGGATGAAGTCGCGGCTAGCGAAGGCTTCCTGAAAACGCCGGTAGGTAAAGATTACAAGTTTGGCGGCCCGTCCATTAAGGATGTGAAGTTGTTTGGTGTGGGCACCGGTATGGGCCTGCGCAAAGAAGACAACGAACTGCGTGAAGCGCTGAACAAGGCGTTCGCTGAAATGCGCGCAGACGGCACCTACGACAAGCTGGCGAAAAAGTACTTTGATTTTAATGTTTACGGCGGCTAATCGCCCCGTCATATAACGTGCGGCCCCTCCCACGGCGGGAGGGGAAAAGACACGGTTCCACCACTCACGATACGACAGGGCTCGCGGTATGCTGTACGGATTTTCTGGCGTTATTTTACAGGGCGCGCTTGTCACCCTTGAGCTGGCTATCAGCTCCGTGGTGCTGGCGGTGCTGATAGGTCTGGCAGGCGCAGGGGCGAAGCTTTCAGCTAACAAACCCCTGGCGCTAATCTTTGAAGGCTACACCACGCTCATTCGCGGCGTTCCCGATCTGGTGCTGATGCTGCTGATTTTTTACGGTCTGCAGATTGCGCTTAACGGCATAACAGACGCGATGGGCATGGGACAAATTGATATCGACCCGATGGTGGCCGGTATTATTACCCTCGGTTTTATCTACGGCGCCTACTTCACTGAAACCTTCCGCGGTGCTTACATGGCCGTGCCGAAAGGTCACATTGAGGCGGCAACCGCATTTGGTTTTACCTCATCACAAACGTTTCGTCGGATTATGTTCCCGGCCATGATGCGCTACGCGCTGCCGGGCATCGGGAACAACTGGCAGGTTATCCTCAAAGCGACAGCGCTGGTCTCGCTGCTCGGTCTGGAAGACGTCGTGAAAGCGACTCAGCTGGCGGGTAAGAGCACCTGGGAGCCGTTCTATTTTGCGGTGGTCTGTGGCGTGATTTATCTGGTCTTTACGACCGTCTCCAATGGTGTGCTGCTTCTGCTGGAGCGTCGCTACTCCGTGGGTGTGAAGAGGGCTGACCTGTGATTGAGATTATTCAGGAATACTGGAAATCGCTGCTGTGGACAGATGGCTACCGCTTTACCGGCGTGGCGATTACGCTCTGGCTGCTGATCTCCTCCGTGGTAATGGGCGGTATTCTGGCGGTGTTTCTTGCCATTGGCCGCGTCTCGAACAATAAATTTATCCAGTTCCCGATCTGGCTGTTCACCTACGTCTTTCGCGGTACGCCGCTGTACGTGCAGCTGCTGGTGTTCTACTCGGGAATGTATACGCTTGAGATCGTAAAAGGCACTGAGATGCTGAATGCGTTCTTCCGCAGCGGTCTGAACTGCACGGTGCTGGCGTTGACGCTCAACACCTGCGCCTACACCACGGAGATTTTCGCGGGGGCGATTCGTTCTGTTCCTTACGGTGAAATTGAAGCTGCCCGGGCCTACGGCTTCTCGTCGGTGAAACTCTACCGCTGCATCATTCTGCCATCGGCCCTGCGTATCGCGTTACCGGCCTACAGTAACGAAGTGATTTTGATGCTGCACTCGACTGCGCTCGCCTTTACCGCGACGGTGCCGGACCTGCTCAAAATAGCGCGCGATATTAACTCCGCAACCTATCAGCCGTTTACCGCGTTTGGCATTGCGGCGGTGCTCTATTTAATTATCTCTTATGTTCTGATTAGCCTGTTCCGTAAGGCTGAAAAACGCTGGTTGCAGCATATAAAACCTTCTTCGACGCACTGAGAAAGATGATGGCTGAGAACAAATTAAACGTAATTGATTTGCACAAACGCTACGGCGAACATGAAGTGCTGAAAGGGGTGTCGCTGCAGGCGAATGCGGGCGACGTGATCAGTATCATCGGCTCATCTGGCTCGGGAAAAAGTACCTTCCTGCGCTGCATCAACTTCCTCGAAAAGCCGAGTGAAGGCTCAATTGTGGTGAGCGGGCAGAATATCAACCTGGTGCGTGACAAAGACGGCCAGCTGAAGGTGGCAGACAAGAACCAGCTGCGCCTGCTGCGTACGCGCCTGACGATGGTATTCCAGCACTTTAACCTCTGGAGCCACATGACGGTGCTGGAGAACGTGATGGAAGCACCGGTTCAGGTGCTGGGCCTGAGCAAGCATGAAGCCCGCGAGCGCGCGGTGAAATACCTGGCGAAAGTGGGCATCGACGAACGCCAGCAGATGAAATACCCGGTGCATCTCTCCGGCGGTCAGCAGCAGCGTGTCTCTATCGCCCGCGCGCTGGCGATGGAGCCCGAGGTGCTGCTGTTCGACGAACCGACCTCCGCGCTGGACCCTGAACTCGTTGGCGAAGTGCTGCGCATCATGCAGAAGCTGGCCGAAGAGGGCAAAACGATGGTGGTCGTGACGCACGAGATGGGCTTCGCCCGTAACGTCTCGAACCACGTGATTTTCCTGCATCAGGGGAAAATTGAAGAGCAGGGGCATCCGGATGAGGTGCTGGCAAACCCGCAAAGCCCGCGTTTGCAGCAGTTCCTTAAAGGCTCTCTGAAGTAAGAGGGCATCAGACCGCAGTGCAGCCCAATCGCCCGGTGGCGCTTCGCTTACCGGGCCTACAAAACCGTAGGCCGGGCAAACGCAGTGCCGCCCGGCATTCAGGCCGCACTACACTCCAGCCGGTACACCCAGTCGTCATAGCGCACGCCGTCAATCTCATACGCCTTTTCCAGTACCTGCATACGCACAAACCCGGTTTTCTCCAGCACCCGTATCGACCCGCCGTTGTCCGCCAGCACGTACGCATTAATCGCCTTCACGCCGGTCTGGTTAAAGGCGTAATCACACACCGCGCGCAGCGCTTCGCTGGCGATACCTTTCCCCTGCGCGGCAGGCACAACCGTATAGCCGATATCCGCCTCTTCACGATTCTCAGCGCTAATCTGCAGGCCGATATCGCCCAGCGGCGTATCATCATCCCGGGCGCGAATGACAAACACATGAGCAGCAGCGAGTCGCGCGGCAAACACGCGTCGGGTCTCTTTTTCCGGGGCGATGGCGGCCATATAGCGCATGATGCGGCGATCTTCACGCAGCGAGCGAAAGAAGGCCCAGTCAGCGGGTTCAAAAGGGGTGAGGTGAAGCCGGGGTGTGGTGATGGTTGCCATTGTTACGCCATTTCTTCGGAACATGGCCTGTCACTGTACCATATTCACCGCACCACATCCCCCAGCGCCTCTTCTAATTCATACCAGCGGAACGCAAACCCGGCCGCTTCCAGCCGTTTTGGCAGCGCTCTCTGTCCGCCCAGAACCAGAACAGACGCTTCACCCATCAGCAGCCGAATCGCCGTCGCAGGAACGCGCAATATCGCCGGGCGGTGCAGGGCATGTCCCAGCGCGTGGGCAAACTGTTCATTTCGCACCGGATACGGCGCAACCATGTTAAACGGCCCGCGCAGATCGTTATCCAGCAGCCAGAGAATCCCGTTGACCATATCGTCGATATGGATCCACGCCATATACTGACGGCCATTGCCGATGGGGCCACCGAGTCCTAGCCTGAAAGGGGGAAGCATCTTCGCCAGAATGCCGCCTTTCGGCGCGAGGACGACACCGGTCCGCAGCAGGCAAACGCGGGTCCGATCGCTCTGCGCCGCGCAGGCGATACGCTCCCACTGGGCGCAGAGCTTATGGGTGAACTCGTTATGGGGAGGCTCTTCCTCGGTCACCACCACCTCGCCAAGATCGCCGTAATAGCCTACTGCGGAACCCGAAATCAGCACGGAAGGCGGCGTATGGCTGTTGCGGATCAGCTCGACCAGCTTTTCGGTAATGTTCCACCGGCTGCTGCATAACAGCTGTTTTTGCTCTTCCGTCCAGCGCTTATCGGCGATGGGTTCTCCCGCGAGGTTAATAACGGCGTCGAAACCGTCCAGATTTTGCTGCTCGGCCAGATTTTTCCAGATATCAACACCTGCCCCCAGCACCTGACGCGCTTTTTCCGGGCTGCGCGAGACCACGGTGATGTCGTGGTGCAAGGCCTGCAGACGCGCAATGAGGTGACGACCAATCAGGCCAGTACCGCCGGTCAGCAAAATCTTCATACAACCTCCAGATTTACGCCTGGCGTTTCCAGCTTAACGTCATAGAGACGGAGTCGGCGTAACGCAGGGCGTGAAGTTTATCGATCTCAACTTCAGCATAAGTGACCCAGTGATGTTCGCGTGCGATATCGAGCACATCCTGAGTTAATTTTTCCAGCAGAGAGAAACGGTTATTCTCCACAAACTGGATAATGTTCTTGGTGATTGTGCGGTAGTTCAGCGCGTCATTGATGTCTTCGCTGGCGCGCGCTTTGTCTGCGGGGTAGTGAATCACCACATTAATAACAATATCCTGACGGTTGGCGATCTCTTCCTCTTTGATACCGATGAAGGTACGCAGGCGTAAATTTTTTATACGAATAATGGCGTCTGGCTGTGACATTGCAGGTCTTCTCCGTGTCAGTATTTCCTGCCCATAATACATGAGAGCCTCACAGGCACCCAGCCTCATACCGGGTTAAATTTGCTGGATTTTTTGCATCGCTCGCTCGGTCGCCGGGCGGGTCCGGATGCGCTCAAACCAGTTGTTCACCGCCGGGTAAGCGGCCAGGTCAATTCGGTGTTTTTCATGCGTATTGACCCACGGCCAGCAGGCGATGTCGGCAATACTGTAATGATCGCCCCCGAGCCACGGCGTTTTCTCCAGCCGACGGTTCAGAACGTCGTAGAGCCGCTGCGTCTCAACCTGATAGCGCTCTATCGCATAAGGAATGGGTTGCGGGGCGTAAGCGGTAAAATGATGATTTTGTCCCAGCATGGGGCCCAGCCCGCTTGCCTGCCAGAAAAGCCATTGCAGCGTATGGTGGCGCTCGCGCAGTTCGCCGCTCAGCAGCTTGCCGGTTTTCTCCGCCAGGTAGAGCAAAATTTCACCGGATTCAAACAGGCTCAACGGTCTGCCCCCGTCCGCCGGCTGGTTATCAATGATGGCCGGGATTTTATTATTCGGCGAGATAGCCAGAAAGAGAGGGCTGAACTGCTCGCCTTTGCTGATATCCACGCGAATGATCCTGTAATCCAGCTCGGCTTCTTCAAGAAAGAGGGTGATCTTATGGCCGTTTGGGGTAGGGGCATAATAAAGGTCGATCATTCTCAACTCCTGTCCATGCGAATAGTGGTGCCATGACAAATGAGTATAGGTGGTTGTTGTAAATCGTGAGTTTTCATCAAGTGACAGCGAGGCCAAGAGATTATATGTTGAGTAAAAACCGATCAGCCTATGAGGATGTTATGAACCAGCCCGTCATCACGTTGTGGTCCGATGCGAACTTCTTTTCTCCCTATGTCATGAGCGTTTACGTTGCGCTGGCCGAAAAAGGACTCGCTTTTACCCTGAAGACCGTTGATCTCGACGGCGGTGAACATCTCAAGCCGCAGTGGCAGGGTTACGACCTGACCCGTCGCGTGCCGGTGCTGGAGATTGACGGATTTGCCCTGAGCGAATCGTCGGCGATCGATGAATACCTGGAAGATCGGTTCGCCCCCCCGGAGTGGGAGCGTATCTATCCTCACGATCTGCAAAAGCGCGCCCGGGCGCGGCAGATCCAGGCGTGGCTGCGCAGCGATCTGGTGCCGATTCGCGTTGAACGCTCGACGGACGTCGTGTTTGCCGGGGTGAAAAAGCCCGCCCTCAGCGCAGAAGGGCAGGAAAGCGCGCAGAAGCTGATTGAAACCGCCTCCTTACTGCTCGCCCATGGCAACCCAAACCTGTTCGGCGAGTGGTGCATTGCGGATGCCGATCTGGCGCTGATGCTAAACCGCCTGATCCTCAACGGTGACGAGGTGCCGCAGCTGCTGGTGGATTATGCCGCGTTCCAGTGGCAGCGTGCCTCCGTGCAGCGCTATGTGGCACTCTCGGCCAAGCGCGCGGGCTGATAAGCCCTGACGCTTCAGGTATGATGGGGGCAGTCTGTTTTCCCGAGGAGTGACTGATGAAACTGATGTTTGCGTCGGATATCCATGGATCGCTGCCCGCGACCGAGCGTGTCCTTTCTCTGTTTGAGAAAAGCGGTGCGAAGTGGCTGATTATTCTGGGTGACGTGTTGAATCACGGCCCACGCAACGCGCTGCCGGAAGGCTATGACCCTGCGCAGGTCGCGGAAAAACTCAACCCGTATGCCTCGCGCATCATCGCCGTTCGCGGCAACTGTGACAGCGAAGTGGACCAGATGCTGCTGCATTTTCCCATTACCGCGCCGTGGCAGCAGGTGCTGCTCGAACAACACCGTCTGTTCCTGACCCACGGGCATCTTTTCGGCCCGGATAATCTCCCGACCCTCGCGGCTGGCGATGTCCTGGTTTACGGTCATACTCATATTCCGGTTGCGGAAAAACGCGGTGAGATTTATCACTTTAATCCGGGCTCGGTCAGCATCCCAAAAGGCGGGTATCCTGCGAGCTACGGCATGCTGGAGGGAAATACCCTGAGCGTTATCGCACTTAATGATCAGCAAGTTATTGCGCAGGTAGCGATTAATCCGTAAGTTACACCTCAACTGCAAACGCGCCGAAAGAGCGCTAAGAAAAGAAGGTTTCCCGATGGTGGAGCAGAGTCATTTGGCAAGTACAGAGTGGGTTGACATTGTCAACGAAGAGAATGAAGTGATCGCGCAGGCCAGCCGCGAGCAAATGCGTGCGGAGCGCCTGCGTCACCGTGCGACATATATCGTTGTGCATGACGGTATGGGTAAAATTCTGGTTCAGCGCCGCACGGACACCAAAGATTTTCTCCCGGGTATGCTGGATGCCACTGCAGGCGGCGTCGTCCAGGCGGATGAAGTGCTGCTGGATTCTGCGCGTCGTGAAGCGGAAGAGGAGTTAGGCATCGCCGGCGTGCCGTTTGCCGAGCACGGTCAGTTCTATTTCGAAGACGAGAACTGCCGCGTCTGGGGCGGGCTGTTTAGCTGCGTCTCCCACGGCCCGTTCGCCCTGCAGGAAGAAGAAGTGAGTGAAGTCAGCTGGATGACGCCGGAAGAGATCACCGCGCGCTGCGACGAGTTCACGCCGGATTCGTTAAAAGCGCTGGCGCTGTGGATGACCCGCAACGCCAAAAACGAATCGACCAAATCAGAAAAAGAGGAAGAGGCTGAGTAAGCGTCAGCAGCTCTCTCTCAGACACAGGCTGGACGCGATGGGCTTTTGATCGCGCCAGTCTCCACCATTCAGGCGCTCCAGTAGCGCTTTCCCGGCTTCGATGCCAATCTTACGATGCGGCACCGCCATGGTCGTCAGCGGCGGCTGACAGACGCGGCTCACGTCGCTATCGCCAAACCCTACCACTGCCAGATCGTCCGGCACTTTGATTCGCCTGCGCTGGCACTCGTACAGCGCGCCGCAGGCCAGCTCGTCAGAGACGCACACCAGCGCATCCAGCTCAGGCCATGCCAGCAGGAATTCGGGCAGCTGCGCCGCGCCGGTCGAGAAGCTCGGCGGCATCGCCGCGTTAATGACCCGGTTAGGCGACATATGGTGGCGAAGCATGGCTTTATACCAGCCCTGCAGATGCTGCTGGAAAATCCACTGCTCCTGGTTGGCGCACAGCAGGCCAATGTTTTGATAGCCGCGCTTAATGACCATCTCCGTGAGCTCAAACATGGCCGCCACGTTATCAATCCCGATGTTCATATCAATCGGATCGGCGCGCATGGCGCCCATCTCCATCACCGGAATCGAGGCGTTTTTCAGCCAGTGGCGAACGGTGTCGGTATGTTCAACGCTGAGCAAAATCGCTGCGGCGATATTTGACGCCAGCAGCGTCTCCAGCAACTTCTCCTCCTGCTCAAGACGATGCTGGGATTCTGCCAGCATGATCTGATATCCGGCAGGCTGCAGCACCTGCTGTAGCCCGGCGAACATCTCCGAGCAGCCGGCTTCGGAGAGGTTGGGCACCACCATGGCTATTGTCCATGACGAGGCCGAGGCAAGGGCACTGGCGGCAAGATTGGGCATATAGCCTAACTCTTGTACCGCGGCTTCTATTTTTTCTCGTAGTTTATCGGAAACCTGTTCGGGCGTGCGAAGCGCACGGGACACGGTCATCGTGCCCACACCGGCAAGCTGTGCGACATCGGCGAGTGTCACTTTACCAGTACTGCGCCGTTTTCGGGTTAGAGACATACACCTTCCTGCTGACCAGACGCGTTCTTTTTTTCCTTCGTTTCACGTGACAGGCAGTATACGCCTTAAATCCCTTTTTTTGCTGTGATTTAGCAACGTGATTGCAATTTGATAGCGCTATCACATTTCTGCATGTTAACGATTGGTAGCGCTATCTTTGTGATCGCGATCGCAGTCAATCCGCGATGCGTTGAATAAAGTTTGCTCATCTTAAACGTGTGGCGGGAGTGAAAAGTGCTCAAAAAATGGATATATGATACAACCATCACGCTGCAGGAGAGCGTGAAAGACTGGCCGCAGGCGCTGAAGCTGTGCGCGAAGCCGCTGCTGGATTTGCAGGTGATTGAGCCTGACTACGTCACGGCCATCATCAAGCAGCACCACGCGTTAGGACCTTATTATGTGCTGGCACCAGGGCTGGCGATGCCGCATGCGCGGCCGGAGGAAGGCGCCAAAGGACTGGGGTTGTCGTTATTAAAACTAAAACAGGGCGTCTCGTTTGGTGCCGGTGAGTTTGACCCTGTCGATGTGATTATCATGCTTGCGGCACCGGACAAACATAGCCATATCGAAATGATATCCGCACTCGCAGAATTATTTTCCAGCGACGAGGAGATGGAGAAACTGCATCAGGCGAATACCCTGGAGGAAATTAAAACAATTATTAACCGCTTCTGATTTAATTCTGTAATCCGGTTTTTCACTACATTACGCGTCAGCGTGATGAGGCGTACTCTACTCAAAATAAGGGGACAACAATGAAAATCATGGCTATTTGCGGTTCTGGCCTGGGCAGCAGTTTTATGGTCGAAATGAATATTAAAAAGGTGCTCAAAAAGCTGGAGATTGAGGCTGAGGTTGAACACTCCGATCTCTCCTCGGCGACGCCGGGCGCGGCCGATCTGTTCGTGATGGCAAAAGACATTGCGGCCAGCGCCAGCGTGCCGGAGAGCCAGCTGGTGGTGATCAACAACATAATCGACATCAACGAACTTGAAGCGCAGCTGCGCGCCTGGTTCGAAAGACAATAACCCTGATAAGGCGAGGTGGATATGTTTATCCTTGAAACGCTGAATTTCGTTGTTGATATTTTAAAAGTCCCTTCGGTGCTGGTCGGCTTAATTGCGCTTATTGGTCTGGTTGCGCAGAAAAAAACGTTTTCGGACGTGGTGAAAGGGACGATTAAAACCATTCTCGGCTTTATTGTGCTGGGCGGCGGCGCCACGGTGCTGGTGGGATCATTAAATCCGTTAGGCGGCATGTTTGAACACGCTTTTACTATTCAGGGCATTATTCCAAATAATGAAGCCATTGTGTCCATTGCGCTCGAAAAATACGGTGCAGCGACCGCGCTGATTATGGCCTTCGGGATGGTGGCGAATATTATCGTCGCCCGCTTTACCCGCCTGAAGTATATCTTCCTGACAGGACACCATACGTTTTATATGGCGTGCATGATTGGCGTGATCCTGACGGTGGCGGGCTTTGAAGGCGTAGGGCTGGTCTTTACCGGGTCGCTGATCCTCGGCCTGATCATGGCTTTCTTCCCGGCGATTGCGCAGCGCTACATGAAGCGCATTACCGGCAACGATGAGATTGCCTTCGGCCACTTCGGCACGCTGGGCTACGTGCTGTCCGGCTGGATTGGCAGCAAGGTCGGTAAGGGCTCCCGCTCAACGGAAGAGATGAACCTGCCGAAGAACCTGAGCTTCCTGCGCGACAGCTCAATCTCCATCTCCCTGACCATGATGATTATCTACCTCATCCTGGCGGTGAGCGCCGGGCGTGAGTACGTCGAGGCCACCTTCAGCGCCGGTCAGAACTACCTCGTGTACGCCATCATCATGGCTATCACTTTCGCGGCGGGCGTGTTCATCATCCTTCAGGGCGTACGCCTGATTCTGGCGGAAATCGTCCCGGCTTTTACCGGCTTCTCGGAAAAACTGGTGCCGAACGCGCGTCCTGCGCTGGACTGCCCGGTGGTGTATCCCTATGCACCTAACGCGGTGCTGATTGGCTTCCTGTTCAGCTTCCTCGGCGGGATTGTGGGGTTGTTCATCTGCGGTCAGTTTAGCTGGGTGCTGATCCTCCCGGGCGTGGTGCCGCACTTCTTCACCGGCGCAACCGCGGGCGTGTTCGGTAACGCCACCGGCGGACGTCGCGGGGCGATGATTGGCGCCTTTGCCAACGGCCTGCTGATTACCTTCCTGCCGGTCCTGCTGCTGCCGGTACTGGGCGCCATTGGCTTTGCCAACACCACCTTCTCTGACGCCGACTTCGGCGCGGTTGGGATTGTGCTCGGCAACCTGGCGCGCTTCCTGTCGCCGCTGGCCATCACCGGGCTGGTCGTGGCGCTGTTCGCGCTGCTGGTGGCGTACAACGTCTTCGCGAAAAACAAACCTGCGGGCGGTAACGCGCAGGAAAACACCGGAGCCAAATCATGAATGAGAAAGAGATAACCGAACTCGCGCGTCAGATCCGTCTTGAGACGCTGAAATCCCTGACGCAGCTGGGATTTGGCCACTACGGCGGTAGCATGTCGGTGGTTGAAACCCTGGCCGTGCTGTACGGCGCGGTGATGAAAATCGACCCGGCGGACCCGGACTGGCCAGAGCGAGACTACTTTGTGCTGTCAAAAGGCCATGCGGGCCCGGCGCTCTACAGCACCCTGGCGATCAAGGGCTACTTCCCGATAGAAGAGCTGAGCACGCTCAACCAAAACGGGACGCGCCTGCCCAGCCACCCGGACCGCCTGAAAACGCGCGGCGTAGATGCTACCACCGGTTCGCTGGGGCAGGGGATTTCCATCGCCGGCGGCATGGCGCTGTCGCACAGGCTGGCAGGGCGGCCGAATCGGGTCTTCTGCATCGTCGGCGACGGCGAGCTGAACGAAGGTCAGTGCTGGGAAGCGTTCCAGTTTATTGCCCACCATCGCCTGAACAACCTGACGGTGTTTGTCGACTGGAACAAACAGCAGCTCGACGGCGAGCTGGACGAGATCATCTGCGCGTTCGACCTCGAGGGCAAATTCCGCGCCTTTGGCTTTGACGTGGTGACGGTCAAGGGGGACGACATTCCGGCGCTGCTGGCGGTGACGTCGCGGGTCCCGGCTGCCGATGCGCGTTCGTTAGTCGTCATCCTCGATAGCATTAAGGGGCAGGGTGTACCGTACCTGGAACAGCTCAGCAACTCGCACCACCTGCGATTGACCGCGGAGAGCAAAGCGGCCCTCAATGAGACGATTCGCCAACTGGAGGCTTCACATGATTAAGGTTGCACCGGCAGGACAGAAAGACGCCGTTGAGATGCGAAAAGTTTACGCGGGCTTCGTGGCAAAGCAGATTGAGGCCGGAAGCGACATCATTGCGCTTGAAGCCGACCTGATGAGCTCGATGGCGATGGACGGCGTGGCGCGCGATTATCCGCAGCACGTGATTAACTGCGGCATTATGGAAGCTAACGTCATCGGCACGGCAGCCGGGCTGTCGCTTACCGGCCGCAAGCCGTTCGTTCACACCTTCACCGCCTTTGCCAGCCGCCGCTGCTTTGACCAGCTGTTTATGTCCCTGGACTATCAGCGCAACAACGTGAAGGTGATTGCCTCAGACGCGGGCGTGACGGCCTGCCACAACGGCGGAACGCATATGTCGTTTGAGGATATGGGCATTGTGCGCGGGCTGGCGCATTCGGTGGTGCTGGAGGTGACCGACGCGGTGATGTTTGAGGACGTGCTGCGCCAGCTTATCGATCTCGACGGCTTCTACTGGGTGCGGACCATTCGTAAGCAGGCGCCGAGCGTGTATGCGCCGGGCTCCACCTTCACCATTGGAAAAGGTAACGTGCTGCGCGAGGGGAGCGATATTACACTGATTGCCAACGGCATCATGGTTGCAGAAGCCCTTGAGGCGGCGCGGCAGCTTGAGCAGGAGGGCGTCAGCGCGGCGGTCATCGACATGTTTACCCTGAAGCCCATCGACCGGATGCTGGTGAAAAACTACGCCGAGAAAACCGGGCGCATCGTGACCTGTGAAAACCACAGCATTCACAACGGGCTGGGGTCGGCGGTAGCGGAAGTGCTGGTGGAAACCTGTCCGGTGCCGATGCGGCGGGTCGGGGTCAAGGAGCGTTACGGCCAGGTGGGAACGCAGGATTTCCTGCAGAAAGAGTATGGCCTGACGGCACATGACATTGTATCGGCGGCGAGAGAGCTGCTGTAAATAAAAAAGGCGACCGGTTAAGTGGTCGCCTTTTTGTTGCCCGGTGGCGCTAGCGCTTACCGGGCCTACGGTTTTGTAGGCCGGATAAGCGAAGCGCCATCCGGCAATACATTACTGCTGCTGCGAAGACTGGATCGCTGTCAGCGCGATGGTGTAAACGATATCGTCTACCAGTGCGCCACGAGACAGGTCGTTCACAGGTTTGCGCATGCCCTGCAGCATTGGCCCGATGGAGATCAGGTCGGCAGAACGCTGTACCGCTTTGTAGGTGGTGTTACCGGTGTTCAGATCCGGGAAGATGAACACGGTAGCGCGACCTGCAACCGGAGAGTTCGGCGCTTTGGATTTTGCAACGTCAGCCATGACTGCGGCATCGTACTGCAGCGGGCCGTCGATCATCAGATCAGGGCGTTTTTCCTGCGCAATACGGGTCGCTTCACGCACTTTCTCTACGTCGCTACCTGCACCAGATGTGCCGGTGGAGTAGGAGAGCATCGCCACGCGTGGCTCGATACCGAAAGCGGTCGCGGAGTCTGCGGACTGGATAGCGATCTCTGCCAGCTGCTCTGCGGTTGGATCCGGGTTGATCGCGCAGTCGCCGTAAACGTAAACCTGTTCAGGCAGCAGCATGAAGAACACGGAAGACACCAGAGAGCTGCCTGGCGCGGTTTTGATCAGCTGCAGCGGTGGACGGATGGTGTTCGCCGTGGTGTGAACCGCACCGGAAACCAGACCGTCAACTTCGTCCTGCTCCAGCATCAGCGTGCCCAGCACCACGTTGTCTTCCAGCTGCTCACGCGCAACGGCTTCGGTCATGCCCTTGCTCTTACGCAGCTCAACCAGACGGGCAACGTAGCTTTCGCGAACCACTTCCGGGTCAACGATTTCGATGCCAGCGCCCAGCTCAACGCCCTGAGAGGCCGCTACGCGGTTGATCTCATCCGGGTTACCCAGCAGCACACAGGTCGCGATGCCGCGCTCTGCACAGATAGCCGCCGCTTTAACGGTACGTGGTTCGTCGCCTTCTGGCAGAACAACGCGTTTGCCCGCTTTACGCGCCAGCTCGGTCAGCTGGTAACGGAAGGCTGGCGGAGACAGACGGCGGCTGCGCTCGGAGGTCGCGGTCAGGGATTCGATCCAGTCTGCGTTGATGTAGCCCGCAACGTATTCCTGAACTTTCTCGATACGCTCGTGGTCATCAACCGGCACTTCCAGGTTGAAGCTCTGCAGGCTCAGGGAGGTCTGCCAGGTGTTGGTGTTCACCATGAAGACCGGCAGGCCGGTAGCGAACGCGCGTTCGCACAGCTTGCTGACGCGTGGGTCCATCTCGTAGGCACCGGTCAGCAGGATCGCACCGATTTCCACGCCGTTCATTGCGGCCAGGCAGGCTGCAACCAGCACGTCAGGACGGTCTGCGGAGGTCACCAGCAGGGAACCTGCGCGGAAGTGTTCCAGCATGTGCGGAATGCTACGCGCACAGAAGGTCACGGACTTCACGCGACGGGTGTTAATGTCGCCTTCGTTAATCACGGTCGCGTTCAGGTGACGCGCCATGTCGATTGCACGGGTGGCAATCAGATCGAAGCTCCATGGCACCGCGCCCAGAACCGGAAGCGGGCTGGATTCCTGCAGCTTAGCCGGGTCAACTTTGATGACTTTCGCTTTGGACGAGTCGTCGAAGATCTCGGACAGGTCAGGGCGAGTACGGCCCTGCTCATCCACTGGCGCGTTCAGCTTGTTGACGATCACGCCGGTGATGTTGGTATTTTTCGCGCCGCCGAAGCTGCTGCGCGTCAGTTCGATACGCTCGTTCAGCTGTTCCGGGGTGTCAGTGCCCTGAGACATCACGAAAACGATCTCTGCGTTCAGGGTTTTCGCGATTTCGAAGTTCAGAGACTGGGCAAACTGGTGTTTGCGGGTTGGAACCAGACCTTCAACCAGCACCACTTCCGCGTCTTGCGCGTTAGCATGGTAGTTGGCGATGATCTCTTCCATCAGCACGTCTTTCTGGTTGCTGGAGAGCAGAGACTCAACGTGGCTCATCTTCAGCGGTTCAGCCGCCGGCAGATTGGAGTTCTTGCGAACGATGGTGGTGGTCTGGTCTGGTGCATCGCCACCGGCACGTGGCTGGGCGATTGGCTTAAAGACGCTCAGACGAACGCCTTTGCGTTCCATAGCACGGATAACGCCAAGGCTGACGCTGGTCAGGCCGACGCTGGTTCCGGTAGGGATCAGCATAATAGTACGGGACACGGTTTATCCTCTTTCGTTACCGCCCAAATCGGGCGGGTTACAAAACAGCACCGCCAGCATTGCTGGCGGTGTGGAATCAGGCAGTCAGGCGGTGCGCGTCTTGCGCGATAACCAGTTCTTCGTTAGTTGGGATAACGAGAGCAGGGCGGGTGCCTTCTTTGTTGATGAAGCCAGACTTGCCGAAGCGGGCAGCCAGGTTACGCTCGTGATCAACGTCGAAGCCCAGAACGCCCAGTTTGCCCAGGGACAGTTCACGAACCATTGCCGCGTTCTCACCGATACCACCGGTGAAGATAACCGCGTCCAGACGGCCTTCCATCAGCGCAGTGTAAGAGCCGATGTATTTCGCCAGACGGTGGCAGTAAACGTCCATTGCACGTTTAGCGTCTTCTTTCTCTGCGTAGTTGTCTTCAACGTAACGGCAGTCGCTGGTGACTTCGGTCAGACCCAGCAGGCCTGACTCTTTGGTCAGCATTTTGTTGATCTGGTCAACGCTCATGCCCAGGGTGTCGTGCAGGTGGAAGATGATCGCCGGGTCGATGTCACCGGAACGGGTACCCATCACCAGACCTTCCAGCGGGGTCAGACCCATGGACGTATCAACACATTTACCGTTGCGGATAGCAGAAACAGAACCACCGTTGCCCAGGTGGCAGGTGATGATGTTCAGTTCTTCAACCGGCTTGTTCAGCACTTTTGCCGCTTCCTGAGTCACATAGAAGTGGCTGGTGCCGTGCGCGCCGTAGCGACGTACGCCGTGCTCTTTGTACAGGCTGTATGGCAGGGCATAGAGGTAAGACTCTTCCGGCATGGTCTGATGGAACGCGGTGTCGAATACGGCCACGTTTTTGTCTTTCAGATTCGGGAAGGATTTCAGCGCTTCAGCGATACCGATCAGGTGAGCCGGGTTGTGCAGCGGTGCGAAAGAGGCAGAGTCTTTGATGCCCTGGATCACAGAGTCGTCGATCACCACGGAGCTGGTGTATTTTTCGCCGCCGTGGACGATACGGTGACCAATCGCAGTCAGCTGAGCAGACAGTTCTGGTTTTTGTGCCAGAATAGTGTTAACGATAAAGTTCAGCGCTTCACTGTGAGCGGCGCCTGCACCTAAAGCCGCTTCTTGTTTGCTGCCGTCCATCTTCCACTTGATACGTGCTTCAGGCAGATGGAAACATTCGGCCAAACCAGAGAGGTATTCGTCACCGTTGAGCGCATCGATGATGGCGAATTTCAGTGAGGAGCTACCGCAGTTCAGAACCAGTACTAACTTACTCGACATGGAAGTACCTATTATTGATACGTGGCTAAAAAAACGTCAGTGAGTCTAACAGCGTAACGCATGATGACCCGGACATTTATGATTAACATCATGCCAAACGAACATTGTGGCATGATGGAAGAAATAACTATGATTTTATGCCATTTTGCACAATTTTCAGCCAATGGCATAATATGCAATAATTTGACGAGCTAATGATTCTCGTCTAAGGCCCTATCAGGCTGGCACAGGATACCCGATACGGGGTAGTGATGACAAAATATTTTGAACGTTGTCATAGCTTGTTGTGGTTTTGCACGAAAATTTTAATTTTTATATGTGAAGTTGAGGTACAGCCATGTCGACACCAGAGAACCCGTCCGTTAATTTCTTTAGCCTGTTTCGTCGGGGACAGCATTACGCAAAGACGTGGCCGATGGAAAAGCGCCTTGCGCCGATGTTTATTGAGAATCGCACCATCCGCGCCACGCGCTATGCGATTCGCTTTATGCCGCCTGTCGCTATCTTTACGCTGTGCTGGCAGATTGCGTTGGGTGGACAGCTTGGTCCTGCCGTTGCCACGGCGCTCTTCGCATTAAGCCTGCCAATGCAGGGCCTGTGGTGGTTAGGTAAACGGTCCATCACGCCACTTCCCCCTTCTATTTTACACTGGTTTTATGAAGTGCGCGGTAAACTGGAAGAGGCCGGGCAGGCGCTCGCCCCGGTGGAAGGCAAGCCGGATTACCAGGCGCTGGCGGACACGTTAAAGCGTGCATTTAAGCAACTGGATAAAACATTCCTCGATGAATTGTGATTGATCATCGAAACGACCAAGAAAAGAGGGCACAGTAACAATCAGTTACCGTGTCTTTTTTTTAAGTGCAATGCGCTACAGGAGTCGAAAGATGGAAATGACCCATGCCCAACGTCTGATTTTGTCTAACCAGTACAAGATGATGACTATGCTTGATCCCGATAACGCTGCGCGCTACAGCCGCCTGCAAACCATCGTCGAACGCGGCTTTGGTCTACAAATGCGCGAACTGGACCGCGAGTTTGGCGAGCTGAAAGAAGAAACCTGTCGCATCGTGATCGACATTATGGAGATGTATCACGCCCTGCATGTGTCCTGGACGAATCTCAAAGATCAGCAGTCCATTGACGAGCGCCGCGTGACCTTCTTAGGTTTTGATGCCGCAACGGAAGCGCGTTATCTGAGCTATGTGCGCTTCATGGTGAATACGGAAGGACGTTATACCCACTTTGACGCGGGCACCCACGGCTTCAACGCGCAGACCCCGATGTGGGATAAATATCAGCGTATGCTGAGCGCGTGGCACGCCTGCCCGCGTCAGTACCATTTAAGCAGCAACGAAATTCAACAAATCATTAATGCCTGACGGAGGTGCGTGTGCAGTGTAGAGGTTTTCTGTTTGATCTGGACGGTACGCTGGTGGACTCGCTGCCGGTTGTGGAACGTTCCTGGTGCCATTGGGCTGACAGACATGGCATCGACCATCAGGACGTGCTGAATTTTATCCATGGCAAACAGGCCATCACCTCGCTACGGCACTTCCTGGCCGGACGCTCTGAGGAGGACATTCAGGCGGAGTTCAAGTACCTGGAACACATTGAAGCCACCGATACGGACGGCATCACCGCGTTACCGGGCGCGCGCGAACTGCTTGAGCATCTGAACGAGGCGCAGATCCCGTGGGCTATTGTCACCTCCGGTTCCGTGCCGGTGGCCCACGCCCGGCACAAGGCTGCAGGGTTGCCGACGCCGGACGTGTTTATCACGGCGGAGCGCGTGAAGCGGGGTAAACCGGAGCCTGACGCATTTTTACTGGGCGCTGAACTGCTGGGCCTGGACCCTGCAGAGTGCGTGGTGGTCGAAGATGCGGCGGCTGGCGTACTGGCCGGGCTGAACGCAGGAAGCCACGTCATCGCCGTTAACGTTCCGGCGGAATCTCCCCGCCTGGACGAGGCAGACCTGGTGCTGGATTCACTGACGGCACTGTCTGTTTCAAAAGCCTCTGACGGAGTTGTAACCGTCTCGCTAAAAATGTAATCCCATGATATGGCCCCACATTGCTGGGGCTTTTTTATGGCAAAATTTCTCATCTTCCACTGACAAGGATAGGTTGTGAACGGTGAACTGATTTGGGTCCTGAGCCTGCTTTTAATCGCCATCATTCTTTTTGCCACGGGCAAGGTTCGCATGGACGCCGTCGCCCTGTTTGTTATCGTCGCATTTGTGCTCAGCGGAACGCTGACGCTGCCGGAAGCCTTCTCCGGATTTAGCGATCCCAACGTTATCCTGATTGCCGCCCTGTTTATCATCGGGGATGGTCTGGTGCGCACCGGCGTAGCGACCATTATGGGGGCGTGGCTGGTAAAAGTGGCGGGCAGCAGCGAAACCAAGATGCTGATCTACCTGATGGTGACCGTCGCCGGGCTGGGGGCGTTTATGAGCTCCACGGGCGTGGTCGCCATCTTTATCCCGGTGGTGTTGAGCGTTTCCATGCGGATGCAGAGCTCGCCGTCGCGCCTGATGATGCCCCTGAGCTTTGCCGGGCTTATCAGCGGCATGATGACCCTGGTGGCCACGCCGCCGAATCTGGTCGTCAACAGCGAACTGATCCGGGAAGGATTTGAGGGCTTTAGCTTTTTCAGCGTCACCCCGCTTGGGCTGGTCATTCTGGTCATGGGCGTGGTCTACATGCTGCTGACCCGTTTTGCCCTGAAAGGTGAAAAACAGGACAAAAATCAAGAAGGATGGAAGCGACGCACCTTCCGCGATCTGATTAAGGAGTACCGCCTTACCGGGCGCGCGCGCCGTCTGGCGATCCGGCCCGGCTCGCCGATGGTGGGGCAGCGGCTGGATGACCTGAAGCTGCGTGAGCGCTATGGCGCGAATGTGATCGGCGTAGAGCGCTGGCGACGGTTTCGCCGGGTGATCGTCAACGTCAACGGGGTGTCGGAATTCCGCGCGCGTGACGTCCTGCTGATTGATATGTCCACCGCGGATGTGGACCTGCGCGAGTTCTGCAGCGAACAGCTGCTGGAGCCGATGGTGCTGCGCGGGGAGTATTTCTCCGATCAGGCGCTGGATGTCGGCATGGCCGAGGTGTCACTGATCCCGGAGTCGGAACTGCTGGGTAAAACCGTGCGGGAGATGGGGTTCCGCACCCGCTACGGCCTGAACGTCGTGGGGCTGAAGCGCGATGGCGTGGCGATGGAAGGGGCGGTGGTGGATGAGCCGATCCTGCTGGGCGATATTTTTCTCGTCGTCGGTAACTGGAAGCTGATTAGCCAGCTCGGGCAAAAAGGGCGTGATTTTGTGGTGCTCAACATGCCCGTTGAGGAGAGCGACGCCTCCCCGGCCCACAGCCAGGCGCCCCATGCGATTTTTTGCCTGGTATTGATGGTGGCGCTGATGCTGACCGATGAGATCCCCAATCCGGTCGCCGCAATCATCGCCTGCCTGTTGATGGGTAAATTCCGCTGCATTGACGCCGAAAGCGCCTATAAGGCCATTCACTGGCCGAGCATCATTCTCATTGTCGGGATGATGCCCTTCGCCCTGGCGCTGCAAAAAACCGGCGGGGTAGACCTGATCGTTAAAGGCTTAATGGACGTGGGCGGAGGGTATGGGCCGTACATGATGATGGTCTGCCTGTTTATCATGTGCGCCACCATCGGCCTGTTTATCTCGAACACCGCGACGGCGGTACTGATGGCACCTATCGCCCTGGCGATGGCGAAGTCCATGGGCGTATCGCCGTATCCGTTTGCGATGATGGTGGCGATGGCCGCTTCCGCGGCATTTATGACGCCGGTCTCTTCACCGGTAAACACGCTGGTGCTGGGACCGGGGAACTATCGATTCAGCGATTTCGTGAAGCTGGGCGTGCCGTTCACCGTGCTGGTGATGGTGGTGTGCGTGGTATTGATACCGGTACTGTTTCCGTTCTGAGCATTTTGCCGGGTGGCGGCTGCGCCTTACCCGGCCTACAAGCCCGTAGGCCCTGTTAGCGCAGCGCCGCTGGGCGAAAATCAGAGGGGAGAATCCTGGCTAATCTCATCCAGCGATAAATGGAAGCTCGGTACAAACACCTGCATAAAGTAATCCATCTCTTCGCTGCGGCGGGATTCCAGCGTTTTTTCCAGGCGCGTTTTCGCCAGCAAGAATTCATTATTCCCTGCGGACAACTCTTCGAGACACTTCAGATAGGCACACAGCGCGTCGGCCTGTTTGACCAGCGACTTTTCATCTTCCGTGTACTGATGCTCGTTGATAAGCGGCTCGAAGATATCACGCAGTTCTTCGGGCACCATCTCAATCAGCTTCTGCTGGGCAATTTTCTCAATGGCCTTATATTCCTGCGCAATTTGCGAGTTGAAATATTTCACCGGCGTAGGCAGGTCGCCGGTGAGCACTTCTGACGCATCGTGGTACATCGCCAGCAGGGCGATGCGCTCTGGATTGACCTGACCGTTGAATTTGCGGTTTTTAATGGCGGCAAGCGCGTGAGCGACCATCGCAACCTGCAGGCTGTGCTCTGACACATTTTCCGTGCGGACATTGCGCATCAGCGGCCAGCGGTTGATGAGTTTCAGGCGGGAGAGGTGGGCAAAGAAATGACTCTGACTCATAGGTTACCTTTTGTCTTCACTGCGACAGGCGTTCATTGTGCGGGGAGGGGAGGCAAGATGCAAATTTGCGGGTTTTGCAGGCCGGGTGAGCGCAGCGCCACCCGGCAGAAAGGCAACGTTACTGATGGTATCCGGAGAGGAAGCGGCCGAAACGGCTGATGGCCATTTCCAGGTCATCTTCGCGCGGCAGCGTCACGATACGCACGTGATCCGGCCACGGCCAGTTAAACGCCGTGCCCTGGACCAGCAGCACTTTTTCCTGCAGCAGGAAATCGAGCACCATTTTCTGGTCGTCGTGGATATTGAAACGCTTTGCGTCAATTTTCGGGAACATATAGAGCGCCCCGTTCGGCTTCACGCAGGAGACGCCCGGAATATCGTTAATCAGCTCCCACGCGCGGTTACGCTGTTCGTACAGGCGTCCACCGGGCACGATAAACTCGCTGATGCTCTGATAGCCGCCGAGCGCGGTCTGGATCGCGTGCTGCGCCGGCACGTTGGCGCATAAACGCATGGAGGCCAGCATCTCCAGCCCTTCAATATAACCTTTGGCGTGCTTTTTCGGACCGTTTAACACCATCCAGCCCTGGCGGAAACCAGCCACGCGGTAGGTTTTGGACAGGCCGTTAAAGGTGACGGTCAGCAGGTCCGGGGCCAGCGCGGCGATGGAATGGTGCTGCGCCGCGTCGTAGAGGATCTTGTCGTAAATTTCGTCTGCAAAGATGATCAGGTTGTGCTGGCGGGCCAGCTCGACGATCTCCATCAGCAGCTCTTTTGAGTAAACCGCGCCCGTCGGGTTGTTGGGGTTAATAATGACGATACCGCGCGTGCGGGGCGTAATTTTTGCGCGTATATCATCCAGGTCCGGGAACCAGTCGGAGGATTCGTCGCACAGATAATGCACTGCTTTACCGCTGGACAGTGATACGGCAGCCGTCCACAGCGGATAGTCCGGCGCGGGTACCAGCATTTCGTCCCCGCTGTTCAGCAGGGCCTGCATTGCCTGCACAATCAGTTCGGAGACGCCGTTGCCGATATAGATATCTTCAACGGTAACATCACGCATACCGCGTGCCTGGTAGTGCTGCATAATGGCTTTACGTGCGGAGTAAAGTCCTTTTGAATCGCAATAGCCTTGTGCAGTCGGAAGGTTGCGGATCACATCAACCAGAATTTCATCCGGCGCTTCAAAACCAAATGGCGCAGGGTTACCAATGTTGAGTTTCAGAACCTTGTTGCCTTCTTCTTCAAGGCGTTTTGCCTCTTTCAGAACCGGGCCGCGGATGTCATAACAGACGTTATCTAGCTTGCTGGATTTTTCGATAGGGGACATGAACCTTTAACCTTTTCGCTATTATTGCCGCTCCCTGCCGTGGAAGTCAGCACGGAATAATGTACTCCCCCCTCGCTTCGTTTTGAAGGGTGTGCAGGAGAAGATTTTGTGCCCGGAGCAAATTATTGATGAATCTTTTTCGCTGCGCGTACACTTTTTCACTGTCTTAAAGTTGCGCGCTTAGCGAGAGGTTAGGTTAAATGTGCTATCCATTTGCCAAAATACTGTATAATGTGCTGTTAAAAATAAGTGGTAAGCTGGACAGAGGTGGCAATCACCCTGAGTGACTTTTCGTAAAACCTGAATGCTTGATGCCTGTTTCTGTAATAGCATACTGTGGATAAAAGTTACTCATGTGAAATTAATGTTAAGTGCCATTAATGAATAGTCTTAATCTAAATTAAAATTTATTTATTATTAACCTATAAAATGCAACTTTAGTTAATTTTAATAAAATTAGTTTAGAAGCTTAACATTCTTCTTTAATCCTTAATATTGCAATAAGACTTATAAATAAAGTGGATTTGGGTTAAGATGTCTTCAAGGAAAGCAGAGGACAGATGCACGTTTTTTGTATATCTGACACTGGTTTTCTGAATTAATTGATTGTTATTGTTAGAGTTATCTCTGGCTGGAATGTGTCGCACATCTCCTGCTACGTTGACAGCGCTGCGATACAGATGGCAGAAAAGGTGTTATACCTTTAATGTAATTTACATAAACCTGCGAACATCTAAATATCCTGAACGTTTAAGAGAATAAAAATAACGTCATGAAACGTGCTTTCTGACTGTTGATATAAAGCAGCACAATAACTATCTGTCAGGCAGTCTGCCGGGCCGGGATGCGAGGGAAAATCTTCAGAGGGAATTGCTTAACTGTACACACACAGCTTCAACCCGGGCAGCTCCGCACGAGCAACCTGAAAGTGAATAGATATGATAAATGCAAATCGTCCGATAATGAATCTCGACCTCGATCTGCTGAGAACGTTTGTTGCGGTCGCCGATCTCAACACTTTTGCAGCAGCTGCTGCCGCCGTTTGCCGAACTCAGTCCGCCGTCAGCCAGCAAATGCAGCGGCTGGAGCAACTGGTTGGTAAAGAGCTATTTGCCCGCCACGGGCGTAATAAGCTCTTAACGGAACACGGTATTCAGCTTCTGGGTTATGCCAGGAAAATTCTTCGCTTTAATGATGAAGCATGTATGTCATTAATGTTTAGCAACCTTCAGGGCGTGCTAACGTTAGGTGCATCTGATGAGTCGGCGGATACTATATTGCCGTTTCTTCTCAATCGCATCAGTTCGGTTTATCCGAAGCTTGCGCTGGACGTTAGCGTAAAGCGTAATGCTTTTATGGTTGAGATGTTAAATGAGAATAAAGTCGACCTGGTGGTCACCACGCATCGTCCCGGGCAGTTTGATTGCCTGACGCTGCGTACATCACCTACGCACTGGTATTGCGCGGCCGAATACGTGCTGCAAAAAGGCGAGCCGGTGCCGCTGGTGTTACTGGATGACCCGAGCCCGTTCCGCGATATGGTGCTGACGGCGCTGAATGAGGCCAATATTCCGTGGCGTCTGGCGTATGTGGCGTCGACGCTGCCAGCGGTGCGTGCCGCCGTGAAAGCCGGTCTAGGTGTCACCGCCCGCCCGGTAGAAATGATGAGCCCCGATCTGCGCGTTCTGGGAAAATCTGATGGCCTGCCTGCGCTGCCGGATACGGAATATCTGCTCTGCCACAATTCGTCCAGCCATAACGAGCTGGCAAAGGTGGTGTTCGAGGCGATGGAAAACTACCATAACCCGTGGCAGTTCGAGCGCGTTACCTCCGAAGGGGGGGATGATTCCCTGATCGTTGAAGGGGATTTTGAGTGATCGCCCGCTCAAAATTCTGGTAACAAAATGTAAGTGTAAAAAAAAGCCACTCGTGTGATTTTCACATGCAGTGGCTTTTTTTTAGCAATAATACCCGCGTATGCCGCGTGGATTTCCGGGATACCCTCTATTTATCAATAAGCTAAATGCTTTTGATTAAAACTCATCCGTTTTCCGTTCTAACTTCATCCATATCCCCCCTATGTTAAAAAAACAGGAAATATGTTGCCGTTTTCCAGGTTGAATTAACAAAAGCGTGTCGCAGATCAAGAAAATACTCCTATTTGGGGGGAGGAATCGTTGGCAAATCCTGTCAAAATAGGAGGGTTATTTTTTTTACTTCCGAAACGGACACGATTCAACAACATACATTTGACGGAAAGTCATGTACCCACCAGGGTTAAAGGGCACCAAATGTTAATGAGAATCGCTCGATGTAATTTAATGTGAAGAAACCTTTGTTAAAGTTGACAATAGGTTATAGAAAGGAGTAAAAAACCCCATCATTTTGCTGTCTACGTCTCATTTCTGACAGTTAGTGTAAGGTTATTTGTTCCTCCCCATGAATCGATGTGATGCCCATCTGCCAGCAAGAGCAGTGTCGTTGGTATCACTTTTGATGAGTAAGCAATGAGTATGTCAACATCCACAGAAGTCATCGCTCATCACTGGGCATTCGCAATCTTTCTTATTGTAGCCATTGGCCTGTGCTGCCTGATGTTAGTCGGCGGCTGGTTCCTGGGCGGTCGCGCCCGTGCAAGGCACAAAAACACACCTTTCGAATCAGGTATTGATTCAGTAGGTACCGCTCGCTTACGCCTGTCTGCCAAGTTCTACCTGGTAGCCATGTTCTTCGTCATCTTCGACGTGGAAGCGCTTTACCTCTTCGCGTGGTCTACCTCCATTCGCGAAAGTGGTTGGGTGGGCTTTGTCGAGGCCGCAATTTTCATTTTAGTGTTACTGGCCGGTCTGGTTTATCTGGTGCGTATTGGCGCGCTTGACTGGACGCCTGCGCGTTCACGTCGTGAACACATCAACCCGGAAAACAGTATCTCTAATCGTCAGCAGTAACAGCGAGGCAATAAGATGGATTATACGCTCACCCGCATAGATCCTAACGGTGAGAATGACCGTTACCCCCTGCAAAAACAGGAGATCGTAACCGACCCCCTGGAGCAAGAAGTCAATAAAAGCGTGTACATGGGCAAACTCGAACATGCCATGCACGATATGGTCAACTGGGGTCGTAAGAACTCCATCTGGCCTTACAACTTTGGCCTTTCTTGCTGCTACGTTGAAATGGTGACGTCATTCACTGCGGTGCATGACGTTGCGCGTTTTGGGGCAGAGGTACTGCGTGCTTCCCCACGTCAGGCTGACCTGATGGTGGTGGCCGGTACCTGCTTTACCAAGATGGCACCTGTTATTCAGCGTCTTTATGACCAGATGCTGGAGCCAAAATGGGTTATCTCCATGGGCGCATGTGCTAACTCTGGCGGTATGTACGACATCTATTCCGTCGTACAGGGCGTAGATAAATTTATCCCAGTGGATGTGTACATCCCGGGTTGTCCGCCTCGTCCGGAAGCCTACATGCAGGCGCTGATGCTGCTGCAGGAGTCCATCGGTAAAGAACGTCGCCCACTGTCGTGGGTCGTTGGCGATCAGGGTGTGTATCGCGCGAACATGCAGTCTGAGCGCGAGCGTAAACGTGGTGAACGTATTGCCGTCACCAATCTGCGTACGCCTGACGAAATTTAATTTGCGCCTGTAGGCCTGGAGAACACCTTCGCATATCACTACTCAAATAGCGCGAAGCCAGGCTCAACAGTCACCACGGACCATTTGCAATGGTGAACAATATGACCGACTTAACCGCGCAAGAAGCCGCCTGGCAGACCCGGGATCATCTGGATGACCCAGTCATTGGCGAACTGCGCAACCGTTTTGGGCCGGATGCCTTTACTGTTCAGGCTACCCGCACCGGGGTACCCGTTGTTTGGGTGAAGCGTGAACAATTGCTGGAAGTTGTCGATTTCCTCAAGAAATTGCCAAAACCATACGTCATGCTGTTTGACTTACACGGCATGGATGAACGTCTCAGAACGCACCGCCAGGGTCTCCCTGCTGCGGATTTTTCCGTTTTCTACCACCTGATCTCAATAGACCGTAATACGGATATCATGCTCAAGGTGGCATTGTCTGAAAACGACATGCATCTGCCGACGATCACCAAACTTTTCCCGAACGCCAACTGGTACGAGCGTGAAACCTGGGAAATGTTCGGGATGACCTTCGACGGTCACCCACACCTGACGCGCATCATGATGCCGCAGACCTGGACCGGCCACCCGCTGCGTAAAGACTACCCGGCACGTGCTACCGAATTCGATCCGTTTGAGCTGACCAAAGCCAAGCAGGATCTGGAGATGGAAGCGCTGACCTTCAAACCGGAAGACTGGGGCATGAAGCGCGGTACCGACAACGAGGACTTCATGTTCCTCAACCTCGGTCCGAACCACCCGTCTGCGCACGGTGCTTTCCGTATTATTCTTCAGCTCGACGGCGAAGAGATTGTCGACTGCGTGCCAGACATCGGCTACCACCACCGTGGTGCTGAAAAGATGGGCGAGCGTCAGTCCTGGCACAGCTACATTCCGTATACTGACCGTATCGAGTACCTCGGCGGCTGCGTCAACGAAATGCCATACGTGCTGGCCGTTGAGAAACTGGCAGGCATTACCGTGCCGGATCGCGTTAACGTGATTCGCGTCATGCTGTCAGAACTGTTCCGTATCAACAGCCACCTGCTGTACATCTCCACGTTCATTCAGGACGTCGGCGCAATGACCCCGGTCTTCTTCGCCTTTACCGATCGTCAGAAAATCTACGATCTGGTAGAAGCCATTACCGGTTTCCGTATGCACCCGGCTTGGTTCCGTATCGGCGGTGTGGCACACGATCTGCCGCGCGGCTGGGACCGTCTGCTGCGTGAATTCCTCGACTGGATGCCGAAACGTCTGGCCTCTTACGAGAAAGCCGCGCTGCGTAACACCATCCTGAAAGGGCGTTCCCAGGGCGTTGCTGCCTATGGCGCCAAAGAGGCGCTGGAGTGGGGGACAACAGGTGCAGGTCTGCGCGCGACCGGTATTGATTTCGACGTGCGTAAAGCCCGTCCTTACTCTGGCTACGAGAACTTCGACTTTGAAGTCCCGGTGGGCGGCGGCGTTTCCGACTGCTACACCCGCGTGATGCTGAAAGTGGAAGAGCTGCGCCAGAGTCTGCGCATCCTTGAGCAGTGCCTCAACAACATGCCGGAAGGCCCGTTCAAGGCGGATCACCCGCTGACCACGCCGCCACCGAAAGAGCGCACGCTGCAACATATCGAAACCCTGATCACCCACTTCCTGCAGGTTTCCTGGGGCCCGGTCATGCCGGCACAAGAATCCTTCCAGATGATTGAAGCGACCAAGGGTATTAACAGTTACTACCTGACCAGTGACGGCAGCACAATGAGCTACCGTACCCGCGTGCGTACGCCGAGCTTTGCGCACCTGCAGCAGATCCCGTCCGCCATCCGCGGCAGTCTGGTCTCCGACCTGATTGTGTATCTGGGTAGTATCGATTTTGTTATGTCAGATGTGGACCGCTAATTATGCACGAGAATCAACAACCACAAACCGAGGCTTTTGAGCTGAGTGAAGCAGAGCGTGCCGCCATTGAGCACGAGATGCACCACTACGAAGACCCGCGTGCGGCGTCCATTGAAGCGCTGAAAATCGTACAGAAACAGCGTGGTTGGGTGCCGGACGGGGCGATCTATGCGATCGCGAAAGTGCTGGGTATTCCGGCAAGTGACGTAGAAGGCGTAGCCACGTTCTACAGCCAGATCTTCCGTCAGCCGGTAGGCCGCCATGTGATCCGCTACTGTGACAGCGTGGTCTGCCACATCACCGGTTATCAGGGCATTCAGGCTGCGATTGAGAAGAAGCTCAATATCAAGCCGGGCCAGACCACGTTCGATGGGCGCTTTACTCTGCTGCCAACCTGCTGCCTGGGTAACTGCGACAAGGGGCCGACCATGATGATTGATGAGGACACTCACAGCCATCTGACGCCGGAAGCGATTCCTGACCTGCTGGAGCAGTACAAATGAAAACTGTAATTCGTACTGCTGAGACGCATCCACTGACCTGGCGTCTGCGTGATGACAAACAGCCGGTATGGCTCGACGAATATCAGAGCAAAAACGGCTATGCCGGTGCGCGTAAAGCCCTTGGCGGCATGGCGCCGGACGACATCGTTAACGCGGTAAAAGAGTCTGGCCTGAAAGGCCGCGGCGGCGCGGGCTTCTCCACCGGTCTGAAGTGGAGCCTGATGCCAAAAGACGAATCCATGAACATCCGTTACCTGCTGTGTAACGCCGATGAAATGGAGCCGGGTACCTATAAAGACCGCCTGCTGATGGAGCAGCTGCCGCACCTGCTGGTGGAAGGCATGCTGATCTCCGCGTTCGCGCTGAAAGCGTACCGTGGCTACATCTTCCTGCGCGGTGAGTACATCGAAGCGGCAGAAAACCTGCGTCGCGCGATTGCCGAAGCCACCGAAGCGGGCCTGCTGGGCAAAAACATTCTGGGCACCGGGTTTGACTTCGAACTGTTCGTGCACACCGGTGCCGGGCGTTATATCTGCGGTGAAGAGACCGCGCTGATTAACTCCCTGGAAGGCCGCCGTGCGAACCCGCGTTCCAAGCCACCGTTCCCGGCAAGCTCCGGCGTGTGGGGTAAACCGACCTGTGTGAACAACGTCGAAACCCTGTGCAACGTTCCGGCTATCCTCGCGAACGGCGTGGAGTGGTATCAGGGCATCTCTTCAAGCAAAGATGCCGGTACCAAGCTGATGGGCTTCTCCGGTCGCGTGAAAAATCCTGGCGTCTGGGAACTGCCGTTCGGTACCACCGCACGTGAAATTCTTGAAGACTACGCGGGCGGCATGCGCGATGGCCTGAAATTCAAAGCCTGGCAGCCGGGTGGGGCAGGGACAGACTTCCTGACCGAAGCCCACCTTGACCTGCCGATGGAATTCGAAAGCATTGGTAAAGCAGGCAGCCGTCTGGGTACGGCGCTGGCGATGGCCGTCGACCACGAGATCGGCATGGTCTCGCTGGTGCGTAACCTGGAAGAGTTCTTCGCCCGTGAGTCCTGCGGCTGGTGCACACCGTGCCGTGATGGTCTGCCGTGGAGCGTGAAGATCCTGCGTGCAATCGAACGTGGCGAAGGCCAGCCTGGCGATATCGAGACACTTGAGCAACTGTGTCGATTCTTAGGCCCGGGTAAAACCTTCTGTGCCCACGCACCGGGTGCCGTCGAACCTCTGCAGAGCGCGATCAAATATTTCCGCGACGAGTTCGAAGCAGGCATCAAGCAGCCGTTCAGCAATACCCATGCGATTAATGGGATTCAGCCGAACCTGCTTAAAGCGCGCTGGTAACGACAAGAATTTTGATTAACGCTCGGTTTCGACCGAGCCAACTGGAAGCATGCTAATGGCTACGATTCATGTAGACGGCAAAGAATACGAAGTCAACGGGGCGGACAACCTGCTGGAAGCTTGTCTGTCTCTTGGCCTCGATATTCCGTACTTTTGCTGGCATCCGGCGCTGGGCAGCGTCGGTGCTTGCCGCCAGTGTGCGGTGAAGCAATATCAAAACGCGGAAGACACGCGTGGTCGCCTGGTGATGTCCTGTATGACGCCAGCCACCGAAGGCACCTTTATTTCGATTGATGACGAAGAAGCGAAACAGTTCCGTGAAAGCGTTGTGGAATGGTTGATGACCAACCACCCGCACGACTGTCCGGTCTGTGAAGAGGGCGGTAACTGCCACCTTCAGGATATGACCGTGATGACCGGTCACAGCTTCCGTCGCTATCGCTTTACCAAGCGTACCCACCGTAACCAGGATCTGGGGCCGTTCATCTCTCACGAAATGAACCGCTGCATCGCCTGCTACCGCTGCGTGCGTTACTACAAAGACTATGCAGACGGTCAGGATCTGGGCGTGTATGGCGCGCATGACAACGTCTACTTCGGTCGTCCGGAAGACGGCGTACTGGAAAGCGAATTCTCCGGTAACCTGGTAGAAATCTGCCCGACCGGCGTCTTCACCGATAAAACCCACTCCGAGCGTTACAACCGTAAATGGGACATGCAGTTTGCGCCAAGCATCTGCCAGCAATGTTCTCTCGGCTGTAACACCAGCCCGGGTGAGCGCTACGGCGAACTGCGTCGTATCGAAAACCGCTACAACGGTACCGTTAACCACTACTTCCTGTGCGACCGCGGTCGTTTCGGCTATGGCTATGTGAACCTGAAGGACCGTCCGCGTCAGCCGGTTCAGCGCCGTGGCGACGACTTCATTACCCTGAACGCTGAACAGGCGATGCAGGGCGCGGCAGATATTCTGCGCCAGTCGAAGAAAGTGATTGGTATCGGCTCCCCGCGTGCCAGCATCGAAAGCAACTTCGCGCTGCGCGAGCTGGTCGGGGCGGAAAACTTCTATACCGGCATCGCCCAGGGCGAGCAGGAACGTCTGCAGCTGGTACTGAAAGTGCTGCGTGAAGGCGGTATCCATACCCCTGCGCTGCGCGAAATTGAATCCTATGATGCGGTTCTGGTGCTGGGTGAAGACCTGACGCAGACCGGCGCACGCGCGGCTCTGGCGGTTCGTCAGGCGGTGAAGGGGAAAGCACGTGAAATGGCAGCGGCGCAAAAAGTGGCTGACTGGCAGATTGCGGCGATCCTGAACATCGGCCAGCGCGCGAAGCATCCTCTGTTTGTGACCAACGTCGACAATACCCGTCTGGACGATATCGCGGCGTGGACCTACTGCGCACCGGTTGAAGATCAGGCGCGCCTCGGCTTTGCCATTGCCCACGCGCTGGACAACAACTCACCGGCCGTTGAGCTGGATCGCGACCTGCAAAACAAGGTTGACGTGATTGTTCAGGCCCTGGCCGGTGCGAAGAAACCGCTGATTATTTCCGGTACCAACGCCGGTAGCGCAGAGATCATTCAGGCAGCAGCCAACGTGGCTAAAGCTCTGAAAGGCCGCGGTGCTGACGTTGGCGTGACCATGATTGCCCGTGCGGTGAACAGCATCGGTCTGGGCATGATTGGCGGCGGCTCGCTGGAAGCTGCGTTAAGCGAACTGGAATCCGGTGCCGCTGACGCCGTGGTGGTGCTGGAAAACGACCTGCATCGTCATGCGTCTGCCGCTCGCGTTGACGCCGCGCTCTCCAAAGCGCCGCTGGTGATGGTGATTGACCATCAGCGCACCGCGATTATGGACAAAGCGCACCTGGTGCTCTCTGCGGCAAGCTTCGCAGAAAGCGACGGTACCGTTATCAACAACGAAGGCCGCGCACAGCGTTTCTTCCAGGTTTATGACCCGGCGTACTACGACAGCAACACCGTGATGCTGGAAAGCTGGCGCTGGCTGCACTCCCTGCACAGCACCGTGCAGAGCCGTGAAGTGGACTGGACGCAGCTCGACCACGTTATCGATGCGGTAGTCGAAAAACTGCCTCAGCTGGCGGGCATTAAAGATGCCGCGCCTGAAGCGAGCTTCCGTATTCGCGGCCAGAAACTGGCGCGTGAACCGCACCGTTACAGCGGCCGTACCGCAATGCGCGCCAATATCAGCGTGCACGAACCGCGCCAGCCGCAGGATAAAGACACCATGTTCGCCTTCTCCATGGAAGGGAACAACCAGCCGTCTGCGCCGCGTTCGCAAATCCCGTTCGCATGGGCACCGGGCTGGAACTCCCCGCAGGCATGGAACAAGTTCCAGGCTGAAGTGGGCGGCTCCCTGCGCCACGGCGATCCGGGCGTGCGTCTGATTGAAGCCTCCGAAACCGGTCTGGACTTCTTCACCACCGTACCGGCGAGTTTCCAGGCGCAGGACGGTAGCTGGCGTATTGCCCCGTACTACCACCTGTTCGGTAGCGACGAGCTGTCCCAGCGTTCACCGGTCTTCCAGACCCGCATGCCGCAGCCGTACATCAAGCTCAACCCGGCGGACGCCGCGAAGCTTGGCGTTAACGCGGGCGCGAACATTGCCTTTAGCTATGACGGCCAGACCATCAGCCTGCCGCTGATTATTTCTGAAAGTCTGACAGCAGGGCAGGTCGGTCTGCCGATGGGTATGCCTGGCATCGCGCCGGTTCTGGCGGGTGCGCGTCTTGATAATCTGCAGGAGGCAAAAGCATGAGTTGGTTAACGCCGGATCTTATCGACATCCTGCTGAGCATTCTGAAAGCGATTGTTATCCTGCTGGTGGTGGTCACCTGCGGCGCGTTCATGAGCTTTGGTGAACGTCGTCTGCTCGGTCTGTTCCAGAACCGTTACGGACCGAACCGCGTGGGCTGGGGTGGTTCACTCCAGCTGGTCGCGGACATGATCAAGATGTTCTTTAAAGAGGACTGGATCCCGCGCTTCTCGGATCGCGTGATCTTTACTCTGGCACCGATGATCGCCTTCACCTCGCTGCTGCTGGCGTTTGCTATCGTTCCGGTCAGCCCGACCTGGGTGGTCGCTGACCTGAACATCGGCATTCTGTTCTTCCTGATGATGGCAGGTCTCGCGGTTTACGCGGTCCTGTTCGCAGGCTGGTCCAGTAACAACAAATACTCGCTGCTGGGTGCGATGCGTGCGTCTGCGCAGACGCTGAGCTACGAAGTGTTCCTGGGTCTCTCCCTGATGGGCGTAGTGGCGCAGGCCGGTTCATTCAACATGACCGACATCGTCAACAACCAGGCCGACATCTGGAACGTGATTCCGCAGTTCTTTGGGTTTATTACCTTTGCCATCGCGGGCGTGGCGGTGTGTCACCGTCACCCGTTTGACCAGCCAGAAGCCGAACAGGAACTGGCCGACGGTTACCACATCGAATATTCCGGTATGAAATTCGGTCTGTTCTTCGTGGGCGAGTACATCGGTATCGTCACCATTTCCGCGTTGATGGTAACGCTGTTCTTCGGTGGCTGGCATGGCCCGTTCTTACCGCCGTTCATCTGGTTCGCGCTGAAAACCGCGTTCTTCATGATGATGTTCATTTTGATTCGCGCAGCGTTACCGCGTCCGCGTTATGACCAGGTAATGTCCTTCGGCTGGAAAGTGTGCCTGCCGCTGACGCTCGTCAACTTGTTGGTAACGGCCGCTGTCATTCTCTGGCAGCAGCCATAAGGGGCAATAGACCATGACCTTAAAAGAATTACTGGTAGGCTTCGGTACCCAGGTACGCAGTATCTGGATGATCGGCCTGCACGCGTTTGCCAAACGCGAAACCCGGATGTACCCGGAAGAGCCGGTATATCTGCCGCCGCGCTACCGTGGCCGTATCGTGCTGACGCGCGACCCGGACGGTTCCGAGCGCTGCGTTGCCTGTAACCTGTGTGCGGTAGCGTGCCCGGTTGGCTGTATCTCTCTGCAGAAAGCCGAGACGGTAGACGGCCGCTGGTACCCTGAGTTCTTCCGCATCAACTTCTCACGCTGCATTTTCTGCGGTCTGTGTGAAGAAGCGTGCCCAACCACGGCGATTCAGCTCACCCCAGACTTCGAATTGGGTGAGTACAAGCGTCAGGACCTGGTGTACGAGAAAGAGGATCTGCTGATTTCCGGTCCGGGCAAATACCCGGAATATAACTTCTACCGGATGGCGGGTATGGCAATCGACGGCAAAGATAAGGGCGAAGCGGAGAACGAAGCCAAGCCTATCGACGTCAAGAGCCTGTTACCGTAAGGAGAGGGCAATGGAATTCGCTTTTTATATCTGTGGCCTTATCGCCATCCTGGCTACGCTGCGAGTGATTACGCACACCAATCCGGTGCATGCGCTGCTGTACTTAATCATTTCGCTGCTGGCTATTTCCGGGGTGTTCTTCGCACTGGGCGCGCACTTCGCCGGTGCGCTGGAAATCATCGTCTACGCCGGGGCCATCATGGTGCTGTTCGTGTTCGTCGTGATGATGCTGAACCTGGGCGGCTCTGAAATCGAGCAGGAACGTCAGTGGTTAAAACCGCAGGTGTGGATCGGCCCGGCAATTTTGTCGGCCATCATGCTGGTGGTGATCGTGTACGCCATTCTGGGTGTTAACGATCAGGGCATCGACGGCACGCCGATCGGCGCTAAAGAGGTCGGTATTACGCTCTTTGGCCCATACGTTCTGGCGGTTGAACTGGCCTCCATGCTGCTGCTGGCAGGTCTGGTTGTGGCCTTCCACGTTGGCCGCGAAGAGCGTGCTGGCGAGGTGCTGAGCAACCGCACTGACGACCGCGCGAAAAGAAAAACGGAGGAGCGCGCATGATCCCCTTAACACATGGACTGATCCTCGCTGCGATTTTATTCGTTCTGGGTCTGACTGGTCTGGTTATCCGCCGCAATCTGCTGTTTATGCTGATCGGGCTGGAAATCATGATTAACGCCTCCGCGCTGGCCTTCGTGGTCGCCGGAAGCTACTGGGGCCAGACCGATGGTCAGGTGATGTACATTCTCGCCATCAGCCTTGCGGCTGCCGAAGCGAGTATTGGCCTGGCGCTGTTGCTGCAGCTCCATCGTCGCCGCCAGAATCTGAACATCGATTCAGTAAGTGAGTTGCGTGGATGAACATGCTTGCCTTAACCATTATTTTTCCGCTGATTGGCTTCGTGCTGCTGGCGTTTTCTCGTGGCCGCTGGTCTGAGAATCTGTCTGCAACCGTCGGCATGGGCTCTGTTGGCCTGGCTGCGCTGGTGACAGCGTATGCGGGTATCGACTTCTTTAACAACGGGCGTCAGCCTTTCAGCGTGCCGCTGTGGACCTGGATGTCGGTCGGTGATTTCAACATCGGTTTCAACCTGGTGCTGGATGGTCTCTCCCTGACCATGCTCTCCGTGGTGACCGGCGTCGGCTTCCTGATCCACATGTTCGCCTCCTGGTATATGCGCGGTGAAGAGGGTTACTCCCGCTTCTTCGCCTACACCAACCTGTTTATCGCCAGCATGGTGGTTCTGGTGCTGGCCGATAACCTGCTGCTGATGTATCTGGGCTGGGAAGGCGTGGGTCTGTGCTCTTACCTGCTGATCGGTTTCTACTATACCGATCCGAAGAATGGCGCAGCGGCCATGAAAGCGTTCGTCGTGACCCGCGTGGGTGACGTCTTCCTCGCTTTCGCGCTGTTCATTCTTTACAACGAACTGGGCACGCTGAACTTCCGCGAAATGGTTGAACTGGCGCCAGCGCACTTCGCCGCAGGCAACAACATGCTGTGGTGGGCAACGCTGATGCTGCTGGGTGGTGCCGTGGGTAAATCCGCGCAGCTGCCGTTGCAGACATGGCTGGCCGACGCGATGGCGGGTCCAACCCCTGTCTCCGCGCTGATCCACGCTGCGACCATGGTTACCGCCGGTGTGTACCTGATTGCGCGTACCCATGGCCTGTTCCTGATGACTCCGGAAATTCTGCACCTGGTGGGTATCGTCGGTGCGGTCACGCTGGTGCTGGCAGGCTTTGCCGCGCTGGTGCAGACCGACATCAAGCGCGTTCTCGCGTACTCCACCATGAGCCAGATTGGTTACATGTTCCTCGCGCTGGGCGTTCAGGCGTGGGACGCGGCCATTTTCCACCTGATGACGCACGCGTTCTTTAAAGCGCTGCTGTTCCTCTCATCCGGTTCAGTGATTCTGGCCTGCCATCACGAGCAGAACATCTTCAAAATGGGCGGACTGCGTAAGTCCATCCCGCTGGTGTATGTTTGCTTCCTGGTGGGCGGCGCGGCGCTGGCGGCTCTGCCGCTGATCACCGCGGGCTTCTTCAGTAAGGACGAAATCCTTGCGGGTGCCATGGCGAATGGTCATATCAATCTGATGGTTGCGGGTCTGGTCGGTGCGTTCATGACCTCCCTGTATACCTTCCGTATGATTTTCATCGTATTCCACGGTAAAGAACAAATTCACGCTCACGCAGGGAAGGGGATTACCCATCACCTGCCGCTGATTGTGCTGCTGGTACTGTCCACCTTCGTTGGCGCGATGATTGTGCCTCCGCTGCAGGGCGTGCTGCCAGACACCACCGAGCTTGAGCACGGTCGCGTTCTGACGCTTGAAATCACCTCCGGTGTGGTCGCTATCGCGGGCATCCTGATTGCGGCATGGCTGTGGCTGGGCAAACGTACGCTGGTCACTGCCGTGGCCAACAGTGCGCCGGGCCGCCTGCTGGGCACCTGGTGGTACAACGCGTGGGGCTTCGACTGGCTGTACGACATGATCTTCGTTAAGCCGTTCCTTGGCATCGCGTGGCTGCTGAAGCGCGACCCGCTGAACAGCCTGATGAATATCCCGGCGATCCTTTCCCGCTTTGCAGGCAAAGGCCTGCTGTACAGCGAGAACGGTTACCTGCGCTGGTATGTGGCGTCCATGAGCATCGGTGCGGTTGTGGTGCTGGCGCTGCTGATGGTGTTGCGTTGATCGTTAAGTGAATTTTATTCGAATTCGTTGAAAATCAGGCCCCTGCTGGGGGCCTTAAAAAGGAATGTAAATCGCCATGTTACTACCCTGGCTAATATTAATTCCCTTCATCGGCGGCTTCCTGTGCTGGCAGACTGAACGCTTTGGCGTGAAGATGCCGCGCTGGATCGCGCTGATCACCATGGGATTGACGCTCGCGCTTGGCCTGCAACTGTGGTTGCAGGGCGGTTACTCACTGACCCAGTCTGCGGGCATTCCGCAGTGGCAGTCTGAGTTCATCCTGCCGTGGATCCCGCGTTTCGGCATTACGATCCACCTGGCGATTGACGGTCTCTCACTGCTGATGGTGGTGCTGACCGGCCTGCTCGGCGTTCTGGCGGTACTTTGCTCCTGGCGAGAAATCGAAAAATACCAGGGCTTCTTCCACCTGAACCTGATGTGGATCCTGGGCGGCGTGATCGGCGTGTTCCTTGCCATCGACATGTTCCTGTTCTTCTTCTTCTGGGAGATGATGCTGGTGCCGATGTACTTCCTGATCGCGCTGTGGGGCCACAAGGCGTCCGACGGTAAAACGCGTATCACGGCGGCAACCAAGTTCTTCATCTATACCCAGGCGAGTGGTCTGGTGATGTTGATTGCCATTCTGGCGCTGGTGTTTGTTCACCACAACGCGACCGGCACCTGGACCTTCAACTACGAAGACCTGCTGAAGACCCCAATGTCTCACGGCGTAGAATACCTGCTGATGCTGGGCTTCTTCATCGCCTTCGCGGTGAAAATGCCGGTGGTTCCGCTGCACGGCTGGCTGCCAGACGCGCACTCTCAGGCGCCAACGGCGGGTTCCGTTGACCTGGCGGGCATCTTGCTGAAAACGGCGGCCTACGGTCTGCTGCGTTTCGCTCTGCCGCTGTTCCCGAACGCCTCCGCAGAATTCGCACCGATTGCCATGTGGCTGGGTGTGATCGGTATCTTCTACGGTGCCTGGATGGCCTTCACCCAGTACGACATCAAGCGTCTGATTGCCTACACCTCCGTTTCCCACATGGGATTCGTGCTGATTGCTATCTACACCGGCAGCCAGCTGGCGTACCAGGGGGCGGTGATCCAGATGATTGCGCACGGTCTGTCCGCAGCCGGCCTCTTCATCCTGTGCGGCCAGCTGTATGAACGTCTGCACACCCGCGACATGCGTATGATGGGCGGCCTGTGGAGCAAAATTAAGTGGCTGCCAGCGCTCTCCATGTTCTTCGCGGTGGCGACTCTGGGGATGCCGGGCACCGGTAACTTCGTCGGCGAATTTATGATTCTGTTCGGCAGCTTCAAAGTGGTACCGGTGATTACCGTGATCTCCACCTTTGGTCTGGTGTTCGCTTCCGTGTACTCGCTGGCGATGCTGCACCGCGCTTACTTCGGTAAAGCGAAGAGCGAAATTGCTGCACAAGAACTGCCGGGGATGTCGCTGCGTGAGCTGTTCATCATCCTGCTGCTGGTCGTACTGCTGGTGCTGCTGGGCTTCTTCCCGCAGCCGATTCTGGATACCTCGCACAGCGCGATGGGCAATATCCAGCAGTGGTTTGTTAATTCTGTTTCTACTACAAGGCCGTAATTCGCCATGACAATAACTCCACAACAACTGATCGCGCTGCTACCGCTGCTGATCGTCGGATTGACGGTGGTGGTTGTGATGCTCTCCATTGCGTGGCGACGCAATCACTTCCTGAATGCCACGCTGTCGGTCATCGGCCTGAACGCCGCGTTAGTCTCACTCTGGTTTGTTGGCCAGGGGGGGGCGATGGACGTCACCCCGCTGATGCGCGTTGACGGTTACGCCATGCTGTACACCGGTCTGGTGCTGCTGGCGAGCCTGGCAACCTGTACCTTTGCTTACCCGTGGCTCGAAGGCTACAACGACAACAAAGAAGAGTTTTACCTGCTGGTTCTGATTGCCGCGCTGGGCGGCATTCTGCTGGCGAATGCTAACCACCTGGCCGCGCTGTTCCTCGGCATTGAGCTGATCTCTCTGCCGCTGTTCGGTCTGATTGGTTACGCCTTCCGCCAGAAGCGCTCGCTGGAAGCAAGCATCAAGTACACCATCCTGTCTGCGGCGGCGTCCTCGTTCCTGCTGTTTGGTATTGCGCTGGTGTACGCACAGTCCGGTAACCTCTCCTTTATGGCGCTCGGCAAGAGCCTCGGTGACGGCATGCTGCATGAGCCGCTGCTGCTGGCGGGTCTGGGCATGATGATTGTTGGCCTTGGCTTCAAACTCTCGCTGGTCCCGTTCCACCTGTGGACGCCAGACGTCTACCAGGGTGCACCGGCTCCGGTGTCGACCTTCCTGGCGACGGCGAGCAAAATCGCCATATTCGGGGTGGTGATGCGTCTGTTCCTGTACGCGCCGGTGGGTGACAGCGAAGCGGTTCGCGTGGTGCTGGGCATCATCGCGTTCGTCTCCATCATCTTCGGTAACCTGATGGCGCTGAGCCAGACCAACATCAAGCGTCTGCTGGGCTACTCGTCTATCTCTCATCTGGGCTACCTGATGGTGGCGCTGATTGCGCTGCAGAGCGGTGAGATGTCGATGGAAGCCGTGGGCGTCTATCTGGCCGGCTACCTGTTCAGCAGCCTCGGCGCCTTCGGCGTGGTGAGCCTGATGTCCAGCCCGTACCGTGGTCCGGATGCCGATTCACTGTTCTCTTACCGTGGTCTGTTCTGGCACCGTCCGATCCTGTCCGCCGTAATGACCGTGATGATGCTCTCTCTGGCCGGTATTCCGATGACGCTTGGCTTTATCGGTAAGTTCTATGTGCTGGCCGTCGGTGTGCAGGCGCACCTGTGGTGGCTGACCGCGGGCGTGGTGATCGGCTCCGCGATTGGTCTCTACTACTACCTGCGTGTGGCCGTGAGCCTGTACCTGAGCGCACCTCAGCAGCTCAATCGTGATGCTCCAGGCAACTGGCAGTACAGCGCTGGTGGTATCGTGGTACTCATCTCCGCGCTGCTGGTGCTGATCTTCGGTATCTATCCGCAACCGCTGATTGATATCGTGCAGCGCGCGATGCCGCTGATGTAAAAACAAAAAACCCGCCTCGGCGGGTTTTTTATTGCCCAGCGTCGCTACGCTTGCAGGGCCTACGGGTTTTGTAGGTCGGGTAAGCGTAGCGCCACCCGACTAAGCCAGCTGTTTACGGCTAATCAACGGCCCGTCAATCTTCTTCATCGAGCGGTCCAGCACCTCCTCAATCACCGACGACAGCTCGTTCAGCTCAAACTTCGCGACGTAGCCATCCGCCTTCACCTTGCGAATATGGTCTTCGTTGGCGTTGCCGGAAAGGGAAGAGTGGATCACCACCGGAATATCTTTCAGAACCGGGTCGGTTTTGATTTTGCGCGTCAGCGTAAAACCGTCCATCTCCGGCATTTCGAGGTCGGTCAGCACCAGCGCGATCTTATCGGTGATCGGCACGCCCTCAGCCTGCGCCTGTGCGGCCAGAACCCCAATTTTCTCCCACGCCTCTTTGCCGGTGATGTGCAGCTGCGCCGGGATCTCCATCGCCTGCAGGCCTTTCTCCAGCATCGATCGCGCCACTTTGGAGTCTTCCGCGACGATGGCGACCGCGCCCGGCTTGATATGGAATTTGGTGGTTTTCAGATTGGTGGCGTGCAGATCGTGATTGGCCGGAGTGATGTCATACAGGATCTGCTCAACGTCCAGCACCATCGCCAGATCGTTGGTATCGCTCTTCTCGTCAAGACACGCAATGCTGGTGATGTAGCGACCGCTGACGGCAGTTTCCGCCGCGTGCACCTGCTTCCAGTCCAGACGCATGATGTTCTCAACCGACTCCACGGCAAACGCCTGCACGCTGCGCGCATATTCGGTGATCAGCAGGATATTCAGCCCGGTGGTGGGCTTACAGCCCGCCACGGCGGCCAGGTCGATCACCGGGATCACCTGATCGCGGATATTCACCATTCCCATCAGCGGTGATTTCATCCCGGCGGGTTTCGTGAACTCCGGCATCGGCACAATTTCACGCAGCTTAAAGACGTTAATGCCAAACAGCTCAGATTTATTTTCGTTAAGAGAGGTGCCAAGACGGAACAGCAACAGTTCAAAACGGTTCGACAGGGTGAGATTCGCCCTGTCATCAATATCTTTTTGGAAATTATCCATTCTACCCTCGAGAGAAATGCTGACCTTTTAATCGTTATCGGCATTCTGAGAGAAAAATGAAGGGCTAAACGCTGACCTGAGCGAAATCTTCGGCCAGCTCACATTCCGGGAACAGCGCGCGGCACTCCTCCAGCAGCTTTTCACAGCCCCGCGCGTCGTAGCGCGAGCTGACGTGGGTGATGATGAGCCTCCCGACGCCCGCGTCACGGGCTAGCTGCGCCGCCTGACGCGTGGAGCTATGACCCCGGCCGTTGGCTTTCTCTTCCATCGCCGTTTCCAGCGTGGCTTCGTGCACCATCACGTCAACGCCCTGGGCAAGCTGAAGGGCGGCAGGGCACGGCGCCGTGTCGCCAAAGATAGCCAGCTTCTTGCCCGGCTGCGGTGCGGCGAGATAATCCTGCCCATCGATGACGCGACCGTCCTCCAGCGTGACGGTCTCGCCGTGCTTCAGGCGCTGGAACAGCGGTCCGGGTTTTACGCCAGCGGCCATCAGCGCGGCGGCGTCCAGCGCGTCGGGTTTGTCATGCGCTTCAATGCGATAGCCATAGCACTCAACGGGATGATTCAGCGGCTGAGCGCTCACCTTATAATCACCGTCATCGAAAACCAGGCCTTCGCTAATCTCAACGACCTCCAGCGGATAATCCGTCCACGACCCGCTCAGGCGCAGCGTGGTTTCAACAAATTCACGAATACCCGCAGGCCCGTAAATCGTCAGCGGGTTGGCGTTACCGGCCATCGAGCGGCTGCACAGCAGGCCGGGAAGGCCAAACAGATGGTCGCCATGCAGATGGGTGATAAAAATTTTATCCAGCTTGCCGGGGTGATAAGCGGTGTGTAGCAGCTGATGCTGCGTCCCTTCACCACAGTCAAACAGCCACAGCCCGCCGCGGGTGGGGTGTTTAAGATCCAGCAGTATCGCCGTCACATTCCGTGAGCGGGTTGGCACGCCCGCGGACGTACCCAGAAAAATCAGTTCCATAACGCAATCAGCCCTTTGCTGAACGGGGAGGTGTTTAGTATAACGTGATGAACCCCAGGAAGGAGACTGACATGATCCAGTGGCAAGATTTACACCATAGTGACCTCACCGTTCATTCACTTTACGCCCTGCTGAAACTGCGCTGCGAAGTGTTCGTGGTTGAACAGACCTGCCCGTATCAGGACATCGACGGCGACGATCTCGTCGGTGAGAACCGCCATATTCTTGGCTGGCGGGATAACGAGCTGGTGGCGTATGCGAGGATTCTGAAAAGCGAGGACGCATTCGAGCCTGTCGTGATTGGTCGGGTCATCATCAGCGGCAAAGCGCGCGGCGAAAAACTGGGCTATCAGCTGATGGAGAAAACGCTGGAGGCATGCCAGAAACAGTGGCCGAACAAGGCGTTATACCTGGGCGCACAGGCGCACCTGCAGTCCTTCTACGGCCACTTTGGTTTCGTGCCGGTCACCGAAGTATACGACGAAGACGGCATTCCCCACGTCGGCATGGCGTGGGAAGCGAAGCAGGCGTAATGGCGAGTCGTTGGCTATAGTTAGCGAACTGGTGTACTAACATGGAGAAAAATATGTCATTTCAATCCTGGGATACCCGTATCGACGACGACCTGGCCTTACTGAGCGAAACGCTGGAAGAGGTGTTACGTTCCTCGGGCGACCCTGCCGATCAGAAATATATTGAGCTAAAAGCCCGTGCCGAACAGGCGCTGCATGAAGTGAAAAACCGCGTCAGCCATGCGTCTGATACCTACTACTACCGCGCCAAAAAAGCGGTGTATCGTGCCGATGATTACGTGCATGAAAAACCGTGGCAGGGTATTGGAGTAGGTGCTGCCGTAGGCCTGGTACTGGGGCTGCTGTTGGCCCGTCGTTAAGCCGCTTAACCACTCCCTATACGTGGGTACTGCTATTTATGGTCAGTACCCCGTATAATATGAGGTTTTAACAGGGAGAGGTTCGCGTGAATTCGATTTTCCTCGCGCTGGAGCAATTGCGTACCCAGCTTTCGCAAGCGTTACCCGCAACGCCCGGCATACGTCATTTCGACGTCTCTTTCCCGTTAAACGATGCCTTCGACCCTCTCGCCTGGCTTGGGGCGCAGCAGTGCTATCCGCAGTTTTACTGGCAGCAGCGTAACGGCGATGAAGAGCTGGCCGCGCTGGGGGCGGTTATCACCTTTTCCTCTCTGGCGTTAGCCACGCAGTTTTTGCGCGAGCAAAACGCGGCAGGTGATACCCGCATCTGCGGCCTGAACGCCTTTAATCCGGAGCAGGGCAGCCTCTTTTTACCGCGACTGCTCTGGCGACGTACCGCCGGCACCGCTACGCTGCGTCTGCAGCTGTGGAGCGATTATTCACTTCAGGAAGATGCCCATGCCGCGCGGGATTTTTTACAGCAGCTCCAGCCAGCCAGGCCTATCCGTCCGCTGGCCGTTCAGGTTGAGCACGAAAACCATCAGCCTCAACGGGCCGAATGGCTGAAACTTGTCCGCAGGGCGACCGAAACCATCGCGCGCGGTGATTTTGAAAAGGTTGTCCTTGCGAGGGCCACCGATCTTCAGTTTACACAGCGCATTAACCCCGTCGCGCTGATGGCGGCCAGCCGCGCCCTCAATTTACATTGCTATCACTTCTGCATGGTATTCGACGCCAGCAACGCGTTTCTCGGCTCGACGCCCGAGCGTCTCTGGCGGCGACGCGGCACGCTGCTGCGCACCGAAGCGCTGGCGGGCACCGTCGCCAGCCATACCGATGATAAAAAGGCGCAGCGTCTGGGCGAGTGGCTGCTGAACGACGATAAAAACCAGCGCGAGAATATGCTGGTCGTGGAAGATATCTGTCAGCGTCTTCAGCACTCTACGCAGACGCTTGAGGTACTGCCTGCCCAGGTGGTACGCCTGCGTAAGGTGCAGCATCTGCGCCGCTGTATCTGGACCGAGCTCAAACAGGCCGACGACGAGCAGTGCCTGCATATGCTACAGCCGACGGCGGCCGTTGCCGGTTTGCCGCGACAGCCTGCGCGCGAGTTTATTCAGAAGGTTGAGCCCTTTAACCGCGAGTGGTACGCCGGTTCGGCCGGGTATTTATCGCCTGACCAGAGTGAGTTCTGCGTGGCGCTGCGTTCAGCCCGCGTCCATGAGGACTCGCTGCGGCTCTACGCCGGGGCCGGCATTGTCAGCGGATCTGACCCGGAGCAGGAGTGGCAGGAGATTGAAAACAAAGCGGCCGGGTTGCGCTCTCTGCTCCTAAGGGATTAATACTGATTCGCGCAATCCCGATTCACATCAAAATTCCAATTTTTTCTATTATTTATACTGTGTCGCATTCTTGATACCGGACAATCTCATGTCAGTAAGTTCTTTTAACCGACGCTGGGCGGCGGTGATCCTTGAAGCCCTGACGCGCCATGGCGTCAGGCACGTGTGTATTGCACCGGGTTCTCGCTCAACGCCGCTGACGCTGGCGGCCGCCGAAAACCGGGCGTTGATTCACCACACCCACTTTGATGAGCGCGGCCTCGGTCATCTTGCGCTCGGTCTGGCGAAGGTCAGCAAAGAACCCGTGGCGGTGATCGTCACCTCCGGTACCGCCGTGGCGAACCTCTATCCGGCCCTGATTGAAGCCGGGTTAACCGGTGAAAAACTGATCTTACTGACGGCCGATCGTCCCCCTGAGCTTATCGACTGCGGCGCCAATCAGGCCATCCGTCAGCCGGGACTCTTTTCTTCGCATCCTTCGCAGACGATTTCGCTGCCCCGGCCCACCCAGGATATTCCGGCAAGCTGGCTGGTCTCCACCGTCGATCACGCCATGGAGACGCTGCGCGGCGGGGCGCTGCATATCAACTGCCCGTTTGCCGAGCCGCTGTACGGCGAGCTGGACGATACGGGTCTTGACTGGCAGCAGTCCCTCGGTGACTGGTGGGGGAGTGAGAAACCGTGGCTGCGCGAGCAGACGCACCTTGAGAGCGCGAAACAGCGCGACTGGTTCTTCTGGCGGCAGAAGCGCGGCGTGGTTATCGCCGGGCGCATGAGCGCTACCGAAGGCAAGCTGGTCGCCGAATGGGCGCAAACCCTGGGCTGGCCGCTGATCGGCGACGTGCTTTCCCAGACCGGGCAGCCGCTGCCGTGCGCGGATCTCTGGCTGGGTAATGCCAAAGCGGTCACCGAGCTGTCGCAGGCGCAAATTGTGGTCCAGCTTGGATCGAGTTTAACCGGCAAGCGGTTACTGCAGTGGCAGGCCACCTGCACGCCGGACGAATACTGGCTGGTGGACGCGCTGGAAGGGCGTCTTGATCCGGCGCACCACCGCGGTCGTCGTCTGGTCAGCCGTATCGACGCCTGGCTGGCGCTCCATCCGGCTGAAAAACGCAAACCCTGGGCGGTTACCCTCCCGGACCTGTCGCGCCAGGCGTGGGAATTGACCCATGCGCGCTGTGAAGCGTTCAGCGAGGCCGGGCTGGCGCACCGTATTCGCCAGTACCTGCCCGAGCAGGGGCAGCTGTTTGTCGGCAACAGCCTGGTCGTGCGGCTGATTGACGCCTTTTCGCAGCTGCCCGCGGGCTACCCGGTGTACAGCAACCGTGGCGCCAGCGGCATCGACGGGCTGATCTCGACGGCGGCGGGCGTGCAGCGCGCCAGCGCAAAATCGACGCTGGCCATCGTGGGGGATCTCTCCGCGCTTTACGATCTCAACGCGCTGGCGCTGCTGCGTCAGGCGTCTGCCCCGTTTGTGCTGATCGTGGTTAACAACAACGGCGGGCAGATTTTCTCCCTGCTGCCCACGCCGCAGAGCGAGCGCGAGCGCTTCTATCTGATGCCGCAGAACGTGCACTTCGAACACGCCGCGGCAATGTTCAGCCTGAAATACCATCGCCCGGAAAGCTGGGAACAGCTGGATGCGGCGCTAAGCTCCGCCTGGAAGCAGCCGGGCGCGACGCTGATTGAGCTGGTGGTGAACGAGGCTGACGGTGCGCAGGCCCTGCAAAGCCTGCTGGCGCAGGTGAGCCAGCTGTGATCCTCTCTGGCGTGCAGCAGGCTGGAAAACCAGGCTATCCCTGGCTGGTCTTTTTGCACGGTTTTTCCGGCGATTGCCGCGAGTGGCAGGGTGTTGGTGAGCGGCTTTGCGATTACCCCAGGCTGTATCTGGATCTGCCGGGACACGGCGGATCCAGGAATCTGGGCGTGACGGGCTTCGACGAGATGAGCGCGTTGCTTACCCGAACTTTGATTAGTTACAACATACTGAAATTCTGGCTCGTCGGGTACTCCCTCGGCGGCCGCATTGCGATGTTCCATGCCTGCCAGCAGCCGAAGGGGCTGTTGGGCGTGACGGTAGAAGGCGGTCATCCGGGCCTGCAGGATGCCGATGCGCGACAGGCGCGGCTGGCATCAGACCGCCGCTGGGCGACGCGTTTTCGCAGCGAACCGCTGGAAAAGGTATTCGCTGACTGGTACCAACAGCCCGTGTTTGCCTCCCTGACGGACGCCCAGCGCGACGCGCTGATTACCCTGCGCAGCCAGAACAACGGCGCGGCGCTGGCGATGATGCTCGAGGCGACGTCGCTGGCCGTGCAGCCCGACCTGCGTACCGCGCTCAGCGCACGTGATTTCACTTTTGATTATCTCTATGGCGAACGTGATGAGAAGTTTGCGGCCCTTGCTGCGGAGCTGAACGCCGTCTGCCATGCAATTCCCAACGCCGGACACAACGCCCACCGGGAAAACCCCGACGCGGTTGCCGCGAGTCTGGCTCAGATACTGCGTCTTCGAATAAAGGACACTCTATGATCTATCCTGATGAACACATGCTTTACGCCCCGGTTGAATGGCAGGACTGCTCCGAAGGCTACACCGACATTCGTTACCACAAATCCGCCGACGGTATTGCCAAAATCACCATCAACCGCCCGCAGGTGCGTAACGCCTTCCGTCCGCTGACCGTGAAAGAGATGATTCAGGCCCTGGCGGATGCGCGCTATGACGACAACATCGGCGTGATTGTCCTGACCGGCGAAGGCGAGAAAGCGTTCTGCTCCGGTGGCGATCAGAAAGTGCGCGGCGACTACGGCGGATACCAGGACGATGCGGGGACGCACCACCTGAACGTCCTCGATTTCCAGCGTCAGATCCGCACCTGTCCAAAACCGGTGGTGGCGATGGTGGCGGGCTACTCCATCGGTGGCGGCCACGTGCTGCACATGATGTGCGACCTGACCATTGCCGCTGAAAACGCCATCTTCGGCCAGACCGGCCCGAAAGTGGGATCTTTCGACGGCGGCTGGGGTGCCTCCTACATGGCGCGCATCGTCGGGCAGAAAAAAGCCCGTGAAATCTGGTTCCTGTGCCGTCAGTACAACGCGCAGGAAGCGCTGGATATGGGCCTGGTGAATACCGTGGTGCCGCTTGCCGATCTCGAAAAAGAGACCGTGCGCTGGTGTCGCGAAATGCTGCAAAACAGCCCGATGGCGCTGCGCTGCCTGAAAGCGGCACTCAACGCCGACTGCGACGGTCAGGCGGGTCTGCAGGAGCTGGCGGGCAACGCCACCATGCTGTTCTACATGACCGAAGAGGGTCAGGAAGGGCGCAACGCGTTTAACGAAAAACGCCAGCCAGACTTCAGCAAATACAAACGGAATCCGTAATGCGTCGCGCGCAGGTTTACCGCTGGCAGATACCGATGGACGCGGGCGTGGTGCTGCGTGAACGGCGGTTAAAAACCCGTGACGGCTTCTTCGTGCATCTGCAGCGGGGCGAGCGGGAAGGCTGGGGCGAGATTTCGCCTCTGCCGGGCTTTAGCCTCGAGTCGCTGGATGACGCGCGGGCGGCCTTGCTGGCGTGGGCGGACGCGTGGCGCGAGGGGGCGGATCCGGCGCTGCCGGACGTCCCTTCCGCGGCCTTTGGCATCAGCTGCGCGCTGGCGGAGCTGGACGGCAGCCTGCCAGAAGCGGGGAATTACCGCGCGGCACCGCTCTGTACGGGCGATCCGGACGAGCTGTTCACGCAGCTCTCCGCTATGCCGGGCGAGAAGGTCGCGAAAATCAAAGTCGGGCTTTATGAAGCGGTGCGTGACGGCATGGTCGCCAACCTGCTGATGGAGGCGATCCCCGATCTGCATCTGCGTCTGGACGCCAACCGCGCCTGGACGCCGCTTAAGGCGCAGCAGTTTGCAAAGTACGTCAATCCGGCGTACCGCAGGCGCATTGCCTTCCTCGAAGAGCCGTGCAAAACCCGTGAGGATTCGCGCGCGTTCGCCCGCGAAACGGGGATTGCCATCGCCTGGGATGAAAGCCTGCGCGAGGCCGATTTTGAATTTGCTGCAGAGCCCGGCGTCAGCGCGGTGGTGATTAAACCGACGCTGACCGGCAGCCTGGCGAAAGTGCGCGAGCAGGTCGCGGCGGCGCACGCCTTAGGGCTGACGGCGGTCATCAGCTCGTCGATTGAGTCCAGCCTTGGGCTAACCCAGCTGGCGCGCATTGCCGCCTGGTTAACGCCTGACACGGTCCCCGGCCTCGACACGCTGAACCTGATGCAGGCTCAGCTTCTTCGCCCGTGGCCGGACAGCGCGCTGCCGTGCCTCGACGTCGCGGCGCTGGAGCCGTTGCGATGAGTTTTACCGACTGGCCGTGGCGGCACTGGCGTGCGCAATTTGCCGATAAACCGGCCCTGAGGCTGAACGACGAGGTGCTCAGCTGGCAACAGCTGTGCGCGCGCATCGACAGCCTTGCGGCGGGCTTTCACCGTCAGGGCGTGGAGGAGGGCGACGGCGTGCTGCTGCTGGCCCATAACCACCCGCACACCCTGCTGGCGTGGCTGGCGCTGCTCCAGTGCGGGGCGCGTATTCTTCCCGTTAATCCGCAGCTGCCGCGCCCGCTGCTGGACGTGCTGCTCCCGCAGATGACGCTGCGCTTTGCGCTGGTGCTGGACGGCAGCTACGACGGCCTTCCTGCCCTGAACATGCGCGAGACCGCCGATGCGTATCGCGCTGCGTGGCAACCGGCGCGGCTGGCCTCCATGACGCTGACCTCAGGCTCCACAGGACTGCCGAAAGCGGCGGTCCATACCTGCGAGGCCCATCTTGCCAGCGCGCGCGGCGTTTTGTCGCTGATGCCCTACGGTGAAGATGACGACTGGCTGCTTTCGCTGCCGCTGTTTCACGTTTCCGGCCAGGGGATTTTATGGCGCTGGCTGCAGGCCGGCGCGCGGTTAACCGTGCGCGAGAAACAGCCTCTGGAGCAGGCGTTGTGCGGCTGCACCCACGCCTCGCTGGTGCCAACCCAACTCTGGCGTCTGCTTAATGCCCACCAGCCTGTCGTACTGAAAGCGGTGCTGCTGGGCGGGGCGGCCATCCCTGTGGAATTGACCGAACAGGCGCGAGAGCAGGATATACGCACCTTCTGCGGCTACGGTCTGACCGAGTTTGCCTCTACCGTCTGTGCGAAAGAGGCGGACGGCGAGCCGGACGTGGGCCGTGCGCTGCCGGGCAGAGAGGTGCAGGTCGTTAACGGTGAAGTCTGGATCAGAGCGCAAAGCCTGGCCTCAGGCTACTGGCGGGATGGCGAACTGATTCCGCTGACCAACGCGCAGGGATGGTTCGCCACCCGCGATCGCGGCGAATGGCATGACGGCCGTCTGACGATCCTCGGCCGCATGGATAACCTCTTTTTTAGCGGCGGAGAAGGGATCCAGCCGGAATCGCTCGAGCGCGTTATCGCCACGCACCCGCAGGTTAACCAGGTGTTTATCGTTCCGCTGGACGACGCTGAGTTCGGGCAACGTCCGGTGGCGGTGGTGGAGTGCGAGCCGGGAACGGATATCACCACTTTACCCGACTGGGTCAGGGACAAGGTGGCGCGTTTTGAGCAACCCGTCCGCTGGCTGCTTTTGCCGACCGAACTCAAAAATGGCGGCATTAAAGTTTCGCGCCGCGCGTTGCAGGAGTGGGTGAACGCAACGCTGAAGGGATAATAGCCGTTTCAAATAGTTACAATCTACTGGCCTGCCGCACGCAGAGTGCTTGATCCCCGGAAGACCCAGGTTAAAATCTCGCGGTTTTGGGACTTCTCTATAAAAATTGTGCGGGATCACGACAATGAAAAAAGTGGCATTACTGGGCTTCGGCCTGATGGTTGTATCTGCGGCGGCGAACGCCATTAGCATTAACGGCTCGGCGGGTCAGGATTATACCCACCTGGGCTTTGGCATGGGTACCGAGACATCCGGTCTGGCGATGACCGGCGGCTGGACGCATAACGATGACGACGGCGACGCGGCAAGCCTCGGCCTGGGCCTCAACATTCCTCTGGGCCCGTTCCTGGCGACCGTCGGCGGTAAAGGTATCTATACCAACCCAAATGACGGTGACGAAGGATATGCGGCGGCAGTGGGCGGCGGCCTGCAGTGGAAAATTGGCGACAGCTTCGGCCTGTTTGGCGAGTACTACTACTCTCCGGACTCCCTCTCAAGCGGTATCGACAGCTATGAGGAAGCCAACGCTGGCGCACGCTGGACCATCATGCGTCCAATCACCATCGAAGCAGGCTATCGCTATCTGAACCTGGCCGGTAAAGACGGCAACCGCGACAACGCGCTGGCCGACGGTCCGTACGTGGGCGTGAGCGCAGGCTTCTAATCTCTCCGGCGCGGCATGCTGTCGCGCCAGTTTCTCCTCTTCTCCACCCCGCGTTTGCGCTATAGTGTTTTGACCAAATAAGCGGGAGAACACAATGATTAACGTGGAGATGTTATCCACCGGCGACGAAGTGCTGCATGGACAAATTATTGATACCAATGCTGCCTGGCTTGCCGATCTTTTCTTTGAGCAAGGATTACCGTTAACGCGCCGCAATACGGTGGGCGACAATCTGGAGTCACTGGTCGCTGTTCTGCGCGAGCGCAGTGAACAGTGCGACGTGCTGATTGTGAACGGCGGGCTCGGCCCCACCAGTGACGATCTCAGTGCCCTGGCCGCCGCGACCGCAAAAGGCGAAGGGCTGGTGCTGCATGAGGCGTGGCTCTCGCAGATGGCGCGTTTTTTCTCCGAACGTGGCCGCGTCATGGCCCCCAGCAACCGCAAACAGGCTGAAATTCCCGCCAGTGCTGAACTGGTCGATAACCCGGTCGGTACCGCGTGCGGGTTTGCCATGCAGCTGAACCGCTGCCTGATGTTCTTCACGCCGGGCGTGCCCTCAGAATTTAAAGTGATGGTCGAGCAGCAGATCCTGCCGCGCCTTCGCCAGCGTTTTACCCTGCCGGAACCCCCGCTGTGCCTGCGTCTGACCACTTTTGGCCGTTCGGAAAGCGATCTGGCTCAGAGCCTCGATCACCTCTCACTCCCGCCGGGCGTGTCTATGGGCTATCGATCCTCCATGCCGATCATTGAGCTTAAGCTGACCGGACCGGCCACCCAGAAAGAGGCGATGCTGGCGCTGTGGCCTGAGGTGCAGCGCGTAGCGGGTGAAAGCCTGATCTTTGAAGGCACGGAAGGGCTACCGGCGCAGATTGCGAAGCATCTGCAGTCGCGTCAGCTGAGTGTGACCTTAAGCGAGCAGTTCACCGGTGGCCTGCTGGCGCTGCAGCTCTCGCGCGTCAACGCGCCGCTGCTGGCCAGCGAAGTGGTGCCGTTCCAGCAGGAGACTCTCGCGCAAACCGCCCGCTGGGCGTCCGAGAGAAGGGTGAAGCATTTTGCCGGTCTGGCGCTGTTTGTCGGCGGGCTGGATGAGGAATACCTCAACTTCGCGCTGGCGACGCCCGAGGGCACCCATGCCCTGCGGGTAAAAATGAGCATTACCCGCCACAGCCTGACGGTGCGTCAGGAGGTGTGCGCCATGATGGCGCTGAACATGCTGCGCCGCTGGCTGAATGGCAAAGAGGTGGCCAGCGAGCACGGCTGGATTAACGTGGTTGAATCGCTGTTCGTGGAGTAACGCCTGTGCCGGGGCCTTTCGCCCCGGCCATGTTCACCCGAGCGCCTTTGCCAGCAGCGTAATCGGATGCTCGCAGCGCTTGCTGGTGGACATCTCAATCTGCCACTTGCAGGTTTCGCAGTCCGTCACCACGATATCCGCGCCGCTCTCCTCAATCTGACGGAACAGCGGGGCGCCGATCGCCTGCGACGTTTCGTAGTTTTCACGCTTAAAGCCGTAGGTTCCCGCAATCCCGCAGCAGCGTGAGTCCAGCACCGTCAGCTCCAGCCCCGGAATTAACCGCAGCAGCTCAAGCGTATAGAGTGACCAGCCCATTTTTTCCATATGACACGGCGTGTGGTACACCACTTTCAGGGGTAATTTCCCCAGCGGCAACGTCTGTCCGCTGTCCAGCTTGCGCCACAGGAAGCGCGTCGCCAGCTCGATGTGCTCTCGCAGGCCGGTGTTGTCCACGTCCAGCAGGTGCGGATACTCGTCGCGCAGGGTAAAGGTACAGGTGGACGAGGTCGCCAGCACTGGTATGCCTTTCTCGACAATCGCCTCGCGCAGGGAGGTGACATTGCTTTGAGCCTGCCTGCGTGCTTTATCGGTAAACCCGTTGGCAATCAGCGGCACGCCGCAGCACTTTTCTTTATTCAGTAGCTGAACGCCCGTTCCCATGGCGTTCAGCACTTTCAGCAGATCTTTACCCAGCTGCGGGTGGTTGTAATTCACATAGCAGCCGTGGAAAAAAGCCACCTGCTCGGCGTACTGCGCCTGCTCCGCCGCCACGGATTTATACCAGCGACGGAACGTACCGTGAGAATATTTTGGCAGGCTGCGGTGATGGTCTATCTTCAGCGTGGCATCCAGCAGCTGGCGCACCGGCTTGAGAGCGGTCGCGGCATTCACCAGCGGGGCAAACGGCGTCGAGACGCTGCCCATCAGATCGGTGTGGCTCAGAATCGCGTCCCGCAGCGACGGCTTTTGCGTGCTGTAGCGCGCCCGGGCGCGCTGAATAATATCGCCGATTTTCACATCCGACGGGCAGGCGACTTCGCAGCGTTTGCAGTTGATGCAGTATTTCAGGGCTTCATCGTACAGCTTGCCGTCCTTCAGGCGCAGACGCTCGCCGTCCGGCCCGGCCTGTTTAGGCCCGGGATAGCGTGGGTTCACGCCGCTGACCGGGCAGACGGTGGTACACACCGTGCATTTGATGCAGCTTTCAAAACGGGTATCGTTCATTGTTCAGCCTCCGTGCGCTGGCTAATCTGCTCTGCCACATACAGCGCCGTGACGGCGCAGACTCCGCCACCGCATCCCTGGGTAATGGGATCGTACCCGCCCAGCAGCGAGCCGATGGCAAAGAGATTACTGACGGGCTTACCGGCAAGCTGCGGATGCAGGTGGTTATCGACAATCACGCCGAACTGCTGCCAGGGCTGCGGCGAGAAGAAATCACTTTGATACCAGTCCGCGCGGGAGGCTCGCTGGCGAACAGTCAGCCCCATAATGGCTTCCCGGATGCCCTCCCGGCTGCTCAGCAGCCCGTTGCTGAAGAAGCTGCCGCTTGCCAGCACCGTATAGCGTGCACGAAGCGGAATATCGTCGTGGTTGCGCGTCCAGATTTCGCTCACCGCGCCGTCTGTCAGGGTGATTTTTTTCACTTCATCACCTGCCATCCAGACGCCACCCTGCGCAACAAACTTACGCTGGAGCTGGGTATGCAGGCGAATGCCGGGGACAGACGGGGGCAGCGTGGGCAGCAGGCCGAGCGAGCAGGGCAGACGATCCGAGAGCCAGCGCCAGAGTCGGTTATCGTTCAGGCCAAAGCACGCGGGCATCAATAGCGCATCGCATCCTGCCGCAAGCGGGCTGAGCGCCTCATACAGCAGCGGCCATTTGTCCTCGTTATCCAGAAAACGGGCGATATTCACCGCGCGAAATTCGCTCGGGTTATCGCGCAGGACATCAAGCTCAGGCAGCTCTATCTCTGCCGTTTCGGCGTTAACGCCCTGGCGACAAAGTGACGCCGCCGCGAGATGGGGCTGAAAATCCAGAAAGCCGCTAATCCCTACCACCCGCACGCGTCCCGCGCGAATGGGGGCAACGGGCACTTCCTCCGGGCTGAGCCAGGCGGAACGCAGGGTGCCGAGCGGCGTAACGCGCTGGTGATTGAACCTGGCGCTGCCCTGCAGACGCGCGCCGCACTCCGCCAGCAGCGCTTCGGTTTCCAGCGCAAAGCGGTCAATATGCTGTGCACCAACCAGGTGATACGGGTGCTCCGGCGGCAGCTTATCGCGGTACGCTTCGTCCACCAGATCCAGCGAGCCCGACGAGAAGTGCAGGGCGCTCTGCCCCCGGGTGATAATGGCGCAGCGCAGCCCCTGCTTCGTGAGCTTAATGCCGCAGAGCAGGCCCGCCAGCCCGCCGCCGACAATCACGGTATCAAATTTCATCGTGTAGCTCCTTCTCCAGACCGCAAAGCCCCTGGTAGACCCAGCGGGTAAATTCACTTTCACGCAGGGCATCGCCCCAGGCGACAGGCTGAATGCCTTTCCAGCGCTCGTTTAAAAACGCGCTGAGCTGATCGAGCGACTGGGTGGCGGTGGTGGTATGAAAGCGCTGCAGCAGCCCCGCAGCACGGCAGGCGCACAGCTCGCCCTGACAGGTGCCCATTCCGACGCGGGTGCGGCGGCGGAGATCGAGCAGGCTGTTGACCGTCAGGTTCTCCACCGCGTACTGCACCTCACCGGCCGTCACGGCTTCGCACTCGCACACCAGGCTGCGGCTCAATCTTCCTTCACCAAGCCACGGTGGCGTTCTGTCGCCGTGGCGGTATACCGCGGACCCGCGCAGCGGCGCGGGCAGGGAGATGATTTTCTGCAGCGTTTTTTCGGTGGACTGACGCGATCCCGGCAGCGGCTGTTCTGCCGTGACGCAAGGCTCGGTATTTCCGAGCTTGCGGCAGACGGCATCGGTCGCCCACTCGGCCATCAGGCGATAGGTCATCAGCTTGCCGCCGGTGATGGTGATAAACCCGTCCATGCCGTCGCGCGCGGCGTGATCGAGCAGCACGATGCCCCGGCTGACGTTCCGTCCGCTCGGGTCGTTGTCGTTGGCGACCAGCGGACGCACGCCCGCGTAGGCGCGCAGAATCCGCGTCTGGGCCATCACCGGGGCCAGTTTTTCCCCTTCCCGCAGCAGGATATCCACCTCTTCAGCGGTGACGCGGTTGTAATCAATCTCGCTGTAGTCCACGTGCGTTGAAGTCGTCCCGATTAACGAAATGGTATCGCCCGGGACGAGGATATCGGCGTCAGACGGCTTGCGGCAGCGGTTAATCACGTGTTTGTTGATGCGGTGGTCGAGGATCAGCAGCGAGCCTTTCGCCGGGAACATACGCACCGACAGGTCCGCGTATTCCGCTATACGCTGGCCCCAGATCCCCGCCGCGTTAACCACTACGGCGGCATACAGCTCGCCGTGCTCGTTGTACTGCGTATCAAACACCCGCACCCCACAGATGCGATGACCTTCGCGAATAAGCCCGGTCACTTCATGTCCGGTCAGAATGCGTGCGCCATGCTCACGGGCGTCCAGCATGTTGGCGGCGGTCAGGCGGAACGGATCGACGGTACCGTCAGGGACTTTCACCGCGCCGATAAGCGCCGGGTTAACCGACGGTTCCAGCCGCCGCGCCAGCGCCGGATCCATGGCCTCCGCCTGAATGCCCGCGGCAGTGCAGGCGGTAATAAAGGTCTCCTGAAAGGCGAGGTCATCTTCAGGAAGGGTAATAAAGAGGCCGTCGGTCGGCTCAATGCAGTGGCGTGCGATACGCTTGAGGATCTGGTTTTCAGCAATACATTCACGCGCGGATTCCGCGTCGGTGACCGCATACCGGGCACCGCTGTGCAGCAGGCCGTGGTTCCGTCCGGTTGCGCCCGTGGCGATATCATGGCGTTCCAGAAGCGTAACGCTTAAGCCGCGAAGGGCGCAATCGCGCGCGATCCCGGCGCCGGTTGCGCCACCACCAATGATTATCACATCACTATAACGAGGATCGTGACTGGTCATTGTTTACCCTCTATGTTCGTTTTTTATCATTTAGCCATAGTAATTTTGTGGTTTGTTTGATTTCGAACATAAACGCGCGGAATTCGAAAGTGAAACGTGATTTCATGCGCTTTTTTGCGCATTCTGTCATATTTCTGTAACAATCTGTGCGTTGATTCACAGTAACAATCACCGTGATTTCTTAACATCCCCGCCTCTGGAATTCAGGTGCGAGCCACCTGCTCATTCATTTCAAGGCCACGGAGGCTGTTATGCTCAGTATCTTCAAACCTGCGCCCCACAGGGCGCGTCTGCCAGAGGCAGAAATAGATCCGCTCTATCGCCGTCTGCGTTGGCAAATCTTCCTGGGGATCTTCTTCGGGTATGCGGCGTACTACCTTGTACGTAAAAACTTCGCGCTCGCCATGCCGTATCTGGTAGAGCAGGGCTTCTCCCGCGGCGATCTGGGGTTCGCGCTGTCGGGGATATCCATCGCCTACGGTTTTTCCAAATTCATCATGGGTTCCGTGTCGGATCGCTCGAATCCGCGCGTGTTCCTGCCTGCCGGTCTGATCCTGGCGGCAGCGGTGATGCTGTTTATGGGCTTTGTGCCATGGGCAACCTCCAGCATTGCCATCATGTTCGTGCTGCTGTTCCTCTGCGGCTGGTTCCAGGGAATGGGGTGGCCGCCGTGCGGACGCACCATGGTGCACTGGTGGTCGCAGAAAGAGCGCGGCGGCATCGTGTCGGTGTGGAACTGCGCCCATAACGTGGGCGGCGGTATTCCGCCGCTGCTGTTCCTGCTGGGGATGGCCTGGTTCAACGACTGGCACGCGGCGCTCTACATGCCTGCCTTTGGCGCTATTCTGGTGGCGATTATTGCCTTCGCCCTGATGCGCGATACGCCGCAGTCCTGCGGCCTGCCGCCGATTGAAGAGTACAAAAATGACTATCCGGATGATTACAGCGAGAAGCACGAAGAAGAGCTGACCGCGAAGCAAATCTTCATGAAGTACGTCCTGCCGAACAAGCTGCTGTGGTACATCGCGGTCGCCAACGTGTTCGTTTATCTCCTGCGCTACGGCATTCTGGACTGGTCCCCGACCTACCTGAAAGAGGTGAAGCACTTCGCGCTGGATAAATCCTCCTGGGCGTACTTCCTGTATGAATACGCCGGTATCCCGGGCACCCTGATTTGCGGCTGGATGTCTGACAAGGTGTTTAAGGGCAACCGCGGTGCGACGGGCGTCTTCTTTATGACCCTGGTGACTATCGCAACGGTAGTGTACTGGCTCAACCCGCCGGGAAATCCGGGTGTGGATATGGCCTGTATGATCGTCATCGGCTTCCTGATTTACGGTCCGGTGATGCTGATCGGTCTGCACGCCCTGGAGCTGGCGCCGAAGAAAGCGGCAGGCACGGCGGCGGGCTTTACCGGCCTGTTCGGCTACCTCGGCGGTTCGGTCGCGGCGAGCGCCATCGTGGGCTATACCGTTGACTTCTTCGGCTGGGACGGCGGCTTTATGGTGATGATCGGCGGCAGCGTGCTGGCGGTACTGCTGCTGGTTGTTGTGATGATCGGGGAAAAACGTCACCACGCGGAAGTGCTGGCGCGTCGTCAATAAGGAGCTTTGCGATGAAATTAACTCAGTTAGCAACCGGCCTGCTGCTGGCGGGCCTGATGACAGGCTCCGCGCTGGCGGCGGATAAAATCGTTATTGCCCACCGCGGTGCGAGCGGCTATCTGCCGGAGCATACGCTCCCGGCGAAAGCGATGGCCTATGCGCAAGGCGCGGATTACCTGGAGCAGGATCTGGTGATGACGAAGGACGACCAGCTGGTCGTCCTGCACGACCATTATCTTGACCGCGTGACGGACGTGGCAGAGCGTTTCCCGAATCGCGCCCGCAAAGATGGCCGCTTCTACGCCATTGACTTCACGCTGGCGGAGATCCGCTCCCTGAAGTTCACCGAAGGCTTCGAGATTGAAAACGGCAAGAAGGTGCAGGTCTATCCGGGACGTTTCCCGATGGGCAAATCTGACTTCCGGATCCATACCTTCCAGGAAGAGATTGAGTTTGTTCAGGGGCTGAACCACTCCACCGGTAAAAACATCGGCATCTACCCGGAAATCAAAGCCCCATGGTTCCACCATCAGGAAGGGAAAGACATTGCCGCGAAGACGCTGGAGGTGCTCAAACAGTACGGCTACACCAGCAAGCAGGACAAAGTCTACCTGCAGTGTTTTGACGCCGCCGAGCTGAAGCGCATCAAAACCGAGCTGGAGCCGAAGATGGGGATGGATCTCAATCTGGTGCAGCTGATTGCCTATACCGACTGGAATGAAACCCAGGAGAAGCAGCCGGACGGCAAGTGGGTGAACTACAGCTACGACTGGATGTTTAAGCCGGGTGCGATGAAGCAGATTGCGCAGTACGCCGACGGCATCGGGCCGGATTACCACATGCTGGTGGCGGAAGGCTCAACGCCGGGACACGTGAAGCTGACGGCGATGGTGAAAGAGGCGCATGCCAGCAAGATGCAGGTGCATCCGTACACCGTGCGTGCAGACCAGCTGCCGCCGTATGCCACGGATGTGAATCAGCTTTATGAGGTGTTGTATAACCAGGCGGGCGTGGACGGACTGTTTACGGATTTCCCGGATAAAGCGGTCAGCTTCCTGAAGGATTAACGCTGAAATTGCCGGGTGGCGGCTGCGCCTTACCCGGCCTACGAACTGCGGTTTTGTAGGTCGGGTAAGCGAAGCGCCACCCGACACCCGACACCATCACATCTCGATCTCGATATCGCCTTTTGCCCGGCAGCAGCAGGGCAAAATTTCCCCTTCGTTGATAAAGGCCAGCGGTTCGGTCAGCCAGTCCACCTGGCCGGCGACCAGACGGCAGCGGCAAGAGCCGCAGTAGCCGGAACGACACTGGTACTCTACTTCGACCTGATGCGCCTCAAGCGCTACCAGCAGAGAAGGGTGCTCTTCCCGACACAGTACCTCAGTGCCGGAAAGACGTAACGTGACGCGTGGCATCAGAGCTGGAAGTCGCTCAGGTCGTCGGTGTTGACTTCAGAATCAATCTGACCGACCAGATAAGAACTCACTTCCACTTCCTGCGGCGCAACCTGCACGTTATCGGACACCAGCCAGGTGTTGATCCACGGGATAGGGTTAGAGCGCGTCTGGAACGGCAGGTCGAGACCGACCGCCTGCATGCGGATGTTGGTGATGTACTCAACGTACTGGCACAGGATGTCTTTGTTCAGGCCAATCATGGAGCCGTCGCGGAACAGGTAGTCTGCCCACTCTTTCTCCTGCTGAGCCGCCAGCACGAACAGGTCGTAGCACTCCTGCTTGCACTCTTCGGCGATTTCCGCCATCTCCGGATCGTCCGTGCCGCTGCGCAGCAGGTTCAGCATGTGCTGGGTACCGGTCAGGTGCAGGGCTTCATCGCGGGCAATCAGACGGATGATTTTGGCGTTGCCTTCCATCAGCTTGCGCTCGGCAAAGGCGAAGGAGCAGGCGAAGCTGACGTAGAAGCGGATCGCTTCCAGCGCGTTAACACTCATCAGGCACAGGTACAGCTGTTTTTTCAGCGCGCGCAGGTTCACGGTGATGGTTTTACCGTTCACATGGTGAGTGCCTTCGCCCAGCAGGTGCCAGTAGCTGGTCATCTCGATCAGCTCATCATAGTAATGGGCAATGCCTTCCGCGCGCTTCTGGATCTGCTCGTTGGTGACGATATCGTCAAATACCACCGCCGGATCGTTCACGATGTTGCGGATGATGTGTGTGTAAGAGCGGGAGTGGATCGTCTCGGAGAACGCCCAGGTTTCCACCCAGGTTTCCAGCTCAGGAATCGAGATCAGCGGCAGCAGCGCCACGTTCGGGCTACGGCCCTGGATGGAGTCCAGCAGCGTCTGGTACTTCAGGTTGCTGATGAAGATATGTTTTTCGTGATCCGGCAGAGACTGGTAGTCAATACGGTCGCGGGAGACGTCCACTTCTTCCGGACGCCAGAAGAAGGAGAGTTGCTTTTCAATCAGCTTTTCGAAGATGTCATATTTTTGCTGATCGTAGCGTGCCACGTTGACCGGCTGGCCGAAGAACATCGGCTCTTTGAGCTGGTCGTTTTTCGTCTGTGAAAAGGTGGTATATGCCATGAGTGTGTCCTAAAAACGTAGGCCGGGTAAGCGTAGCGCCACCCGGCATTTACATTAGATCTTACATGCGCCGCTTTCGCAGCCATCGTCCTGAATTGACGGAACCAGGTCATCCTGCGCGTCTTCCGCACCGTCACGGGTGTTGTGATAGTACAGCGTTTTCACGCCAAACTTGTAGGCGGTGAGCAGGTCTTTCAGCAATTGCTGCATCGGAACCTTGCCGGACGGGAAGCGCGTCGGGTCATAGTTGGTATTGGCAGAGATCGACTGGTCGATAAACTTCTGCATGATACCCACCAGCTGCAGGTAGCCGTCGTTGTTTGGCATTTCCCACAGCAGCTCGTAGTTGTCACCCAGCGTCTCGTAATCCGGTACCACCTGACGCAGCACGCCGTCTTTCGAGGCTTTGATGCTGACGTGGCCGCGCGGCGGCTCAATACCGTTGGTGGCGTTAGAGATCTGCGAAGAGGTCTCAGACGGCATCAGGGCAGAGAGCGTGGAGTTACGCAGGCCGTGAGTCTTGATGGACTCGCGCAGGCCTTCCCAGTCGAGGTGCAGCGGCTCGCTGACGATCGCATCCAGGTCTTTCTTGTAAGTGTCGATTGGCAGAATGCCTTTCGCGTAGGTGGTTTCGTTGAACCACGGGCACGCGCCTTGCTCTTTCGCCAGCTCGTTGGACGCTTTCATCAGGTAGTACTGAATCGCTTCGAACGTCTGGTGCGTCAGGTTGTTGGCGCTGCCGTCGGAGTAACGCTTGCCGTTTTTCGCCAGCCAGTAGGCGAAGTTGATCACGCCGATACCCAGGGTACGACGCCCCATCGCACCGCGTTTCGCGGCCGGGATTGGGTAATCCTGGTAGTCCAGCAGGGCGTCGAGCGCACGAACCGCCAGCACGGCCAGCTCTTCCAGCTCGTCCAGGCTCTTGATGGCACCCAGGTTGAACGCGGACAGCGTACACAGCGCAATTTCACCGTTTTCGTCGTTCACGTCTTCCAGCGGTTTGGTCGGCAGGGCGATCTCCAGGCACAGGTTAGACTGGCGCACTGGTGCAACCACCGGATCAAACGGGCTGTGGGTGTTGCAGTGGTCAACGTTCTGGATGTAGATACGGCCGGTAGAGGCACGTTCCTGCATCATCAGGGAGAACAGGTCCACCGCCTTCACGCGCTGCTTGCGGATGCTGTCGTCTTTTTCGTATTTGGTGTACAGACGCTCGAATTCGTCCTGATCGGCGAAGAACGCGTCATACAGGCCCGGGACGTCGGACGGGCTGAACAGGGTGATCTCTTCGCCCTTCAGCAGACGGGTGTACATCAGCTTGTTGATCTGCACGCCGTAGTCCATGTGACGCACGCGGTTGCCTTCAACACCACGGTTGTTTTTCAGGACCAGCAGGCTTTCCACTTCCAGGTGCCACATAGGGTAGAACAGGGTCGCAGCACCGCCGCGCACGCCGCCCTGAGAGCAGGATTTTACTGCCGTCTGGAAGTGCTTATAGAACGGGATACAGCCGGTGTGGAACGCTTCACCGCCGCGAATCGGGCTGCCCAGCGCACGGATGCGACCGGCGTTGATGCCGATACCGGCACGCTGGGAAACGTATTTCACGATGGCGCTGGAGGTCGCGTTGATGGAATCCAGGCTGTCACCACACTCGATCAGTACGCAGGAGCTGAACTGACGGGTTGGGGTGCGCACGCCAGACATGATTGGCGTCGGCAGTGAAATCTTGAACGTCGATACCGCATCGTAGAAACGCTTCACGTAATCCAGACGGGTGTCACGCGGATAGTTAGAGAACAGGCAGGCGGCCACCAGAATATAGAGGAACTGGGCGCTTTCGTAGATCTCACCGGTTACACGGTTCTGAACCAGGTATTTGCCTTCGAGCTGCTTCACCGCCGCGTAGGAGAAGTTCATGTCGCGCCAGTGATCGATAAACCCGTTCATCTGCTCGAACTCTTCTTCCGTATAGTCTTCCAGCAGATGCGTGTCGTATTTGCCCAGCTCAACCATTTTCACCACGTGATCGTAAAGCTTCGGCGGCTCAAACTGGCCGTAGGCTTTTTTACGCAGGTGGAAAATCGCCAGACGTGCAGCGAGGTACTGATAATCCGGTGCTTCGCGGGAGATGAGGTCCGCCGCCGCTTTAATGATCGTTTCGTGGATATCAGACGTTTTGATGCCGTCGTAGAACTGGATGTGTGAACGCAGTTCAACCTGGGAGATAGATACGTTGTTCAGTCCTTCTGCTGCCCAGTCGAGAACTCGATGGATTTTGTCCAGATTGATACGCTCGGTAGTACCGTCGCGCTTTGTCACCAGCAGACTCTGATTCATGTGGGGTTTACCTGTCCGTGAAATAAAAAAATATCCCCCGCTTATCCACAGAACCGTCTTGTGACTAACTCTGTGGATAAATACTACATATAGGGGGTTTGCGATAAGAAAAACGCTATATGGTGAGTATTCTAGTAAGGATTCTTTTCAGTACAAGGGTTGATTTTGACGTTAAATTGAGGTTGTGAAAGGGTAAAAAAGGCTAAGTCCTCGTACCGTAAGGCCTGGAAGACATGTCAATAATTAAGAAAAAAAATTCAAAATTTGATCGAGTGCTGATTTCTTCAACGGGCGGTCAGAATTGCGCAACATGATGTCGCGCAATCTTTATAAGAATAACGAATGACGTTAGTCGTTTTTGGCGGTTGTATGCAACATATAGTTAACATCAACGCCCGGTGCGAGTTTGAATTTATTGGTCAGCGGATTGTAGTGCAGGCCGGTGATGTGCTGCTCCTTGAGCCACGTCTGGTCGACCCAGCTTAACAGTTCCGCAGGCTTGATGAATTTCTTCACGTCATGCGTGCCTTTCGGCACCATGCGCAGCACATACTCCGCGCCAACGACGGCCATCAGCCAGGCTTTACCGTTGCGGTTGATGGTCGAGAAGAAGACCTGTCCACCCGGTTTCACCAGTTTTGCACAGGCGTGCACCACGGACTGCGGATCGGGAACGTGTTCCAGCATCTCCATGCAGGTCACCACATCGTACTGATGGGCATGTTTTGCCGCGTGTTCTTCCACGGTTTCCTGCACGTAGTCCACCTGTATGCCAGACTCCAGCGCATGAAGACGAGCAACCTGCAGCGGTTCAAAGCCCATATCCAGGCCCGTGACGTTCGCCCCTTCGCGCGCCATGCTTTCCGCCAGGATACCGCCACCGCAGCCGACATCGAGCACTTTTTTACCGAACAGACCGCCGGAGCGCTCCGCGATATAGCCCAGACGCAGCGGGTTAATACGGTGCAGCGGTTTGAACTCGCCTTCGAGATCCCACCAGCGGGACGCCACCGCTTCAAATTTGGCAATCTCTTCGTGGTCAACGTTGTGAGCCACCGGGGATTTTTCGGCATTCATGGGCGCTTTTACTCCTTATTTAGCAAGACGAATGAGTATATCAGGCAATCCCTGTGAATAAAGCGTATAGGTTTACCTCAATCACCTCGGCTGTGTTATAATTTGCGACCTTTGAATCCGGGATACAGTAGAGGGATAGCGGTTAGATGAGCGACCTTGCGAGAGAAATTACACCGGTTAACATCGAGGAAGAGCTGAAGAGCTCCTATCTGGACTATGCGATGTCGGTCATTGTTGGCCGTGCGCTGCCGGACGTCCGCGATGGCCTTAAGCCGGTACACCGTCGCGTACTATACGCCATGAACGTATTGGGCAATGACTGGAATAAAGCCTATAAAAAATCTGCCCGCGTCGTCGGTGACGTCATCGGTAAATATCACCCGCATGGTGATACCGCCGTTTATGACACCATCGTTCGTATGGCGCAGCCATTCTCCTTGCGCTACATGCTGGTAGATGGTCAGGGTAACTTTGGTTCAGTCGACGGCGACTCCGCTGCGGCGATGCGTTATACGGAAATCCGTATGTCGAAAATCGCTCATGAGCTGATGGCCGACCTGGAAAAAGAGACCGTTGATTTCGTCGATAACTACGACGGCACCGAGCGCATCCCAGATGTGATGCCCACCAAGATCCCGAACCTGTTAGTGAACGGTTCGTCCGGTATCGCGGTCGGTATGGCAACCAACATTCCGCCGCACAATATCACCGAGGTGATCAACGGCTGTCTGGCTTATATCGACGATGAAGATATCAGCATTGAAGGGCTGATGGCACACATCCCGGGCCCGGACTTCCCGACAGCGGCGATCATCAACGGTCGTCGCGGCATTGAAGAAGCGTACCGTACCGGCCGCGGCAAGATTTACATCCGTGCCCGCGCTGAAGTAGAAGCGGACGCCAAAACCGGCCGTGAAACCATTATTGTTCACGAGATCCCGTATCAGGTGAACAAAGCGCGTCTGATTGAAAAAATCGCCGAGCTGGTAAAAGAAAAACGCGTTGAAGGCATCAGCGCGCTGCGTGACGAGTCTGATAAAGACGGTATGCGCATCGTGATTGAGATCAAACGCGACGCGGTGGGTGAGGTTGTCCTGAATAACCTGTACTCCCAGACGCAGCTTCAGGTCTCCTTCGGTATCAACATGGTTGCGCTGCACCATGGTCAGCCGAAGATCATGAACCTGAAAGAGATCCTGAGCGCGTTCGTCCGTCACCGCCGTGAAGTGGTGACCCGTCGTACCATCTTCGAACTGCGCAAAGCGCGCGACCGTGCGCACATCCTTGAAGCGCTGGCGGTTGCGCTGGCCAACATCGACCCGATCATCGAGCTGATCCGTCGTGCGCCAACCCCGGCGGAAGCGAAAACCGCGCTGGTTTCCCGTCCGTGGGATCTGGGCAACGTCGCCGCGATGCTGGAACGTGCGGGCGATGACGCGGCGCGTCCTGAATGGCTGGAACCTGAGTTCGGCGTGCGTGACGGTCAATACTACCTGACTGAACAGCAGGCCCAGGCGATTCTGGATCTGCGTCTGCAGAAACTGACCGGCCTTGAGCATGAAAAACTGCTCGACGAATACAAAGAGCTGCTGGAACAGATTGCTGAGCTGCTGCATATCCTGGGCAGCGCAGAGCGCCTGATGGAAGTGATTCGCGAAGAGCTGGAGCTGGTTCGCGATCAGTTCGGCGACGAGCGCCGCACCGAAATCACCGCCAACAGCGCGGACATCAACATCGAAGACCTGATCAACCAGGAAGACGTTGTGGTGACCTTGTCTCACCAGGGCTACGTGAAGTATCAGCCGTTAACGGACTACGAAGCACAGCGTCGTGGCGGTAAAGGTAAATCTGCAGCACGTATTAAAGAAGAAGACTTTATTGACCGCCTGCTGGTGGCGAACACCCATGACACGATCCTCTGCTTCTCCAGCCGCGGTCGTCTGTACTGGATGAAAGTCTATCAGCTGCCGGAAGCAAGCCGTGGTGCGCGTGGTCGTCCAATCGTTAACCTGCTGCCGCTGGAAGCGAACGAACGTATCACCGCCATTCTGCCGGTACGCGAGTACGAAGAGGGCGTGAACGTCTTTATGGCGACCGCCAGCGGTACCGTGAAGAAAACCGCGCTAACCGAATTCAGCCGTCCGCGTTCTGCCGGTATTATCGCCGTGAACCTGAACGAAGGCGACGAGCTGATTGGCGTGGATCTGACCTCGGGCTCTGATGAAGTCATGCTCTTCTCTGCGGCCGGTAAAGTGGTGCGCTTCAAAGAAGACGCCGTCCGTGCAATGGGCCGTACCGCGACGGGCGTGCGTGGTATCAAACTGGCTGGCGAAGACAGCGTTGTTTCTCTGATTATTCCGCGCGGTGAAGGGGCTATCCTGACCGTCACGCAGAATGGTTACGGTAAACGTACGGCGGAAGGGGAATACCCAACCAAGTCTCGCGGCACGCAGGGCGTTATCTCCATCAAGGTGACCGAGCGCAACGGTTCCGTTGTCGGCGCGGTGCAGGTAGACGATGCCGACCAGATCATGATGATCACCGATGCCGGTACGCTGGTGCGTACCCGCGTGTCTGAGATCAGCGTGGTGGGTCGTAACACCCAGGGCGTGATCCTCATCCGTACAGCGGAAGATGAAAACGTGGTGGGTCTGCAGCGCGTTGCCGAGCCGGTGGATGACGAAGAGCTCGACTCCATCGACGGTAGCGTCGCGGAAGGCGATGAGGACATCGCGCCAGAAGCCGACACCGACGATGACGTAGCGGATGACGCTGACGAGTAATGTCTCCTGATGCAAAAAAGGGCCGGATTCCGGCCCTTTTCTTTTGCAGAAGCAGATAAGTCAACGTTGCGACCTGGCGCGTTTACCGCTACCTTAACCACATTCTTTTGACCCCGACGGCGGAGCCTCGCCCCCTTGAAATACCTCGTCTCCTTTCGTACTACGCTGAAAGTCTCTCGCTATCTGTTTAGAGCGCTGGCGCTCCTGCTTTGGCTGCTGGTGGCCTTGTTCTCGGTGTTTTACATCGTTAATGCGCTGCATCAGAAAGAAGCGGAGATCCGCCAGGAGTTTAACTTAAGCTCCGACCAGGCCCAGCGCTACATTCAGCGAACGTCTGACGTCATGAAGGAGTTGAAGTATATTGCCGAGAATCGTCTGACGGCGGAAAACGGTATTCTTGCGCTCCGCGGGCGTAACGACAAAACCGAAGTTCCGGACTTCCAGCCGCTGTTCCCGGATTCCGATTGCTCCACCATGAGCAATACCTGGCGCGGGTCGCTGGAATCGCTAGCCTGGTTTATGCGCTACTGGCGCGACAACTTCTCCGCCGCCTATGACCTGAACCGCGTCTTCCTGATTGGCAGCGAAAATCTCTGCATGGCTGACTTTGGCCTGCGCGACGTGCCCGTTGAACGTGACAATGCGCTGAAAAGCCTGCATGAACGTATTGTGAAATACCGCAATGCACCACAGGACGAGCGCGGGAATAACATCTTCTGGGTGAGCCAGGGCCCGCGCCCCGGCGTGGGCTATTTCTATGCCCTGACGCCGGTTTATCTCGGTAATCGCCTGCAGGCGCTGATGGGGATTGAGCAGACCATCCGCATGGAAAACTTCTTCACCCCTGGCAGCCTGCCCATGGGGGTGACCATTCTGGATGAAAACGGCCATCAGCTGATCTCGCTTGCCGGGCCCGATAACCGGCTGAACGTCGAACCGCACTGGATGCAGGAGCGGTCGTGGTTTGGCTATACCTCGGGCTTCCGCGAGCTGGTGCTGAAGAAGAGCCTGCCGCCTTCGTCGCTGAGTATCGTCTATTCGCTGCCGGTGGATATGGTACTTGAGCGGATACGCATTCTTATCATGAATGCGATTCTGCTCAACCTGCTGGCGGGGGGCGCGCTGTTTACGCTGGCGCGCATGTATGAGCGGAAAATCTTTATTCCCGCCGAAAGCGACGCCCAGCGCCTGGAGGAACACGAGCAGTTTAACCGCAAGATTGTTGCCTCGGCGCCGGTGGGGATCTGTATCCTGCGTACCCAGGACGGGACCAACATCCTGAGTAACGAACTGGCGCATAACTACCTGAACATGCTGACGCACGAAGACCGGCAGAGGCTGACGCAGATTATCTGCGGTCAGCAGGTTAACTTCGTTGACGTGCTCACCAGTACGCACACCAACCTGCAGATCAGCTTTGTCCATTCCCGCTATCGCAATGAAAACGTGGCGATTTGCGTGCTGGTGGATGTCTCCGCGCGCGTGAAGATGGAAGAGTCGTTGCAGGAGATGGCGCAGGCGGCGGAGCAGGCCAGCCAGTCAAAATCCATGTTCCTTGCGACCGTCAGCCACGAGCTGCGTACGCCGCTGTACGGGATCATCGGTAACCTCGACCTGCTGCAGACTAAAGAGCTGCCGAAAGGCGTCGACCGGCTGGTGACGGCGATGAACAACTCCTCCAGCCTGCTGCTGAAAATCATCAGCGATATTCTCGACTTCTCTAAAATTGAGTCCGAGCAGCTGAAAATCGAGCCGCGCGAGTTTTCACCGCGCGAGGTGATGAACCACATTAGCGCCAACTATCTGCCGCTGGTGGTGCGTAAACAGCTGGGGCTCTACTGCTTTATCGAACCGGACGTGCCGCTGACGCTGCACGGCGATCCGATGCGCCTGCAGCAGGTCATCTCTAACCTGCTCAGCAACGCCATCAAATTTACCGATACCGGCTGTATTGTGTTGCACGTCTGCCGGGCAGGGGATTACCTGAGCATTCGCGTGCGCGACACGGGGGTCGGCATTCCGGCGAAGGAGGTGGTTCGTCTGTTCGATCCGTTCTTCCAGGTCGGTACCGGCGTGCAGCGTAACTTCCAGGGCACCGGACTGGGGCTGGCGATTTGTGAGAAGCTCGTCAGCATGATGGACGGCGATATCTCCGTGGATACCGAGCCCGGCATGGGCAGCCAGTTCACCATCCGCATTCCGCTCTATTCGGCGCAATATCCGGCAAAAACCACGGTAGACGGGCTGAGCGATAAACGCTGCTGGCTGGCGGTGCATAACGCCTCGCTGAATGACTATCTGACGGCGCTGCTGACCCACTGCGGCGTGAGGGTGTGCCGCTATGAAGGTCAAACACCGGACGTTGACGATGTGCTGATCGCCGACGAGATGCAGGAGCAGCAGTGGCAGGGGAGAGGGTCGGTGCTCTTCTGCCGTCGCCACATCGGCATTCCCGTCGAGCGCGCGCCTGGGGAATGGGTACACAGTGTTGCGACGCCGCACGAGCTGTTGAGCCTGCTGGCACGCATCTACAAAGTGGAGCTGGAAGAGCGCGACGGCGCGGGCGGATTGCCGTCACCGGAGTCTCTGGCGTCGGTGAATGACGATATGATGATTCTGGTGGTGGATGACCATCCGATTAACCGCCGCCTGCTGGCTGACCAGCTTGGATCGCTGGGCTACCAGTGCAAAACCGCCAATGACGGCGTCGATGCGCTGAACGTGCTGAGTAAGAATCATATTGATATCGTGCTGAGCGACGTCAACATGCCTAACATGGACGGCTACCGTCTGACGCAGCGCATCCGGCAGCTTGGCCTGACGCTGCCGGTGGTGGGCGTAACGGCGAACGCGCTGGCGGAAGAGAAGCAGCGCTGTCTGGAGTCAGGCATGGACAGCTGTCTGTCGAAACCGGTGACGCTGGACGTGCTGAAGCAGACATTGTCGATTTACGCGGAGCGCGTGAGAAAAACGAGAATATAAAAAAGGCCCGGAAGGGCCTTTTTTTATTTGCCCGGCGACGCTGCGCTTGCGCGGGCCTGCGGGGTCTGTAGGCCGGGTAAGCGCCAGCGCCACCCGGCATTTACAGTGGAGATCAATCCTTATCCGTTGCGCTCAGCGTCACGGAGGAGAGATAGTTGAGCAGCGCAATATCATTGTCCACACCCAGTTTCATCATCGCTGATTTCTTCTGGCTGCTGATGGTTTTAATACTGCGGTTCAGCTTCTTGGCAATCTCGGTCACCAGGAAACCTTCTGCGAACAGGCGCAGAACTTCACTCTCTTTCGGCGACAGACGTTTGTCACCGTAGCCACCCGCGCTGATTTTTTCCAGCAGACGAGAAACGCTTTCAGGCGTGAACTTCTTGCCTTTCTGCAGCGCCGCAAGCGCTTTAGGCAGATCGGTCGGCGCGCCCTGTTTCAGCACAATCCCTTCGATATCCAGATCCAGTACCGCGCTCAGGATCGCCGGGTTGTTGTTCATGGTCAGAACAATGATCGAGATATCCGGGAAGTGACGTTTAATATATTTGATGAGCGTGATCCCATCACCGTATTTGTCTCCGGGCATGGAGAGATCGGTAATGAGCACGTGTGCATCAAGCTTTGGGAGGTTATTGATCAGTGCTGTAGAGTCTTCAAATTCACCGACTACATTCACCCACTCGATCTGTTCAAGTGATTTGCGAATACCGAACAGTACAATCGGATGGTCATCGGCAATAATTACGTTCATATTGTTCATGTATAAGGCTACCTTGCTACAGCAAGCTTTTGACGTAGGCGTCAATGTCGCTGATGTATTTTTCAATGCCAGAGGCATCTTTCTCACGAATTAGATGTTCCAGCGTTTCACATAACTGCTTGCCGGGAACCAGATTAAGCATGGCAAACACCCCTTTAAGCCGGTGTGCTGTCTGTGCCAGCGCTGCAAAATCATTCGCAGCGGACTCAGTATACAACCGCTTAACATCATCTGGTACTGTATCAACAAAGAGTGAATAGTATCCGCTGGCGTGAAGCTCGGCATTTTCATTACCGCCAAGCGGGGATTCCGCTATCTCTTCCTGCGCCAGCTGCTCTTCTATTAGTTGTAGTACAGCTTCCTGCATCGCATTGCTTATATTAAAGTTGACGCGCAGCTGGCCAGGGCCGATTTTCCGCACGCCTGACTCATCATCGCTTAAAAGCAAGCCGGAGGCAGTAAGATTAGACGGATTATCAGTTAAAAACAGATCAAATTCTTGACTTGCAAGTCTTTCATCCGGCGTGATGCAGGCCGCCCCCCAATTTTCTAACTGACGAACGACAATATTGCGGATCTCGTTCGAGGTCACATCGACCATCACCACGACATCATCCAGCAGACGTTCTTCATCTTCTTCCTGCGGGTTGGCCGCCATTTTCACGTGCAGAGAATAGCGGGTGCCGAGGGATTCACGGGCTTTGATATTCAGATGGCCGCCGAGCTTGCGCGCCAGCTGATCGCACAGCCAGAAGGTGAGGGCATTGGCCTTGCCGTAGCGATCGCTTTGCGTGTCGTTCAGGAACGGGAAGTGGAGATTATCAATTTCACTCGTGGTGACGCCTTCCCCGGTGTCGAGGATGCGGAACGTCAGGCGGTCTTCTGCCGACTCCTCCGTACTGACTTCGAGGGTGATCTTGCCGATCTGCGTGGTCGTCACCGCGTACTGAATAATCATCAACAGTATGCGGCGCAGCGCTTCACGATCGCCGTGGCGCTCGTCATTTGCCGGAAGATTGTTATTGATCAGCAGCTGCAACCCTTTACGCTTGATCACGGGCAGGACTTCCGGAACCACTTCATCGATCAGGTCCTGAATAGAGAAGAGGGTTGGTGTTCCTTTCCAGAAATCATTCTCCAGCATGTTCGCCAGCTGGATCTCGTCAACCATTCTGACCAGCGAGTCGGCCTGACAGGCAAGCTGGTGGCTTTCTGACGTATTTAACGCCGCCGCCTGGGTCGCCAGCGTTTTTAACGGCTGCTTAAAGGCATCGCCAATATTCTGCATAAATGCGGCGCGCCCCTGCTGGTTTTTCTCATACAGTCTTTGCGCCTGCTTGAGCTTTTTATTCACCAGCACCTCGCGATCCTGATCGCGAATGATGAAAATTTGCGTGCGGGAGGCGACCTGGCTGCGGAACTGACGGATCTCGTACAGCTCATTGTTGATGGTGGCCTGGATCACCCCCTGGTGCTGATCCGCCATGGTGGTGATGTTCTGCAGGTTAAGATGCGGCAGCAGATGGTCGGCAATTTTATTGCTCATTACCGTACGATTCGCTTCCTGATCGTGAACTAAGACCCCAAGCGGCAGCACGGAAATAATCTCTTCATTTAGCGCACGTAACACGCGCAGTTCATTGCTGGTGCCTGCCGGGACCGCAGAGGCGTCGCTCTGACGCCCCGGCTGGAAGCGGAAGGTGCTGTAGCCAAACAGCGCCAGCGCCAGCAGACCGATATTCAGCAGCAGAGGCAGCAGGATATTTTGCAGCGTGTCGAGCAGCAGCGTGCCAAACGGCACTTGCCACACCAGACGCATACCGGTCGAGTTCAGGGATGAGGCAATTTCGATTTTTGAACCGTTAAAGGAGATCGAGACGCTCTCTGCGGCCTCTTTGTCAGACGCCGCACGCATGTTCTGGGTGCTGCTGTCGGGCTCCAGACGGAAGCTATCGAGCGGCATATCCGGCGGGATTAAATCATTAATGGGTAAATCGAAGGCGACCACCGTCGCCAGATGCCCTGGCTGGTTGAAGGTAGTGCGCAGAGTAAAATAATGACCGTTTTGCCAGGCCAGGCGGCGCAGGGAAGAGAAGCTTTCACGTTCATCAAGGGCGTTCGCCTGCTGCAGCATCTCTGCCCGGCGGGAATCGACGATGCTGCCCACGGTGGTCTCTTTAAACCCGGAAGAGAGATCTTTTAACGGCAGCGTTGAGATCAGGATCATGCTGTTGTCCTGACCGTTCAGATAGTACATCGACCACGGCACCGTTTCGGCCCCCCAGAGGGTATCCAGATAGGTCGAAATACGCTGCGTCATCTCAAGCGTCGCGCTGTCGTGAGAGCCAAAAATAAGCGCCTCAGTCTTACGCTGCGGTTTTTCGAGGTAATAGACATCCTGCTTAAGCCGCGTCTCCTGAAGTCCATCTCCGGATGAGGAGGCCGGGGCGGCCGCAATATTGTCGTAAATCTGCCAGGTGGCGTAGCGCCAGGTATCGATGCGCTTATGCACGGCGTGGGTGATATCGACGACCTGATAGCTCTTATCCTTCAGCCAGGCGTTAACCGCGCTTTGTACCATCACCCCCATGGTCACTAACAGCACAACGATCAAAAGAAGAAAGAAACGGGTGATGCTCCCGGGGAGGAGGGAGAATTTGCTCGGGGCGGTGGTTTCAGTCTGACTCATTGATATCTTTAACCCGTCATGGTCATGCTCTGTGGCGATAGGGCAGTATAAAGGGTAATAACTGAATTTCCAGCGCCACCGTCCGGGAACAGGCGACTTTTTCAACGGATAATACCGGCGGCGGGTGGCGCGGTAAACATGTACAAACTCGTCCTGCGCGTACAAATAAAAAGTGCGGCTGGCCAGCAAATAGCACGAATTAACAAGAAATTAAGTTTTACATCAATTGTGTGTTAGCGAACGATCGCTGGGGAGAATTTAGTTAATAGTCGTTACAATTTCGGTGCGGTAGCACAAAAAATGAGGCGTTGCGTAAAGAAAGGTAAAAAAAAAACCGAATGCGAAGCATCCGGCTCAATTAGGGATAAACAGACATTCAAAACTGAAAGACGGTAATAAATAAAGTTAATGATGATAGCGAGAGATATTTTAGAGATTAGCTGCGATCTTGTTTTGTCATTCAGTGCTGTAACGATTTTTATTATAAGTTATTGATTACTGTATGTATGATTTTTCTTTTGATTATAAATGCTAAATTTATAAGCTATTTGTGCTTTGTAAAAGTTCCTTGATATTTACATTTTGAAACATCTTGATGGACAAATGAAACATCTTCAAAGTTTTCGTATCATATTCGCATTGGATTATTCTGTAATTTTGCGGAGAATGAAATTGCCGACTGGTTAATGAGGGTTAACCAGTAAGCAGTGGCAATTATAAGGCATATAACAGAGGGTTAATAAAATGAAAGTTAAAGTACTGTCCCTCCTGGTACCAGCACTCCTGGTGGCAGGCGCAGCAAATGCGGCCGAAATTTATAACAAAGATGGCAACAAATTAGATCTGTACGGCAAAGTCGATGGTCTGCATTATTTCTCTGACGACAAGGGTAACGACGGCGACAAGACCTACATGCGTCTTGGCTTCAAAGGTGAAACTCAGGTTAACGATCAGCTGACCGGTTATGGCCAGTGGGAATACCAGATTCAGGGTAACAAAGACGAAGGCGACAACCAGTCATGGACTCGTGTGGCCTTTGCAGGTCTGAAGTTCGCGGAAGCAGGTTCATTCGATTACGGTCGTAACTACGGCGTGATTTACGACGTGACCTCCTGGACCGACGTTCTGCCTGAATTCGGTGGAGACACCTATGGTGCCGACAACTTCCTCCAGTCTCGTGCTAACGGCGTGGCAACCTACCGTAACCAGGACTTCTTTGGTCTGGTTGATGGCCTGAACTTTGCTCTGCAGTATCAGGGCAAAAACGGCAGCGTAAGCGGTGAAAACACCGACGGTCGCAGCCTGCTGAACCAGAACGGCGATGGCTACGGTGCATCCGTGACCTATAACCTGGGCGAAGGTTTCAGCGTGGGTGGTGCGATGTCCTCCTCCAAACGTACCGCCGATCAGAACGCACTGGGCGTATACGGTAAAGGGGATCACGCAGAAGTCTATTCTGGTGGCCTGAAGTACGATGCCAACAACATCTATCTGGCAGCACAGTACTCTCAGACCTACAACGCAACCCGTTTTGGTACCTCTAACGGCAGCAACCCAACTACCGCTTACGGCTTTGCTAACAAAGCGCAGAACTTCGAAGTGGTTGCTCAGTACCAGTTCGACTTCGGCCTGCGTCCATCCGTGGCTTACCTGCAGTCTAAAGGCAAAGACATCGAAAACTTCGGCGATCAGGATCTGCTGAAATATGTTGATGTGGGTGCGACTTACTACTTCAACAAAAACATGTCCACCTACGTGGATTACAAAATCAACCTGGTTGATGAAAATGAATTCACCCGTCAGGCGGGTATCGGTACTGACGATATCGTCGCGCTGGGTCTGGTTTACCAGTTCTAATCGCGCATCGTGTGACGTAAGGGGCCTGATGGCCCCTTTTTTGTGCCTTTCTGATTCTCACAACTCACCCGTTTTGGTGTACTCTTGCCGCCCTGGCATGAGGATAATAATGAATGGACATGACTTTTTTACGCGCCAGCTTTCTGGCTATGCTTTTTTTCCTGACCGCGTGTAACGATCCCACACCCGTGGCGAAAACCGACGCACCTGCCGCGACGGTGCTCGAAGGCAAAACGATGGGCACCTTCTGGCGCGTCAGCGTGATGAACCTCGATAAAACGCGCACGGATGAGCTTCGCGGCAAAATCCAGGCACAGCTGGACGCCGACGATCAGCTGCTGTCGACCTATAAAAATGACTCGGCGCTGATGCGCTTTAACCTCTCAACCAGCACCTCTCTGTGGCCGGTGAGCGAGGCGATGGTCGATATCGTGACCGAGGCAATGCGCGTAGGTTATAAAACCAACGGGGCGATGGATGTCACCGTCGGCCCTCTGGTGAACCTCTGGGGATTTGGCCCGAATAAACAGCCGGTGAAGACGCCCGAACAGGCGGCCATTGATGACGCCCGCGCCCGGACCGGGCTACAGCATCTGACCGTCATCAACCAGTACGGACAGCAGTACCTGCAAAAAGATATCCCCGATCTGTTTGTCGATCTGTCGACGGTCGGAGAAGGCTATGCGGCGGATCATCTTGCTGCACTGATGGCGCAGGAGGGGATTTCCCGTTATCTGGTCTCCGTGGGCGGCGCGTTGGTCAGTCGGGGCATGAACGCCAGCGATAAACCGTGGCGCGTGGCGATTCAAAAACCGACGGATCGGCAAAATGCCGTGCAGGCAATAGTGGATATCAACGGACATGGCATCAGCACTTCCGGAAGCTATCGCAACTATTACGAGCTTGACGGGAAGCGTATTTCGCACGTGATTGATCCGCAGACCGGTCGCCCCATCACGCATAACCTGGTCTCGGTGACGGTCATTGCCCCCACCGCGCTGGAAGCGGATGCCTGGGATACCGGATTAATGGTTCTTGGCCCTGAGAAAGCAAAAGAGGTGGTCCGTCAGGAAGGGCTGGCGGTTTATATGATCACCAAAGAGGGCGACGGGTTTAAAACCTGGAGCTCGCCGCAGTTCAACAGTTTCCTGGTCAGCGACAAAAATTAAAAAGCAAGGTTGCGGGTTTTTTATCGGTGGCGCTCAGGCACGCTCTATGTATGCTTATACGAGGAGCCGATCATGAAAAAACCAACCTTCACTACCGATGAGGATCGCTGGCAGGCCGTGCTGGCCCGCGATCCGCTCGCTGACGATCAGTTTGTCTTCGCCGTGCAGACGACCGGTATTTTCTGCCGTCCGTCATGCCGCGCCCGCCACGCGCTGCGTAAAAATGTCCGCTTTTATCCCGATGCCCGGCACGCCGCTCAGGCGGGCTTTCGTCCGTGCAAGCGCTGCATGCCGGACAAGCGCGATCCGCAGGCGCAAAAGCTGGCAAAAGTGGAACACGCCTGCCGGCTTCTGGAGCAGGATCCTGCGCTAACTCTGGAGAGGCTGGCGGAGCAGGTTGCCATGAGTCCTTTCCATTTCCACCGCCTGTTTAAATCCGTGACCGGCATGACGCCAAAAGCCTGGCAGCAAGCGGCGCGGGGTCAGCGTCTGCGCACCGCGCTTGCGCAGGGAGACAAAATTACCGATGCCGTGCTGGCAGCGGGATTTCCCGACAGCAGCAGCTATTATCGTAAAGCCAACGATGCGTTGGGCATGACGGCGAAGCAGTACCGTAAAGGAGAGGTGGCCGTTCGGTATGCCATCGATGACTGTTCGTTAGGACGCTGTCTGGTCGCCGAAAGCGAGCGGGGGATCTGCGCGATTCTGCTGGGTGACACCGATGCTGAATTAACCGCAGAGCTTGCCACGCAATTTCCAAAAGCAACGCACGCGCCGCGGGACGACGCCTTCGTACAGCGGATCCACCAGGTCATTGCCAGTATTGATAACCGCGACGTACCGCTTGCGCTGCCGCTGGATATTCGCGGTACCGCGTTCCAGCAGCGCGTCTGGCAGGCCCTTCGCGCAATTCCCTGCGGTGAAACGGCAAGTTACCAGCAGGTGGCGCAGGCGATTGGTCAGCCCAGTGCGGTACGCGCCGTCGCCGGAGCCTGTGCGGCCAACACGCTGGCGATTGTGATCCCCTGTCATCGCGCGGTTCGCAACGACGGCGCACTGTCTGGCTATCGCTGGGGGGCGGCGCGAAAAGCGCTCTTACTGAAACGTGAGGCGAAACGCCGGGAGGGATAATGCTCGATCTTTTTGCGGATGCTGAACCCTGGCAGGAGCCGCTTGCGCCGGGGGCAGCGATCCTGCGCCGCTTTGCTCTCTCCCGTGCGGAGGCGTTGCTTGCCGGTATTGAAGAGGTCACAGCGGCTTCACCGTTTCGCCATATGGTGACGCCGGGCGGCTACACCATGTCGGTGGCCATGGCCAACTGCGGCGAACTGGGCTGGGCGACAAACGAACGTGGGTATGTGTATGCTCCGAACGATCCCACGACAGGTCGGCCGTGGCCTCCCATGCCTGCGGTTTTCCAGGCACTTTGTCACGAGGCTGCCGTGGCGGCGGATTATCCTGACTTCCGTCCTGACGCCTGTCTGATCAACCGCTACGCCGTCGGGGCGAAGCTCTCGCTGCATCAGGACAAGGATGAGCCCGATCTGCGCGCGCCTATCGTTTCGGTATCGTTAGGCCTGCCCGCCGTCTTTCAGTTTGGGGGATTACGCCGCAACGATCCGCTCAAACGCATCATGCTGGAACATGGCGATGTGGTGGTGTGGGGCAGGGAATCGCGGCTTTACTATCACGGCATTCAGCCGCTGAAACCCGGCGTTCACCCCCTCACGGGCGAGTACCGCTTTAATCTGACCTTCCGTCAGGCGGGGATGCGTAAACTAAAATAAGAATTATTCTTGATGTCCGCGCAGGGCAGTTTACACTGCTCGCTGATTTTTATTGTCCGGATTGCCTGCATGCAACTACTTCTCCTTGTCTGGCGTCAGTACCGCTGGCCCTTCGTCGCCGTCATGGCGTTAAGCCTGGCCAGCGCCGCGCTGGGTATTGGCCTGATCGCGTTTATTAACGTGCGGTTGATTGAGATGGTCGACACCTCGCTCTCCGTATTGCCGGAGTTTCTTGGCCTGCTGCTGCTGTTGATGGCGGTTACGCTCGGCTCCCAGCTGGCGCTGACCGCGCTCGGCCACCATTTCGTTTTTCGTTTGCGCAGCGAGTTTATCAAGCGCATCCTGGACACCCAGGTCGAGCGCGTTGAGCAGCTCGGCAGCGCCTCGCTGCTTGCGGGGCTGACCAGCGATGTACGCGCCATTACCATCGCGTTCGTTCGTTTGCCGGAGCTGGTGCAGGGGATCATTCTGACCTTTGGCTCGGCGGCCTATCTCGCCTGGCTCTCCAGCAAAATGCTGGCGGTGACTGCGCTGTGGATCGCCATCACCATCTGGGGCGGTTTTGTGCTGGTGTCCCGCGTCTATAAACACATGGCGGTCCTGCGCGAAACCGAAGATAAGCTCTATAACGATTACCAGACGGTACTGGAAGGGCGCAAAGAGCTCACCCTGAACCGCGAGCGCGCCGAGTATATCTTTAACCATCTCTATATTCCGGACGCGCGCGAATACCGGCACCATATCATTCGCGCCGATACCTTCCACCTGAGCGCGGTGAACTGGTCAAACATTATGATGCTGGGCGCCATTGGCCTGGTGTTCTGGATGGCGAACAGCCTGGGCTGGGCGGATACCAACGTCGCGGCAACCTACTCACTGACGCTGCTGTTTTTGCGTACGCCGCTGCTCTCGGCGGTCGGCGCATTGCCCACCTTGCTGAGTGCGCAGGTGGCCTTTAATAAACTCAAAAAATTCGATCTCGCGCCGTTTAAGCCCGAATTCCCGCGCCCGCAGGCCTTCCCGAACTGGCAGACGCTCGAGCTGCGTAACGTCACGTTCCGCTATCAGGACAGCGCCTTCTCCGTGGGGCCGCTCAATCTGACGATCCGCCGCGGCGAGCTGCTGTTCCTGATTGGCGGCAACGGCAGCGGTAAATCGACGCTGGCGATGCTGCTCACCGGGCTTTATCAGCCGCAGTCGGGCGAGATTTTACTGGATGGCAGAGCGCTGAGCGCGGAGAAGCCCGAGGATTACCGCAAGCTTTTCTCGGCGGTGTTCACCGACGTCTGGCTGTTTGAGCAACTGCTGGGCCCGGAAGGGCAGCAGGCCAATCCTGCGCTGGTGGAAAAATGGCTGGCGCACCTGCAGATGTCGCACAAGCTGGAACTTCAGGACGGCAAGATCCTTAACCTCAAACTCTCCAAAGGGCAGAAAAAACGCGTGGCGCTGCTGCTGGCGCTGGCGGAAGAGCGTGACATCATTCTGCTCGACGAGTGGGCGGCGGATCAGGACCCGCACTTCCGCCGCGAGTTTTATCAGGTGCTGCTGCCGCTGATGCAGGAGATGGGCAAAACCATTTTCGCCATCAGCCACGACGATCATTACTTTATTCACGCTGACCGCTTGCTGGAGATGCGCGACGGCAGGCTGAGCGAGCTGACCGGTGAAGCGCGCGATGCGGCCTCGCGTGACGCGGTGGCGCGCACGGCCTGATGCCCGTGTGCCGGGTGGCGGCTTCGCCTTACCCGGCCTGGGATTTTGTAGGCCCGTGCAAGCGTAGCGCCGCCGGGCACAATGATTTGCACGATATGCCGCTTTTTTCTCCATCCCGGCCCGTTGTTTATTCTTATTTACATATCCTCGCGCTATGCTTAATACCAACTTATTTCATGGATTTATGATTGATGTCGGTATTAAAGAAAAACAGCGCCAGGCAGCGTGACCAGGAACGTGCGCGACTGATCTGGCTTCTCACGACCGATAAAGCGGTCACGTCTACGCTATTAGGCAAACTGACCCTGGCTGAGCAATATGATGTCGGCACGTTAGCCGACGATATTGCTGAGGTAGGTGCGCTGGTTGCTCACTTACCCCCGCCGGATCTGGCGGACACCCTGGAAGCGCTTCCCTCGGAAGAGCGTCATGCCCTGTGGAGGCTGGTGCAGGATCACGAGCGCGGACAGGTGCTGCTTGAGGCCTCGGAAAACGTCTGGGACGACCTGATCGATGAGATGAGCGATCGGGACATCCTCGACGCCCTGCAAACGCTGGATATCGACGAACAGATTTACCTGGTTCAACACCTGCCGCGAAACCTGACCGGCCGCCTGCTGGCGTCACTGCCTGCCGATGAACGCGCGCGCGTGCGTCAGGTGATGCATTACGAGAAAAACAGCGTCGGCGCGATTATGGAGTTCGGCGTTATCACGGTGCGCCCGGACGTGACGCTCGGCACCGTGCAGCGCTATCTGCGTCGCCTGGGCAAAATGCCGGATAACACCGATAAGCTGTTTGTCACCTCCCGGGATAAAACCCTCCTCGGCGAACTGGAGCTGAAAACCATCCTGCTCAACAGCACCCAGCGGAAGGTGAGCGAGGTGATGGAAAACGAGCCGATGGTCTTCTCCCCGGAGGACGATGCGGAGAAAGCGGCGCGTACCTTCGAACGTGACGACCTCGTGAGTGCCGCCGTCGTGGACTCCGTCGGCAAACTGATGGGGCGTCTGACCATCGACGAGATCGTTGACGTCGTTTATGAAGAAACCGATAACGATCTGCGTGCGCTGGGGGGGATCAGCGCGGAAGATGACGTCCATGCCTCCGTCGGCAAGGCGGTGAAAACGCGCTGGGCGTGGCTGGCCATTAACTTGTGTACCGCGTTCATCGCTTCCCGCGTGATTGACGGCTTTGAACACACCATTTCGCAGCTGGTGGCGCTGGCCTCGCTGATGCCGATTGTGGCCGGGATTGGCGGCAACACCGGAAACCAGACCATTACCATGATCGTCCGCGCGCTGGCGCTGGAAAAAATTCAGCCCGGCAACTTCGCCTTTCTGATCTTCAGAGAGATGGGCGTAGCGCTGATCAACGGCCTGGTATGGGGCGGCATTATGGGCGGCATCACCTGGTGGCTGTATGACGATATGGCGCTAGGCGGCGTGATGATGCTGGCGATGGTGCTGAATCTGCTGGTGGCATCGATGATGGGCGTTATTATCCCGTTGACCATGACCAAACTGGGGCGCGACCCCGCGGTGGGGTCGAGCGTGATGATCACCGCCATCACCGATACCGGCGGTTTCTTTATTTTTCTTGGGCTGGCGACGATTTTTCTGCTTTAAGCCGACGCTTAATGCGGGCGGGAAGCAGCACCATGACGATTATCCCGCCCAGCACGCCAATCGCCAGATTGCCGGTTGATACCGTGGCGGCAACGGTCAGCAGCATGACGACCGTTTCTGCAATCGGGGCCGTTTTCAGCGCGGCCGGCTGAAGGCTGTGCCAGCTGAAGGTTTTAACGGCGACGATGGCCATAATGCCCGCCAGCACCGCCATCGGGATGTTGGCCATCACGTCGCTGAGCGCCGTCACCAGGATCAGCAGCACGATGCCCGCAGCGAAGGTTGAAATTCGGCTTCGGCCTTTCCCCATTTCTACGTTAACGATGGTTTGTCCGATCATCGCGCAGCCCGCAATCCCACCGTAAAATCCGGCCAGAATATTGCCGACGCCTAATCCAATGCTTTCGCGGCGTTTACTTGACGGCGTCGCGGTCAGCTCATCCACCAGCTTTGCGGTCAGCAGGGATTCCAGCAGGCCGACAAACGCGATGCTCAACGCGCACGGCCAGATTATGCTCAGCGTCTGTAGATTGAGGGGGACCAGAAGTTCGCTAAGACCCGGCAAGCCGACGCTCATGGCGCCTTCATCGCCCACGGTCGGCAGGCTTTGCCCGGTTGAAACGGTAAACAAGGTTAACAGCACAATCGCAATCAGTGGGGAAGGGATGCTTTTGAAATAGCGCGGCACCCACAGCACGATCAGTACCGTCAGCACGAACAGGCCCACAATCAGCGGGCTTCGGCTCCAGAAATGCGGAACCTGCGCAAAGAAAATCAATATCCCGAGGGCGTTAACAAACCCGGTCATGACCGACTGGGGAATAAAGCGCATCAGTCTGGCCATGCCGAGGAGGCCAAACAGAATCTGAATTACGCCAGCCATGAGCACGGCGGGAAGAATGTACTGTACGCCGTGCTCATGCACCATGGGCCCAATAACCAGCGCCACGGAACCGGCCGCGGCCGTGACCATCGCCGGGCGACCGCCCAGTACAGACAGGGCAAGACAGAGCACAACGGAAGCGATCAGGCTGACCTTCGGGTCAACGCCCGCCACAACGGAAAATGAGATGACCTCGGGGATCAGCGCCAGGGCGGTAATCACGCCAGCCAGCGTTTCACGCGTCAGCTGCTTAGGGGAACGCAGCACGCTGGCGACACGGTTTTCGGGAGAGACAGCAGAATGGGGTAGGGACATAACGTTTCGCTGGTTAGGGCAGGCTTCCGTGCGCGCGATCACAAAACGCAACATACTAGCCAGTTAAACCGCGCTTTACCAGACGCTTCGATAATTCCTCACAAACAATCCATCATTAAATTTCACAATTACAATAATTTCGTAACCTTTAAACAATATTTAAAAGTTGTTACCGTGCCCCCGCAGCTTGTTTCACCTGCACTTTCCACGCATCAAGCACTTTTACACTAAGGCATAAATTATGAAAAAAATGACTGCCATGCTCTTTTCTCTGGCCGTGGGGCTTAACACCGTCTCCATGGCGGCGAAAGCTGACGCACCAAAAGAGCAGGAAACGGACGTCCTTTTAATCGGTGGCGGTATCATGAGCGCCACGCTGGGAACCTATCTGCAAGAACTGCAGCCGGACTGGTCAATGACCATGGTCGAGCGCCTTGATGGCGTGGCGCAGGAGAGTTCGAACGGCTGGAACAACGCCGGTACCGGCCATTCGGCACTCATGGAACTGAACTATACGCCGCAGAAAAAGGACGGTTCCATTAGTATCGAGAAGGCGGTAGAGATCAACGAGGCGTTCCAGGTTTCTCGCCAGTTCTGGTCTCACCAGGTCAACAGCGGCGTACTGCACGACCCGCACTCTTTCATCAACACCGTACCGCACATGAGCTTTGTGTGGGGCGAGCAGAACGTCAACTTCCTGCGCGCGCGCTACGCCGCACTGCAGCAGAGCACGCTGTTCCGCGGAATGAAATACTCTGAAGACCACGCGCAGATTAAAGAGTGGGCTCCGCTGGTCATGGAAGGTCGTGACCCGAACCAGAAAGTGGCGGCGACCCGTACCGAAATTGGTACCGACGTCAACTACGGTGAAATTACCCGTCAGCTGGTGACGTCTCTGAAGAAAAAAGAGAACTTCAACCTGCAGCTCAGCACCGAAGTGCGCGGTTTCAAGCGCAACGCGGATAACAGCTGGAGCGTGACTGTTGCCGATCTGAAAAACAACGAAGCCGAGCACGTCATCAAGGCGAAGTTTGTCTTTATCGGTGCGGGCGGTGCCGCGCTGAAACTGCTGCAGGAGTCCGGTATTCCGGAAGCGGATGACTACGCGGGCTTCCCGGTGGGCGGTCAGTTCCTGGTGTCCGATAACCCGGAAGTGGTGAATCGTCATCTGGCAAAAGTGTACGGTCAGGCTTCCGTGGGCGCGCCGCCAATGTCTGTTCCGCACATCGATACCCGTATGCTTGACGGCAAACGCGTGGTGCTGTTTGGCCCGTTCGCGACCTTCTCCACTAAATTCCTGAAAAACGGCTCCCTGTGGGATCTGCTGAGCGCAACCACCACCTCTAACGTCAAGCCGATGATGGACGTGGGGCTGGATAACTTCGATCTGGTGAAATACCTGATTAGCCAGGTGATGCTGTCTGACGACGACCGTTTCGAAGCGCTGAAAGAGTACTATCCTGAGGCGAAGAAAGAAGACTGGCGTCTGTGGCAGGCGGGTCAGCGCGTGCAGATCATCAAGCGCGATCCGAAAGAGGGCGGCGTGCTGCGTCTGGGCACCGAAGTGGTGAGCGATAAGGACGGCACCATCGCCGCGCTGCTGGGGGCGTCACCGGGTGCGTCTACCGCTGCGCCAATCATGCTGCACCTGATGGAAAAAGTGTTTAAAGATAAAGTCGCCAGTCCGGAATGGCAGGCGAAGCTGAAGACCATTATTCCATCCTACGGCACGAAGCTGAACGGTAACGTGAGCGCGACGGAGCAGGAGCTGGAATACACCAGCCGCGTACTGCAGCTGCAGTACATCAAACCGCAGGCTGCGGATGCTGCGCCAAAAGCGGAGCTGAAGCCTCAGCCGGAAAACAAACCGGTTGCGGATATCGCGCTGTAAGGTAAAAAAGCCGGGTGGCACTGACGCCTACCCGGCGTATGTTCGGTGTTATTTTGTAGGTCGGGTAAGGCGAAGCCGCCACCCGACTTAATTTCAACGTACGACAGCCTGCTCAATCTTCTCTTCAGCTTTCCACACGCGATACTTCACTTCCACATTTTCAGGCGTATAGACCACGATCGGCAACTTGCTGTTGTAGCGCAGCAGGCTGTTGTCGCCCAGATAGGCGGTCACAAATTTCTTCTCTTTCTTGCCATCCGGGCAGGCCATCATGGTGGAGACTGGAGAGGTGACTTTATCAAAGACGTAATAGTCGTAACCCCAGCCTTCCAGCGTTTTGCTTTCCAGCTGACCACCCAGACGATGCTGGTTGCAGTCCACTTCCAGCGTCTTGCCAATTAACAGCTCCACTTTGTAGTTCGCTTCATCCTGCTGAACCGGAAGCTGAATCACCTGACGCGTCATCCCTTTATCCGCTTTCGGATACGGGGCGACTTTTTCCAGCGGCTGCTCTTTAGGTGTTTCGCTGGCGAAAGCGCTGGTGCTGACACACGCGGCGGCGATGAGTGCGATGGCAAATTTAGGTGCGTTTTTCATTGTCATTCCTTTATGTCAAAACGATCCTGCACAGGTTAACATAGCGACCGTGAATGATTGGTGTTATTTACTTACATTTTCAATATATACAGCGTAATAAACCAGCTATTTGTTATTTATGCAGGTGTTTGTACTGGCGTGGAGTCTGGCAGGCGTTTGTGTTATTTTAGACACTATATAATGTTATTCATCTGTAAAAGGGAAGAGAGATGGTTCGTGCAAAACTGAAAACGCCTGAAGGCCGCAAGTTCCTCCTGGCGCTGCTGGTCGTGTTTATGATTGCTGCCGCGTGCGTGGGGCGGGCCACGATTGTTGGCGTCATCGAACAGTACAACATTCCTCTCTCTGCCTGGACAACCAGCATGTATGTCCTGCAATCGGCGATGATCTTTGTCTACAGCCTGGTATTCACCGTTCTGCTGGCTATACCGCTGGGTATTTTTTTCCTGGGCGGACGTGAGAAGCACTAAGCACCGATTTGCGATAACTGAGCCATCCTGCGGGGTGGCTTTTTTTATGCCTGATAATTTTTATTCGCCTTTCCAGGATATTCTCTTGAGAGCACCTTTGTTTACAGAAAGCAGGAGAGGCTTAATGCAATCCCGGTTTGCCACGCTCCGCCAGATCCCAAAAGGTGTCTGGGTGGTCGGTGGAGTAAGTATGTTGATGGATATCTCTTCGGAGATCATTCACAGCCTGCTGCCATTGTTTATGGTCACGACGCTGGGCGCCAGCGTGATTTTCATTGGTTTGATTGAAGGCCTGGCTGAGGCCACTGCGCTGTTTATCAAGGTGTTTTCCGGCGCCATCAGTGACTATCTGGGCAAGCGTAAAGGGCTGGCGGTTCTGGGCTACGGTCTTGGCGCGTTGAGTAAACCGTTGTTCGCTATCGCCTCTTCTTCAGGCATGATTCTGGGGGCACGCTTAATCGACCGGGTCGGGAAGGGGATCCGGGGAGCGCCGCGCGATGCGCTGGTTGCTGACGTTACGCCGCCGGAACTTCGCGGCGCGGCCTTTGGGCTGCGTCAGTCGATGGACACCATCGGCGCATTTCTCGGGCCGCTGCTGGCAGTAGGATTGATGCTGCTGTGGAACGATGATTTTCGCACGATTTTCTGGATCGCGGTGATCCCCGGCGTGCTCGCCGTGGCGCTGCTTTTCTTCGGCCTGCATGAGCCGAAAGCGCCCGTCGAACATAAACGCACGAACCCCATCAAAAAAGAGAACCTCAGGCGTCTCGGGAAAGGCTGCTGGTGGGTGATTGGTCTGGGGGCCATCTTTACGCTCGCACGCTTCAGTGAAGCCTTTCTTGTCCTGCGCGCACAGCAGTCGGGGGTGCCGCTGGCGCTGATCCCGCTGGTGATGGTGGCCATGAATCTGCTCTATTTCCTCTCTGCCTATCCGTTTGGCAAGTTATCGGACCGGATGAGCCACACCCGGCTACTGCAGTGGGGTCTGGTGATGCTGATTGGAGCAGATATTGTGCTGGCGCTGAGCACCCACTGGGCTGGAATGCTTCTGGGCGTTGCGCTTTGGGGAGTGCATATGGGTATGACGCAGGGGCTGCTGGCGGCAATGATCGCAAAAATGGCGCCTGCGGATCTGCGCGGTACCGCCTACGGCATTTTTAGTCTGGTCAGCGGCGTGGGATTGTTAGTCGCCAGTCTGGGGGCAGGAGCCATCTGGGAAACGTTTGGGGCGGAATATACGTTTTATGCCGGGGCGGTGATTTGTCTGGTAACGCTTGTATACCTGCGCAAAACGCCGGACGAGGCGAAATAAAAAACCAGCCATAAGAGGCTGGTTTTCAATGTGTTTTTGGTCGGCACGAGAGGATTTGAACCTCCGACCCCCGACACCCCATGACGGTGCGCTACCAGGCTGCGCTACGTGCCGACGCATAGAAAGAATACTACTCGATTCCGTTTTGAATGCAAGGAAATCCGTCGCTAACTGGTTTATTATTAATCAGTTAGCGACAAAACGCTTCTCATCCGTCAGGACCTGCAGCAGCAGGCTCAGCTGCGGTTTCTGGTCTTTCAGCCGCTCACCCTGCAGGTTATACGTCTGATAATTCCCGTTGCTGTTCAGCACCAGCGTCAGCTTCGGCGTGGTCACCACCAGCGTATTATTCCCTGCCGCCGTAACCCAGTTATGGCGGCGCGCGGCGCTGAAGAGATCCTGGCCCTGCGAATACTCGTTTGCTGGCGTGCTGACGTGCAGCAGGCGTTGCATCAGGGTGGTCATCACATCTTTATGCTCGGTAAGCATAGTGATGCGCTGCGCCGGGGTGCCCGGCCAGTGAATGACCAGCGGAACCTGCAGGTTAGGGCGTGACCAGCTCATGCTCTTCGTCTCGTCACCTAACGGGACGCCATGGCCTGCCGTCACGATCACCACGGTGTTGTCCAGCTTGCCGGACTCACGTAGCGCGTCAAGCACGCGGGCAATCTGCGCATCAACATCACCCGCCGCGCGGCCGTAGCGGCGCGCGAAATCACTCTTATTGCTGTTAGCAAGCGTTGTGCCGTTAAAGGCAACCCATGAGAACCAGCGGTTATCTTCCTGGGCATAGCGCTGCAGCCAGTTTATCCATTGGCTGGCGGTCTGCGCATCGGACTGATTCTGTGCCGCCGGCAGTGAGAAATCAGACAGCAGCGCCTGGCGGTAGAGCGGGCTGTTAAAGCCATCGGATGAGAACAACCCTAACTGATAGCCCTGCTGATTCAGCCCGGTGATCAGCGCCGCAGGCGTGCGGGTAGAGAGTACGCCGTCCATGTATCCGGCTGAAATGCCATAGAAGAGGCCAAAGATGCCCGCGTCGGTTGTGTTACCGGAGCTCATGTGCTGAGTAAACGTGACGTTTTGACTCGCGAAATCGGCCAGGGCAGGCATCTGCTTCTCATAACGGGAATAGTTCAGGCCGTCGACGGTGATGAGCAGGACGTTTTGCCCGCGGCCCATATCGCGATAGCGCAGGTCGCTCAGCGGATACTGCACGCTGACGGCTTCCGGGTTACCCTGCTCGATAAGGCGGCGCTGGTACTCCTGCGCATCAAGCAGGCCATGTTTCTCGAGGAAGCGACGGGCCGTCATCGGGTACGAGAGCGGCAGGTTCGCGCGCTGCATGGTAATAGGACGATAGAAGTTCGCATCCGCCCAGATATACATGATGTGCGAACTGATAAAGGAGACGAAGAAGAGCGCGGCGACGGGCTTCGCGTAATGGCGTCGGCGGGTCAGGCTACGCAGTTTTTGCCAGCTCCAGGTGGCAAACAGCATCTCAATCAACAGGATCACCGGGACGCTGATAAACATCAGCTGCCAGTCGCGGGCCGTTTCGTTCTGGTCGGGGTTAATCACCAGCTCCCAGACGATGGGGTTGAGATGCAGGTGGAAGCGGGTGAACACTTCACTGTCGATAAGCAGCAGCGTCATTCCCACCGTCGCAAGGATGGCGGACAAGAATCGCATCAGACGCTGCGACATGACGATAAACGTCAGGGGGAACAGGATCAGCAGATAGGTGGCGAAAACCAAAAAGCTAAAGTGACCGACAACGCTTATCCAGGAGTAGATACGCCCGGTGAGCGTTGTTGGCCAGTCTGCGACAAACAGATAACGACAGCCAATGACCGTCGCCAACAGAATGTTGAACAGGGCAAACCAGTGCCCCCAGCTGACCATCTGGGAGACTTTTTCACGGTAGCGCTGACGATTCGTCACCATAAACTGTTGTTCGTATCCCTTAATGGGCCGGGTCGTTGCTAACGGACGACTGTAAAGCCTGGGCGAAAGATTTTGCGATCGCCTGACGTTGAGCCGGAGCAACGCTGGTGTTAATCAGGTTGGTGACCATATTTCCCAAAACCATCAGGGAGAGATCGGTCGGCGTTTTATGTTTTTCCAGTACGTTGACCAGCTCACTGAGCAGTTGTTCAACGTGTTCATCACTGTAGCGGGAATGTTGTGGCATAAATCAAAATCAGTTTGTTGATGAAAGGGCAACATATTACCGTAGCAACAGCTTTTTTTCCCCTTTTTTATCTGTTGTTGCACACATGTCCTGGTGGTGGTTGAATACCGCCCGGTCTAAAAGGAGAGTTTATCATGAGTCTGGAAATCAACCAGATTGCCCTGCACCAGCTTATCAAGCGCGATGAGCAAACCCTTGAAGTGGTGCTGCGCGATTCGTTACTGGAACCCACGGCGACCGTTGTGGAGATGATGGCAGAGCTGCATCGCGTCTACAGCGCCAAAAATAAAGCCTATGGGCTGTTCAGCGAAGAGAGTGAACTGGCCGATAGCCTGCGCCTGCAGCGCCAGGGTGAAGAGGATTTCCTGGCGTTTAGCCGTGCGGCAACCGGGCGTCTGCGCGACGAGCTGGCGAAATACCCGTTCGCCGACGGCGGGATCGTGCTGTTCTGCCACTACCGCTATCTGGCGGTCGAGTACCTGCTGGTTACCGTGCTGAATAACTTAAGCAGCATGCGCGTGAACGAGCAGCTGGATATCAGCTCGACGCATTATCTGGATATCAACCATGCGGATATAGTGGCGCGTATTGATTTGACCGAGTGGGAAACCAACCCGGAGTCGACCCGCTACCTGACTTTCCTGAAGGGACGCGTGGGCCGCAAAGTGGCGGATTTCTTTATGGATTTCCTCGGTGCCAGTGAAGGGCTTAACGCCAAAGCGCAGAACAAAGGGCTGCTCCAGGCGGTTGACGATTTCACAGCCGAAGCGCAGCTTGATAAATCTGAGCGCCAGACGGTGCGCCAGCAGGTTTACAGCTACTGCAACGAACAGCTGCAGGCGGGGGAAGAGATTGAGCTGGAGTCGCTGTCAAAAGAGCTGGCGGGCGTCAGCGAAGTCAGCTTCCAGGAATTTACCGCAGAGAAGGGCTATGAGCTTGAAGAGAGCTTCCCGGCGGATCGCAGCACGCTGCGTCAGTTAACCAAGTTTGCCGGCAGCGGTGGCGGGTTAACCATCAACTTTGATGCGATGCTGCTGGGGGAACGTATCTTCTGGGATCCGGCCACCGATACGCTGACCATTAAGGGGACGCCGCCGAATCTGCGCGATCAGCTTCAGCGCCGCACCTCGGGCGGTAAATAGCAGGCACAAAAAACCCCGCAGAAGCGGGGTTTTTTTCGACAGGTTTGCGATTACGCGCGAACGAAGTCGATGTGAGTCAGTTTTGGCTTGAACGCGTGACGCTGAACAGCCTGAACTTTCACTTTTTCTTCTTTACCGCCAACAACGATGGTCAGAACTTCGCTGTAGAATTCAGCTTTGGTCTGCAGGTTCCACAGTTTGTCGTGATCCAGTTCGATTGCAACTGGAGCAGCTTCGCCACCGTAAACGATAGCCGGGAACTTGTTAGCGGTACGCAGGCGGCGGCTCGCACCCTTACCCTGCACGTTACGTACTTCTGCTTCGATAGTGAACATTGATTTCTCTCTGTATTTAAAACCCTACTACAGGCGACCCAGCAGCAGGTGAGTGTTCTGCCTCACGGATGTGAAGCGGGCGGCATTTTATACTCAAATGCCCCTCACATCAATGAAAAGTCCCGCTACCCGCGCAATTCGTTGGCGCGACGGAAGCGACCTTCGTAGTCAAAGAGCTTCTCGCGCACCTGCCAGTACTGGCCTTTCTTACGGGCGACGACAAAATCCGGATGGCGCAATAGCACCTGCTGGCGCACGATATCGGCCACGGTGATCCAGCGCAGGGGCACGCCCGGGGTGCGGGTGTGCGGGCGAATAAACAGCTGTTCGAAGGCCGTTCGCTGGGCAGGCGTCTGGACCCGGAAGCGCTCGCTGACGTCCGCCCCGTCCTCGTCGTAATAGGTGATTTTCAGCCATTCGCCTTTTTCATCCGCGCCGGGCTGCAGCGCCATGCCGGAACAGCGCAGCACCAGCGCATCTTTCAGCTTTAGCGCCGCTTTCAGCATGTCGTCCGGGTCAACCAGCACCGTGTCGCACTCCCGACAGCGGCGAGCGGCTATGTCATTTTCGGTGTTGCACTGCGGGCAGTTTTTGAAGCGGAAACGAAAATCGCACTGCTCGCGATGCCCTTCATCATCTTCAAACCAGCCCTGACAGCGGCGGCCAAAATGTTCAATCAGCGTACCGTCGGCGGTGGTTTTGCCCCAGAAGGTGTTGGCAAACCCGCAGGCAGGGCAAAAGACCTGCACGGGCACGTTGTCGCTTTTTCCTTTTGGCGCGCCGACCTCAGGCGTATAGAGATCGTGCGGGTTACCGGCATAATCCAGGATCAGACAGTCGGTTTTCCCCGGCGCCAGACGCAGGCCGCGGCCAACAATTTGCTGATACAGACTGACGGATTCGGTCGGGCGCAAAATAGCGATCAGGTCGACGTGCGGGGCGTCAAAGCCGGTGGTCAATACCGACACGTTAACCAGATAGCGGAACTGCTGGGCTTTAAAGGCCTCAATCAGGCGGTCGCGCTCGGGGCCGGGCGTCTCGCCGGTGATGAGCGCCGCGTCGCCGGAGGGCAGTAACCCGGTGATTTCGCGCGCGTGCTCAACGGTGGCGGCAAAGATCATCACCCCTTTGCGCGTCGCGGCGAACTCCTCAATCTGGCTGATGATATGCGGCGTAATGCGCTTTTGCTTTTTCAGCTCCTGGTTAAGATCCGCTTCGCTGAATAACCCGTTGCTCTGCGCCTGCAGGCGGCTGAAATCATACTGCACCACCGGCATATCCAGCCGTTCAGGTGGCGTCAGGTAGCCATGTTTAATCATGTAGCGCAGCGGAAGCTCGTAGATGCAGTCGCTAAACAGGGCCTTGTCATCGCCGCGCACCATGCCGTGATAATGGTAACGATAGATCCAGCCTTTACCCAGACGAAACGGGGTCGCCGTCAGGCCCAGCAGGCGCAGGTGAGGGTTCACGTCTTTCAGGTGCGTCAGGATTTGCTGATACTGGCTGTCGTCGTCATCGCTGATGCGGTGACACTCGTCGACAATCAGCAGCGAAAATTCGCTGCGAAACAGATCCAGATTGCGGGCCACCGACTGCACGCTGCCAAACACCACCTTGCCGTGGCTCTCTTTACGCTTTAGACCGGCGGCGAAAATGTCGGCTTCCAGTCCAAGTGCACAATACTTGGCATGGTTTTGCGCGACGAGCTCTTTAACGTGCGCCAGCACCAGCACGCGGCCGCGGGCCAGACGCGCCAGCTCGGCAATGACCAGGCTTTTGCCTGCACCGGTCGGGAGCACAATCGCCGCCGGCTCGCGATGTTTACGGAACCAGGCGAGGGTGGCGTCAACGGCTTCCTGCTGATAGGGACGAAGTGTAAAAGTCATGGGGTCTCGGTTTCGTTATTCCGCACATAGTATGCCACGAAACTTTTTCCCTTGAGTGGCGCAACCAGACCATTATACTGAACCGTTCCAGACTGCTTCTATTTTCGGACCTGTTGTCCGACTTCCTGCACCATTAAGGCTAAAAAGATTTCATGCGACTTGATAAGTTTATCGCTCAGCAACTCGGCGTAAGCCGCGCTATTGCCGGGCGCGAAATTCGCGCCAGCCGCGTTACCGTGGATGGCGACATTGTGAGAGACAGCGCGTTCAAACTGCAACCTGACCATCAGGTGGAGTATGACGGCAATCCGCTGACCCAGCAGCACGGTCCTCGCTACTTCATGCTCAATAAGCCGGAAGGCTACGTCTGCTCAACGGACGATCCGGATCACCCGACGGTGCTCTATTTCCTCGACGAACCGGTGGCGCACAAGCTGCATGCCGCAGGCCGCCTCGATATCGACACCACCGGTCTGGTGCTGATGACCGACGACGGTCAGTGGTCGCACCGCATCACCTCTCCACGCCACCACTGCGAGAAAACCTATCTCGTGACGCTGGAGTCACCGGTGTCGGATGACACGGCTGAGCACTTCGCGAAAGGCGTGCAGCTGCATAATGAAAAAGATCTGACTAAGCCGGCGGTGCTTGAAGTCATCACCCCGACGGAGGTCCGTCTGACCATCAGCGAAGGGCGCTACCATCAGGTGAAACGTATGTTTGCCGCGGTGGGGAACCACGTTGTTGGCCTGCATCGCGAACGGATTGGTGCGATTGAACTCGATCCCGACCTTGCGCCAGGCGAATACCGTCCGTTAACGGAAGAAGAGATCGCCAGCGTCGGTCTGCCTTCGCACTAATTTCAGGAGAACCCTGTGACCACCAGGCCACACTCGTCGTTCAAAATCGTCTTCATTCTTGGCCTGCTGGCCATGCTGATGCCGCTGTCTATTGATATGTACCTGCCCGCGCTGCCGGTGATTTCCGCGCAATTTGGCGTTCCGGCGGGCAGCGCACAGATGACGCTCAGCACCTATATTCTCGGCTTTGCCCTCGGCCAGCTGTTTTATGGCCCGATGGCGGACAGCCTTGGACGCAAGCCCGTCATTCTGGGCGGGACGCTGGTCTTTGCGGCCGCTGCGGTTGCCTGTGCACTGGCCCAGACCATCGATCATTTGATCATCATGCGTTTCTTCCACGGTCTGGCGGCGGCAGCGGCAAGCGTGGTGATTAACGCCCTGATGCGCGATATCTACCCGAAGGAAGAGTTCTCCCGCATGATGTCGTTCGTGATGCTGGTGACGACGATTGCGCCGCTGGTGGCGCCAATGGCGGGTGGTGCGGTGCTGGTGTGGTTCAGCTGGCATGTGATTTTCTGGATCCTGGCCCTGGCCGCGCTGCTGGCCTCGGCAATGATCTTCTTCTTTATAGATGAAACGCTTCCCGTCGAGCGCCGCCAGAAGTTTCACATCCGTACCACCATCGGCAACTTTGCCTCGCTGTTTCGCCACAAGCGCGTGCTCAGCTATATGCTGGCAAGCGGGTTCAGCTTTGCCGGAATGTTCTCTTTCCTGAGCGCCGGGCCGTTTGTCTACATCGAGCTTAACCACGTGTCGCCGCAGCACTTCGGCTACTACTTTGCGCTTAACATCGTCTTCCTGTTCATCATGACCATCATCAACAGCCGCTTTGTCCGGCGGGTGGGGGCGCTGAACATGTTTCGCGCGGGGCTGTGGATCCAGTTTGTGATGGCGATCTGGCTGGTGGTGAGCGCGTTTCTGGGCGTGGGCTTCTGGGCGTTGGTGGTCGGCGTAGCGGCCTTTGTCGGCTGCGTGTCGATGGTGTCGTCCAATGCGATGGCGGTGATTCTGGATGAGTTCCCGCACATGGCGGGGACCGCCTCTTCCCTGGCGGGGACGTTCCGCTTCGGCATCGGCGCTATCGTGGGGGCGTTGCTTTCGATGGCCACCTTTACGACGGCATGGCCCATGCTGTGGGCGATGGCTTTTTGCGCAACCAGCTCGATACTCTTCTATCTTTACGCCAGTCGACCGCGAAAAGCGGCCCACTAAAACACAGAGAAGGCCCGCCAGGGCCTTTTTTTTGATGCATATCAACCAAACCCCCGTTCGTTTATGCCGTGTTTGTTTATTTTATGTAAAATCTATTTGTGTAAAAAGTCACATCATTGTATTCAAAAAGGTTGAGTTAGATCGCAGAAACGGGTACATATAGCGCCGACGCGAGCCTGAATACCGATAAAAAAGTGCTGAATAGTGCAGGCTGGCGATCATGTGTTACTATAAATGTAAATAAATTGTGAAGTAAATTTTGCTTCCGGGGAACGAACGTGAATACATTACAACTTTCTATTGTCCATCGCTTGCCCCAGAGCTATCGCTGGTCGGCGGGTTTTGCTGGTTCGAAAGTTGAACCGATTCCGCAAAACGTCGCGGGCTGTGAAAACTGCCTGGTGGCGCTCAAGCTGCTGAGCCCGAGCGATGAAAATGCATGGCGGGTGATGGAGCGTCTCAGTCAGGCCCTGACGGATATCGAAGTGGACAGCTCCGTGCTGGAATGCGAAGGGGAGCCGTGCCTGTTTGTGAAAAGCCAGGACGAGTTTGCTGCCACCTGCCGCCTGAAAAATTTTGGCGTTGCTATTGCAGAGCCTTTCTCCGGCCAGTATCCATTCTGAGCGCTAGTCTGACGACAACAGCTGGCGCGTGTAGCGCTGCGTTGGCGCGCTAAATACGCGCTGGCAATCACCCTGCTCGACCACCTCTCCCTGTCGCAACACAATCACCTGATGGCATAACGCCCGCACCACCTGCAAATCATGGCTGATAAAGATATAGGCCAGCCGGTGCTTTTCCTGTAGCCCTTTAAGCAGCGCCAGGATCTGCGCCTGTACGGTCCTGTCCAGAGACGACGTCGGTTCATCCAGAATAATTAGCTCTGGTTTCAGGATCAGCGCGCGGGCAATGGCGATACGCTGGCGCTGCCCGCCGGAAAATTCCGCAGGATAGCGGTGGCGCGTCTCGGGATCTAAACCCACTTCGGCCATGACCCGCATGACCTCCTGCTCGCGCTGCTGCGCGCTCAGGCCGGGCTGATGGACGCGCAGGCCCTCTTCGACAATCTGTAACACGCTGAGCCGCGGGTTAAGCGAGGAGTTGGGATCCTGAAAGACCACCTGCATGCGAGGACGTACGGGCAGCATCTGCCGCCGGTTCCAGCGGTGCAGCGGCATGCCGTCAAACAGGATTTCGCCCTGTGAGGCAATTAAGCGCAGCAGCGCCAGACCGGTGGTGCTTTTACCCGAGCCGGATTCGCCCACCAGCCCGAGGGATTCGCCCGGGCGCAGCGAGAAGCGGATATTTTTTAACACCGGGTTGCGATCGACAATGCGGCGCAGAATACCTTTGCGGATCGGGAACGAGACGGACAGATCCTCAACGCGCAGCAGCGGCGTGCTGTCAGCGTCGAGGGGAACCGGGTCGCCGGAGGGTTCGCTGTCGAGCAGGCGCTGCGTATAGGGGTGTTGCGGCGCGCTCAGCAGCGTGGACGCCGCATTCTGTTCAACACAGCGGCCGTTTTGCATCACCGCGACGCTGTCGGCCAGCTTTCTCACAATGCTCAGGTTGTGCGTGATAAACAGCAGGCTCATGTTCAGCTCGTCACGCAGGTTCCGCAGCAGCGTCAGTATTTGCGCCTGTACCGTCACGTCCAGCGCCGTTGTGGGCTCGTCGGCAATCAACAGCTCGGGGCGCGTCAGCAGCGCCATGGCGATCATCACGCGCTGGCGTTCGCCGCCGGAGAGCTGATGCGGAAAATCATTCAGCCGTTTGGCCGCATTGCGTATGCCTGTGCGTTCAAGACAATCCAGAATTTCTCCCCGCGCGGCCTCTTTGCGCATCCCACGGTGCAGGGAGAGCACTTCATAGAGCTGTTTTTCCAGGCTGTGCAGAGGGTTAAGCGACACCATCGGCTCCTGGAAGATCATCGCGATTTTGTTGCCGCGAATGCCGCGCAGGGTCTGTTCGTCTGCGTGCAGCAGCGAACGGCCGTGAAAAAGGATATCCCCTTGCGGGTAGCTCACCGGCGGAGAAGGCAGCAGCCGCAGGATGGAGAGCGCCGAAACGCTCTTGCCTGAACCCGACTCACCCACCAGGGCCAGCGTTTCACCTCGCTGGATCTGCAGCGTCAGGTCGCTGACCACGGTGCGCGTCTCGTCCTGTTTTGAAAAGGCAATCGACAGGTTATCAATACGGAGCAGGGGCTGGGTCATTTTAAACCGCCTTGTTCGGATCAAAGGCATCGCGCACGGCTTCGCCAATAAAAATCAGCAGCGACAGCAGCACGGCCACGGAAAGAAAGGCGGCGATGCCTAACCACGGCGCCTGCAGGTTGTTCTTGCCCTGCAGCAGCAGTTCGCCGAGCGACGGGGAACCCAACGGTAGCCCGAAACCGAGAAAATCCAGTGAGGTGAGGGTGGTGATGGAGCTGCACAGAATAAACGGCAGGAAGGTGAGCGTTGCCACCACGGCGTTGGGCAGCATATGGCGGAAGATGATCCCGCGGTCGCTCACGCCAAGCGCCTGCGCGGCGCGAATATAGTCGAAATTACGGGTGCGCAGAAACTCGGCCCTGACCACACCGACCAGCGCCATCCAGCCGAACAGGACGGTAATGCCTAATAACCACCAGAAGTTGGGCTGTACGACGCTGGAAAGCAGGATGATCAGAAAGAGCGTCGGCATGCCTGACCAGACCTCAATCACCCGCTGGCCCCAGAGGTCAATTTTCCCGCCGTAGTAGCCCTGAATGGCGCCCGCCACGACGCCCATCACGCTGGAGAAGATCGTCAGCATCAGCCCAAAGAGAAGCGAAATACGCGTGCCATACAGGATGCGCGCCAGCACGTCGCCGCCGTTTGCATCCGTTCCCAGCCAGTTTTGCGCGGAGGGCGGGGAAGGGAAGGGGGTCGTGGTGGCGAAGTTAATGCTGTTTGCGCCAAAACGCACCGGCGCCCAGAGCGCCCAGCCGTGCTGCTCAATCTGCTGGCGAAGCCACGGGTCCTGATACTCCGCCGGCGTCGCAAACGGGCCGCCAAAGTCGCTTTCGCTGTAATTGGCGATGACCGGCACGTACCAGCGGTCGTTAAAATGCACCAGCAGCGGTTTATCGTTAGCGATCAGTTCTGAAAACAGGCTTAAGACAAACAGCACGGCAAAAATCCACAGCGACCAGTAGCCGCGGCGGTTGTGGCGAAAGCGGGCCCAGCGGGCCTGGTTGACGGGGCTTAAACGCGGCATCATCGGCCCTCAAAATCGATTCGGGGATCGACCAGCGTATAGCTGATATCGCTGATGATATTCAGCAGCAGGCCAATCAGGGTGAAAATATAGAGCGTGCCGAACATTACCGGATAATCACGCGACACGGTGGCCTCATAGCCCAGCAGGCCCAGACCGTTAAGCGAGAACATCACCTCTATCAGCAGCGAGCCGGTAAAAAACATACTGATGAACGTGGCCGGAAATCCGGCGATCACCAGCAGCATGGCGTTGCGGAACACGTGCTTCCACATGATCTGCTTCTCGCTCACGCCTTTAGCGCGGGCCGTAACGACGTACTGTTTACGAATTTCATCGAGAAAGGCGTTTTTGGTCAACATGGTCAGGGCCGCAAACCCGCCAATGACCGTGGCCAGAACCGGCAGCGTGATATGCCAGAGGTAGTCGGTGATTTTCTGGTACCACGGCAGGGAGCTGAAATCGGCGGAGACGAGCCCCCGCAGCGGGAAGAGATCAAAATAACTGCCCCCGGCAAAAAAGACGATCAGCAGAACGGCGAACAGAAACGCCGGGATGGCATAGCCGATAATGATGAACGTGCTGCTCCAGATATCGAACCGGCTGCCGTTGTACACCGCTTTGCGGATCCCAAGCGGTATAGAGACCAGATAGATGATCAGCGTACCCCACAGCCCGAGCGTGATCGAAACCGGCAGGCTTTGCTTGATCAGCGTCAGCACTGACGCACTGCGAAACAGGCTATCGCCAAAATCAAAGCGGATGTAATCCCAGAGCATCTTGAAATAGCGCTCGTGAATCGGTTTATCAAAGCCGTAGCGGTGGGTGATCTCGGCGATCACCTCCGGATCCAGCCCGCGTCCGCCGCGGTAATGGCTTTCGCTGATATTCCCTACGCCAGTTCGCGCATGGCTGGCGCCCATCCCTTCACCGCCGCCGCCCGGCATGCCGCCGCTGTTGCCAAATTCAATGGCGGCAATGGCCTGATCGACCGGCCCGCCGGGAGCGATTTGCACGATAAAAAAGTTAATCGTGATGATGGCCCACAGGGTGGGGATGACCAGCAGCAGACGGCGGAGAAGATAGGCACCCATGATAATTCCTTATCGCCGCTCAGCGGGAAGTCTGGCGGCTTTGTTAACGTCATACCACCAGGTGTCAAAGCCCAGAGAATAGACCGGGCGCACGGCAGGCGCGGAGAACTTATCCCAGCGCGCAAGGCGATCTTCGCCCATATACCACATCGGCAGCATGTAGTAGTTCCAGGTTAAGACCCTGTCGAGGGCGCGCCCGAGCGGCACGAGCTTGTCTTTATCCCCCTGCGCCGCCACGATTTTCGCAATGAGCGCATCAATCGCCGGGCTTTTTACCCCCGGCGCATTGTACGAGGAGTCGATGTAGCTGGAGGCCCAGGAGATTTGCAGGTCCGAGCTAGGCCACGGCTGCGCGGGCCACAGGCGCTGCATCATGTCGTAATCACGGCTGCGCATGCGGCTGGTGATCTGCGCGTTATCAACCTGGCGAATGTTCATGGTCACGCCCAGCCGCTCAAGGTTGTGCTTAAACGGCAGCACCCACTGGTCGTTGCCCCCGGACGTGAGCAGCAGTTCAAAGCTGAGTGGCTTGCCCGTTTTGGCATCCACACGTTTTTGATTCTTCAGGTGCCAGCCTGCGTCATCCAGCAGCTTGCTGGCTTTGAGCAGGTTGTCGCGGTCGTAACCGTCACCCTTCGATGCGGGCGGCTGAAACACCGTTGTAAACACCTCTGGCGGTACCTCTGCTTTGAGGGGGGCCAGCAGAACCAGTTCGTCGGCTTTCGGATAATCACGCGCGGCGTATTCGGTATTCTGAAAATAGCTGTTGGCGCGGCTATAAGCCCCGTAAAACAGCGCTTTGTTCATCCACTCAAAATCAAAGGCCAGGGAGATGGCTTCCCGCACCCGGCGGTCATTAAATACCGGACGCTGAATATTAAACGCCAGCCAGCGGGTGTCCTGGGCAGATTCATTTTTGTGTTCGTCTTTGACGATATAGCCTTTGGCGAAATTTTTGCCGATATAGCGGGTCGCCCAGTTTTTAGCGCTGCTCTCGACGCGCAAATCGAATGCCCCGGCTTTGAACGCTTCAAACGCCACGTTATCGTCGAGGTAGTAATCATAGCGAAGGGTGTCGAAGTTCCAGCGTCCGCGGTTGACCGGCAGATTGGCCGCCCAATAGTCTTTGACGCGGGAATAGACGACATATTGCCCCATTCGCCAGTCGGTAATGCGGTAGGGGCCGCCAGCCAGCGGAGGCGTTGAAAGCGGGTCGCTCAGCTTATGATTTTTCCAGAACGATTCCGGCATCACCGGCAGCGAGAACAGGCTGAGCATATTCTCTTTGTTCGGTTCGCTCAGCTCAATGCGCACAGTGAGCGGCGCGATGGCTCTGACCGACGCGCCTTTATACACGATGCGGAACTGGGGGACGCCTTCGGTCATGAATTTATGGAAGGTGAACGCAACGTCGCTGGCCTTCACCGGTGTGCCATCGTGAAAACGTGCCCGCGGGTTCAGCGAGATTTCCGCCCAGGCGAAGTTATCGGCGTAACGCACGTTCTCGGCAATCAGCGGATAGTAGCTGCCGGGCTCGTCATCGGAGGTGACAAAGAGCGTATCGTAAAGCGATTCCGTACGCGCGGCCGCCACGCCGCGCAGGGCGTAGCGGTTGAAGTTGTCGAAGGTTCCCGTGGCGGAAAGCGTGACCTTACCGCCTTTTGGCGCGGCTGGGTTGACGTAATCGAAGTGCGTAAAATTGACCGCGTATTTCGGCTCGCCAATCACCGCGAAGGCGATATTCTCTTTGATGGTTTGCGCCTGGCTGGACAGGCTCGTGAATGCCAACATCAGCAACATAAAGCGCATAAGCATCTCGCGGCAGCTCCCTCTCTACAGACCGGCTCGGTTAAGCTGAATAATAAGTGACGTCACGGGCAATGTGAAATTAATCGCCTTCGGGCGAAATATCAGGCCGCCATTCGCGGAACTGCGCCAGCGGCATCGGGCGGCTAATCCAGTATCCCTGCAGGAAGTTAACGCCGTGTTCGCGCAGCCAGGCCGCCTGTTCCGGCGTCTCTACCCCTTCGGCGACGGTCGACATATTCAGTCGTCTTGCCAGCGTCAGAACGGCATCCAGCACCGGCGACGTCACGGTCTCGGTACCGATCGCATTAACAAAACCACGGTCGATTTTGAGGTAGTCCATGGTGAAATGCTCAAGGTAAATCAGCGCGCTGTGGCCGGTACCAAAATCATCAATGGCGATTTCAAACCCTTCGTTATGCAGCCATTCGAAAAGGGTGTTGGCTTCCCGATGGTTGAGCATATCGCGCTCGGTAATTTCCAGCACGATCTGGAAGTAATCCGGCGGCAGCAGGGCTTTGAAGGTGCGCATATCGTCCTTGAAGCTTTCCGCATGCAGATGCCCCGGTGCAATGTTAATACCCACCTTTGCGCCCGGAGGTAACAGCGTTTGTAACACGGGCGCATCGTGAATGATAAGGTCAAAGAGATGCAGCGTCAGCGGGACAATCAGCTTCTGTGCTTCGGCAAAATTGATAAACGCGTCCGGCGGAATTTCCCCCATTGTCGGGTGTTTCCAGCGCATCAGGACTTCAAGCCCGGTCATCCTGAGCGATTTGGCATCGACGACGGGCTGATAAACCACATAAAACTGACCGCGCTTGATAGCGCTTAAAATTTCTTTACCCGGGTTGAGCCGAATGCTGAGGATGTAGTAGTTAAGCGATCCGGCACAAATCCCGCATACCAGCCCGAAGAACAGCGCGTAGAGAATTTCATCGCTGGTCCATGCGTCCGCATACAGGTTGATGGTCAGGGGGAGGTCTTTCAGCGTCGCCGTGCGGACCGGGATGTCATGCAAGTCGCGGGTATGAACCAGCGTGCTGGAGCGCGTCGACAAGGCGTTATCGCCGATAATGATAGCGATACCCGCGAACTCGTCCTGGCGCTCAGTATAGAGCAGGTAAGGCGTCAGATTAATATTCACAGAAGTGAACACCCCGCCGTCCTTCACTAATGGGTTGCGGTACCAGATCGCAATCGCAGGTTCATCAGGCAGCATGGGGGTACCCGGAAGCAACGCCATATCGATCTGTTTATTGATGTTCAGCTCAGGTATGAGCGTCTCCATCGGGGCATTCATCGGGCCTGTTGCCGAGGAGCAGAATGCCATCTTGTCCCGGACCAGCAGGAAGGCGCGAACGTTAATGCTGAAGGCCGCGCGTGAGGTGAGTTCCTGGTTGACGTCCTGGCACGTGTTCAGCGTGAGAGGCTGGAGGACATTGACCGCTTTTTTTAGGTCTTCGAAATAGCTCCCCATGTAGGCGCTCACATCATTCACCAGGGTGTCGAATTTGACTTCCCGCTTGTGGTAACTCCACGAAAATTGCAGGGAACCCAGGAGCAGGGCGGTGATGAGACCCGTGATAATACTGAGGATCAGTATTTTACGATTACTGGAGAAGTAGCGGGTGAGCATAGACGTCGTGATTCCTGAAAAGCCGCTTGATGTATTCAGTGTAACGGGCAAAAAAAAACACTGCCGAAGCAGTGCTTTTTTTCATCATATCGCCAGCCAAGGGATAACCAACGATACAATAGTTATATTAACTGCGGGTCAGTACGCGGCGCGCTTCGTTATAACGCTTCTTCCAGTACGGTTCGTTCATGCTGGAAATGGTCACACCGCTACTGGTGGAGGCATGTACGAACTGGTCATTACCAATGTAGATGCCAACATGTCGACCTGTAGACCCCGCGCGGAACAGAACTAAATCGCCGGTGCGCAGTTTGGTACGTGAAATCGACTTGCCCATCTCCTGTTGTTCATAGGTTGAACGCGGAAGATCTAACCCAAATTGCTCGCGGAACGTACGCTGTACAAAACCGGAACAATCAATACCTGTTTTCGTGCTGCCGCCAAGACGATAACGCACGCCTTTCCAGTCAGCATACTGGTCCATAATGCGGGACTTCACGTCCAGATTACGTACCATATTTTCAAATTCATCCTGAGAGGCTTGCAGTGAAGAGGAATCTTCCATTCCCACAACACGCGTCTCAGGATGCATATTCTTCGCGGTGTTCGATGTACTACATGCAGATAACAGTACCGCGACTGCTATCGCCGGGATCCCCCGCAAGATATATCTCAGAAACGGTTGAGATTTGACCATTTTGTTTATTTTCCCTTGAAGTCCTTAACGACAAATATCGTTATAAAAATGCCAAACGTGACGAGACTAATTATCTGTTCACATCGAGACAATTCTTTCTGGTCACATTTGTGGCATAGCGCACAAAATTATTCACCATCGAAATAATTATCCCTATGGGGCAAAACGAGTTCGAGATTAACCGATTGCCAGGGGTATTGCGAGTAAAAAAAGCCTTTTTTTTATAAGAAAATGTGATACAGAAAGTAAAAATCCGTAATTGCTTAAAATGCGGTCAGATCCGACGCGTGATCGCGCAATTGCTTCATTTTTATCATGAATGTGATGACAGGAATATGACAGAGGGAAAAGATCGTGGCGGGAAGGCTATCGGGGATCATGTCGATCCCTGATAGCTCACGTTAATTTAGGTTAGTTATTTGTTTAATTGTTGTTGCGCCTTACCGGGAAGATAGCGATCGAACAACGCTATTATCCTGTCGCTCAGCGGGGTCATTAAACACCACGGCAGCGCAATCAGCGCAACGGAGAGCGAACCGACAGCAATATCGGTGAACCAGTGAGCGCCAATCATTACGCGCGGGAAGGCAAAAACCACAAAAATAATCAGGGCTATGGCAAACGCTTTTCGGCCGAAATAGCGAAGCATGACTGCGGAAAAAATGAGCAGCATCATGCCGTGATCGCCGGGGAAACTGTCCTTCGACGCATCTTTTGTTGGAATATGCAGCAGCTCACTGACGCGATAAATATCGGTGAAAAAGAGCGTAGGGCTGGAACGCTTAACCGGAATAATCGCGGTAGCCAGCTGATTAACGACGACAGCAAACAGCAGCATTACCAGACCGATAATCAGAATACGCCGACGTCCCGCTTTATCCTCTTTCAGCCAGAAAGAGAGCATCAGGCAGCCCATGGCCAGCAGCGAGAAGCCGTCGAAGGCGCGGTTGTTGGTGATGGCCACCAGCCACAGGAATGCGTCGCTCTTCACCAGCGCCTGGTTGAAGAAGTGAAAGATGCCAGAATCCAGGGGGAACCAGAAACCATGATTCACCGGGATATACCAGGAGAAGAAAAGCGCCAGACCGGCGACATTAAGCAGTAATATCAAGGGAAATCGAGTTGTCATAACGTTCTGCATAGAGTGAAAACTGGGGCAACGTTAGCCGCCCGAACTTAAACGAATCCTCAACAGGCTGGACTGGAGGGCATTCCAGTCGGCGTTAACCGCACTAATTAACTCTATTCGGCTGTCAGGCGGCGCCACGTTCTGCGTTTCAATGAAGAAATCGTCGCCCTGGCGGTTGATCCGCACCAGTCCGTCCGGCGTGCGCATGATCCCTTTCACGCGATCGACGGGCGCAAGGCGGGCCCACTCCAGAATCCCGATAGTATCGAAAACGGTCTCAGCATCGAAAATCCATCCGCAGGCCTGGTATCCCTGGCCGCTGTTCAGGTTACGACGCCAGCGCTGGTGCTCCGGCAGGCTCAGGGCTGCCAGACCCTGCTTAACCGGATGGCTGTGCGCATGATCCGCGCTGGCAGGCAGCTCGGTGAGGTTCAGACGAGGCAGGTCAAGCAGGGTGCTATCAATATTCCCCTGGGTGGTCTGCACCCGCGTGCGATTGCCGCCAAAATGTTGCCACCACGCCTCCAGCGCGGCCTGGCTTTCAGGCGTGGCGCGATCTTCCTTGTTGGCGACGATAACGTCCGCCGAGGCGAGCTGATCGCGGAAGTTCTCGTTGGCCACCGCCTTGTCATCCAGAAGCTGACGCGGATCGAGCAGGCACAGTGTGGCGCGCAGATCGATCCACGGCTCGTAAACCGGGGCGGTCAGTAAATCGAGGATCTGCTTCGGGTGGCCCAGCCCGGTGGGCTCAATCAGCAGGCGGTCGGGTTTGCCCTGACGCAGCAGGGTATTGAGCCCCACCTGCATCGGCAGGCCATTGACGCAGCACATGCATCCGCCGGGGATCTCTTTAATCATCGCGCCGCTGGATGACAGTAACGCGCCGTCAATGCCCACCTCGCCAAATTCATTGACCAGCACGGCCCACTTCTCGGCCGGATCTTTATTCGCCAGCAGGTGGAGAATTGAGGTGGTTTTACCGCTGCCGAGAAAACCGGTGATGAGGTTGGTTTTGGTCACGTGCGCTCCGGATGAGAATGATGATGCGATAACACTGTTCTCTATCCTGGCGAAAAACGTGACCTGTGAGAAGGGGAAGGGCGAACGGAGGCTTTATCCGTTCGCGTTAAGCGCAACAATCGTTAAATATTTAACGTTTCGATAACAGCCTGACTTGCGCCGTGACGGGTGATGCGCTGATAGGCCTGGCTAACAGCCTCAACAAAAACACGATTGTGCGCGAGATCGTGACCAAACACTTCGCTCAGCCCCAGCAGCGCGGGGACGCGGTCGATGTCGCTGCTGGCGTTGACGATCGTGCGGATTTTATCGCTGAGGGGATCGCGAACGTCAATCGCGTTGCCGCTCTCGTCGGTGCCGCTGACGTAGCGTATCCAGCCGGCCACGCCCAGGGCCAGCAGCGACCACGGCGTGTTTCGCTCAAGATGAACGCGGATCCCGTCCAGCATTCTTTGCGGAAGCTTCTGGCTACCGTCCATCGCGATTTGCCAGGTCCGATGCTGGAGGGCCGGGTTGGCAAAGCGTTCGATCAGGCTATCGGCATACGCGGTGAGGTCGACATCCTTAATCCGTAACGTGGGGGCCTGCTCGTTCAGCATCAGCCGACGGGCGGCTTCCCGGAACGCTGTGTCCTCCATGCATTCATTAATATGCGCGTAGCCGGCAAGATACCCGAGATACGCCAGGAAAGAGTGGCTGCCGTTGAGCATGCGTAATTTCATCTGCTCCCACGGCAGAACATCCTGCACCACCTGGACACCCGCCACTTCCCACTCGGGACGGCCGGCGACAAAACTATCTTCTATTACCCACTGAATGAACGGCTCGCAGCTGATGGCGCACGGATCTTCCACGCCGAGCGCGTCGGTGATTGCCGCCAGCGAGGCCTCCGTCGCGGCGGGAACAATCCTGTCGACCATCGTTCCGGGGAAGCTTACGTGGGTATCGATCCATTCAGATAACCCTGCGGAACGTTTTTGCGCCATGCCCAGCACGGCGTTTTTCACCACGTGCCCGTTGTCCGGGATATTGTCGCAGGAGAGCACGGTAAAGGCGGGCAGGCCGCGCTCGCGGCGGCGGTGCAGGGCTTCGACCAGGATCCCAGGGGCGGAATGTGGCTCTGAGGGGTTTTCAAGGTCTTGGACGATCCGGGGGTTATTCAGGTCGAGCTTCCCGGTCGCGGGATCGATGCAATAGCCTTTCTCTGTGATGGTGAGCGATACAATCGCGACCTGAGGCTCGCAAAATTTCTCAATAATGGCGGGCAGGGAGTCCAGCTTTGCGTTCAGGCATTCATGGACGGCACCGACGAAAATGGCCTCATTTCCTTCAGCCCCTTTTTCCAGCACGGTGAACAGATGATCCTGCGCGCGCAGCTGGCTCATCAGCACATCGCCGCTGAAGAGGCTAATCTCACAAATCCCCCAGTCGCCGCCTTTTTCATTCAGCACCCGATTTGTTAACAAGGCCTGGTGCGCACGGTGAAACGCGCCAAAGCCAAAGTGGACGATGCGGGAGCGTAATGACTGGCGATCGTAGCGCGGTTGCTGAACCCGGGCAGGAAGGGTGGTGGAGGCAATTGTCTTCATGAGATACACCTGATTAACCATTAATTAACAATGTCAGTGTAAAGTTATATGACAGCAAATAAAATTGGTGAGCCGTAAATATCCCCGTTATGTGAGTTTGATCAATCAATGTGTGGCGGTGTATTGACCCTTAGCGGTAAACATGTATGGTAGTCGTCATTGTAGTAACGCATATTGGTATAACAACTTAAGAGGGTGAGGCAATGGAACAAACCTGGCGTTGGTACGGGCCGAACGATCCGGTTTCTCTTGATGATGTGCGTCAGGCTGGCGCAACGGGTGTCGTCACGGCGCTGCATCATATTCCTAACGGTCAGGTCTGGCCGGTAGAGGAAATACAGACGCGTCAGGCGCTGCTGGCGGAGAAGGGATTAACCTGGTCTGTGGTGGAAAGCATTCCGGTTCACGAAGACATCAAAACCCATTCCGGCGAGTATCAGACCTGGATTGCCTACTATCAGCAGAGCATCCGTAACCTCGCGGCCTGCGGTATTGATACCGTTTGCTACAACTTCATGCCCATTCTGGACTGGACGCGTACAGACCTCGAATATCAAATGCCGGACGGCTCAAAAGCGCTGCGTTTCGATCAGATTGCCTTTGCGGCATTCGAACTGCACATTCTGAAACGCCCTGGCGCAGACGCGGATTACACCGCGGAAGAGCAGCAGCAGGCGCTCCAATGGTTCAATGCCGCCAGCGACGCGGATATCGAAAAGCTGACCCGTAATATTATTGCGGGCCTGCCGGGTGCCGAAGAGGGGTATACGCTGGATCAGTTCCGCGCCCGCCTGGCGGAGTACGGCAATATTGATAAGCAGCAGCTGCGTGAAAACATGGCGTATTTCCTGCGCGCAATTGTGCCGGTTGCGGAAGAGGTGGGGGTTCGCCTGGCGGTACATCCGGACGATCCACCGCGTCCTATCCTCGGCCTGCCGCGTATCGTGTCTACGATTGAAGATATGCAGTGGCTGAAAGAGACGGTCGACAGCATCCACAACGGCTTTACCATGTGTACCGGCTCCTACGGCGTACGGGCCGATAACGATCTGGTGCGGATGATTGAAACCTTCGGCGATCGTATTCACTTTACGCATCTGCGTGCGACCTGCCGTGAAGAGAACCCAAAAACCTTCCACGAGGCGGCGCACCTGGGCGGCGATGTGAATATGGTCGCGGTGGTGGACGCTATTCTGGCGGAAGAGGCGCGTCGTAAGCAGGCTGGCGATGTGCGTCCTATCCCGTTCCGTCCGGATCACGGACACCAGATGCTGGACGATCTGCGTAAGAAAACCAACCCGGGCTATTCGGCGATTGGCCGTCTTAAAGGGATGGCGGAAGTGCGCGGCGTTGAGCTGGCGCTGAAGATGACGAAGTATCCGGAGCTGCTGTAACCGGAATTGCCGGGTGGCGGCTTCGCCTTACCCAGCCTACAAAAACACAAAAACCGGCTTCAGGGCCGGTTTTTTCGTAGGTCGGGTAAGCGTAGCGCCACCCGACAAACGCCGCAATCAGTCAGCGCGACCCATATAGCGTTTTTCTTCGATATGGATGCGGATTTTCTCGCCAGCAGAAAGGTATTCCGGCACCTGCACAACCAGGCCGGTGGTCAGGGTAGCCGGTTTGTTGCGGGCACTGGCGGATGCGCCTTTGATGCCTGGTGCGGTTTCAACGATTTCCAGATCGACGGTCTGAGGCAGTTCCAGCGCCAGCAGCACCCCGTCCCAGGTCAGAACCTGCATATCAGGCATACCGCCTTCCGGGATGAACAGCAGCTCTTCTTCAATCTGGTCTTTGGTGAAGATATACGGGGTGTAATCTTCTTTGTCCATGAACACATATTCGTTGCCGTCGATGTAGGAGAAATCAACATAGCGACGGGTCAGGGTCACGGTATCGACGATATCGTCACCTTTAAAGCGCTCTTCCACCTTCAGGCCGGTACGCACATCGGCGAAACGCATTTTGTACAGCGTAGCTGCACCACGGGCGCTTGGTGCCTGAATATCGATATCTTTCACAATCAGCAGTTTGCCGTTGTAATTCAGTACCATACCTTTCTTAATTTCGTTCGCTCTTGGCATTGCAGTAATCCTGTTTACGGGAGGTAAAAAATATCGCGCCAAATTACTCGCGCGCGGCCTTTCAGGCAAGAGGAATTCGTGGCTTTTGCTATCAATACACAAAAGGTGTTACTGTGCGCGCGATGCCCGACCGTACGGGCATTCGCCAGCGGAAGAGAGCATTTATGGATTGTCGTCCCGATTGTGGCGCGTGCTGTACTGCACCGTCCATTTCAAGCCCCATTCCAGGAATGCCCGAGGGCAAACCTGCCAATACCCGCTGCGTTCAGCTCTCGGAAACGAACCTGTGCATGATCTTTGGCTCACCGTTGCGCCCGAAGGTCTGCTCCGGGCTTCAGCCTACGGCTGAAATGTGCGGCAGCACGCGAGAGCAGGCGATAACGTACCTTCTTGAGCTGGAAGCGCTCACCGCGCCTTAAACGTCTTTAATCCTCGCCAGGCAGCCAATCGTCAGCGTACACATCACCAGCGCAATCCAGAACACCGTGTGATAGTTCCAGATTTCGGCCACGACACCGGCCATTGAACCGGCAATAATCCAGCCCACGCGGGTGGTATTAGTATAAAGGGTGGTGGCGGAGCCTGCCTGGCCCGGCATCAGATCCTGGAAATAAAGCATGCCTATCCCGGCGAGAATACCAATATAGATAGCGTTCAGCAGCTGTAACGCCAGCAATAGCCCAGGCGTATGTACCGTCAGCATGCCGAGATAGAACAGCAGACCGGCGACGGCGGCGATGCGCATTAAAAAACGTTTCCCGAAGCGCCTGGCGTAATAGCCTGCGATGAGCATGGTCGGGATCTCAAGCCCGGCTGCGGTGCCCATCATGATCCCCGCCAGCTTCTCCGGCAGGTGCAGTTCATTAATGATAAACAGCGGCATATTGATGATATACAGGCTGTTGGTGCCCCACATCAGCGTGCAGATCGCGAACAGGAGCAGGGCATCGCGGCGGTTACGGCGCGGCGCTTCCAGCACACCCGTTGCCACCTTGGGCTCTTTGCGCATGGACGGCAGGAAGAACCACACCAGCGCGCCGCACGCCACAAACGCGACTGCCGCGCTCAGGTACATCACCGTAAAGCCAAAACCCATCGCCAGCGCGTAGGCCAGCGGCGGGCCAATCACCCACGCCAGCGACACCTGTGCACGCAGGACAGAGCTGAACATCACCGCTTCACGTCCGGTATGGTCGGCGTGTTCGCGGGCAAGCGCAAACAGCTGTGGGTTAGCCGTCGAGCCAAAGCTGCTCAGGAATACCCCGACGAAAAGCAGAATGAAGTAGTTGCGGTTCCAGGCAAACAGAACGCAGGCCATGACCCCCAGCAGGCAGCAGAAAACGATCAGGCTTTTACGATCGCCTTTTCTGTCGGATCGCCCCGCCAGAAACTGACTGACAAGGATGCCGATGATGGCGCTTCCGGTAAAAAAGAAGCCAACCAGCGCCGGACGAACATGAACCTCATTGGTCAGAAATAAGCTCAGCGTCGGCGTCTGTAATGCACCGGCAATGCCCGTGAAAAAGGCAACAATCAGGAAGGCCGCTGAGGTCAAGTCAAAGGGCTTTGGCGAGGCAGCCGCAGGGGTGTTATGCATGTTTTATAATTAGCGAGTAGCAGAGAGGGGCGGAGTGTACGCCGTCAGCTAAAAAATAAACAGTGGGTGCGGTCAATGATGCCACGAAAAATCAAAATGGCATTTCAACTTGCATCTCACGCTGCTGACCTTAGCTGAAACTGACTTGCTGAACTTCAGCAAAATTCAGCTCAATGAAGAAGAAATGTGCTGTATCTCTAAATTCTGATATCAGAAAGACGAGTTTACTTGCAAGGCACAGCAGAAAGCGCAAGACTTTTTGAAACGTTTCAGCGCTATCTTGTTTTAACAAACGGAGCAGGCTAGCGCATTTTTTCTCATTAAAGCTGAAACGATTCAAGTTCAGCAGGAGTGGAGAACCATGTTCCAGTTATCTGTTCAGGATATCCACCCGGGCGCTCAGGCCGGGGATAAAGAAGAGGCTATTCGCCAGGTTGCCGCTGCGCTTGTGCAGGCGGGTAACGTCGCGGACGGCTATGTCAACGGCATGCTGGCCCGCGAGCAGCAGACTTCAACCTTCCTCGGCAATGGCATTGCCATTCCGCACGGTACCACCGATACCCGCGATCAGGTGCTGAAAACCGGCGTTAAGGTGTATCAGTTCCCGCAGGGCGTGCTCTGGGGCGACGGTCAGGTGGCCTATGTGGCCATCGGTATCGCGGCCAGCAGCGATGAACATTTAGGTCTGCTGCGTCAGCTGACGCATGTCCTGAGCGATGACGCGGTGGCTGAACAGCTTAAATCCGCCACCACCGCGGAAGAGCTGCGCGCCTTGCTGATGGGCGAAAAACAGAGTGAAGCGCTGAAACTGGATAATGAAACGCTGACGCTGGATGTGGTTGCTTCCGATCTGGTGACGCTGCAGGCGCTGAACGCGGGTCGTCTGAAAGAAGCCGGCGCGGCGGATGCCACCTTTGTGACGCGCGTGATTAACGATAAGCCGTTGAATCTGGGTCAGGGCATCTGGCTGAACGACAGTGCTGAAGGCAACCTGCGCAGTGCGATTGCCGTGAGCCGTGCTGCCTCGGCGTTTGAGGTAGAAGGCGAGCGCGCAGCCATGCTGGTGACCGTCGCGATGGCTGATGAACAGCCGGTTTCCGTGCTGAAGCGTCTTGGCGATCTGCTGCTGAACAACAAAGCTGAAAAACTGCTGAACGCTGATGCGTCCACCGTGCTGGCACTGCTGACCAGTGATGATGCGCTGACGGATGACGTGCTAACCGCGGAGTTCGTGGTGCGTAACGAGCACGGCCTGCATGCCCGTCCGGGCACCATGCTTGTGAATACCATTAAACAATTTGAGAGTGAGATTACCGTGGCGAATCTTGACGGCACGGGCAAACCGGCCAACGGCCGTAGTCTGATGAAAGTGGTCGCGCTGGGCGTGAAGAAAGGCCACCGTCTGCGTTTCACCGCGCAGGGTGCCGATGCTGAACAGGCGCTGAAAGCGATTGGCGATGCCATCGCGGCGGGTCTGGGGGAGGGCGCATAATGAGCAGACGTGTTGCGACTATTACGCTGAACCCGGCTTATGACCTGGTGGGGTTTTGCCCGGAAATTGAGCGCGGCGAAGTTAACCTCGTGCGTACCACCGGCCTGCATGCTGCGGGCAAAGGGATTAACGTCGCGAAAGTGCTCAAGGATCTCGGTATCGATGTCACCGTGGGCGGATTCCTCGGTAAAGACAACCAGGATGGTTTCCAGCAGCTGTTCAGCGAGCTGGGCATTGCCAATCGTTTCCAGGTTGTTCAGGGCCGTACCCGTATCAACGTTAAGCTGACGGAGAAAGACGGTGAAGTGACCGATCTGAACTTCTCTGGCTTCGAAGTGACGCCGTCAGACTGGGAACGCTTTGTCAACGACTCGCTGACCTGGCTGGGCCAGTTCGACATGGTGTGCGTCAGCGGCAGCCTGCCGTCCGGCGTTAGCCCGGAAGCGTTTACCGACTGGATGACGCGCCTGCGCAGCCAGTGCCCATGCATTATTTTTGACAGCAGCCGTGACGCGCTGGTCGCGGGCCTGAAAGCCTCTCCGTGGCTGGTGAAGCCAAATCGCCGCGAGCTGGAGATCTGGGCGGGCCGTAAGCTGCCAGAATTAAAAGATGTGATTGACGCTGCCCATGCGCTGCGCGAGCAGGGTATCGCTCACGTGGTGATCTCTCTTGGTGCAGAAGGCGCGTTGTGGGTTAACGCGTCTGGCGAATGGATCGCCAAACCGCCGTCAATGGAGGTTGTGAGTACCGTTGGCGCAGGGGATTCCATGGTTGGCGGACTGATTTATGGTCTGCTGATGCGGGAATCCAGTGAACATACTTTACGTCTTGCCACTGCCGTTGCTGCCCTGGCCGTCAGCCAGAGCAATGTCGGTATTACCGATCGTACCCAGTTAGCCGCGATGATGGCGCGCGTTGACTTAAAACCTTTTAACTAACAGCAGGAGAGGAATAATGAAAACGCTGCTGATCATTGACTCCGGTCTCGGACAGGCACGCGCCTATATGGCGAAGACCTTGCTGGGAGCGGCGGCGAACAAAGCACATCTCGAGATGACTGATAACCCGGGCGATGCCGAACTGGCCATTGTCCTGGGCGACAACATCCCGGCTGACAGTGCGCTGAACGGCAAAAAAGTGTGGCTGGGCGATATTAATCGCGCGGTGGCACATCCGGAACTGTTCCTGAGCGAAGCGAAAGGCCACGCGTCTGTCTACAGCGCGCCTGTAGCGACGGCACCGGCTGCGGCCACGGGCCCGAAACGCATTGTGGCGGTGACGGCCTGCCCGACGGGGGTGGCTCACACCTTTATGGCGGCTGAAGCCATTGAAACCGAAGCGAAAAAACGCGGCTGGTGGGTAAAAGTTGAAACGCGCGGCTCCGTCGGTGCCGGCAATGCGATCACCCCTGAAGAAGTGGCGGAGGCCGATCTGGTGATTGTGGCGGCGGATATCGAAGTGGACCTCGCGAAATTTGCCGGTAAGCCAATGTACCGTACCTCCACCGGCCTGGCGCTGAAAAAGACCGCGCAGGAGTTTGATAAAGCGCTGGTGGAAGCGAAGCCGTATCAGGCAACCGGCGCGCGCCAGACCGCGACGGAAGGGAAGAAAGAGTCCGCAGGCGCCTATCGCCACCTGCTGACCGGCGTGTCTTACATGCTGCCGATGGTGGTCGCGGGCGGTCTGTGTATCGCGCTCTCGTTCGCGTTTGGTATCACCGCGTTTAAAGAACAAGGTACCCTGGCGGCAGCGCTGATGCAGATCGGCGGGGGCTCAGCCTTCGCCCTGATGGTGCCGGTACTGGCGGGCTTTATTGCCTTCTCCATTGCTGACCGCCCGGGTCTGACCCCGGGTCTTATCGGCGGTATGCTGGCCGTGAGCACCGGTTCTGGCTTCATCGGCGGTATCATCGCGGGCTTCCTCGCCGGTTACGTCGCGAAGCTGATTAGCTCGAAGCTGAAGCTGCCGCAGAGTATGGAAGCGCTGAAGCCGATCCTGATCATCCCGCTGATTTCCAGCCTGGTGGTCGGCCTGGCGATGATTTACCTGATTGGTAAGCCGGTTGCGGGCATCCTGGCGGGTCTGACCCACTGGCTGCAGACCATGGGCACCGCGAACGCGGTTCTGCTGGGTGCAATCCTCGGCGGCATGATGTGTACCGACATGGGGGGGCCTGTGAACAAAGCGGCGTATGCCTTTGGTGTGGGCCTGCTGAGTACCCAGACCTACGCGCCAATGGCGGCGATCATGGCGGCAGGCATGGTGCCTCCGCTGGCGCTCGGCCTGGCGACGATTATTGCCCGTCGTAAGTTCGATAAAGCGCAGCAGGAAGGCGGTAAAGCCGCGCTGGTGCTGGGTCTGTGCTTCATCACCGAAGGCGCGATTCCGTTCGCGGCGCGTGACCCAATGCGTGTGCTGCCGTGCTGTATCGCAGGTGGTGCCGTGACGGGGGCGATCTCCATGGCGATTGGTGCAAAACTGATGGCACCACACGGCGGTCTGTTCGTGCTGCTGATCCCTGGCGCCATCACCCCGGTACTGGGTTACCTGCTGGCGATTGTTGCCGGTACGCTGGTGGCGGGCCTCTCTTACGCGGTGCTGAAACGTCCGGAAGCGGAAGTTGTGGCGAAAGCAGCGTAAGCGATAAACAACAAAAAAGCCGGGTCGCATTACGCACCCGGCTTTTTTTATGCCGCCTGTTCAGCGGTTTGCTGTGCCTTCAGCCAGGCAATCTCTTCTGCCCAGATGTCCGGATTGATGGTTTCAAGCACCATCGGAATACCGTCGAAGCGGGCGTCCTGCATGATAAAGCGGAACGCATCGTGGCCAATGTTGCCTTCGCCCAGGCTGTGATGGCGGTCAACGCGGCTACCAAAGGCGCTTTTCGCATCGTTTAAGTGCATTCCACGCAGATATTTAAAGCCCACAATGCGCTCGAACGCATCAAACGTGTTTTTTGTTGCCTCGGTGGTGCGCAGGTCATAACCGGCGGCAAACGCGTGGCAGGTATCAATGCACACGCCGACGCGGGATTTGTCCTCCACGCCGTCGATAATCGCCGCCAGATGTTCGAACTTAAAGCCGAGGTTGCTGCCCTGACCAGCGGTGTTCTCAATCACCGCCGTCACGCCTTTGGTTTTATCCAGAGTGATGTTAATGGACTCTGCAATGCGCGCCAGGCAGGCATCTTCGTCGATCTGCATCAGATGGCTGCCCGGATGGAAGTTCAGCAGCGTCAGCCCCAGCTGTTCGCAGCGCTGCACTTCATCCAGAAACGCCTCGCGGGATTTTTCCAGCGCTTCTTCAACCGGGTGACCGAGGTTGATCAGGTAGCTGTCGTGGGGGAGGATCTGGCCGGGCCCGTAGCGGTATTTCTCACAGGCGGCTTTGAAATCATCAATCACCTCAGCGGTGAGCGGTGCGGCGCGCCACTGGCGCTGATTTTTGGTGAACAGGGCGAAAGCGGTCGCCTCAATTTCGGCGGCACGAATGGCGGCATTGGCAAGGCCACCTGCAGCGCTAACGTGCGCTCCAACATATTTCATAAAGGGACTCCTGTTAACCCGAAATGCCTATGATAGCGGGTTAACAGGAGAAGGATGTAGTGGTTTATGCCATCAGGCTATGGACCGCGAGGTTAATTGCGCCACCGCCGACAATCAGCCAGATGAAGAGCACCAGCGCCATCAGCAGCGGTTTCGCACCGGCTTTTTTCAGCGCGCTGACGTGCGTGGTCACCCCCAGCGCCGCCATGGCCATCGCCAGCAGTACGGTATCCAGCGTCACCAGCATATCCACCACCGCTTTCGGCAGCAGGTGGAAGGAGTTAAAGATAGCGACCACGATGAACAGGATCGCAAACCACGGAATGGTGATTTTGCTCTTCTCGCTGCCGCCTGCCGGTGCCAGCTGTTTAACCCGTGCCGCCAGGAAAATCAGGAACGGCGCCAGCATCATCACGCGCAGCATTTTGGCAATCACCGCCGCGTTTTCGGCGTCCGGGTTAATGGCGTGTCCTGCTGCGACCACCTGGGCCACTTCGTGCATGGTCGAGCCGATATAAATGCCGTAGGTTTCCGGGCTAAACCAGTGGGCGACCAGCGGATACATGGCCGGGTAGAGGAAAATCGCCAGCGTACCGAAGATCACCACCGTCGCGACGGCAACCGTTACCTTGCTGGCTTCGGCTTTCACGACCGGCTCCGTTGCCAGCACCGCCGCAGCGCCACAGATACTGCTCCCGGCACCGATCAGCCAGCTGGTTTGCCTGTCCAGGCCAAACACTTTCTGGCCGATAAAGCAGGCCAGTAAAAAGGTGCTGGTCAGGGTCAGAACGTCGATGGCGATCCCGCTCGCACCCACATCCGCAATCTGCGAAAAGGTGAGACGAAAGCCATAAAGAATGATCCCAAGACGCAGCAGATGCTGCTTGGCAAAAATTACGCCGCCGTCGCAGGATTTCCAGATATGTGGATAAACGGTGTTACCCACGACCATGCCGAGCAAAATGGCGAGCGTCAGCGCGCTGAAACCTGCGCCTGCGATGGCCGGGATGCTGCCGCCCCATAGCGCGACGGCGGTCACTGCGGCGCTGAGCGCAAGACCCGGCACGAAGTGCCACACTGTACGATGATGTTGTAAGGTGATTTCTGACATAACCTTCTCCTTTGTCTGGCTAAAGGTTACGGCGGTCTGGCTTAAAAATAAAATTGATTATATACTTATAATCAATCTATATAAGTGGTAAGCAACCATGCACATTACTTTGCGTCAGCTGGAAGTGTTTGCCGAGGTGCTGAAAAGCGGCTCGACGACCCAGGCGTCACAAATGCTGGCGCTCTCGCAGTCTGCGGTCAGCGCGGCGTTGACCGATCTTGAAGGACAGCTGGGCGTTCAGCTTTTCGACAGGGTAGGGAAGCGTCTGGTGGTCAACGAACACGGTCGTCTTCTTTATCCACGCGCGCTGGCGCTGCTGGAGCAGGCTATCGAAATCGAACAGCTGTTCCGCGAAGATAACGGCGCGATCCGCGTCTACGCCAGCAGCACTATCGGGAACTACATTCTGCCGGAAGTGATTGCCCGCTACCGCCGGGATTTTCCCACCCTGCCGCTGGAGATGAGCGTGGGCAATAGCCAGGACGTCATCAACGCGGTGATCGACTTCCGCGTGGATATCGGCCTCATCGAGGGGCCCTGCCACAACGTCGATATCATTGCCGAGCCCTGGCTGGAAGACGAGCTGGTGGTGTTTGCATCCCCGGCCTCGTCGTTATTGCAGGGCGAGGTGACGCTGGAGCGGCTGGCGCAGGCGCAGTGGATCCTGCGCGAGCAGGGCTCCGGCACGCGTGAAATTGTCGATTATCTGTTGCTTTCCCATCTGCCGCATTTCCAGCTGGGGATGGAATTGGGGAACTCAGAGGCGATTAAGCACGCGGTGCGCCACGGGTTGGGTATCAGCTGTCTTTCCCGGCGCGTTATTGCCGAACAGCTGGAAACCGGATCGCTGGTGGAGATTCCCGTTCCGCTTCCGAAACTGGTGCGCACGCTGTGGTGCATTCATCATCGCCAGAAACACCTTTCCAGCTCCCTGCAGCGTTTTCTGCGCTATTGCGAAATCTGACATCGTCCCTCACCCCAAAGGGAAGAGGGAAAAATTATGCTTTACTTATAATCCTGGCCGCGTCATGAAGCTCTCTTATAACTGAGTATTTCTGCCGGAAGGAACGCGGATCGTCTGCTACAATCGCGCCTCATTTATTAAATGGACAGCATTTTCATATGGTTTCAGAAATTAAAACCACAGAAGCGCCCACGCTACGTCGTGAACTCAAGGCGCGTCACCTGACGATGATCGCCATTGGCGGCTCCATCGGTACAGGTCTTTTCGTTGCCTCTGGCGCAACGATTTCGGCAGCCGGCCCGGGTGGGGCACTTTTCTCTTATATCCTGATTGGCCTGATGGTGTACTTCCTGATGACCAGTCTCGGCGAACTGGCCGCGTACATGCCGGTATCCGGTTCGTTCTCGACCTACGGTCAAAAATACGTTGAAGAAGGCTTCGGCTTCGCGCTGGGCTGGAACTACTGGTACAACTGGGCGGTCACCATCGCAGTTGACCTCGTTGCCGCACAGCTGGTGATGAACTGGTGGTTCCCGGATACGCCGGGCTGGATCTGGAGCGCCCTGTTCCTGGCCGTCATCTTCCTGCTGAACTACATCTCCGTGCGCGGTTTCGGCGAAGCGGAATACTGGTTCTCTTTGATCAAAGTGGCAACCGTCATCATCTTTATCGTCGTCGGTGTGGCGATGATCGTTGGTATTTTCAAAGGCGCTGAACCTGCGGGCTGGAGTAACTGGACAATAGGCGATGCGCCGTTTGCCGGTGGACTGTCGGCAATGATTGGCGTGGCAATGATTGTCGGTTTCTCCTTCCAGGGAACCGAGCTGATTGGCATTGCTGCCGGTGAGTCAGAAAACCCGGAGAAGAATATTCCGCGCGCGGTTCGTCAGGTCTTCTGGCGTATCCTGCTGTTCTATGTGTTCGCGATCCTGATTATCAGCCTGATCATTCCGTACACCGATCCAAGCCTGCTGCGTAATGACGTCAAAGACATTAGCGTCAGCCCGTTCACGCTGGTCTTCCAGCATGCCGGCCTGCTTTCAGCCGCAGCAGTGATGAACGCCGTTATCCTGACCGCCGTACTTTCTGCCGGTAATTCCGGAATGTACGCGTCCACACGTATGCTCTACACGCTGGCATGCGACGGTAAAGCACCGCGTATTTTCGCGAAGCTGTCCCGTGGCGGCGTACCGCGCAACGCACTGTACGCCACAACGGTGATTGCCGGCCTGTGCTTCCTGACCTCTATGTTTGGCAACCAGACGGTGTACCTGTGGCTGCTTAACACCTCCGGGATGACGGGCTTTATTGCCTGGCTGGGGATTGCCATTAGCCACTATCGTTTCCGCCGTGGCTACGTTAAACAGGGTTATGACGTTAACCAGCTGCCGTATCGCTCAGGGTTCTTCCCGCTGGGTCCCATTTTCGCCTTCATTCTGTGCCTGATTATTACGCTGGGACAGAACTATGAAGCGTTCCTGGCGGACACCATTGACTGGGGCGCCGTCACGGCAACCTACATTGGTATTCCGCTGTTCCTCGTCATCTGGTTTGGCTACAAGCTGACGAAAGGAACACACTTCGTTCGCTACAGTGAAATGGAATTCCCGGAACGATTTAAACAATAATCGCACTTCCTCTCTCTTAGCCCGCTCGTTTGAGCGGGCTTTTTTATTTCCGCCTCCTGTAACAAAGATATATTTCTTAACAATTTAATTGATAATAATTATCGTTTGCTTTATCGTTATCAAGAATAAGCGTGTCACCGACCCACCGGAGATGTGGGCGGCAAGGAAGACGCTGTGAGCAATGATGATTTGATTGAGTTGTATTTACCTCATGGAGATATGGAATGTTTAGGTTGAATCCCTTCGTCAGGGGAGGACTTTGTGCGTCCGCAATGTCCCTGGCCCTGCCTGTTATCGCAGCGGAATCCGGCGACACAATGGTTGTCACGGCTTCCGCGACCGAGCAAAACCTGAAAGACGCACCGGCAAGCATCAGCGTGATTACCCAGGAAGATTTGCAGCGCAAACCCGTTCAAAATCTGAAAGATGTGTTACGGGATGTGCCGGGCGTGCAGCTCACGAGCGAAGGGGACAACCGTAAAGGGGTAAGTATTCGCGGGCTGGACAGCAGCTACACGCTGATCCTGATCGACGGCAAGCGCGTCAATTCCCGTAACGCAGTGTTCCGCCATAATGATTTCGACCTCAACTGGGTGCCGGTTGACGCCATCGAACGAATCGAAGTGGTGCGTGGGCCGATGTCCTCGCTTTATGGCTCCGATGCGCTGGGCGGCGTGGTGAACATTATCACTAAAAAAATCGGCCAGAAATGGACGGGCACCCTGAGCGCTGATTCCACAATTCAGGAACATCGCGATCGTGGTGATACGTACGACGGCCAGTTCTATACCAGCGGTCCGCTGGTGGACGGCCTGCTGGGGCTGAAAGCCTACGGTAGCCTCGCAAAGCGTGAGAAAGACGGTCAGCAGAAATCTTCTACCACGGCGAGCGGTGAAACACCGCGCATTGAAGGCTTCACCAGCCGCGATGCGAATGTGGAGTTCGCCTGGACGCCGTCTGAAAATCACGACTTTACGGCGGGCTACGGTTTCGACCGTCAGGATCGTGACTCGGATTCCCTCGACAAAAACCGCCTTGAACGTCAGAACTACTCTCTCAGCCACAACGGCCGCTGGGGCATCGGCAACAGCGAGCTGAAGGTTTACGGCGAGAAGGTGGATAACAAAAACCCGGGCAACAGCAATCCGATCACCTCCGAGAGCAACGCGGTAGACGGGAAATACGTGCTGCCGCTGGGCGACATCAACCAGCTGATGACCTTCGGCGGCGAATGGCGTCACGATAAGCTGAAGGATCCGGTCAACCTGACGGGCGGCTCCAGCAGCAGTACGTCGACAAGCCAGTATGCCCTGTTCCTGGAGGACGAGTGGCGTATTTTTGAACCTCTGGCGCTGACCACCGGCATCCGTATGGACGACCATGATACCTACGGCGACCACTGGAGCCCGCGCGCCTATCTGGTCTACAACGCGACCGATACCGTCACGGTGAAAGGGGGCTGGGCGACCGCGTTTAAAGCGCCGTCACTGCTGCAGCTGAGCCCGGACTGGGTCACCGGATCGTGCCGCGGTGCCTGTGAGATTGTCGGTAACCCGGATCTGAAGCCGGAAACCAGCGAGAGCTTCGAGTTCGGTCTGTACTACAGCGGGGAAGAGGGCTGGTTAGAGGGCGTGCAGGCCAGCGTGACCACCTTCCAGAATAACGTCGATGACCGCATCAGCATCAGCCGTACGGCCAATGCGAAACAGGCGCAGAGCTACCCTAACTACGTTGGCCTGAATGCGGACGGTGAGCCGATATTCCGCTACTACAACGTCAACAAGGCGCGCATCCGCGGGGTGGAGACCGAGCTGAAATTCCCGCTGGCGGACGACTGGAAAGTGACGCTGAACTACACCTACAACGACGGTCGTGATATCAGCAACGGCGGCAACAAGCCGCTGTCCGATCTGCCGTTCCACACCGCCAACGGGACCGTTGACTGGAAGGCGACGCAGGACTGGTCGTTCTATGTTCAGGGCAACTACACCGGTGAGAAACGCGCGCTGACCAGCAGCGACCCAACGCCGGGTGGCTATGTTATCTGGAATACCGGCGCCGCGTGGCAGGCGACGAAAAGCGTGAAGCTGCGCGCGGGCGTGCAGAACCTGCTGGACAAAGATCTGAGCCGCGACGATTACAGCTACACGGAAGATGGCCGTCGCTACTTTGTCGGCGTGGATTATAAGTTCTGATGTAGCCTTGATGCCCGGCGGCGCTTCGCTTACCGGGCCTACAAAATCCACGAATGTAGGCCGGGTAAGGCGAAGCCGCCACCCGGCAATCGGCCGCATTTACCCGAACAAATGCTCCGCATGGAAGCGGAGATGATCCTCAATAAAGGACGCGATGAAATAATAGCTGTGATCGTATCCCGGCTGAATGCGCAGCGTCAGCGGCCAGTCCTTCTGGCGTGCCGCTTCTGCCAGCACCGCAGGCTGCAGCTGACCGGCGAGGAACTGGTCCGCATCACCCTGATCGATAAGGGTGGGAATGGCCTCTTCAGCTTTGCTGGCCAGCATCAGCGCGCAGCTGTCCCATGCCTGCCATTTTTCCGCATCCTCACCCAGATAGTGTGTGAAGGCTTTCTGCCCCCACGGCACCTGCGTTGGGTTCACAATTGGCGCAAATGCCGACACGCTGACGTATTTCCCCGGATTTTTCAGCGCCATGATGAGCGCCCCGTGTCCGCCCATCGAGTGGCCGCTGATCGCGCAGCGCTCGCCAACCGCAAACTGCGATTGCACCAGCGCAGGAAGTTCATCGCGAAGGTAATCATACATGCGGTAGTGGCGCGCCCAGGGCTGCTCGGTCGCATTGAGATAAAATCCGGCGCCTTTGCCCAGGTCGTATCCGGCATCGTCGGCCACATCGTCGCCACGCGGGCTGGTGTCTGGCATCACCAGCGCAATGCCCAGCTCGGCGGCAATACGCTGCGCGCCGGCTTTGGTGGTGAAGTTTTCGTCGTTACAGGTCAGGCCGGAAAGCCAGAACAAAACCGGCGGGTTATCCGTCGGCGGCAGGAAAATGCTGAACGTCATTACACAGTTCAGAGAGGTGGAGTCGTGCCGCCAGCGCTGCTGTCGACCTTCAAAACAACGGTGCTCTTCGAGCAGTTCCATGCAGGGCTCCTTAATGAGAATGCGTATTCATAAAAACCATAATACAGTCTTTTCATTGACCTGTGAGTAACTTTCACTTTCGCCAGACGGCGAGATGCTGCATCATAAATTTACTTTTCTTTAACAATTGGAGCGGTCATGGCGCTGCGTATTGCGCTCAGTGGGTTTGTCGTTCTGGTGGTGGCGATGGGGATAGGGCGCTTTGCCTTTACGCCTCAGGTACCGCTGATGATTGCTGCCGGACAGCTTACGCTGACCAGCGCGGGTCTGGTGGCGGCGATGAATTATCTGGGCTATCTGGTGGGTGCGTGGGATGCGATGCGTGCGCACCGCTTCGTTGAAACGCGCCTCTGGCTGGGCATCACCGGCGCGGTGGCGCTGACGCTGCTCTCCGCGGCGGCGGAGAACGCCGTCGTGCACGGCCTGCTGCGCTTTGTCATCGGCTGCATGAGCGGCTGGTCGATGGTGCTGATTGCTGCCTGGACCAACGAGCGGCTGGGACAGCTGGGTAAACCGGGGCTCAGTGCGGCTGTCTTTGCCGGACCGGGGGCGGGCATTGCCCTGAGCGGGCTGCTCGCCGTCTATATTCAGGCGAAGTCCCTGTCGGCCGGGGCGGCATGGCAAATCTACGGCGTGCTGGCGCTGGTGCTGATTGCCCTGGTGGCGCGCTACCTGCCGCGATCCGGGCAGCTCCATCGACCCGGCACCGCGCCGGAGCCGCTGGTGCTGACGGCGGATTTAACGCGTCTGGTCTGGAGCTACAGCCTGGCCGGGTTTGGCTATATCCTCCCGGCGACCTTCCTGTCGCAAATGGCGGCAGTGCGTTTTCCCGGCAGCCTGTTTGCCCAGTTTGTCTGGCCGATTTTTGGTCTCGCTGCCGTAGTGGGCATTGGGCTCAGTATTCTGTTACGCCATACCTCAACGGCTAATCGCAGGCTGGCGATCGTACTGTGGTTACAGGGCGCAGGCGTGCTGGCGGCCTGGCTGCTGCCGGGGATTGGCGGGCTGCTGACGGGCGGGCTGCTGGTGGGCGGCGGCTTTTTGTGTGCCGTGCAGCTCTCTCTTTTATACGGCCGCGAGCTGGCGCCAAACCACACGCGTTATATGGCAGGCCTGCTCACCACCGGGTATGCGATTGGGCAGTTGATTGGTCCGGTCACCTCGGCGTTATCAACCTGGCTCACCCACCGGCTGGAGCCCGCGCTGGGGCTGGCGGGCATTGCGCTGTTCGTTGGAGGAGCGCTTGTCTGGAATCGTCACGCTGAAAGGCAACAGCAATCGCAATAATTATCGTCGTGAATACTGGATTATGTGCGCCGCCTCACGCACAATGAACGCATACTTTTGCCACAACGAGGGCAAAAGACGCCACACCTGCAGGAGAACAAAATGTCATCACTCAGTAAAGAAGCTGCCCTGGTCCACGAAGCCCTGGTTGCGCGCGGTCTTGAAACGCCACTGCGTCCGCCCGTACAGGACTTGGACAATGAAACCCGCAAGCGTCTGATTGCCGGTCACATGACCGACATCATGGAGCTGCTGAATCTCGATCTGAGTGACGACAGTCTGATGGAGACGCCGCACCGCATCGCGAAAATGTACGTCGACGAAATTTTCTCCGGCCTGGATTACGCCAACTTCCCGAAAATCACCGTCATTGAAAACAAGATGAAAGTGGATGAGATGGTAACGGTCCGCGATATCACGCTGACCAGCACCTGCGAACACCATTTCGTGACCATCGACGGTAAAGCGACCGTGGCGTATATCCCTAAAGACACGGTGATTGGCCTGTCGAAGATCAACCGCATCGTGCAGTTCTTCGCTCAGCGTCCGCAGGTGCAGGAGCGCCTGACCCAACAGATCCTGACCGCGCTGCAAACGCTGCTGGGCACTAATAACGTGGCCGTCTCTATCGACGCGGTTCACTACTGCGTGAAAGCGCGCGGCGTGCGCGATGCCACCAGTGCGACCACCACAACCTCGCTGGGCGGTCTGTTTAAATCGAGCCAGAATACCCGCCAGGAGTTCCTGCGCGCCGTACGTCACCACAACTAAGTCTGACAGGGCAGGAACCATGGAGCGAAACGTCACGCTCGATTTTGTTCGCGGCGTCGCCATTCTCGGTATCCTGCTGCTTAATATCACCGCCTTCGGTTTGCCGAAGGCGGCGTATCTCAATCCCGCGTGGTATGGCGACATTACCCGCAGTGATGCCTGGACCTGGGCAATCCTCGATCTCTTTGCGCAGGTCAAATTCCTTACGCTCTTCGCCCTGCTGTTTGGCGCAGGCCTGCAGCTTCTCCTCAAACGTGGTACGCGCTGGATCCAGTCGCGCCTGACGCTGCTGGTTATCCTCGGTTTTATCCATGGCCTGTTCTTCTGGGACGGCGATATTCTTCTCGCGTATGGGTTAGTCGGGCTCATCTGCTGGCGCCTCATTCGCGATGCGCACAGCGTTAAAAGCCTGTTCAACACCGGCGTGATGCTCTATGTCATGGGGCTTGGGGTACTGCTGCTGCTGGGGATGATCTCCGGGGAGACGACGAATCGTGCCTGGATCCCGGATGCCGCTAACCTGCAGTACGAACAGTTCTGGAAGCTGAAGGGCGGTACGGAAGCGATAAGCAACCGCGCGGATATGCTGGGGGATAACCTCCTCGCGCTGGGCGCGCAATACGGCTGGCAGCTGGCGGGCATGATGCTGATGGGCGCGTCACTGATGCGCACCGGCTGGCTGAAAGGGGAATTCAGCCTGCGTCACTATCGTCGCACAGGCGCCGGTCTGGTGCTGCTCGGCGTGCTGATTAACCTCCCGGCGGTGATAGCGCAGTGGCATATCCACTGGGATTACCGCTGGTGCGCGTTCCTGCTCCAGGTGCCGCGTGAACTGAGCGCGCCGTTCCAGACCATCGGCTACGCGGCGCTGATCTACGGCTTCTGGCCCTCGCTTTCTCGTCTGTGGATGGTCAGCGCTATCGCCTGCGTGGGACGCATGGCGTTAAGCAATTACCTCCTGCAAACGCTAATCTGCACCACGCTTTTCTATCGCTTTGGCCTGTTTATGAAATTCGACCGCCTTACGCTGCTGGCGTTTGTTATTCCGGTCTGGGCAGTAAACCTGGCGTTTTCTGTGCTCTGGCTACGCTATTTCCGCCAGGGACCGCTGGAGTGGGTATGGCGTCAGTTAACCGCACGTGCTTCAGGGATATCATTGAAAAATACATCCAGATAACGATCTGGATCACAATCATTAACAAAACGGATGTAAGCGTTTTCATGACTGTGAGCTTCTTCACGTAGTCCCCTTTCTCTCGCTGCCAAAATAGCCACCTTGCTAAACACAGGGGGTGTCTGTGAGTTGCTGCAATCCTTTGAAGGATGGTGAATATGATCACCATTCGTGACGTCGCCCGTCAGGCGGGCGTTTCTGTGGCTACCGTCTCACGCGTGCTGAACAATAGCGCGCTGGTCAGCCCTGAAACCCGAGAAACCGTAATGAAGGCCGTGACCCAGCTCGGGTACCGGCCAAATGCCAATGCCCAGGCGCTTGCGACGCAGGTCAGCGACACCATCGGCGTGGTGGTGATGGATGTCTCGGATGCCTTTTTCGGCGCACTGGTGAAAGCGGTCGATATGGTCGCCCAGCAGCATGAGAAATATGTCCTGATCGGCAATAGCTATCATGAGGCGGAAAAAGAACGCCATGCCATTGAAGTGCTGATCCGCCAGCGCTGTAACGCCTTGATTGTCCACTCAAAAGCCTTGAGCGATGAAGAGCTAACCGGATTGATGGAGCAGATCCCGGGCATGGTGCTGATCAACCGCATCGTCCCCGGCTATGCCCACCGCTGCGTCGGGCTGGATAACGTCAGCGGCGCCATGATGGCCACGAAAATGCTCATCAATAACGGGCATCAGCGGATCGGTTATCTGGCCTCCAGCCACGCGATTGAAGATGACGAACTGCGGCGCGAGGGGTGGCAAAACGCCCTGAAAGAGCATGGCATTACGCCATCCGAGAGCTGGGTGGGAACCGGCACGCCGGACATGCAGGGCGGTGAAGCGGCGATGGTAGAGCTGCTGGGCCGCAATCTGCAATTGTCTGCGGTGTTTGCCTATAACGACAGCATGGCGGCAGGCGCCCTGACGGCGCTGAAGGATAACGGCATTGCGGTGCCACAGCATTTGTCACTCATTGGTTTCGATGATATCCCGATTGCCCGTTACACCGACCCGCAGCTGACAACCGTGCGTTACCCGATTGCCTCTATGGCGAAACTGGCGACTGAGCTGGCGTTACAGGGGGCAGCAGGCGTGCTGGATCCGGGGGCAACACACTGTTTCATGCCGACTTTAGTGCGTCGCCACTCCGTCGCGGCCCGGCAAATTGTGGTTCCGATCACTAACTGATTACATGTGGTGATGTAACCGTTTTCAATCTGTGAGTAAATTCACAGTATCTTAACAAGGCGCTGACTATGATGTCAGCGTTTTAGGGGCTGAAACGCTATGTAACAGTGATTATTCACTTTCACTATAGCCAATGTGCCGCAAACAACGAATAAAACGCATTTCTGGAGCGTTACCGAACACGGAAGAGAGAAATTTTATAAGTGAACCTCGGCTGTCAGTAACGTTTTATTAACATCTGCCCGCCGCTCGTTATTCACAAGAACTACCCTGCATAAAAAAAACCGGAGATACCATGAATAAGAAGGTGTTGACCCTGTCTGCTGTAATGGCAAGCATGCTTTTTGGTGCAGCAGCGCACGCTGCGGATACCCGTATTGGTGTGACCATCTATAAATACGACGACAACTTCATGTCTGTTGTGCGTAAAGCGATTGAGAAAGATGCGAAAGCAGCGCCAGACGTTCAGCTGCTGATGAACGACTCCCAGAATGACCAGTCCAAACAGAACGACCAGATCGACGTTCTGCTGGCGAAAGGCGTGAAAGCCCTGGCCATCAACCTGGTTGACCCGGCTGCAGCAGGCACGGTTATTGAAAAAGCGCGCGGCCAGAACGTGCCGATCGTCTTCTTCAACAAAGAACCTTCCCGTAAGGCGCTGGATAGCTACGACAAAGCGTATTACGTCGGTACCGACTCCAAAGAGTCCGGTATTATTCAGGGCGATCTGATCGCGAAACACTGGGCGGCGAACCCGAACTGGGACCTGAACAAAGACGGTCAGATTCAGTTCGTGCTGCTGAAAGGCGAACCTGGCCACCCGGATGCTGAAGCCCGTACCACCTACGTTATCAAAGAGCTGAACGACAAGGGCCTGAAAACCCAGCAGCTGGCGTTAGATACCGCGATGTGGGATACCGCTCAGGCGAAAGATAAGATGGACGCGTGGCTGTCCGGCCCTAACGCCAACAAAATCGAAGTGGTTATCGCCAACAACGATGCGATGGCAATGGGTGCGGTAGAAGCGCTGAAAGCACACAACAAATCCTCTATCCCGGTATTCGGCGTAGATGCGCTGCCAGAAGCGCTGGCGCTGGTTAAATCCGGTGCGATGGCCGGTACCGTGCTGAACGATGCCAACAACCAGGCGAAAGCCACCTTCGACCTGGCGAAAAACCTGGCCGATGGCAAAGGTGCGGCAGATGGCACCAACTGGAAAATTGACAACAAAATCGTTCGCGTACCTTACGTGGGCGTAGACCAGTCCAACCTGGCTGAGTTTATCGGTAAATAAAAGAGTTAACTTGTCTTCACTGGGCGCAACGAATTGCGCCCTTTTATAACGCGATATGCGAGGCCAACAAGGTATAATTATGGTCAGCACAACAACTCAGTCATCCGGTGAATACCTGTTGGAAATGAGCGGTATCAACAAGTCATTTCCCGGCGTTAAGGCACTCGATAATGTTAATTTAAAAGTGCGTCCTCACTCTATTCATGCCTTAATGGGGGAGAACGGTGCGGGTAAATCAACATTATTAAAATGTCTTTTTGGGATCTATCAAAAAGATTCTGGCAGCATTCTTTTTCAGGGGAAAGAGATCGATTTCCATTCAGCGAAAGAAGCACTGGAAAACGGTATCTCGATGGTTCACCAGGAATTAAACCTGGTGCTGCAGCGTTCAGTCATGGATAACATGTGGTTGGGGCGTTATCCCACCAAAGGTGTTTTTGTCGATCAGGACAAAATGTATCGCGACACCAAGGCGATTTTCGACGAGCTGGATATTGATATCGATCCGCGCGCCCGCGTGGGAACATTATCCGTCTCCCAGATGCAGATGATCGAAATTGCCAAAGCGTTCTCCTATGATGCGAAAATTGTCATCATGGACGAACCGACATCCTCATTAACGGAAAAAGAGGTTAACCACCTTTTTACCATTATTCGTAAGCTGAAAGATCGCGGCTGCGGCATTGTGTACATCTCCCACAAAATGGAAGAGATCTTCCAGCTGTGCGATGAGATCACCATCCTGCGCGACGGCCAGTGGATTGCCACGCAGCCGCTGGAAGGGCTGGACATGGACAAGATCATCGCCATGATGGTCGGCCGTTCCCTGAACCAGCGCTTCCCGGATAAAGAGAACAAGCCGGGCGAAGTGATCCTGGAAGTGCGCAATCTGACTTCGTTACGTCAGCCGTCTATCCGCGATGTTTCCTTCGACCTGCACAAGGGTGAAATCCTGGGGATTGCTGGTCTGGTGGGGGCAAAGCGTACCGATATCGTGGAAACCCTGTTTGGCATTCGTGAGAAAGCCGAAGGCACCATTACGCTGCACGGTAAGAAAATCAATAACCACAACGCCAACGAAGCCATTAATAATGGTTTTGCGCTGGTGACGGAAGAGCGTCGTTCGACCGGTATTTATGCTTATCTGGATATTAACTTTAACTCGTTAATTTCTAACATTCGCAATTACAAAAACAAAGTCGGGCTGCTGGATAATTCCCGCATGAAAAGCGATACCCAGTGGGTGATTGACTCCATGCGCGTGAAAACGCCAGGCCACCGCACCCAGATTGGTTCGCTGTCAGGCGGTAACCAGCAGAAAGTGATTATTGGCCGTTGGTTATTAACGCAGCCAGAAATTCTGATGCTGGATGAGCCGACCCGCGGTATTGACGTCGGCGCGAAGTTTGAAATTTATCAGCTGATTGCCGAGCTGGCGAAAAAGAATAAAGGGATCATTATCATTTCTTCCGAAATGCCGGAACTGTTAGGGATCACGGACCGTATTCTGGTTATGAGCAATGGTCTCGTTGCCGGTATTGTTGACACCAAAACGACAACGCAAAATGAAATTTTGCGTCTTGCGTCTTTGCACCTTTAAGATCAGGGGCTCCTCATGAGTGCGTTAAATAAAAAAAGTTTTCTCACTTACCTGAAAGAAGGCGGTATTTACGTTGTTCTTTTAGTCTTGCTGGCAATCATCATTTTCCAGGACCCTACGTTCTTAAGCCTGCTAAACCTGAGTAACATTCTGACCCAGTCCTCCGTGCGTATTATCATTGCGCTGGGCGTGGCGGGTCTGATCGTGACCCAGGGGACGGATCTTTCTGCCGGTCGTCAGGTAGGTCTGGCGGCGGTTATCGCGGCAACCCTGCTGCAGTCGATGGAAAACGCCAACAAGGTCTTCCCGGAAATGGCCACCATGCCGATTTTCGTGGTGATCCTGATTGTCTGCGCCATCGGTGCGGTGATTGGTCTGATCAACGGTATTATCATCGCCTATCTGAACGTGACGCCATTTATCACCACCCTGGGCACGATGATCATCGTTTACGGTATCAACTCCCTGTACTACGACTTCGTCGGTGCTTCGCCCATCTCGGGCTTTGACAGCGGCTTCTCGACCTTTACGCAAGGGTTTATCGCGCTGGGCAGCTTCCGCCTGTCGTACATCACCTTCTATGCGCTGATTGCGGTCGCCTTCGTCTGGATCCTGTGGAACAAAACGCGCTTTGGTAAAAACATCTTCGCTATCGGCGGTAACCCGGAAGCGGCGAAAGTGTCCGGCGTAAACGTCGCCCTGAACCTGCTTATCATCTATGCCCTGTCCGGCGTGTTCTACGCCTTCGGCGGGATGCTGGAAGCGGGCCGCATCGGCTCTGCAACGAACAACCTTGGCTTTATGTACGAACTGGATGCGATCGCAGCCTGCGTGGTGGGCGGCGTCTCCTTCAGCGGCGGCGTGGGTACCGTACTCGGCGTGGTGACCGGTGTGATCATCTTCACCGTCATCAACTACGGGTTGACCTACATCGGCGTGAACCCGTACTGGCAGTACATCATCAAGGGCGCCATCATTATCTTCGCGGTTGCGCTGGATTCACTGAAGTACGCCCGTAAGAAGTAATCGTCCCTCGCCATACCCGGCCCGCTCACCGAGCGGGCTTTTTTTATGCCCTATGCCAGATGGGACTCCTCCTGCGTCACAATCCGCTCAAACCAGTCGAGTTCAGAAAGCTTGCAGGCGACCCACTGTTCGGAAAAGGCGTCGCCCAGGCTGTCGGTGAGATACTGACAGCGGGCAAAGGCCTCAATCGCCTCCTGCTGGAACAGCGGCAGTTCGGGTTGGTCGTGCTGCGGCTCAGGGAGATCCCCCTCGTCGATATGTTCCAGCCCGTACAGCATGCCGGTCAGGATAGTGGCTGCCACCAGATACGGATTCGCATCGGCCCCGGCCAGCCGGTACTCGATACGACGGTTGCTCTCATCCGAGCAGGGAATACGCAAGGCGGCGGAGCGGGTGTTATAGCCCCAGGAGTTAAAGACGGGTTCCGTCAGGTTTTTACGCAGGCGACGAAACGCGTTGACCCCCGGCGCAAGAATGGCGACGGAGGCGGGCATCAGCGCCAGCTGGCCCGCGATGCACAAGCGCATCATGCTGCTCAGCGCGTTGACCGGCGAGGCAAAAACGTTTTCGCCACGGCTGTTGTTCAGGCTGAAATGGATGTGCAAACCGCTGCCGGAAAGCTCGCTGAACGGCTTAGCCATAAAATTGGCCTGAAGACCGTGCTTTTCAGCGACATAGCGGGTCAGGCGGCGCAGGGCCAGCACGTTATCACAGACCTCTACGACGCGCTGGCTGTGCTTCAGGTTTAATTCGTACTGTCCGGGCTCGGCTTCCGCTACCACCCCTGACAGCGGGATGCGCTGCAGGTGCGCCAGCTGTTCCAGCTCGTCAAACAGCGCCGCGTGCGCCGACGAGGCATCCATGTGAAAACAGCCCTGATTTTGCGGATCGCGATCGCCCTGTCCCGTCAGATAGAACTCGATTTCCGGGGCAATAACCGGGAAGAGGCCGTGCTGGTGGAAGCGGGCCACGACGTTCTGCAGTATCGCGCGCGGCTCAAGCGGGCAGGGATTACCGTCGCTGTCTTTCATCGTCAGCAGGATCTGCGCGTTGTGCTCCGGATCCTGCGGACAGGGACGCAAAGAGCCGGCGACAGGGACGCACAGCCGGTCGGGTTCATCATAAAGCGGGGCGGCGATGTTTCCCTTCTGGTCCATGGAGTAGACGGAAAGCGGAAAATAACAGCCTTTTTCCAGGCTCAGCATGCTCTCTACCGAGAGGCGCTTGCCGCGCATCGTGCCGTTGATATCGTTCAGGTAAACGTCAACATGTTTCGTCTGCGGGTAACGTTCCAGATAATCGGCCACTTCCACGGCAACGTTGTGCTGCAGGGCGTCAATTTTTTCATCCAGCCAGAGGCCAGAATTAAGTGCGCCAGGGAGTGATAAGCCGGGAAAGTTAAAGTACGGGCGGAGACTTTTGAGGAAAAACGCATTCATTATCGAGTTCATAGTCATTCTTCAATGAAGCCGTAGCGGCAGTGAACTCAGCTTAAAAGAGCCGACGTAAAGGGGAGATAAAAAGCGTCAGGCCCGGCGTAAAGAAAGTATAAAGGCGGCTCTGTTATTTCTCTTTTTTCTGCATATCCAGCAGCTGCTCGGGCGTGACGGCAGGATAACCCTGCGCGTCTTCCGGCACTTCGTGCATCGCCGGAATCGGCACCAGCGGGCCTAAAAAGCGTGGTTCGCGCTTAAAGATATACAGATCGGCCAGGGCACCAAAGCGGGCGCCGAACTCGCGGACGCGCACGCTCAGCATATCTTTTGGCGACGGCACCGCGTAGCACTGCGCCTGAATGCCCATGTGCAGGGCGATAAACAGCGCGCGCTCGCAGTGGAAGCGCTGGGTGATGATGATGAAGTCGTTGGTGTCGAAGACCTTGCGCGTGCGGACGATGGAGTCCAGGGTGCGGAAGCCCGCATAGTCGAGCACGATATCGGCAGGATCCACGCCCGCGGCAATCAGGTCCTTACGCATCGTCACCGGTTCGTTATAGCTTTGCAGGGCGTTATCGCCGCTCAGCAGCAGGTAGTTCACCTTGCCGCTGTTGTAGGCGTTCAGCGCGCCCTGAATGCGGTAACGGTAATACTGGTTGATGACGCCGGTGCGGTAATACTTGGCGGTGCCGAGCACCACGCCAACCTGACGATAGGGCAGGTCCTGCAGGTCGTCAAAGATGTAGGGGGCGGTTTTCCAGCTCATCCAGCGGTCGAGGCCGAGCACGATCAACAGCAGTATGCCGACCAGGACAGACAGGCTGTAAAAAACGCGCTTTAACATGCAGATGGCTCGTACCGAAGGTGAAATTTAACTCAGGCTACTTTACCCGCCTGGTTAGCGCAAGAAACAGCGACTCAACTGAGGGGTTTTTCAGCAAACTGGCGGGCATTTCTGCCCGCCGGAAGGGTTACGCCAGCAGCACGCGGTCAATCGTCGTACAGCCCAGCGCTTTAAGCGTTGCGGCAGTGGCATCCCACTGAATCAGCGGCGCATCGGCAATTTCAGCCAGAATGGCGCGCTGAATGTCAGGATAATCATAGCCGTTCAGGCTCAGCAGGTTGAGTGCGCCCTGCAGCGGCGGCAGCGTTGGGTTAAACGCGGCGTTTTCCGCATAGCTGCCGGTGAAGATTCGGCCATCGCGGCACTGCAGCGCCACGCCGCTCGGGGACGTGCTGTACGGCGTGTGGCTCTTGTTGGCGGCGGCAATCGCCGCCTGGCTCAGGTCATCGCCGGACAGGGCGAAACCGTGGTCCTGCTCGTCCATCAGCAGGGTTTTGATCTCCAGATCTTTCGGGCCAAACGCGTCAGGCAGATAATCCGCCAGCGTGTGCGGCGCGCGACCCGGCAGGTTGATGCGCAGCTGCAGCCCGCTGTTCAGCTCGTTCATAAACTGACGGCAGTGGCCGCAGGGGGTGTAGTTCACGGTAATGGCGCTCAGCGCTTTTTCACCGCGCAGCCAGGCGTGGCTGATGGCGCTCTGCTCGGCGTGAACGGTTTGCTGCATGGTTGCGCCCAGGAACTCCATATTGCCGCCGAAGTACCAGGTGCCGCTGACGCCGCGCGCAATGGCCCCGACGTTGAAGTGGGAGAGATCGGCCCGCGCGCAGGCGGCAGCCAGAGGAAGCAGTGCGAAAGCCAGCGCGTCTTCGTCCAGTCCCGTTGCCTGTTTCAGCATCGTGACCTGCTCCGCGGTCAGCAGGGCGGGGAAGTGCGCATCTGCCAGAACGGGAGCAAGGGCTGACTGCAAATTCTCTGCAAGCTGGACGAAAGCAGCTTGAAAACGTGGGTGCATGGCGTTTGCCTCATAAAGGTTAATGGATCGGTAGTTTACGGAGCCGTCAGGGCTTTATATGTGATCCACTTCTCATTATGTATGCAACTTATGAAATCAAAATAAAATTTGCGCGACGCATCGCAAATTTTAGCCCATCACTGCCAGAATCAGCGGGAAAATGAACGGGGCCAGCAGGGAGGTAATAATCCCGCAGATCACCAGCGCCAGGGAGCTAAACGCCCCTTCCTGATAATCCAGCTCCGCGCAGCGGGCAGTGCCCAGCGCGTGCGAGGCGGTGCCCATCGAGAGCCCCCGTGCCGCCTTAGTATGAATACGCATCGCGTTCAGCAGGGTGTGGCCAAACACCGCGCCGAGAATACCGACGAAAATGACGCACATCGCGCTGATGGCCGGAATGCCGCCGAGGCTGCCTCCAACCGCCATCGCGATAGGCGTGGTCACCGATTTAGGCAGAATAGAGGCGGCAATTTGCGGCGAGGCCCCCATCAACAGCGCCACCGACGTACCGGTGATCATCGCCACCAGGCTGCCCACAAAACAGATGGTAATGATGGATTTCCAGCGGGCGCGGATCTGGTGCAGCTGCTCATATAAAGGAAACGCCAGCGCCACGACGGCGGGCTGCAGCAGGTCGTTTAAGATTTTGCTGCCGGCAAAGTAGCGTTCGTAAGGGATGCCGGTGAGCAGCAGGAACGGAATAATCACCACCATCGCCACCAGCAGGGGGTTCAGCAAGGGCATTTTGAAACGCGCGGCAAGCTTACGTGCGGCGAAAAAGACTGCAAGGGTGAGCGGCAGGGACCACCAGATATTGTCCATCATTTTTTTGTTTTCTCCCCAATCACGTTACGTTCGCCATGCACCAGATGTGAACTCCAGCTCACCACCAGGAAAACCACCAGCGTACTCACCGCGCAGGAAACAACAATCGGGCCGAACTGGGCTTTGAGCAAATCAAAATACTGCATGACCCCGACGCCGATAGGCACGAAAAGCAGCGCCATATAGCGAATGAGGACGAAGCAGCCGGGATTGACCCACTTTGCAGGCAGGATTTGCAGCGCCAGCAGCACGAAGAGGATCAGCATGCCGATAATGCTGCCGGGAATGGTGATGGGCAGCAGCGACGCGATGAAAATCCCGGCATACAGGCAGGCGTAAATCAGGACGAATGCGCGCAGATATTGCCAGATAATGTTCAGTGATTTGCTCATGGTGATAGTCCTTGCTGAAACGCATTCATCATACAATTAAACCTAAAAATGTGCCACGGATCACATCATGAATTTTGAGCATACCAGACATTCCGGAATGGAACGTCCGGTATCACCTTACTGGTGCAGGCTACAGTTTAGAGGAAAGGGATTGCGCTGGCGAAGTAACGCGCCAGAGAAGGCATCAGCGTCAGGCGGTCAGCTTATCGAGAAAAGCAAACAGCACCTGGTTCATTTCGCGATAATCATGCGAGCGGAGTTTTTCCGCCGTTTCGACAAAACGGAATTCACCCGCGCGGCGGAGGTCATTCTGCGAATGCTCAATCAGCAACTCTACCACCTCCGGCGTCAGCTCCATATGGCACTGAAAACCGTAAACCCGTTCGCCATATTGCACGATCTGACGGGGACAGCCCTCGCTGTAAGCGAGCACCTTAGCCTGTGGCGTCAACCCTGGCATGTCGTTATGCCAGTGACCGACGCTCAGCTCGTGGCCAAAATTCTCAAACAGCGGGTTCGCCTTGCCTGCATCTGTGAGCCTGACGGGAAATTTGCCGATCTCTTTTTCCGGGCTGTGGCAAAACGCGGCGCCCAGCGCTTCGCCGATAAGCTGTGAGCCCAGACAAACGCCTATCACCGTTTTACCTGCCTCTATCGCGCGGCTGATGAGTGCCTTTTCCGCCTGCGCATCAAACCAGGGGCATTCCTCACGCGTGGTGGCGGGTGACTGCGGGCCTCCCATGATGATAAGCAGGTCTGTGCCCCCCAGTTCCTCAGGTAACGGATCGCCCTGATACACTCTGGTGTAGCTCAGACTGCAGCCGCGACTTTTCCCCCAGATTTCATAGGCGCCTGGCGCCTCGAAATGTTCATGAATAATAAAATGGATGTGCATTGCGTCTCTCTCTGGTTACGTGTACAAGCAGCATCATAAGAGGAAGGGGGGAATGTGAAATGCCAACCGTTATCGATAAAACGCCAATTCACGACGATGCTATCGGATGGTCAAGAGGGGCAATTCGCTATACGCGCGGCGAAGTCGATCCGCCTCACCAGCATTCGCAGGGACAACTTTTGTTTGCCATCAAAGGAGTCATGCTGGTCGAAACCGGCAGCCAACGCTGGGTCATACCGCCGCAGCGCGCGCTGTGGATCCCTCCCTTTCAGGAGCATACCTACAGCGTGTTATCCGCAACGGAGCTTCGCGCGGTCTGGTTTAGCCCGGCACTGATTTCGCAATGCGAACCTTTTAAGCGGAAAGACGAGGTTCACGTGATTATGGCCACAGCGTTGTTCAAAGAGCTGATTGCCGGGCTGTTCAGCGCGGAATACCGGCCGGCAAGCCAGCGCAGCATGGCCGTTTTGCTGCTCGACATCCTCAGCGAGACGCAGCAGATTTCAGCCGAACTGCCGATGCCCGTGGATGAGCGCTTACATCGCGTGGCCTGTGACCTCATTGCCAACAATCTCTGGGATCTCTCTCTGGAAAGGCTGGCGGAACGGGCCGCGATGTCTGAACGCACATTTTCACGTGCGTTTATCAACGATACCGGCTTTAGCTTCCGGGCTTGGCGACAGCGCGCAAGGATTTGTGCCTCGCTGGATCTCCTCGCCAACGGATACCCGGTTAAGCAGGTGGCCTGGATGCTGGGGTTTTCCGGCCCGGCGGCATTTGCGGCGGCGTTTCGCGCCATTGTTGGGGCAACGCCGGGTGACTTTCTGCCTGAACAGAAGCGCTTCCCAGCGATATAGAGAGCGGCTACTATAGCGCGTCTTTTTTCACAGGTACTGCTATGCGTGTTTTACTGGCCCCAATGGAAGGCGTGCTCGACTCCCTCGTGCGCGAGCTTCTGACCGAGGTGAACGACTACGATCTCTGCGTGACGGAGTTTTTGCGCGTGGTCGATATGCTGTTGCCGGTAAAATCCTTCTTCCGGCTTTGCCCCGAGCTGCACAACCAGAGCCGGACCTCTTCCGGCACGCTGGTGCGGATTCAGCTGCTCGGCCAGTACCCGGAATGGCTGGCGGAAAACGCCGCCCGCGCGGTTGAGCTGGGCTCTTACGGGGTAGATCTCAACTGCGGCTGTCCGTCGAAGCTGGTGAACGGCAGCGGCGGCGGGGCGACGTTGCTGAAAGATCCCGAGCTGATTTACCGCGGCGCGAAAGCCATGCGCGAGGCGGTACCCGCGCATTTGCCGGTGACGGTAAAGGTGCGCCTGGGGTGGGACAGCGATGCCCGACAGTTCGAGATCGCCGATGCGGTGCAGCAGGCCGGGGCCACCGAGCTGGTGGTGCATGGCCGCACTAAAGAAGATGGCTACAAAGCCGATCGCATAAACTGGCAGGCGATCGGTGAGATCCGCAAACGCCTCTCCATTCCGGTGATCGCCAACGGCGAAATATGGGATTACGAGAGCGCGCAGGCCTGTCTGCAGGCCACCGGCTGCGATGCGGTAATGATCGGCCGCGGCGCGCTGAATGTGCCCAACCTCAGCCGGGTGGTGAAATATAACGAACCGCGTATGCCCTGGGCAGATGTCGTCACGCTGCTGCAAAAATACAGCCGTCTGGAAAAGCAGGGCGATACCGGTTTGTATCACGTCGCGCGTATTAAGCAGTGGCTGAGTTATTTACGCAAAGAGTACGAGGAAGCGCTGGAATTATTTCAGGAGATTCGTACTTTACAGACGTCGGCTGATATTGCGCGGGTGATTCAGTCCAAATAATAAGCGTTAAATTGCTCACACTTTTTTAAAACAGAAAACAGTTCAGGTTTTCAACGTGGCGCGACGGTGTTAAGGTGCCACTGTTTTCAACGCAGGATTGTGACTGGTTAACAGGCAAAACCTAAGCGTTCCACAGCATTTTCGCTGTGGGGCGCTTAGGTTTTTTTTTGCCTGTCATTTACGCAGGAGAGATATTTGGCTTAGCGCTTTTTAATGATTCTTAAAAAAAGAAATATCGACAGGAAATAGAAAAATTTCCTGCGGCCGGTTACGCACTCAATACTCAATCACAGGTTGTTATCATGGCATATAAAAATAAACTCTATGCGTTCGCCTTATTGGCGATATCCCCGCTGTCGATGGCGCAAGACTGGAACGGTACGGTATTAGGGTTGGAAGCTCCGCCGGAGCCTGTGCTGGGCGAAATGCTCGGCATACGTAAAATCCTTAACGATAACGGTTTTACCTATAACCTCGGATACCTGAATGAAATTGGCTGGAACGGCGGTGGCGGATATAACCACGACTCCCACGTGGCCTATATTGACCAGTTCGCGCTGACCTTCAACCAGGATCTGGAGCGCTGGACCGGTATCCCGGACGCGCGTATCGAGGGGAACATCGTCAACCGCAACCACAATGACGATCTCACCACCAAACGCGTGCAGGACCCGCGCGTCAACTTCAACGATCTGACCCAGGAGAGCTGGGGCGGGCAGTCGATTACCCGTCTGGGCTGGCTGACCTTTGCCCGCAGCTTTGACGACCGGCGTCTGACCTGGCGCATCGGGATGATGAACAAGGTGCAGACCTTCGATCAAATTATCCCCTGTGATTTCCAGCTGCTGTCCCAGTGTGGCGGGAAGTCAGCCAACTCGCTGACCTGGAACAACTGGAACGTGCATACCTGGGGCACCACGCTTGCCTATAAACTCACGCCGACGCTGACCTTAAAAGGCGGCGTGATGGAGCAGAATCCGCAGGCCGCCAGCCGCAGCCATGCCTGGAGCTGGTCGACGAAGGGCAGCAAAGGGGTCTTACTGCCGGTTGAAATCGAAGCGCGTCCGCTGATTAACGGCCTGCCGGGCGCGTACAACCTGGGCGTGGTGTTTACCAACGCGCCGCAAACCGATCTCTATCGCGGCAAATCCGGCGGGGCGGGCGCGACGGACCCGGACGGATTCGATACCCACAACCGGACCTGGTTCATGTACGCCGGGCTGAACCAGCAGCTTACGCAGCATCAGGATGACCCGAATCGCGGGTTGAGCTCCTCGTTCAGCATGAGCCTTGCGGATCAGAGCACTAACTACATGCATCAGGTTTATGCCGCCTCGCTGCGCTACCGCGGACTGTTTGATGCGCGACCGGAAGACTGGATTGGCTTTGGCTTAACCTGGATTGATATGAGCAGCCAGTACGCCCGCAACCAGCGTTACCTGAACAGCCTGAGCGGCGTGAGCGACTACAACAATCCGGCCTGGCACCCGGTGCCGGGCCATTCCCTGAACGGCGAGTTTTACTACCGCTTTCGTCCGGTGTCATGGCTTGAACTGCAGCCGGGCATTCAGTACTGGCACCATCCCGGCGGGGTCAGTCGCACCCAGGATGCCTGGGTCACCGAGCTGAAAACGGTGGTGACCTTCTGATATCACGGTAGCAAGTTCGATCCGCGTCACGTTTCTGACGCGTGACGCATTGAGGCTACGAATGAAACTGATAGAGTGCCAGAACTGGATTGTTACTGCTTAGGCAGGCAAAACCTGATTTTCTGGCATCTGCCGGAGGTCAGGTTTTTTTGTTTCTGGGGTTCAGATGAAAATCGCCAAGATACTCAATAATAACGTGGTGGTTGTTCAGGATGAGCGCGGGCGCGAACAGGTGGTGATGGGCCGTGGGCTGGCCTTTCAGAAGCGCGTCGGAGAAGCGCTGGATACCGCGCGGGTTGAAAAGGTGTTTGCGTTACAAAGCGATGAACTGGTGCGTCGGCTCGGCGAGCTGCTGAGTCAGATTCCGCTGGAGGTGATGACCACCTGCGACCGCATCATCGGGCTGGCGGCGCAGCGGCTGGGCAAGCTGCAGGAGAGCTTGTATATCACCCTCACCGATCACTGCTACTTTGCGATTGAGCGGCAGAAGAACGGGTTGGCCATCAAAAACGTGCTGCTGTGGGATATTAAACGGCTGTATCCGAAGGAGTTCGAATTAGGGCAGGAGGCGCGGGCCATTATCGCCAGACGCCTTAACGTCGAACTGGAGGAGGATGAGGCCGGTTTTATCGCGCTGCATCTGGTCACCGCGCAGCTTAACAGCGAAATGCCGGAGGTGATGCACGTGACGCGGGTGATGCAGGAGATCCTGCAGCTGGTGAAGTATCAGCTGCAGCTTGAGTATGACGAAGAGTCGCTCAGCTACCAGCGTTTCGTCACCCACCTGAAGTTTTTTGCCCAGCGGATGCTCAGCCGCACCGTGGTGGAAGATGACGATGTCTCGCTGCATACGGCAGTCAAAGACAACTACGCGAAGGCGTGGAAATGCGCCGAGAAAATTGCGCAGCACCTGAACAAAAGCTACCAGCGTGAGCTGACAACCGAAGAAATTATGTTCCTCGCCATTCATATCGAGCGGGTGAGAAAAGAGGGGCGTTAAGCCTCAAAACAGGATTGTTACTGCATCACGCAGGCAAAACCTGAGCGCGGCCTTCGTCAGAAGGTCGTTCTCGGGTTTTTTTATTTTTGTACTCAGTCAACAGGTGCCTGCGGGCATCGGATGTAAGGAAATCGAGATGGAATACCAGGCGTTAGCGAAGGATATTCTCGGCCACGTTGGCGGAAAAGAGAACATCGTCAGTCTTGTGCACTGTGCGACCCGGCTTCGCTTCAAACTGAAAGAGAATCAACGGGCGGATGCGGAAGGGCTCAAGAAAAACCCGGGCGTGATCATGGTGGTCGAAAGCGGCGGCCAGTTTCAGGTGGTGATTGGCAACCACGTTCACGACGTCTGGCAGGCGGTGCGCAATGAAGCAGGCCTGACCGACGATGCCCCTGTCGTGGAAGAGAAGGGCGAAAAGGGGAACCTGCTGGGCCGCCTGATTGACATCGTCTCCGGGATCTTTACCCCGTTTATCGGCATTCTGGCCGCGTCCGGTATTCTGAAGGGGCTGCTGGCGCTGGCCGTGGTCTGCGGCTGGCTCACGACCGAGAGCGGCACGTATAAAATCTGGTTTGCCGCCAGCGATGCGCTGTTTTTCTTCTTCCCGCTGGTGCTGGGCTATACCGCCGGGAAAAAGTTCGGCGGCAACCCGTTTATTACCATGGTGATCGGCGGGGCGCTCACCCATCCGGTGATGATTGCGGCATTTAACGCCAGCCAGCAGCCGGGGGCGGTATCGGAAGCCTTTTTGGGCATCCCCGTCACGTGGTTCAACTACAGCGCGTCGGTGATCCCGATTATTCTCGCCGCGTGGGTCAGCTGCTGGCTGGAAAAACAGAGCACCAGGCTGCTGCCTTCCTCGATGAAAAACTTCTTCGCGCCGCTGATCTGTCTGGGCGTGACCGTGCCGCTGACTTTCCTCGTTATCGGGCCGCTGGCGACCTGGCTGAGCCAGATGCTGGCGAACGGCTATCAGACTATTTACGTTCTGGCACCGTGGCTGGCGGGCGCGGCGATGGGCGCGCTGTGGCAGGTCTGCGTTATTTTTGGCCTGCACTGGGGGCTGGTGCCGCTGATGATCAACAACCTGGCGGTGCTGGGGCATGACTCAATGCTGCCCATGCTTTTGCCTGCGGTGTTTGGCCAGGTGGGGGCGGCGCTGGGCATTTTTCTGCGTACCCGCGATGCGCGTCAGAAAATGCTGGCCGGTTCATCCGTGACGGCAGGTATTTTTGGTATCACCGAACCCGCAGTGTATGGCGTAAACCTGCCGCTGCGCCGTCCGTTTATCTTTGGCTGCGTGGCTGGCGCTATCGGTGGGGCGATTGTCGGCTTCAGTGACACCCACGTTTACTCCTTCGGCTTCGCCAATATCTTTACCATCGCCCAGATGATTCCGCCGGGCGGCGTGGACGCCACGCTGTGGGGAGGCATTATCGGCACGGTGGTGGCGCTGGTGCTGAGCTGCGGCCTGACGCTGCTCGCCGGTATGCCAGGAAACACCGCGCCAGAGAATGTGGTCTCCGCGGGCGAAAACGATGTGCTATCGCCGATGACCGGTACCGTTCTTGCTCTCGACCAGGTGCCGGATACCACGTTTGCCAGCGGCCTGCTGGGCAGCGGCGCCGCGATTATTCCCTCCGATAACAAAGTGGTTGCCCCGTTTGCCGGTGTGGTGGCTTCGCTGTTCCAGACCAAACACGCCATCGGCCTGCTCAGTAACAGCGGGATTGAAGTGTTGATCCACGTGGGTATCGACACCGTGAAGCTCGACGGCAGGCCGTTTACCGCCCATGTGAAGGTCGGTGACAAGGTGCAGCCCGGCGATCTGCTGCTGGAGTTTGACCGACAGGCGATTATCGATGCCGGATACGACCTGGCGACCCCGATTATTATCAGTAACAGCGACGAGTATCGCGAGGTGGCGACCGTGGCGGCAACGTCCGTCATTGCCGGTGCGCCGTTACTCAGCGTCAGTCATCAATAACAGGAGAACGTGATGAAAACTTTCCCGGACGATTTTTTATGGGGTGGCGCGGTTGCCGCGAATCAGGTAGAGGGTGCGTATCTGGAGGAGGGGAAAGGGCTGTCCACCTCTGACGTTCAGCCGCAGGGTGTCTTCGGCCCGGTAGTTGAGCGCGTCCCTGGGGACAGCGGCATCAAGGATGTCGCCATCGACTTCTATCATCGCTACCCGGAAGACATCAAGCTGTTCGCCGAGATGGGCTTTAGCTGCCTGCGCGTCTCCATTGCCTGGACCCGCATTTTTCCGAACGGTGACGAGCAGCAGCCGAACGAGGCGGGGCTGGCGTTTTACGACCGGTTGTTTGACGAGCTGGCCGCGCACAACATCACGCCGCTGGTGACGCTGTCGCACTATGAAATGCCGTGGGGGCTGGTGAAGCAGTACGGCGGGTGGGGCAGCCGTCAGACTATCGGCTTCTTTGAGCGCTATGCCCGTACCGTGTTTGCGCGCTACAAAGAGAAGGTCAAGCTGTGGCTGACCTTCAACGAGATCAATATGTCTCTGCACGCGCCGATGACCGGCGTCGGTCTGCCGGAAACCAGCAGCAAAGGGGAGGTGTACCAGGCGATCCACCACCAGCTGGTGGCCAGCGCGCTGGCGGTGAAGGCCTGCCATGAGATTATCCCGGATGCCAGAATCGGCAACATGCTGCTGGGCGGCCTGATGTATCCGCTGACCTGCAAGCCGGAAGATGTTCTGGAGACGCTGCAGGAAAACCGCGCGTGGCAATTCTTTGGCGACGTGCAGTGCCGTGGCGCCTACCCGGGCTATATGCAGCGCTTCTTCCGCGACAACGGCATTCAGCTAGAGGTCACTGACGCCGACCGCGAGGCGCTGAAATCTACCGTCGATTTTATCTCCTTCAGCTACTACATGACGGGCTGCGTCACCGCGGATGAAGCCCTCAACCAGCAGGCGCGCGGCAACATCCTGAGCATGGTGCCAAACCCGCATCTGGCCAGTTCCGAATGGGGCTGGCAGATTGACCCCATCGGCCTGCGTACTCTGCTAAACGTGCTCTGGGATCGCTATCAGAAGCCGCTGTTTATCGTGGAAAATGGCCTCGGGGCGAAGGATAAACCGGACGCAGACGGCGTGGTGAAGGACGACTACCGCATCAGCTACCTTAACGACCATCTGGTGCAGGTGCGTGAAGCCATTGAAGACGGCGTTGAGGTGATGGGCTACACCAGCTGGGGGCCCATCGATCTGGTAAGCGCATCAAAAGCTGAACTCTCTAAGCGCTACGGCTTTATTTACGTCGATCGCGATGACAGCGGGAAAGGCACGCTGGCGCGCAGCCGTAAGAAAAGTTTCTACTGGTATAAAGAGGTTATTGCGACAAAAGGCGCTTCGCTGAAAGTTTAATAAAGCGATCAACCTGACAGGGGATGTTCACACTGTCGGGTTGATTATTTTTTATTTGCATAATTCAATTTAAATAATAATTCTGGTGAATATTTTTCCGTATATTTAAATCTATGACAATTTACGCATTGCCACGCATTACTAAAAAAATAAAGAGAATAAAGCGTAATTTGCGCCTTTATTTTTTGAGTTTATGGCGTCATGAAACGTTCTCTTATTTTATCTCTGAGTGCTCCCTTCGTTTTTATTCTGGCTGCCTGTGCGCCTGAACATGCCACGGTATCTCCCATTAAAACGCAAACCACGGCGGCGTCGGTGAATACGGTTCTGAATCATCAGGACTGGCCGAAAAATGAGTGGTGGAAAGCATATAACGATCCGGAACTTAACGGGCTTATTGCGAAAGCATTAAGCGATGCGCCGGATATGCAGATTGCCCGTCAGCGAATTACGCTTGCAGAAGCCCAGGCCAAAGCGGCTATGGCTGCCGACGGTCCGCAGATTGATTTTTCAGCGGATGCCGAACGTCAGAAAATGTCCGCCGAGGGGCTGATGGGGCCCTTTGCCATTACCGACCCGGCGGCAGGGACAACCGGGCCGTGGTACACCAACGGCACCTTTGGCCTGACGGCAGGCTGGGATCTCGATCTGTGGGGAAAAAATCGCGCGCAGGTCGAAGCCCGGATTGGCAAAGTGAATGCGCAAAAAGCGGAGCTGGAGCAGACCCGTCAGCTGCTGGCCAGCAGCGTGGCGCGGCTCTACTGGGAGTGGCAAACGCAGGCCGCCGTGGGGGAGGTCCTCGCGCAGATTAAACATGAGCAGGACAATATTATCGGTGCCGATCGCGAGCTGTATCAACACGGGATCACCTCCTCCGTGGAGGGCGTTGAAACGGATATCAACGCCAGCAAAACCGAAGAGCAGCTGGCCGAAGTCAACGGGAAAATGAAAGCCATTGAGGCGCGCCTGGTCGCGCTGACGAACGCCTCCTCTGTGAAGCTGACGCGGCACGCTTTGCCAACGGTGGAAGCCTCGCTACCGTCGACGCTCGGCTATGAACTGCTGGCACGCCGTCCGGATCTGCAGGAGGCGCACTGGTATATCGAAGCCTCCATGAGCGAAGTGGAGGCCGCCCGAGCGGCGTTTTATCCTGACGTGAACCTGATGGCGTTCTTACAGCAGGATGCCCTCCATCTGAGCGATCTGTTCCGTTCGTCCGCGCAGCAGATGGGCGTGACCGCCGGGCTGACGCTGCCGATTTTCGACAGCGGCAGGCTTAACGCCGGGCTGGATATCGCTCAGGCGCAGAACAACCTTTCAGTAGCCAACTACAACAAAACGGTGGTAGAGGCCGTTAATCAGGTGGCACACACGGCCAGTGAAGTCGAAACGCTCATAGCGAAAAACAGCCACCAGCAGCAGGTTGAAAAAGATGCGGCACGGGTTGTGGCGCTGGCGCAGGCGCGTTTCAGCGCGGGGATCGTTGCGGGCTCCCGGGTCAGTGAAGCCAGAATACCGGCCCTTAAAGAGCACCTCGAAGGATTGCTGCTGAAGGGGCAGTATGTGGACGCCACGCTGCAGCTGACCTCCGCGCTGGGCGGTGGCTATCATCATGGCTAAAAAAGGTCATTAACTATACTTACCTCTTTGCAGTTTTTCAGGAGGTGAGTATGACCAGAGTAGCGATTGTGACCGCATCGGATTCCGGGATCGGTAAAACCACGGCCCTGATGCTGGCAGAGCGCGGGTTTGATATTGGCGTCACCTGGCACTCGGATGAGAAAGGGGCGCTGGAAACCTGCCGTGAAGTCGAAGCGCAGGGGCAGCGCGCGGAGGCTGTCCACCTTGATTTAAGCACCCTGCCGGAAGGCGCTGAGGCCATAGAGACGCTGATTGCGCGCTTTGGCCGGCTGGACGTGCTGGTCAATAATGCAGGGGCGATGACCAAAGCGCCGTTCCTCGAGATGCCGTTTGACGACTGGCGGAATATTTTCACCGTCGACGTGGACGGTGCGTTTCTCTGTTCACAGATAGCCGCAAGGCAGATGGTGAAGCAGGGGGAAGGGGGGCGGATTGTGAACATCACCTCGGTGCATGAACACACGCCTCTGCCGCAAGCGAGTGCCTACACGGCGGCAAAACACGCGCTCGGCGGCTTAACCAAATCCATGGCGATGGAGTTGGTGAAGCACAACATTCTGGTGAACGCCGTCGCGCCGGGCGCGATTGCCACGCCGATGAACGACATGGACGACAGCGAAGTGAAGGAAGGCTCCATGCCGGAAATTCCGCTGGCCAGGCCGGGCCACACGAAAGAGATTGCCAGCCTGGTGGCGTGGCTGTGCGACAGCGACGCCAGCTATACAACAGGGCAATCGTTTATCGTCGACGGGGGCTTTATGCTGGCGAACCCGCAGTTTAAGCCGGAGGGATAGATTCCCCTCTCCCTGTGAGAGAGGGTATTTTTAGTTCCCTCTCCCTGTGGGAGAGGGTTAGGGTGAGGGCATCAGGCCGCACTCACTCCTCATCCCGCGTCTTTTCCCGATGCTTCAGCCACAGTCGCACCGCAATCACCGCCACGACCACCAGAATCAACCACGCCCAGTGCTTCAGGTGCTGGTCGAGATTATGCAGCCAGGGCGCAATCACTTCGCCCCCTACATAACCGAGCGTCGTAAAGATCAGCGCCCAGGCAATCGCGCCCACAATATTGAGCGGCAGAAAAATTTTGGGCGGCAGATGGCTGGCGCCAATCAGTATCGGCCCGATAATGCGAAAGCCATACATAAAGCGCGTGCCAATAACGAACAGGTAGGGATGACGTTGAATGAGCCGCTGAGCGCGGCGGATTTTCTTCTGATGCTTTGCGAAACGCTTGAGCAGCGTGGGCCCAAAGCGCAGCCCCAGAAAGTAGAGCAGCTGATCGCCTATCATCCCGCCCAGCGCGACCGCGGCAACGACCAGCGGGAACTTCAGTAACCCCTGATGCGCGGCGACGCCCCCTAACAGCGTGATGGTTTCACCTTCTGCCACGCTGCCGATGACCAGCGCGGCATAGCCATATTGCTCAATGAGTGCGTTAATATCCATTACGTAACGGTTTTCTCCCTCTGCGTGCCTCGTTTAATCATATACCCCTTGAATCAACGGCGGGGAAATCAACGGAAATTTCCCACTGTACATAAAATAATCTAAAGCCTGCATTATACTTAAGGTATCGCTGACGGGCCGACAACAAGGGGGCGCTATGAACCATGTCTGGGGACTTTTCTCCCATCCCGATCGTGAAATGCATGTCATTAAAAGTGAGAACGAAACGGTCTCGCATCATTACACGCACCACGTGCTGCTGATGGCCGCGGTGCCGGTAATATGCGCTTTTATCGGAACGACACAAATCGGCTGGAACTTCGGTGACGGCACCGTGGTTCAGCTTTCCTGGTTTACCGGACTCTATCTTGCCATCATCTTTTATGGCCTGATGCTGGCGGGGGTGGCGGTCATGGGGCGCGTCATACACTGGATGGCGCGTAACTATCCGCAGCGTCCATCGCTGGCGCACTGTATGGTCTTTGCCGGGTATGTCGCGACCCCGCTGTTCTTAAGCGGTATTGTTGCGCTCTATCCACTGGTCTGGCTGTGCGCGCTGATCGGTACCATTGCCCTCTTTTACACCGGTTATCTGCTGTATCTGGGGATTCCTACCTTTCTGAATATCAATAAAGAAGAGGGGCTGAGCTTCTCGAGCTCAACGCTCGCCATCGGGGTGCTGGTGCTGGAGGCGCTCCTGGCGCTGACGGTGATTCTTTGGGGTTATGGATACCGTCTCTTCTGAGTTCACTGCATTGCTGGCGTAAATGCCAGCAATGCAGCATCCGTTCACGATTATCCTCTGGCGACAACGCCCGCTGACGGCTATGATGCCGAGGCCAGCCTGTGTTTATCTAACAACCCAGGCGGTGTACGTCATAACGTGCGTGAATAATTATCAGAAGTCTCACCATGCTGAAATTCCGAGTCTCTTTACTTAGCCTGGCTCTGTTGCTGGGTGCGTCCGCAGTCGTACCGGCCGTCGCCAAAACGCCCGCGGTGACCACCGCTGCTGCTCAGCCGCAAATTGCGTCCGGCAGCGCGATGATTGTCGATCTCAACACCAATAAGGTGATTTACGCCAGCCATCCGGACCTGGTGCGACCGATCGCCTCAATTACCAAATTAATGACCGCGATGGTGGTGCTTGATGCCCATCTGCCGCTGGACGAAAAACTGAAAGTGGATATTAGCCACACGCCGGAGATGAAAGGGATCTACTCCCGCGTGCGGCTGAACAGTGAGATCAGCCGTAAAAATATGCTGCTGCTGGCGCTGATGTCGTCTGAAAACCGCGCGGCGGCGAGCCTGGCGCACCACTATCCGGGCGGCTACGACGCGTTTATCCGCGCGATGAACGCGAAAGCCAAAGCGCTGGGGATGAACAATACGCACTATGTGGAACCGACGGGGCTGTCGATCAACAACGTCTCCACGGCGCGCGATCTGACGAAACTGCTGATTGCCAGCAAACAGTACCCGCTGATTGGTCAGCTCAGTACCACCCGTGAAGAGATGGCGACCTTTGCGAACCCGGCCTATACGCTGCCGTTCCGCAATACTAACCATCTGGTATACCGGGATAACTGGAATATTCAGCTAACCAAAACCGGCTTTACCAACGCGGCCGGACACTGTCTGGTGATGCGCACCGTATTTAACGGTAAGCCGGTGGCGCTGGTAGTGATGGATGCCTTCGGCAAATACACGCACTTCGCGGATGCGAGCCGCCTGCGTACCTGGATTGAAACAGGAAAAGTGCAGCCTGTCCCGGCCGCGGCATTGACGTATAAAAAGCAGAAAGCGGAGCAGATGGCGACGGCGCAGAACGACTGAGCCGTCTGTCAGCGCCGGGTGGCGGCTTTGCCTTACCCGGCCTACAAACACTAAAAACGGTAACCCAGGTTACCGTTTTGCGTTTATTCCGGCAGCGTCCAGTCACCATCGTTGAGCGGGCGCTGCATAATCACCGTATCCCGCCAGTCGCCTTTCTTATAGCCTACGCTGCGCAGCTGACCGACAATCACGAAGCCATGTTTTTTATGCAGACGTAACGAGCCGGCATTGTTATTGCCATCTCCTACCACGGCAATCATCTGCCGCCACGGCCCTTGCTCGCAGCGTGCGATCAGCGCATCCATCAGTGCCGTGCCAAAACCGCGCCCGGTGATGCTGGCATCCACGTAAATCGACTCTTCCAGGGTATAGCGGTAGGCGTGTCGCGGTCGGTAAGGGGTGGCATAGCAGTAGCCCACCACAATGCCGCGGTACAGCGCGATAAGCCACGGTAAACCGTTCTCCGCCACGCTTTTCATGCGATGACGCATTTCGTCAATAGTCGGGGGGACTTCTTCAAATGACGCGCGCCCGTGAAGCACATGCCAGGCATAGATCGCGGCAATGGCATGCACATCATCGGGACGGGCGTCGCGCACTTCCAGCTCGGTCTCGGATAAAACATCAATAGCCGACATGATGTGCCTGCTCCTCTTATCGAAGGCCGGAGAAACGTTTCTCCGGCGATAAGCGATTACTCTATTACGATTAAGGAGCGCTTAACAATCTCTCAAATTTGGCTGTAGGAATTAATCAGACGTTTGCGTTATGTGCCGCTCCGCGTCTGCGCTCTCTTTCCAGTATTTCTTCCGCGTTGTTTTACCGATGCCGGGATTCATGCTGTTTGTAGGGTCATTCTCGCGATAAAACTGCTTAAGTGCGTCAGGGGCTTTATAAAGATGTCCGACGTTGTGTTCCGCAGGATATTGTGCGCCGCGTTCACGCAGAAGGGCGAGCATCTGCTCCTTCAGTTCGTGTGCATCGACCCCTTTCTTGACGATGTAATCCTGATGGAAGACATAGCACATAAAGTGGCCGTAATAGAGCTTGTGCACCAGCTTGCTGTCGATTTCCGGCGGCAGGTGTTCAAACCACTCGGTGTCGTTACGCCGCAGGGCGATATCGAGCGCCAGAATATCTTCCACCTCTTCGGAATGTACTGCCTGATATCGGATGGCGGCCCCTGCGGCGGCAAAGCGGTGCAGGAAGGCTTTGCTGCCCTCTTCAGGCGTACAGGCAAAGAAATCCCCTTCGGCCGTTTTAAAGAATTCGGTCAGCCAGCTCTGCGCTTCGGCAATTCCGTCTCCGGCCATTTTCAGCAGCAGGTGATGTTCGTACCTGTCGCGCCAGGTTTTCATCCTCTCCGGCAGATGCGCCGGGAAAACGTTGCCCAGCTTCTGCATAAAGCGGTCGGTGAAGTGGGGTTTGAACAGCGACACTTTCTCCAGCATCGCGTCGGTACGGCCCTTCATGGTGAAGAAGAACGGCATTTTGTCGGTGCCGAGCTTGTCGATCATCAGGAACGTGTCTTTGCCGTAGCGCTCGGCGATGTCGTAAATGTCCCGGTGCATGTATTCGCCCGCCACCGGCAGATGGGTGAATTCGCCCAGAATATGACGGCGGATCTCCGTCAGAACCTCAGGCTGGTTGGTGCCGATGTAGAATACCTGCTGCTTTTTCTCGGCCGGGAAGGTGTCCAGACGTACCGCAAAAACGGCCAGCTTGCCCGCGCAGCCGGAGGATTCAAACAGGCGATCCGGGTCGGCGTTGTAGCGCGCCGGCGTATCGGCATTGATATCCCGCACGCGGGTCACGTAGTCATGATCGTGCGCATGGCGACCGTCGTGCTGAACGTCTTCATCCTTCACGCGATCGTCGTCGAGCTTGCTGAGGATCTGTTCTGGCGTGACGCCGAGATCGATTCCCAGGTGGTTCACCAGCGTCAGCTTGCCGTTTTCGTCAATACGGGCAAACAGGGACATCTCGGTATAGGCGGGACCGCGCTGCACCAGCGAGCCGCCAGAGTTATTGCAGATCCCACCGACCACCGAGGCGCCAATGCAGGAGGAGCCGATCACCGAGTGCGGTTCGCGGCCCAGCGGCTTAAGCGCTTTTTCGAGGGAGTAAAGCGTGGTGCCCGGGAACGCGAGCACCTGCTCGCCTTTATCCAACAGGTGCAGCTTGTCGAGGCGCAGGGTGCTGATAATCACGATGTCACGATCGTAATCGTTGCCGTTCGGCGTGGAGCCTTCGGTCAGGCCGGTGTTGGCCGCCTGCATTAAAATAATCTTGTCGGCGGCGACGCAGGCGCTCAGGACGCGCCACAGCTCCAGCAGCGTGCCGGGGAAAACCACCGCCAGCGCCTCGCCCTGACCGGAGCGGAAGCCCTTGCGGTAGCGGGCGGTTTTAGCCGGGTCGGTAAGCAGGTGAGAGGAGCCAACCAGGCGCGACAGTTCGTTAATAAAGGTTTTGTTATCGTCAGTTCGAACAGAAGACATCTTCCACTCCTTGTGGTGGGGCAAATTTCTCGCTGTAAAGCATAGCGCGATTAACTGTTAAGCGGTCGAGTATTCACGAGAAAAATCAGAGAATAACCCTGCAACGATCGGAGGGTTTGTGGCACACTGCGCTTTTCGCACGGTATGGCCGAGATCGTCCGGCGGTTATTGATGAGAGAGTAAAACGACATGAAATGGCTATGTTCTGTAGGTGTCGCCGTCAGCCTGGCGCTGCAACCTGCGCTGGCAGAGGATTTGTTTGGCAATCACCCGCTCACGCCTGAAGCGCGGGACGCGTTTGTCACGGAATTGCTCAAGAAAATGACGGTCGATGAGAAAATCGGCCAGCTGCGTCTGATCAGCGTCGGCCCGGATAACCCGAAAGAGGCCATCCGCGAGATGATCAAAGACGGGCAGGTAGGGGCCATCTTTAATACCGTCACCCGCCAGGATATCCGCAAGATGCAGGACCAGGTGATGAATCTCAGCCGCCTGAAAATTCCCCTGTTCTTTGCCTATGACGTGGTGCACGGCCAGCGAACCGTCTTTCCCATCAGCCTCGGCTTAGCGTCTTCCTTTAACCTCGACGCGGTGAAAACCGTCGGGCGCGTGTCGGCTTATGAAGCGGCGGACGACGGCCTGAACATGACCTGGGCGCCCATGGTGGACGTCTCGCGCGATCCGCGCTGGGGCCGCGGCTCGGAAGGCTTTGGTGAAGATACGTATTTAACCTCCACGATGGGTAAAACCATGGTGGAAGCGATGCAGGGCAAAAGCCCGGCGGACCGCTACTCGGTGATGACCAGCGTCAAACACTTTGCGGCCTACGGCGCGGTGGAGGGCGGTAAAGAGTACAATACCGTCGACATGAGCCCGCAGCGCCTGTTCAACGACTACATGCCGCCGTACAAGGCAGGGCTGGATGCGGGCAGCGGCGCGGTGATGGTGGCGCTGAACTCGCTGAACGGCACGCCTGCGACCTCTGATTCCTGGCTGCTGAAAGACGTGCTGCGCGACCAGTGGGGCTTTAAGGGCATCACCGTTTCCGACCACGGCGCGATTAAAGAGCTGATCAAACACGGTACCGCCTCCGATCCGGAAGACGCGGTGCGCGTGGCGCTCAAGTCCGGCATCAACATGAGCATGAGCGACGAGTATTACAGCAAGTACCTGCCGGGGCTGGTGAAGAGCGGCAAGGTGACGATGGCGGAGCTGGACGATGCCACCCGTCACGTGCTGAACGTGAAATACGACATGGGGCTGTTTAACGATCCGTACAGCCACCTGGGTCCGAAAGACTCCGACCCGGCAGATACCAACGCTGAAAGCCGCCTGCACCGCAAAGAGGCGCGTGACGTCGCGCGCGAAAGCCTGGTGCTGCTGAAGAACCGCCTCGACACGCTGCCGCTGAAAAAATCCGGCACCATTGCCGTGGTGGGTCCGCTGGCCGACAGCAAGCGCGACGTCATGGGCAGCTGGTCTGCGGCGGGCGTGGCTGACCAGTCCGTGACCGTGCTGACCGGTATCAAGAGTGCCGTCGGTGAAAACGCCAAAGTGGTTTACGCCAAAGGGGCGAACGTCACCAACGATAAAGATATCGTGACCTTCCTCAACCAGTACGAGGAAGCGGTGAAGGTCGATCCGCGCACGCCGAAGGAGATGATTGACGAAGCGGTGAACGCCGCGAAGCAGTCTGACGTCGTTGTTGCGGTTGTGGGTGAAGCGCAGGGTATGGCGCACGAAGCCTCCAGCCGTACCGATATCACCATTCCACAGAGCCAGCGCGATCTGATCGCCGCCCTGAAAGCCACCGGCAAGCCGCTGGTGCTGGTGCTGATGAACGGTCGTCCGCTGGCGCTGGTGAAGGAAGACCAGCAGGCTGACGCCATTCTGGAAACCTGGTTCGCCGGTACCGAAGGCGGTAACGCCATCGCCGACGTGCTGTTTGGCGATTACAACCCGTCGGGCAAGCTGCCGATGTCCTTCCCGCGCTCCGTCGGGCAGATCCCGGTTTACTACAGCCACCTGAATACCGGTCGCCCGTACAACGCCGACAAGCCGAACAAGTACACCTCTCGCTACTTCGACGAAGCTAACGGCCCGCTCTATCCGTTTGGTTACGGCCTGAGCTACACCACTTTCAAGGTCTCCGACGTGAAAATGTCGGCGCCGACCCTGAAGCGTGACGGCAAGGTCACCGCCAGCGTTGAGGTGACCAACACCGGCAAGCGCGAAGGGGCTACGGTGATCCAGATGTACGTGCAGGATGTCACCGCGTCGATGAGCCGTCCGGTGAAACAGCTGCGCGGCTTCGAGAAGGTCACGCTGAAGCCGGGGGAAACCAAAACCATCAGCTTCCCGATCGACGTGGATGCGCTGAAGTTCTGGAACCAGCAGATGAAATACGATGCGGAACCGGGCAAATTTAACGTCTTTATCGGCATGGACTCCGCCCGCGTGAATAAAGGCGAGTTCGAGCTGCTGTAACCTTTCCCTCCTTTGCCTCCCCCCGTCCTGCGGGGGAGGCGTCTTACCTTATGCTAAAAAGGCATTTTGACGGTTAATTCCGCCGTTTTAAGCTACGCTTTTCTCTCAAGCCTCTGAAAAAGGCAGCAAAAAAATGAGGATAGCGGAATGACGATTGCAAAGGGGATGTTGGGATCTGCGGTGTTACTGGCGGCGCTGAGCCTGCCGTTACAGGCGGCGGAGCCGGTAAAAGTGGGTTCGAAGATCGATACCGAAGGCGCGCTGCTCGGCAATATCATCTTGCAGGTGCTGGAAAGCCACGGCGTGAAAACGGTCAATAAAGTTCAGCTTGGCACCACGCCCGTCGTGCGCGGCGCGATAACCTCCGGCGAGCTGGATATCTACCCGGAATACACCGGCAACGGCGCATTCTTCTTCAAAGATGAAAACGATCCGGCATGGAAAAACGCCAAAGCCGGGTATGAGAAAGTCAAAAAACTCGACGCGGAACAGAACAAACTGGTCTGGCTGACCCCGGCACCGGCCAACAATACCTGGACTATCGCCGTGCGCAAGGACGTGGCGGAGAAAGGGAAGCTGACTACCCTGGCGGATCTCAGCCGCTACCTGAAAGAGAAGGGCGACTTTAAGCTTGCGGCGTCGGCGGAGTTCATCGAGCGTCCTGACGCGCTGCCCGCGTTTGAAAAAGCCTACGACTTCAAGCTCGACCAGGCGCAGCTGCTCTCGCTGGCGGGCGGGGATACCGCGGTGACCATCAAAGCGGCGGCACAGCAAACTTCCGGCGTTAACGCGGCCATGGCCTACGGCACCGACGGCCCGGTGGCGGCGCTTGGCCTGCAGACCCTGACCGATCCAAAAGGCGTACAGCCAATTTATGCGCCGACCCCGGTGGTGCGTGAGGCGGTGCTGAAAGCGTACCCGGACATTGCAGAATGGCTCAAACCGGTATTCGAAAAGCTGGATGAAAAAACGCTGCAGCAGCTGAATGCCAGCATTGCCGTCGAGGGGCTGGATGCCAAAAAAGTGGCCGCAGACTTCCTGAAACAACAAGGGCTTGTGAAGTAACGGGAAAAGGCTGTGCCAATAAAATGTCATAACCGCGTCCTGCTGCTGCTGGCCTGCGTGGCCATCGCAGCGGTCGCGTTACCGTTTGTCAACGTTGCCCCAAACCGTCTGATGTCGGGGGAGGGAAAAGCGCTCTGGCAGGTCTGGTCGTTTACGCCGGGGTGGCTGGCGGCGGCGCTGGGCGCGTGGGTGATCCTGTCGCTCTGGCAGGGACGCCTGGCCCAGTGGCTGACGCTGCTTCTCTCTGAAGGGCTGTTTATTCTCCTGTTCTGGAGCGCCGGGCTGGCGGCGACGCATATGGCCTCGGCGGAAAGTCCGCTGGCGAGAACCACTATCGGCAGCGGCCTGTGGCTGTGGCTGGCGCTCTGCCTGCTGGCCTGCAGCGATGCGATTCGTCGACTCATCCCCAGCGCCGTCTGGCGATGGGTGTTCAATGCGCAGATATGGTGTATTCCTTTACTCCTGCTGTTCAGCGGTGAGCTGAACAGCCTCTCGCTGTTAAAAGAGTACGCCAACCGTCAGGAGGTGTTTGATGATGCCCTCGCGCAGCACCTGACGATCCTCTTCGGTACGCTCTTTCCGGCGCTTCTGGTTGGGATCCCCCTTGGTATGTGGTGCTATCGCCATCCTTCACGCCAGGGCGGGGTTTTTACCGTGCTCAATGTTATCCAGACCATTCCTTCCGTCGCGCTGTTTGGCCTGCTGATTGCGCCGCTGGCCGGGCTGGTGAAGTCGTTTCCGGCGCTGGGAATGCTGGGAATAGCCGGAACGGGATTAACGCCCGCGCTTATCGCGCTGGTGCTGTATGCCCTGCTGCCGCTGGTACGCGGCGTGGTCGCGGGCTTAGGTCAGGTCGCACCTGACGTGCTGGAAAGCGCCCATGCGATGGGAATGAGCGCGCGGCAGTGTTTCTGGAAAATTCAGCTGCCGCTGGCGCTGCCCCTGCTGTTGCGCAGCCTGCGGGTGGTGGCAGTCCAGACCGTCGGCATGGCGGTGATTGCGGCGCTGATTGGCGCGGGCGGCTTTGGCGCGCTGGTCTTCCAGGGGCTGCTGAGCAGTGCCCTGGATCTGGTGTTATTGGGCGTGGTGCCCACGATTGCGCTGGCGGTTGTCGTCGACGCACTGTTTGCCTTATGGCTCGCGCTGCTCGGGAGAAGAGCCAATGATTGAATTTCATGATGTCAGTAAAACCTTTGCCGGTCGCCCCGCGGCGAGCCACCTGAACCTGAACTTTGCCGAGGGGGCGTTTTCCGTGCTGATTGGCACCTCCGGGTCGGGCAAATCCACCACCCTGAAGATGATCAACCGGCTGGTGGAGCATGACAGCGGGCTGATCCGCTTTGCCGGGGAAGAGATCCGCAGCCTGCCGGTGTTGGAGCTGCGCCGTCGGATGGGCTATGCCATACAGTCTATCGGCCTGTTTCCGCACTGGACGGTGGCGCAGAACATCGCCACCGTGCTGCAGCTGGAGAAATGGTCGCGGACGAAAATCGCCGAACGTGTTGATGAGCTGATGGCTCTGCTGGGGCTAGAGCCCGCGCTGCGCGACCGCTATCCGCACCAGCTTTCCGGCGGGCAACAGCAGCGCGTGGGCGTGGCGCGTGCGCTGGCGGCCAACCCGCAGGTGCTGCTGATGGACGAACCCTTCGGCGCGCTGGATCCGGTCACGCGCGGGGCGCTGCAGGCGGAGATGACCCGCATTCACCGCATTCTTGGACGCACGATCGTGCTCGTGACGCACGATATTGATGAAGCTCTGCGCCTGGCCGACCATCTGGTGCTGATGGATCATGGCGAAGTGGTGCAGCAGGGCTCGCCGCTTGAGCTGTTAACCTGGCCGAAGAATGACTTTGTGCGCGAGTTTTTTGGCCGCAGCGAGTTGGGCGTCAGGCTGCTCTCCCTGCGAACGGTGAGCGACTATATGCGTCGGGAGGCGGCGCCGGTGAGCGGCGAACCGCTGCAGGCGCAGATGAGCCTGCGGGATGCGCTCTCCGCGTTTGTCGCGCGCCAGTGCGAAGTATTGCCCGTTTCTGATGCCCGGGGCGCGCCGTGCGGCACCTTACACTTTCGCGATCTGCTGGCCGGGGAGGTGACGCGTGAAGGCACTGCGTGATCCGCTTCTCTGGCTGGTAGCGCTCTTTGTCGGCTTACTGTTTCTGATGCCCCACAGCGCGGCGCTGTTTAACAGTCTCTTTCCCGGGCTGCCGCGGCCGGTGTATCAGCAGGAGAGCTTCATTAATCTCGCCCTGGCGCATCTCTGGCTGGTGGCGCTCTCAAGCGCCATCGCGGTTGTGCTGGGCGTGGGGGCGGGCATCGCGGTCACGCGGCCCGCGGGCCGGGAGTTTCGCCCGCTGGTGGAGACGATTGCGGCCATCGGACAGACATTTCCCCCGGTGGCGGTGCTGGCGATAGCGGTGCCGGTGATGGGCTTTGGCCAACAGCCTGCCATCATTGCGCTGATTCTGTACGGCGTATTGCCGGTGCTGCAGGGCACGCTGGCGGGCCTCGCGGCGGTACCTGCGTCCGTGCTGAGCGTGGCGGAAGGGATGGGGATGAGTCGCGGTCAGCGGCTGCGCAAGGTTGAACTGCCGCTAGCGGCACCGGTTATCATTGCCGGGATCCGCACGTCGGTCATCATTAACATTGGGACGGCGACCATTGCGTCGACGGTCGGCGCTAATACGCTGGGCACGCCGATTATTATCGGCTTAAGCGGGTTTAATACGGCGTATATTGTGCAGGGAGCGCTGCTGGTTGCGCTGGCGGCAATCGTCGTCGATCGCGCTTTTGAGCGGCTGGCGCTGTACCTCAGCCGACACCGCCGCGAACAATAAACGAGTACCCTGCCAGCATCACGCCGCCGATACCGCTTACGGCCATCAGGACAAAAAGGGTAATAATGGCCAGTTTGGTTGCCTTCATCATGTGCTCCTGTTGTTAACGGAACAATTATACGGTGAAGCGCAGCTGTTAATGAACCATTAAATGCCGTTATGGCTCATCCGGACCAAGGGAATAGACCGGGTAACCATTCTCACGCCATTCCGTCAGCAGCTGTTGCTGCGAGGCGGACGGCACTTCGCCACACCAGACCAGCAGGGTCTGGCCGTCGAAAAACTCAGGTCTGAGCTGCGCCAGCGAGTGCGCCAGAACATCCACGCGCCAGCCCTTCTGGGTGGCAATCCACGCTTCCAGCCACAGGCGGGTGGTATCGTGTACGTTCCAGCCGACAACCAGCGCATCTTTTCCGGCTTTGTTCTTCGCTGAGGCAAGGCAGACGGCAATGTAGTTGATCAGCACGCCGTCGAGCATGCTGAGCAGCGCCTGCAGGGTGGACTGCTGGCACTGCAGGCGTCGCCGGAGTGGAATGAAAAGATGGGAGATCAGCGTCTGCGCCGGGTAATCGCGACCCTGCTCTTTTATCCATCCACGCAGGCGCTGCAGGTTGCCCGCCTGCAGGAGTCGCAGCAGAGTTTCCTGTTGTTCGCGCCAGAGATGTTGCGTATCCGGGTCGTCGTGGCTCAGCAGGGACTTCACTTTCCCAACCTGCACGCCGTTGTCGATCCAGCTTTTGATTTCGCGAATGCGGTCGATATCGTCATCATTAAAAAGGCGATGCCCACCGTCGGTCCTCTGCGGTTTGAGTAATCCATACCGTCGCTGCCACGCCCGTAGGGTAACGGGATTGATATCACAAAGGAGTGCCACTTCACCGATCGTGTAAAGCGCCATATTCGCCCCCTGGCTTACGCGTCCCCAGCTTAACTGTAGACCCACTTTGCCGAACCAGGAAGAATTGATTGTTTTTTGCACAAAGAATGCGAAGCGTATGCGATATTCTGAAAAAGGTGTGATAACGGGCACGATTTTGCGCTTTTTTGGGATGCTTCAAAGAAAGTTGAGCCGCATCCGTGTATGTTACGCGTTTTTTAGCGTGTGCGGTTTTGAGTATGTACGAGTTTAACCTGGTGCTGCTGTTGCTTCAGCAGATGTGCGTGTTTCTGGTCATTGCCTGGCTGATGAGCAAAACGCGCCTGTTTATCCCGCTGATGCAGGTCACCGTCCGTCTGCCGCACAAATTCCTCTGCTACGTCGTATTTTCCATATTCTGCATTATGGGGACCTGGTTTGGTCTTCATATCGAAGACTCTATTGCCAATACGCGCGCTATCGGCGCGGTGATGGGCGGGCTGCTCGGCGGTCCCGTCGTCGGGGGGCTTGTCGGTTTAACCGGGGGGCTGCATCGCTATTCCATGGGCGGGATGACGGCGCTGAGCTGTATGATCTCCACGATCGTTGAAGGGCTTCTCGGCGGCCTGGTGCACAGCTATATGATCAAGCGCGGTCGCCCGGATAAAGTCTTCAGCCCGCTCACCGCCGGTGCCATTACCTTTGTGGCCGAAATGGCGCAGATGGCGATCATTCTGCTGATTGCCCGTCCGTTTGAGGATGCGCTGCACCTGGTCAGCAGCATTGCCGCTCCGATGATGGTGACCAATACCGTGGGCGCGGCGCTGTTTATGCGCATCCTGCTCGACAAGCGCGCCATGTTTGAGAAGTACACCTCGGCCTTTTCCGCCACGGCGCTGAAGGTTGCCGCCTCGACGGAAGGGATCCTGCGCCAGGGGTTCAACGAAGAGAACAGCATGAAGGTGGCCCAGGTGCTCTACAAGGAGCTGGATATCGGCGCGGTGGCGATAACCGATCGGGAAAAGCTGCTGGCCTTTACCGGTACGGGCGACGATCACCATCTGCCGGGCAAGCCGATCTCCTCAGCCTATACGCTGCGCGCCATCGAAACCGGCGAGGTGGTGTATGCCGACGGTAACGAAGTGCCTTACCGCTGTTCGCTGCATCCCCAGTGCAAGCTGGGCTCCACGCTCGTGATTCCGCTGCGCGGCGAGAATCAGCGGGTGATGGGCACCATCAAGCTGTATGAGGCGAAAAACCGTCTGTTCAGCTCCATCAACCGCACGCTGGGGGAGGGGATCGCCCAGCTGCTGTCCGCGCAAATCCTCGCCGGGCAGTATGAGCGGCAGAAAGCCCTGCTGACGCAGTCGGAGATTAAGCTGCTGCATGCGCAGGTCAATCCGCATTTCCTGTTTAATGCCCTCAATACGCTCAAAGCGGTGATCCGCCGCGACAGCGATCAGGCCGCGCAGCTGGTGCAGTTTCTGTCGACCTTTTTCCGCAAGAACCTGAAGCGGCCGTCGGAGATTGTGACCCTCGCCGATGAGATTGAGCACGTAAATGCCTATCTGCAGATTGAGCAGGCGCGTTTCCAGTCGCGTCTGCAGGTGTCGCTCTCCGTGCCGGACGAGCTGGCGTATCAGCATCTTCCGGCCTTTACCCTGCAGCCGATTGTGGAAAACGCCATTAAGCACGGTACATCACAGCTGCTGGGAAGGGGGGAGATAACCATTGCCGCCAGCCGATTCAACCATCACCTGGTGCTGGATATTGAAGATAATGCCGGGCTTTATCAGCCTTCGGCCTCCGGCGGTTTAGGGATGAGCCTGGTGGATAAACGCCTGCGCGCCCATTTTGGCGATGACTATGGCATTACCGTCGCCTGCGAGCCCGACCGATTTACCCGTATTACCGTACGACTGCCGCTGGAGGAAAACGCATGTTAAGAGTGCTGATTGTGGATGACGAGCCGCTGGCACGGGAAAACCTGCGCGTTCTGCTGCAGGAGCAGCCGGATGTTGAGATTGTGGGGGAATGCGCCAACGCCATTGAGGCTATCGGCGCGGTGCACAAGCTGCGCCCGGACGTGCTGTTCCTCGACATTCAGATGCCCCGCATCAGCGGGCTGGAGATGGTCGGCATGCTTGACCCGGAACATCGTCCCTACATCGTGTTTCTGACGGCGTTCGACGAATATGCCGTTAAGGCCTTTGAGGAGCATGCGTTTGATTATTTACTCAAGCCGATTGAAGAGAAGCGTCTGGATAAAACGCTCACCCGTTTACGCCAGGAGCGCACCGTGCAGGACGTCACGCTGCTGGCGGAGAACCAGCAGCCGCTGAAGTTTATTCCCTGCACCGGGCACAGCCGGATCTATCTTCTGCAGATGGATGATGTGGCCTTTGTCAGCAGCCGCCTGAGCGGGGTATTTGTTACCAGCGCGGAAGGGAACGAAGGGTTTACCGAGCTGACCCTGCGCACGCTGGAGAGCCGCACGCCGCTGATTCGCTGTCACCGCCAGTACCTGGTGAATATGGCGCATCTGAAGGAGATCCGCCTGGAAGATAACGGCCAGGCCGAGCTGGTGCTGCGCGCCGGGCAAACCGTCCCGGTCAGCCGCCGCTACCTGAAGAGTTTGAAAGAGGCGATTGGGCTGTAAAGCTGGTACACTGCGCGCCATTGCATCATCGACATTCGAAGGCTCTATGCTAAGTAACGATATTCTTCGTAGCCTGCGCTACACCCTGAAAGCGAACAATAACGACATGGTGCGCATTCTTGCGCTGTCCGACATGGAATCCACGTCTGCGAGTTTTGACACGTGGATGACCAAAGAAGACGAAGAGGGGTTTGTCCGCTGTCCTGATATCATTCTGTCGGGCTTCCTGAACGGCCTGATTTACGATAAGCGCGGCAAAGATCCGGCCGCGCCAGAGCTGGCGCTGGAGCGTCGGGTGAACAACAACACGGTGCTGAAAAAGCTGCGTATCGCGTTCTCGCTGAAAACGGACGATATCGTGGCGATCATGACCGAGCAAAAATTCCGCGTATCCGTGCCGGAAGTGACCGCCATGATGCGCGCGCCGGATCATAAAAACTACCGCGAGTGCGGCGACCAGTTCCTGCGTAATTTCCTGCGCGGGCTGACCCACCGGGTGCATCACCCGAAGGCGTGATGTTTAGCCGGGTGGCGGCTTCGCCTTACCCGGCCTACAAAACCCGTAGGCCCGTGCAGGCGTAGCGCCGCCGGGCAAAAAAAAGCCGGAGATAATCTCCGGCTTTTTTGTTATTTCACCTGCTGGCCAGGCTTCGCGCCTTCGTCAGGGCTTAACAGGAAGATATCTTTCCCGCCAGGGCCTGCGGCCATCACCATCCCCTCAGAGATGCCGAAGCGCATTTTGCGCGGCGCCAGGTTGGCGACCATCACGGTCTGACGGCCGATCAGCACCTGCGGGTCCGGATAGGCAGAACGGATGCCGGAGAAGACGTTGCGCTTCTCGCCGCCCAGATCCAGCGTCAGGCGCAGCAGCTTGTCAGAGCCGTCCACAAACTCCGCGTTCTCGATCAGCGCCACGCGCAGGTCGACTTTGGCGAAATCATCGAAGGTAATGGTTTCCTGAATCGGATCGTCCGCCAGCGGGCCGGTGACCGGTGCCGCAGCCGCCTTCACTTCTTCTTTGGATGCTTCTACCAGGGCTTCAACCTGCTTCATCTCGATGCGGTTGTACAGCGCTTTGAAGGTGTTGACCTTGTGACCGAGCAGCGGCTGCTGAATAGCATCCCAGGTCAGTTCGGTGTTCAGGAACGCTTCAGCGCGGGCTGCCAGCTGCGGCAGAACCGGCTTCAGCCAGGTCATCAGCACGCGGAACATGTTCAGACCCATGGTGCAGATCGCCTGCAGGTCGGCGTCACGGCCTTCCTGTTTCGCGACCACCCACGGAGCCTGCTCGTCCACATAGCGGTTGGCAACGTCGGCCAGCGCCATGATTTCGCGAATCGCTTTACCGAACTCGCGGCTTTCCCAGACTTCGCCAACCGCAGCGGCGGCATCGGTGAAGGTTTTATACAGCTCAGGATCGGCCAATTCGGCAGAAAGCACGCCGTCAAAGCGCTTGGCAATAAAGCCCGCGTTACGGGACGCCAGGTTCACCACCTTGTTCACGATGTCCGCGTTCACGCGCTGCACAAAATCTTCCAGGTTCAGGTCGATATCGTCGATGCGGGAAGAGAGCTTCGCGGTGTAGTAGTAGCGCAGGCTGTCCGCGTCGAAGTGGTTCAGCCAGGTGCTGGCCTTGATGAACGTCCCGCGGGACTTGGACATCTTGGCGCCGTTCACCGTCACGTAGCCGTGAACAAACAGGTTGGTTGGCTTGCGGAAGTTGCTGCCTTCCAGCATGGCCGGCCAGAACAGGCTGTGGAAGTAAACGATGTCTTTGCCGATGAAGTGGTACAGCTCGGCGGTAGAGTCTTTCTTCCAGTATTCGTCGAAGCTGACGGTGTCGCCACGCTTGTCGCACAGGTTCTTGAAGGAGCCCATGTAGCCGATTGGCGCGTCCAGCCAGACGTAGAAGTATTTACCCGGCGCGTTCGGGATTTCAAAGCCGAAATACGGCGCATCGCGGGAGATATCCCACTGCTGCAGGCCGGATTCAAACCATTCCTGCATCTTGTTCGCCACCTGCTCCTGCAGCGCGCCGCTGCGGGTCCATGCCTGCAGCATTTCGCTGAAGGACGGCAGGTCGAAGAAGAAGTGCTCTGAGTCACGCATCACAGGCGTGGCGCCGGAAACCACGGATTTCGGCTCGATAAGCTCGGTCGGGCTGTAGGTCGCGCCGCACACTTCGCAGTTATCGCCGTACTGGTCCGGGGATTTACATTTCGGACAGGTGCCTTTGACGAAGCGGTCCGGCAGGAACATGCCTTTTTCCGGATCGTACAGCTGAGAGATGGTGCGGTTTTTGATAAAACCGTTCTCTTTCAGACGGGTGTAGATCAGCTCCGACAGCTCGCGGTTTTCGTCGCTGTGCGTGGAGTGATAGTTGTCATAGCTGATGTCAAAGCCTGCAAAATCGGTCTGATGCTCCTGACTCATTTCGGCAATCATCTGCTCCGGGGAGATCCCCAGCTGCTGCGCTTTCAGCATGATCGGCGTGCCGTGGGCATCGTCCGCACAGATGAAGTTAACCTCGTGGCCGCGCATTCGCTGGTAACGGACCCAGACATCAGCCTGGATATGCTCCAGCATGTGGCCGAGGTGGATTGAGCCGTTGGCGTACGGCAGTGCGCACGTTACCAGAATTTTCTTCGCGACTTGAGTCATAGTAGGCATTACTTCTTTTAACTGTGAAAAGGGTTTTTGATATTACCAAAAGGGGCATTATTAAGTAAGCACAAACCACGGCCTTTCAGGTAAACTTGTTCATCTAAGGTCTTATTCACAAGAACAAAGGAGTCGGGATGAGTTCTCAATCCCAGGCCAAATCACCGGAAGCCTTACGAGCAATGGTCGCCGGGACGCTGGCTAACTTTCAGCATCCAACCCTGAAGCACAATCTCACTACGCTGAAAGCGTTACACCACGTTGCCTGGCTGGACGACACGCTGCACGTTGAGCTGCAGATGCCGTTCGTCTGGACCAGCGCCTTTGACGCGCTGAAAGAGCAGACCAGCGCCGAGCTGCTGCGCATTACCGGCGCGAAGGCAATCGACTGGAAGCTGAGCCACAGCATCGCCACGCTGAAGCGCGTGAAAAACCAGCCTGGCGTCAACGGCGTGAAAAACATCATTGCCGTCAGCTCGGGCAAGGGCGGGGTGGGGAAATCCTCTACCGCCGTAAACCTGGCGCTGGCGCTGGCAGCGGAAGGGGCAAAGGTCGGTATTCTGGATGCCGATATCTACGGCCCGTCTATTCCAAACATGCTGGGCGCGGAAAACCAGCGTCCAACCTCGCCCGATGGGACCCACATGGCGCCGATCATGGCGCACGGTCTGGCGACCAACTCCATCGGTTACCTGGTGACTGACGATAACGCCATGGTCTGGCGCGGCCCGATGGCCAGCAAAGCGCTGCTGCAGATGCTGCAGGAGACGATGTGGCCGGATCTGGATTATCTGGTGCTGGACATGCCGCCGGGGACCGGTGACATCCAGCTCACGCTGGCGCAGAACATTCCGGTGACGGGTGCCGTTGTGGTGACCACGCCGCAGGATATCGCGCTGATCGACGCCAAAAAAGGCATTGTGATGTTCGAGAAGGTGGAAGTGCCGGTGCTCGGTATCGTTGAGAACATGAGCATGCACATCTGCAGCAACTGCGGTCACCACGAACCTATCTTCGGTACGGGCGGGGCAGAAAAACTGGCTGCGAAGTATCACACCCAACTGCTGGGACAGATGCCGCTGCACATTACCCTGCGTGAAGATCTGGACAGCGGCAAGCCGACGGTCGTCAGCCGTCCGGACAGCGAATTTGCAGAGATGTATCGTCAGCTGGCGGGTCGCGTTGCGGCGCAGCTTTACTGGCAGGGCGAAGTCATCCCGGGCGAAATCGCGTTCCGCGCGGTGTAATACCTCTTCTCTTAGTGCCGGGTGGCGGCTTCGCCTTACCCGGCCTACGAAATACGGTTTTGTAGGTCAGGTAAGCGAAGCGCCACCTGACTTTACCCAAGCCGATAGTGCATCAAATAATACTCTCCCTCCGGAGAATCCCCCGTCGCCTCAATGTGCCAGCCGTGCCGCTGGTAAAACGCGACAGCCCGCGCATTCTTCACCAGACACTTAAGCGAACCTGTACTGGTAAACGTCTTCTGCACCTGTTCCAGAAGCATTTTCCCGACGCCGTGGCTTTGATACTGCGGGTCAACAAAGAGGTTGTGCAGAAAATTATCGTTCGCCCAGACGGAGGCAAAGCCCAGGCGATGGCCGTTCTGCGTGGCAACCCAAATCACTTCGTCACGGGTGGCCGCGTCAAAGTCTTCCAGCTGCCAGTCTGAACTGTCCAGCCATGGCCAGGCCTCACGCCGGGCGTGGAGAAAGAGCGTGCGCAGGAAAGGACGATCGCTTTCCTGCCAGGGGCGGATCAGAATGGTCTTAGCGGTGATAGAAAATATCTCCGTTATAGGCTTTGTAGATTTTGCCGTCCGCATCGCCGATCAGCACGTAGTTCTCGCCCATGTAGGTCCAGTGGGTTCCGGCATCTGGGGCCGGCAGGTTACGCAGCTGGTACTGTTTGATGGTGTACTCCGGCGTTTGATACTGCGCCGGCGCCGTGTCGCCAATCTTGAATTTCGTGAAGTCAGCGATGAACTCTTGTTCTTCATAGGCCTTGATGCCGGAGGGTGCAGCGGCCGTTTGCGGGGCAGAGAATGCGGATCCCGCCAGAGACAGTAATACACCCAGAAGCAGCAGTTTACGCTTAGCCATTTTTTCTCCAGTGATATCGTTACAGATACTTTTCGTCTGCGGGACGTCGAAAGCGAAGCAGACAGTCCATTTTAAGTATCAACGCAGGGGATGTTTGAAAAAAAATGTAACAAAAGTGGACGGTTTTGTGTAGCCCAATTGCGTGATGTTTATCAGTATCGGGAATATTGTCGATGCATTATATTTTTAATATTTATCATTTCATTAATTAATTCTGAAAATAACTTTCCATATCAAAGTTAGAAAGCGAGGCGAATGCTTTCTCTCTGAAGAGCATTTAATATTGCCTCCGGATGAAGCGTGCTGACATCCGTTTTTTAACCAGGTCGAGTATAGGATCTGTTTTTTAAAGCGCGGGTGAGGTGTGTTTTATAAGGGCAGGAAGTTCATCTCTCATAAGCATAATTGATTACATTTCATGGGGTTGGATTGGGTCTTTTTACAGGCTTAACGATAAACGCAACGTTAAAAAGAAATATTTATATTAATGAAAAGTACAACTGCATTTTCGCTGTTATTTCTCAGTATTAGTCAGTTAACAGGGTGCGTTTTTTCACCTGGTCAGAGCTTAAGTGTGTCAGATAAGAAAGTTATTTCGGCGGAAGAGGCAAATTATCAGCTTGATAAGCGCGTGGAAATTTTTCCGCTGACGCCGGAGTGGATTGAAAAACTGCGCCCGCCCGTGTCGAAATCTCAGGCAAATCCTAATCTGGACAAGCAGATCAAAAACTGGGAATACCGTATTGGTGCAGGCGACATTCTGACGGTCACCGTCTGGGATCACCCTGAATTAACAACGCCCGCAGGACAATATCGTAGCGCGAGCGATACAGGCAACTGGGTCAACGCTGACGGTACGCTCTTTTATCCCTATGTCGGTAAACTGCGGGTGGCAGGAAAAACGGTTTCACAGGTACGTGAAGAGATTACGGCTCGACTGGATAGCGTCATTGAGAGCCCGCAGGTGGACGTCAGCGTAGCCTCCTTCCGTTCACAAAAAGCCTACGTCACCGGAGAGGTGGAAAAATCGGGTCAACAGCCGATAACCAATATTCCGCTGACGGTGATGGATGCGATTAACGCCGCGGGTGGGCTCTCGGCGGATGCCGACTGGCGTAACGTCGTGCTCACACACAATGGACAGGACGCCCACCTCTCACTCTATGCCCTGATGCAGCATGGCGATTTGACCCAAAATAAGCTGCTTTATCCTGGCGATATCCTGTTTGTTCCCCGGAACGACGCGCTGAAAGTGTTCGTAATGGGCGAGGTGGTGAAACAGAGCACCCTTAAGATGGATCGTAGCGGCATGACGTTGGCCGAGGCCCTGGGCAATGCCGGGGGGCTTAACCAAAATATGGCCGATGCAACCGGCATTTTTGTTATTCGCCAGGTATCGAAAAAAGGTGACACCGACAAAATCGCCAATATCTATCAGCTGAATGCGGAAGATGCTTCAGCCATGGTGCTGGGTACGGAATTCCAGCTTGAGCCGTATGACATTGTCTACGTCACCACGGCACCGCTATCGCGCTGGAATCGCGTGATCTCCCAACTGGTGCCCACCATCAGCGGCGTACATGACCTGACCGAAACCGTTCGTAACATCAGATCGTGGCCGTAGTCATGTTCCATTCAATCTTAGTGGTCTGCACCGGCAATATTTGCCGCTCACCCATTGGTGAGCGGCTATTGCGTCAGCAATTACCCGGCAGGCAGGTCACCTCTGCAGGTATTTTCGGACTAGAAGGACGCCCGGCGGATGCGAGTGCGCAGGCTGTGGCCTTGCGTCACGGCCTTTCGCTGGAGGGGCACGTTGCCCGCAGGGTGACGTGCAGTCTGTTGCAACAGTCCGACTTGATTCTGGTGATGGAGCCGGAACACCTTCGTTTTATTGCCACAATGGCCCCGGAGAACCGGGGAAAATCGCTGCTATTTGGACAATGGCTGGAAACCCAGGACATTCCCGACCCGTATCGCAAAAGCCGTGAAGCCTTTGAATATGTTTTCGGGCAATTGGGGAAAGCCAGTCAGGAATGGGCTCGTCGTTTGAGTTAACAAGGAATGAAGCCGTAATGTCGTCTTCTAAATCAGACAAATATAGTGCTGCGACACCGCAGAATAACGAAATGGATCTCATTCAGTTGCTTGCTGAGATGTTCGATCACCGGGTAATGATCGCGTGCGTTACGCTTCTGTTTACGGTATGTGCGGGGATCTACGCCTTCAGCGTCACGCCGGTTTATCAGGCCGATGCCCTGGTGCAGGTCGAAGCGAAGCAGGGCAACGCGCTGCTCAAGAACCTGACCTCGCTCAGATCCGATCTCTCACCCGATGTCGCTCCAGAACTTTTACTCCTTAAATCACGGATGGTCCTCGGACAGACCGTTGATCGGTTAGGGCTGACCTACGAGGTTAATAGGCGCTTGTTCCCCGTCATTGGGGCTTTCTGGGAGCACGTTCACGGGCGCAACCCCGCTGAAATCACGATTGGCTCGCTGAATATTCCGTCTGTGGAGGGGGATCCACAAACGCTTTTACTCACTGTTCTCGAGCAAGGGCGATATCGTCTTGAGGGACAAACGCTTGAGGCAGAAGGCATTGTTGGAAAAGCGCTACTTAAAGAGGGCGTCTCTCTTCTGGTGACCTCCCTCAATGCGGCACCGGGAACCCAGTTTACCCTCAACATCGTTACCAGGCTTGAGGCGATCAACGCCATTCAGAGCAGACTGACGGTTGTGGAGTCGTCGAAACAGAGTGGAATGATCGCCTTAACGTTAACGGGTGACGATCCCGGCAAGACCGCTACGGTACTTAATACGATTGCCGAAAATTTTCTCAGCCAGAACATTGCGCGCCAGGAAGCTAAAGATTCCCGTAGCCTCACGTTCTTACAGGATCAGTTACCTAAAATCAGTCGCGAACTGGATGAAGCCGAGGCGCGACTGAATGCTTATCGAGAGCAAAGCGATTCGGTCGATTTATCTCTTGAGGCAAAGTCGGTTCTTGATCAGGTGGTTAACGTGGAAAATCAGCTTAACGAGCTGACGTTTCGCGAGGCAGAAGTATCCCAGCTGTTCAAAAAGGGCCATCCCACCTACCGTGCTTTACTGGAGAAAAAACAAACGCTTGAGCGGGAACGCGCGCGCCTGTATAGCCGCGTCTCCTCCATGCCATCCACGCAGCAGGAAATATTACGCCTGAGTCGTGATGTTGAATCCGGGCGCGCCGTATACATGCAGTTGCTGACGCGTCAGCAAGAGCTGAGCATCTCGCGCTCCAGCGCTATCGGGAATGTGCGGATCATAGACCCGGCGGTGACGCAGCCGGCCCCTGTCAAACCGCGCAAAGCCCTCATCATTCTGTTTGGTATGATGATAGGGCTGCTCCTCTCTGCCGGAACGGTTTTAGTGCGTTCCGCCTTCAAGCGGGGCATTACGTCGTCAGAACAACTGGAAGAGTTCGGGATGCCGCTGCTGGTAACGCTTCCGCGCTCGGTATGGTTATGGAAAAAAACGCACCTGCGCAGGAGAAACCTGTTTACTTCCCACTGGAAGCACAGGATATCCAACGTGCCTTTCCTGCCCATTGACCGTCCGGCTGATACGTTTGTCGAGGCGATGCGTGGGCTGCGCACCAGTTTGCATTTTACCATGATGGATACCGCAAACCGGGTTGTCGTGGTGTCTGGCCCCACGCAGGACTGCGGAAAGACGCTGGTCAGTACTTCACTGGCGTCGATTGTGGCACAGGCCGGACAGCGGGTGCTGTTTGTTGATGCGGATATGCGCAAAGGGTATGTCCACAATGTGTTCAGGCTGAACAATCATCGGGGGTTGTCCTGCGTGCTCGACGGAACCGTTGAGTGGCAGGAGGCGGTTCAACGCTTTGAGAAAGGCGGTTTTGATGTACTGACCTGCGGACCCCAACCTACGCATCCCGTTGACCTGCTCATGAGTGAACGCTTCCAGGATGTGATGGCGCAGATTGAAAAGCGGTATGACATCGTGATTATCGACACTCCACCTGTGCTTGCCGTGACGGATGCTTTGCTGATCGCCAGAGCAGCTGCCACTACGCTGCTGGTCGCCCGCTTTGGTAAAACCAGCGTGAAAGAGATCGAGACCAGCCTTAAGCGTATGGAACGGATGAACGTAAAGGTGAATGGCGTGATCCTTAATGACATTGTGAAATCGGCGGCGCTCTATTACAACTCGGGGTATAGCGCTTACGACTATGGCTATACCCGGGAGTAACCCTGACGCGACATTTCTTTACAGCGTGATGGTGTATTGCCCGTTAAGATGACCTTCGTTAAAACACGAGGTCACAATGGATAACCGCAAAATCAATCGACTGCGCCGCTGGGCGCGGGAAGGAGTCATACTCGTTCTGCTGACGCTGGCCGTGGCGTGGGGAGTTGATCAATACCGAAAACCGACACTCCCCGCCAGTTTTAGTGCAACACCGATGACGAGCATCGACGGAAAAATGCATGATATTGCGGCGCTCAGCCAGGAGCGTCCGCTGCTGATCTACGTCTGGGCGACCTGGTGCAGCATTTGCCGTTACACCACGCCTGCGGTTAATCAGCTGGCAGAAGAGGGCGGGAACGTGGTGAGTATCGCCATGCGCTCTGGTGATAACGCAAAGCTTGCACGCTGGGTTGACAAGAAACAGCTGAAAATGCCGGTGATAAACGATGAAAACGGTGCGCTGTCGCAGGCGTGGCAGGTGAGCGTGACGCCGACGTTAGTCATTGTATCGAAGGGGAACGTGGTCAGTACCACAACGGGCTGGACGAGCTACTGGGGATTAAAAATCAGGATGTGGTGGGCGGGCTTATAAGAATAACCCCTCTCCCGGCGGGAGAGGGGGTTTTGTATTACTTAGCCAGAACTTCCTGCGCGGTGCGCTCAACCAGAGAGAGCAGGATTTTGATATCTTCCAGCGTCACGGTTGGGTTCAGCAGCGTCAGCTTCAGGCAGGTCACGCCGTTATGCTCGGTCACGCCGACGTTTGCACGGCCGGATTCCAGCAGCGCATCACCAATTTTCTGGTTCAGCAGGGCGATACCGGCATCATCTGCCTGCACCTCGCCACGGAAGCGGAACAGCACGCTTGCCAGCTGCGGCTGCATAACCAGTTCCAGCGCAGGCTGCGTTTTCACGTACGCCGCAACCTGCTGTGCCAGGGTCACGCCGTGATCGATGATCGCCGCGTATTGCTCCTGACCCAGCGCTTCCAGGCTCATCCACAGCTTCAGCGCGTCGAAACGACGGGTGGTCTGCAGCGATTTGGAGACCAGGTTCGGCACGCCGGCTTCTTCGTCGAACTCAGAGTTCAGGTAAGCCGCCTGATAGCGCATCAGCTCATAGTGGCGCGCTTCTTTCAGCAGGAACGCGCCGCAGCTGATGGTCTGGAAGAACTGCTTGTGGAAGTCCAGGGTGACGGAATCCACCAGCTCAATGCCGTCCAGGTAGTGACGATACTGCTCAGACATCAGCAGCGCGCCGCCCCAGGCCGCATCAACGTGTACCCAGATGTTCTGCTTCGCCGCCAGTTCAGCAATGGCGCGCAGCGGATCGATAGCGCCGGCATCGGTGGTACCTGCCGTTGCGACGATCGCCAGAATCTGCTCGCCGTTCGCATTGCACTGTTCGATTTTCGCCGCCAGATCGGTCAGATCCATGCGGGAGAATTCGTCCGTTTTCACCTGCACCACAGACTGGTAGCCCAGACCCATCAGCGCCATGTTTTTCTGCACGGAGAAGTGCGCGTTTTCAGAGCACAGTACGCGGATCTTACGCAGATCGCCCACCAGACCGTCCTGCTGAACGGAGTGACCCTGACGCGCAAAGAACGCATCGCGCGCCAGCATCAGGCCCATCAGGTTGCTCTGGGTTCCGCCGCTGGTGAAGACACCGGCGTCGCCAGCCTGATAACCCACGCGGGTACGCAGCCACTCGATCAGTTTGATCTCGATGATGGTTGCGGACGGGCTTTGATCCCAGGAGTCCATACTCTGGTTAGTGGCGTTGATCAGCACTTCCGCCGCCTGGCTTACGACCAGGCTTGGGCAGTGCAGGTGCGCCACACACTGCGGGTGATGAACGGACAGGCTGTCTTTCAGGAAGAACTCCACGGCGCGTTCAATCGCCGCTTCGTTGCCCAGCCCTTTCGGGTTGAAATCCAGCTTAATACGGTCGCGCAGTTCCGCGACCGTTTTGCCCTGGTACATCTCAGGCTGTTTCAGCCACTGCATTACAGCCTGAGTGCTTTGTTCAATCGCCTGCTGGTAAGCTTCAATGCTCTGCGCAGAGGAGAACAAAATTGGGTTTGAATCAGACATCGTAATCAATAACTCCGGTTACGCCGGGCGAACGCCCGCAGCAAGCAGTGCCTGCTCAAATTTATCCAGGAAGATCTTCAGCTCTTCATCGCTGATCAGCAGAGAAGGCAGCAGACGCAGAACGATACCGTTACGACCACCGCGCTCCAGAATCAGACCGGCTTCGAAGCACTTCTTCTGAATCAGTGCAGACAGCTCGCCGTCGCCCGGGAAGCAGCCCATGTGATCAGCGGCTTCGTGCGGCTTAACGATCTCAATACCGATCATCATGCCCAGACCGCGAACGTGACCGATAACCGGATAACGTTTCGCCATCTCTTTCAGCTGGCCTTTCAGCCATTCGCCCTGTGCCGCCACTTTGCCTGCGATGTTCTGGTCTTTCAGGATTTTCAGCGTCGTCAGACCGGTTGCCATCGCCAGCTGGTTGCCGCGGAAGGTACCGGTGTGGTGACCTGGCGCCCATGCGTCGAACTGCTTTTTGATACCGAGTACGGCCAGCGGCAGACCGCCACCGACGGCTTTAGACATCACGATGATGTCTGGCTCGATGCCCGCGTGTTCGAAGGCGAAGAATTTACCGGTACGGGCAAAGCCAGCCTGAACTTCGTCGAGGATCAGCAGAATGCCGTGTTCCTGAGTCACTTTACGGATGCGCTGCAGCCACTCAGCCGGAGCCGGGTTCACGCCGCCTTCGCCCTGAACCGCTTCCAGGATCACCGCAGCAGGTTTACGCACGCCGCTTTCAACGTCGTTGATCAGGTTATCGAAGTAGTAAGTCAGCGCTTTCACGCCCGCTTCACCACCGATACCCAGCGGGCAACGGTATTCGTGCGGGTAAGGCATGAACTGCACTTCTGGCATCATACCGTCTACCGCTTCTTTCGGAGACAGGTTGCCGGTCACCGACAGTGCGCCGTGGGTCATACCGTGGTAACCACCAGAGAAGCTGATGATACCGCTACGGCCGGTCACTTTTTTCGCCAGCTTCAGCGCTGCTTCAACGGCGTCAGCACCGGATGGACCGGTGAACTGCAGGCAGTACTCTTTGCCCTGACCAGGCAGCAGAGAGAGCAGGTATTCGGAAAACGCGTCTTTCAGAGGCGTAGTCAGATCCAGAGTATGTAACGGCAAGCCGCTGGTAATGACATTTTGGATGCTTTTCAGCACATCAGGATGGTTATGGCCAAGCGCAAGGGTCCCTGCACCTGCTAAACAGTCAAGGTATTCTTTATTATCTGCATCGGTGATCCACACGCCTTCTGCTTTAGTGATGGCTAAAGGCAGTTTGCGCGGATAACTCCTGACGTTAGATTCAAACTCGGCCTGACGGGCCAGATAGGTTTCGTTGCTTTTGTGGGCATCTACGGTGTCAATACGGACTTTATCCGTCATCATATCACTCCTACAACCGCCGCTTCGTTATGAGCCACGATTGAATAAAAAGTTAAAAAACAGAAGGGGCCTGAAAAAAACGCCGCCAATATAGAGCCTTTTGCCACGGGGCTCAATGGTTAATTTGTTTACTGTTTTGTGACACGTGTGTATAGCGAGGAAATATCCCCTTTTTTAAAATGAAAATTGTATTTTATGCCAAATAAAAACAGCTAGTTACAGGCTATTTGCCCGGTGTGTAAAGCCGCAGAAAAGAGTGTGACAAATCGTGCCATTGAACGGCATAAAAGGAGGGAAGCTTTCCCTGTTTATCCGGCAGGTGCAGAAAACGGTGCTCACGTTGCCTGTGTAACGGAATCACGCAGTAAAAATGGACTTTCTACGCGCGTGGTTTCCTGATGTTCTTCACCGTTAATAATATGCAGGGCGCTCAGGCGACCAATTTCATAGTGCGGCAGTTGTACCGTCGTGAGAGGAGGAAGGAACAACTCCCCAATGCCCACCATATTGTCATAGCCGATCACCGCGACGTCGTCCGGTATACGAAGCCCTTGTCCCAGTAGCGTCTGGTACACCATAAACGCGATACGATCGTTACCGCAGATAACGGCGTCGAACCTGGGAATGCCATTCTGCATGTGCGCCAGCAACACGGCCGGAATGTCGCGATAGTGCTCATCGCCGAGTGCCATATAGCAGTGCTCCAGGCTGTCCGGATCGAGCCCCGCTTCACGGCATGCACGCTCCAGCCCCTGACGACGGCGGGTTGTGGCCAGATGCCTCTCAGGTAAATGCAGGCAGAGAGGGCGTCGATAACCCTCCGCGAGTAACGCCCGCACGGCGGTATATTGCCCCTGCTCATCATCGGGAATATAGCTGGCAACCTTTTCGCCGTCGCTTTCGCAGTTGGCCAGCACGCAGGGAAGGGTGAGGAGTTTGGCCGGGAGAGGAACCTGACGTAACCCCATGGTGGTGTAGATAATTCCGTCGGGCCGATGAGAGAGGAGAAGGTCGACAATGGCGTCCGGATTGTCATCGGTAAACATATTCATCACGAAGCTGTTCCAGCCGTGCATTCTGGCCGTCTCTTCAATAGACAGCGTGATCTCCACCGAGAACGGCGTCGTCACCGTATCGAGCGCCAGTACCCCTATGGTTTTAGGCGAGGCATGCGCGCCGCGTATTTTCTTGGCGGACAGATCGGGCACGTAGCTGGTCTGCTCGATAGCCAGCTGAACGCGCGCCAGCGTTTCCGGCTTAAGGCGCTCCGGGCTGTTCAGCGCGCGGGAGACCGTCATCAGCGATACGTTAGCCAGCTTTGCGACGTCCTTCAGGGAAGCCATTGTCTTACTCCGTTAATGCTCTGCGTGAAAGGGTATACAACTAAGTCGCTGATGTAAAAGAAAGGCTGATGCCCAGGCCGGGTCATGTTTACCTCAGTGATGAATATTTGATCGCGATCTCATTCTCTTAATGTTAACGTTAACTTTCGTGATTAACATCTTAAATTTCAGCCAAAAAGCATGAGAAAACGTTAATGTTAACGTTACCATTGCGTCATTACTCCAACATGAGAATGTCATGATGAAAACGCATCACTCTCACAGCTACCCTTTATTAAGCGCATTACTGTTTTTCTTTTTTGTCACGTGGTCATCTTCCGGCTCGTTGCTCTCTATCTGGCTTCACCAGGAGGTGGGGTTAAAGGCAGGGGATACGGGGGTCATCTATGCCGTGCTGTCTGTCTCCGCGCTGTGCGCGCAAATCTGCTACGGCTTCATTCAGGACAAACTCGGCCTGCGAAAAAACCTGCTCTGGTTTCTGACCAGCCTGCTCATTCTTTCCGGTCCGGCCTTCCTGCTATTTGGTTATCTGCTGCAGATTAACGTGTTACTCGGCAGTATTTTCGGCGGGATTTATATCGGGCTGACGTTTAACGGCGGGATTGGTGTACTGGAATCCTATACCGAGCGCGTGGCCCGCCAGAGTCAGTTTGAGTTTGGCAAGGCGAGGATGTGGGGATCCCTTGGCTGGGCGGTGGCAACCTTTTTTGCCGGTCTGCTGTTCAACATCAATCCGAAGCTGAACTTCGCGGTGGCGAGCTGCGCCGGGCTGGTGTTTTTTGTGTTGCTGGCGCGCCTAAGAGTCTCTTCCGCACCGCACGCCATGCAGGAGGCGGTATCCGGCGGTAAGGTCACGCTGGAGGATGCCTTACGCCTGTTGACGCTGCCGCGCTTCTGGGCGCTGGTGTTTTTCGTTATTGGCACCTGTATTTACGGCGTTTACGACCAGCAGTTCCCGGTCTATTTCTCCTCACAGTTCCCGACGTTGCAGGAAGGAAACGCCATGTACGGCTATCTCAACTCCTTCCAGGTTTTCCTGGAAGCGGCGGGCATGTTCTGCGCCCCGTGGCTGGTGAATCGCCTCGGTGCGAAAAACGGCCTGATTTTCGCCGGAATGGTGATGGCGATGCGTATGGTGGCATCGGGTCTGGTTGAGGGACCGGTATTGATCTCCATTACCAAGCTATTGCACGCGGTGGAGCTGCCCGTACTGCTGGTCTCCATCTTTAAATACAACAGCCTGCACTTTGATAAGCGGCTCTCTTCCACCCTCTATCTTGTGGGCTTTGCCTGTACAAGCTCGGTGATTGCCTCGGTCCTGTCACCGCTGGCAGGTTACAGCTACGAGAAATACGGCTTTGCCCAGTCCTATCTCATCATGGGGCTACTGGTCTTCAGCACCACGTTTATCTCCATCTTCCTGTTGCGCTCGGGCAAGTCCTCTTCTGACCCGCTCATGCCGCAACCTTCCACCATCTGATCGAAAGAGTAGAGAAATGATGTATTCCATTACGAAAGCAGAACAGGAACTGCACTCCAGACGCGAAGGGCTTAATCTGCGCTGGTATCCCCGTTACCACCTCGCAGCGCGCGCTGGCTGGATGAACGACCCGAATGGCCTGGTCTGGTTTGACGGCTGGTATCACGCCTTTTATCAACACCATCCGTATTCGACCCAGTGGGGGCCGATGCACTGGGGCCATGCGCGCAGCAAAGATTTAGTTCGCTGGGAGCACCTCCCGGTTGCGCTGGCCCCGGAAGGGCCAGACGACAAGGACGGCTGTTTTTCCGGCTCAGCGGTGGTGGATGGCGATACGCTGGCGCTGATTTACACCGGCCACAAATTCCACGGCGATCCCGGCGATGAGGCTAATCTCTACCAGGTTCAGTGCCTGGCAACCAGCCGTGACGGCATCCAGTTTGTGCGGCACGGGACAGTCATTGATACACCGCCCGGGCTGCATCACTTCCGCGATCCGAAGGTATGGCGTGAAGGGGCGTGGTGGTACATGGTCGTTGGCGCGCGCGAGGGGGATACGGGCCAGGTGCGTGTGTACCGGTCTGCCGATCTGCGCGAGTGGCACGACAGGGGCGTGCTCGCGGTGGCTGAAAAAGAGATGGGTTATATGTGGGAATGCCCGGACTTTTTCACTCTCAATGGTAAACGCGTGCTGATGTTCTCGCCTCAGGGACTGGCGGCAGACGGATTTAAACATCGCAATCTCTTCCAGAGCGGCTATCTGGTAGGCGAATGGCAGCCTGGTCAGCCCTTTGTGCGTGAAGGTGAATTTGTGGAGATGGACTACGGGCATGATTTCTACGCGCCGCAAAGTTTCCTGACGCCGGATGGCAGACGCCTCGTTATCGGCTGGCTGGACATGTGGGAATCTCCGCAGCCGGAACAGGAGGATGGCTGGGCAGGTATGCTCTCCTTACCTCGCGAGCTGACGCTGAGTGCCGATAACCATCTGCAAATGCAGCCAGCCAGAGAAGTTGAAAGCCTGCGCGGGGCGTGGTTCCCCTGGCCGATAAGTACGCTTAATAACCAGCAGATGACGCTGGTGGAACAATGCGATGCGATGGAGGTCATTCTGCAGTGGGATTGCGCCAACAGCAGCGCGGAGCAGTACGGCATTCGTCTTGGCGACGGGTTACGCCTTTATGTTGATGCGCAGATGCAGCGCCTGGTGCTGGAGCGAGACTATCCGCAGTATGGCCTGTGCGGGACCCGAAGCGTCGCGCTTAACCTTAGCAACGCGCTTAATCTTCGTTTGTTCTTTGATAGCTCTTCCGTGGAAGTGTTTGTTAACGAGGGTGAGGCGTGCCTCAGCAGCCGTATATATCCTGATGCCGACTGCCGCGAGCTGGCGTTATTTGCCTGGACGGGAGGAGCATCGCTTATTCATGGCGGGGCGTGGCAGCTGGAGTAAATCTATTAACGAGCTAAAACAAAGCCCCATAAACATGGGGCTACGTAAATCTTATCAGGTGGTAGCGTCCTGCAAAGATCACATTTTTGATAATTGTGCGTTTACAACTCTCTCTTTTTCGACAACCAGCTGCATAATATAGCTACCCTTGTGCCATGAACCCTTATTTGGCTTCCAGCCTTTCGAAAGCAGATATTCCGCAGCATCAGAGACAGGCTTATTCATAACGTGATCCGCATCACCTGATAACTTTTTTAAATCACCGCTTACTTTGGCTGGCTTGCTATCACAACGACCGGCAGCATCCATAACCTGAGTGCAGCCTTCAGGAAGGCGCCTGTGCGCTGACTGTGCAAGTTGAGCAGCATTCTCTAAAGCCTGTTTTTCAGCCGCAGCGTTAATGGCTGTGGTGCGGTTTTGCTCTGCAATATAACAAGCATCTTTACTCACTCCTTTGCTTTGACAATCAGCCATCCGTTGAGCTGGTGAGGAACACGCAGCAAGAGATAATATAGTCGCTACCATCATTAACTTTTTCATTATTGCCTCAGTAATTACAATTATAAATATAGGTGCCTAACATCAAGCCGATCCATATCCCTAATAAAATAAAAGTGAGATACAAAACAGCGGAGATAAAAATGTACTTTGTCATTTTTGTGCTAGCAGCAATGTATTGAGTTATAGCCAGCTAATTAAACTCAATGGTGAGTTTTTTAGCTGATTGGCGATTTGCTGGCATTTTAATTTAATATTGTTAAATCACCATCCGTAAGATGCGGACGCCGCAACAATTTCATCACCGTTGGATGTACCTGATGTAGAGAGGGTAGCGGCTATATTCTCAGCGAACTTATGACGGTAACCGACTGCGTAACCTTGCGCATCTTTGAAGTTGGCAGCACCGACGGCAACCGCGTTATCTGTATCAACGTAATGCAAACCAGCAAGAGAAGCAGCGCCAGCGATACCAGCACGATATTCCTTGCGATCCTCATTCTGCTGATTCTCCAGAGAAGAGAACTTCGCGTTATTTTGACTCTCTAACGCAGTAATACGTGATTCATGATTCGCTAATTGTGCGCTGTGATTCTGAATCGTCGTTTCCTGCGTTTGCTGGCGTGACTGAACGTTAGCAACAGCAGCTTTGTTAGCAGCGGCTACCGTTTGTGCATCAACCGCTAAAGATTGCGCATAAGCGCCCGTATTAAATGCCTGAGTCGCTTTGTCAGAGGCATGCTGAAGGGCGTGATCTTGTCTATCCTGATCGGCGTTGAAAATGCTTTTATCTACCTTACCTGCCAGCGCTTGAGTGTTAGCGTCTGCTTTGTTGTTCGCATTGGTAGCGGTGAGTTCAGCTTTATCTACTCTTGTGTTTGTATCAATGATTGCTTGACCGTTAGTAATAACGCCTTGTAAAGCCGCATCTGCTTTATTATTAGTGTTATCAATCAATATATTCTGTTTGTTATCAATGATTGTTTGATCTGCTTTGTTATCGTCGACTTTCTGATTAAGGATAGCGTTAGCTTGAGTGTTAGCGTTTACGCCATCTTGAGCGGTGTTAGCTGTATCTTGTGCTTTATTAATAGCTGTATTTGCTCTGTCAATATCGCCCTGAAGGTTATAGATTTGCCCGTCTTGCTTAATGTTACTCCCCTCGATGTGATCAAGGTTATAGGCGGTTTTATCGGTACCCTGAATTTGAATGTGAGCACTTGGATTATTGACGTTATCGTCAAGGTTTACGTTTACTTCCGCAGCATATGCAGTATTCATTGAACCAGCGAACACAAAACCAAAAACAGCGATAGCTGTTGTATTTAAATAGTTCATTTTAAAGCTCTCATCATCACTACAAGAAAAAATAAAGTAAGGGCGCTATCCTGGCGGGAAGATACAACGTCTTGTTATATCTGAATTAATTCACGATTAACGGTGGAAATTTTGGTTTGATAACTTATTTCGTAACGTGCAGTAACTATCTATGAATGTGTAATTTTGGTTATTGATCTAAATCATAAATAGCAGGAATAGCTAAACGAGTCGATCCAGAAAGTTCTGGCCTAATAATCTTATAATACAATAAGATAGCCGTTCATAATGGATGGGGGTGAAATTAGATATAAAATACCAATACATTAATTGTATTTAAGTGTTTTGATTAAAATGGGTTAATAATACACATAACAGTTTATGTAAATTTATGGTTTTTTGCCGATTATTTATTATCGAACCTTTCGTCAGCTTCGAATGAAAATGAACTCAGCTCATTTTTGTTCCGGGATATACCAGGAAAAAATATTTATGTTGAAGATGCTAGCGAAAAAGTGTTTAGGGAGATTCATAACGCGAACGCTGCCGTGATAAATCAAAACTCCTTGCGCCTGGCCTGTGGCCACGGTTACACTGATTGAGAACATTGATTTTAATAAATCATTGTTTTAAAAGTATTTTGACTCGGGGTGCCCTTCTTTGTGAAGGCTGAGAAATACCCGTATTACCTGATCTGGATAATGCCAGCGTAGGGAAGTCAGATGCCTTCCCGGTCATCGCTTCTTCACGCAAGGCAGGAGCGAACCCATGCAGCCTGACCTGCTCGATTTACACGTTTTACACCACTTCCGCACCCGTTCTCCGCTGACCCATTGTATGACCAATGACGTCGTACAGACCTTTACGGCCAACGTTTTGCTGGCGCTTGGCGCATCTCCGGCGATGGTGATCGAGGCCGAAGAGGCCGAGCAGTTTGCCGCGATAGCCGATGCGCTGCTGGTTAACGTTGGCACGCTGACCGCGCTGCGCGCCCAGTCGATGCGTCGTGCTATTGAAAGTGCGGTAGCGGCAGGCAAACCCTGGACGCTGGACCCGGTTGCCGTGGGTGCCCTGTCGTTCCGCACCCGGTTTTGCCATCAAATCCTTGCCCTGAAACCGGCGGCCATTCGCGGCAATGCTTCCGAAATTCTTGCCCTCGCCGGGATGAGCGCGGGCGGGCGCGGCGTCGATACGACCGATACCGCCGCCAGCGCGGTGCCTGCTGCCCAGGCGCTGGCCCGGCAGATCAATACGATTGTGGTGGTCACCGGCGAGGTGGACTACATCACGGACGGGCAACGCACCCGAACGGTAACCGGCGGTGACCCGCTGATGACGCGCGTGGTGGGAACCGGATGCGCGCTCTCTGCCGTTGTGGCGGCGAGTTGCTCGCTGCCGGGTGACCGGCTGGATAACATCGCCGCCGCCTGCGGATGGATGAAGCGGGCCGGAACGGTGGCCGTTGCGCACTCGCGCGGCCCGGGCAGTTTTGCCAGCGCGTTCCTCGACGCGCTCTACACGCTGGAGGAGCAGGCATGAAACGGATTAACGCCCTGACCATTGCCGGCACCGATCCCAGCGGCGGCGCGGGTATCCAGGCAGACCTGAAAACCTTCTCGGCGCTGGGCGCGTACGGCTGCTCGGTGATTACCGCGCTGGTGGCGCAAAACACGTGCGGCGTGCAGTCGGTCTACCGCATCGAGCCAGATTTTGTTGCCGCGCAGCTGGATTCGGTGTTCAGCGACGTGCGTATTGATACCACCAAGATCGGCATGCTGGCCGAAACGGACATTGTGGAAGCGGTGGCCGAACGGCTTAAGCGCTATCAGGTGCAAAACGTGGTGCTGGATACCGTCATGCTGGCAAAAAGCGGCGATCCGCTGCTCTCCGCCTCCGCCGTCGAGACGCTGCGCAATAAGCTGCTGCCGCAGGTAGCGCTCATCACGCCCAATCTGCCGGAAGCCGCCGCGCTGCTGGGCGCGCCGCACGCGCAAACTGAACGGGAAATGAAAGAGCAGGGCAATGCGCTGCTGGCGATGGGCTGCGGGGCGGTGCTGATGAAGGGCGGGCATCTTGATGATCCGGAAAGTCCGGACTGGCTCTTTACCCGCGACGGCGAAGTACGCTTTACCGCGCCGCGCGTGCAGACCAAAAATACCCACGGCACGGGCTGTACGCTCTCGGCCGCGCTGGCGGCGCTGCGCCCACGTCATGAAAGCTGGGCCGATACGGTTAGCGAAGCAAAAGCCTGGCTCTCGGCGGCGCTGGCAAAAGCCGATACTCTGGAAGTCGGTCACGGTATTGGGCCGGTACACCATTTTCATGCATGGTGGTAAGCCAGTATACTGGCAGAATACATCACGCCTGAGAAAACAGAGATGGAACAAGCGCATACCCGGTTAATCGCTCAACTGAATGAACGGATCGCCGCGCCCGATAACACGCCGCTGTACCTGAAGTTTGCCGAAACGGTAAAAAACGCGGTGCGCAGCGGGGTGCTGGAGCACGGGAATATTTTGCCCGGCGAGCGCGATCTGAGCCAGTTGACCGGGGTGTCGCGCATTACCGTGCGTAAAGCGATGCAGGCGCTGGAAGAAGAGGGCGTGGTGACGCGCGCCCGTGGCTATGGCACGCAAATCAACAATATCTTCGAATATTCGCTGAAAGAGGCGCGCGGTTTTTCCCAGCAGGTGGTGCTGCGCGGCAAGAAGCCGAATACGCTCTGGGTCAACAAGCGGGTGGTGAAGTGTCCGGAAGAGGTGGCCAACCACCTGTCGATCTCCCCGGACAGCGAGGTCTTTTTGCTCAAGCGCATTCGCTATGTCGATGACGATGCGGTGTCGATTGAAGAGTCCTGGGTCCCCGTCGGGTTAATTCCCGACCCGGATGCGATTGGCATTTCGCTCTATGACTACTTCCGCAGTCAGAATATCTTCCCGCAGCGCACCCGCTCAAGGGTGAGCGCCCGCATGCCCGACAGCGAGTTTCAGGCGCACATTAAGATGGACGAAAAAATACCGGTGCTGGTGATCAAGCAGGTCGCGCTTGACCAGCAGCACCGGCCGATTGAGTACAGCATCAGCTACTGTCGCAGCGATCTATACGTCTTTGTGTGCGAGGAGTAGTGCCTCGCGCGTCGGGGCGCAATCGCCGCCGCGGTGGCTGACCACCCATGACGCCACGGCATTCCCCAGCAGAACGGCATCTGCCAGCGACCATCCCGCAGCCAGCCCGGCCAGCGTGCCGCCCGCGTGGCTGTCGCCTGCACCAATGGTATCCACAACCGTCGCCGGAAACGCCGGAACAACGCCCGAGGCGTCACCGTCATACCACGTAGCACCGTCTTTATCATGGCGCACAATCAGCGCGGCGCCAAAGCGCTGCTGCCACACTTCACCCAGGTTTTCAGCCTCTACGCCCAGTCTTTCAGCCGCGAGTTCCGTTTCCTGACGATTGAGCGACACAATTGGCCTGCAGGCCATGATTCTCTCCATCAGCGCATCAGGAACATCCGCGATGCGTGGGCCGAAATCGATAAAGGCCGTCACGTCCTGTAATCCCTCCAGCCAGCCTGTCAGCAGCTCGCCGCACGGCGCGGCCAGCTGGTAGCCGGAGAGATAAACCAGGCTGTTTTGCGGAACGTGAAGCGCATCCAGCCAGCGCTGCTGCCACTGGTTTTCCACGCCGCTAAAGGACATAAAGGTGCGCTCGCCGTCAGGCTCTACCAGCGCCAGACACCAGCCGTTGTCGCCGGTTTCAGCCTCTACGGCGCTGTGCAGATCCTGCTTCGCCATGGCGTTGCGGATAATATCCGCCCACACGCCATGGCCGACGGGAAGGGCATTTTGCGCGGCGATCCCGAGGCGTTTCAGGGCGATGGCAATGTTCAGCGCGCAGCCGCCAATATTCACGCCCTGCTGCTTAAGTTCGATATCGCACCCGCGCCAGGGCAGGGCGTAGGCGTCGGCGATGACGTCAATCACCGCAGCGCCCAGTACCGTCACCGGGCGCGTGGCGTGCAGATTTTCGAGACGTTGGGCAAATGCCTTCATACGCCCTCCCTTTGCTCCCTGAAGTGCAGCAGTTTCTCGCAATAATGGCCGAAGTTGAGCTGGTTGACGGCGTCGAGTTCGGCTTTGAGCGCCGGATCAATCGCCTGCACGCCGTGGAGCGCGCCGCAGATGGCCGTCGCCATGGCGCCAATAGTGTCCGTATCACCGCCCAGATTGGCGCATAAGATGGCGCAGCGGTTCGGGTCGGTTCCTGCCAGTTCCACCATCGCAATGGCCGTCGGAACGGACTCAATGGTGCTGGTTCCCGCGCCAATCAGCTGATAAACCTGCTCGCTGGCGGACTCAATACCGTTGGCTTCCCGTACGGTCTTAAGCGCCAGCTCAATACGCGCCGCCAGCGACGCGCTGAAGGTGGTGGTTTTCATCTCCTGCGCATAGCGGGCGATCCCCGGCAGGGCATCAACGATGTTCTGCCAGCTTTCGCCGTCGATGGCGCGGGAAACCGCCCAGGCCATCACCACCGCGCCGGCAATGGCGAGGTCCGATTTATGGGTCGGGCTCGAGGCCAGCGCTACTTGCTCAACAAAGTGTTCCAGCCGCGTCGCCGGGAGCAGGCAGCCCAGCGGGGAGGCGCGCATCGCCGCCCCGTTGGTTACGCCGTTGTTCTCCAGCGCGCTGACCGGCTTCCCGTCACGAATCGCATTCAGCGCGATTTTGGAAGTGGGGCCAAGCACGTTCTTGTTGAACGCGTCGAAATCGAGCGCCCAGTTCAGGATATGCCTGCCGATAACGTCTGCGTTAATCTCCCCGTCGCACTCGATGATCGCATCGGCCAGGCACAGCGCCATTGAGGTATCGTCGGTGAACTCTGCCTGCCCGAAATAGCAGGCCGCATTATTTTCTGCCGGGCCGGGTAAAAAGCGGTCGATCCAGCCAAAGTGCGCCTTGACGCGCTTTCTCGGCCACAGTTCCGACGGCATGCCCATCGCATCCCCTAACGCCTGCCCGTAAAGGGCACCGAGAATACGTTCTTGTTTCATTTAACTTCCCCTTGTGTCAGCGCGGCATCGCCATCAACCACCGCAATTGCAGCGATCTCTTTGTCCGATTCGCGGAAAAACAGCATAAACAGCACGGCAATCACGGCAATCATGATCGCGCCAAATGTCCACATTCCGGCCCAGTTAAAGGTCAGCCCCTTCACCGGCTCTTTGTAGGCGAACATTTTTTCCATCATCACGCCGCCCAGGCGGTAACCCAGCAGGCTACCAAAGCCCTGACAGCAGAGCGTAATCAGGCCCTGCGCGGCGGTGCGCATATGCACCGGCGCTTTTTTATCCACGTAGATATACGCGGTGACGTAGTAGAAGTCGTAGCTCACGCCGTGCAGCAGAATGCCGAGGAACAGCAGGGCGTAGGTGAAGTACTGTTCCGCACCGCCGTAAACGAAGAACCCGTAGCGGATGGCGGCGGTAATCAGACCCAGCAGTAAGACCTTCTTAATACCAAAGCGTTTGGTAAAGAACGGCAGCGCCAGCATAAAGAAGATTTCAGAGAACTGGCCGAGCGTCATCCAGCCGGTGGCGTTTTTCATCCCCACTTCAGTGAGATAGCCGTTGGCGAAAATGTAGTAGAAGGCCAGCGGCATGGCGAACAGAAACGAGCAGAAGAAGAACACGAGGAAGTTTCTGTCGCGCAGCAGGATCAGCGCGTCCAGCCCCAGCATCACTTTGAAGTCCAGCTTGCCGGTGCTCTTCGGCGGTGTGTTCGGCAGGAAGAGGGCAAAGACGCCGAGCAGCGCGGAGCTGGCGGCGGTCATCAGCAGGGGAATATTGGTATCGGAGATATCGCTATAGCCCAGCATCTGCGGCAGGAATCCGCACGCCAGCCCGGAGGCGATCCAGCCGATCGTACCCATCACGCGGATGCGCGGAAAATCGGCCTCGACGTCGTCCACGTTGGCGAAGGCAATACTGTTGGTCAGCGCGATGGTGGGCATATAGGTCAGGGAGTAAACCAGCAGCAGCGGGAAGAAGGTGCTGAACTGGGTTTGCTGTGCCGCGAAGTACATCAGAATCGCGCCGGCAAACATCAGCACCGCCAGTACTTTCTGTGCGGCGAAGAAGCGGTCCGTCAGCGAGCCGACCAGAATTGGGGAGAGGATAGCGGCAATGGCGGTACAGGCATAAGACCAGCCGATTTCCCCGGCGGTAAAACCGCTTTTACTCAGCCACAGCCACAGCGGCACAAACCACGCGCCCCAGATAAACCATTCAACAAACATCATGAATGACAGTTGGACTTTCGTTTTCATTTTTGAATCCTGCATGTCAGAGAGGGTACGCCTTTAACATACCATTCAATAATACCTTTTAAATACCTTTGTGGCGATTGTTTGATCAATGTAACAGTTTTGTTGTACACGAATCGAGCCAGCAGATTGTGCTGAAAAAAATTGCAAAGGGTGGAAAATCTGTTAAGTCGGTACCAGGCTTAGTCTGCCCATAAAAGATGGGACTGGATAAACGCACACCGACATGACGTCGAATTTACGGGAGTATCACATGACTGATATTGCGCATTTGCTTGGCAAAGACGCCGACAGCCTTTTACAGCATCGTTGTATGACCATTCCAGCCGACCAGCTTTACCTGCCTGGTCATGACTACGTTGACCGCGTGATGGTCGATAACAACCGTCCGCCTGCCGTGCTAAGAAATATGCAGACGCTCTATAACACCGGGCGGCTCGGTGGCACCGGATATCTCTCTATTCTGCCGGTAGACCAGGGCGTTGAGCACTCGGCGGGCGCCTCCTTCGCGGCGAATCCGCTCTATTTCGATCCGAAGAACATTGTTGAGCTGGCGATTGAAGCGGGCTGTAACTGCGTGGCGTCCACCTACGGCGTGCTGGCCTCCGTCTCGCGTCGCTATGCCCACCGCATTCCGTTCCTCGTGAAGCTGAACCACAATGAAACCCTGAGCTACCCCACCGAATATGACCAGACGCTCTATGCCAGCGTCGAGCAGGCGTTCAATATGGGGGCGGTTGCCGTTGGGGCGACCATCTATTTCGGCTCAGAACAGTCTCGTCGTCAGATTGAAGAGATCTCTGCGGCGTTTGAGCGCGCGCACGAGCTGGGTATGGTGACCGTGCTGTGGGCGTACCTGCGCAACTCGGCGTTCAAAAAAGACGGCGTGGATTACCACGTGTCGGCTGACCTGACCGGCCAGGCGAACCATCTGGCGGCGACCATTGGCGCGGATATCGTGAAGCAGAAAATGGCCGAGAATAATGGCGGATATAAAGCAGTGAACTTTGGTTACACCGATGACCGCGTTTACAGCAAGCTGACCAGCGATAACCCGATCGACCTGGTGCGCTACCAGCTGGCGAACTGCTACATGGGCCGCGCAGGGCTGATTAACTCCGGCGGCGCGGCGGGCGGCGATACTGACCTGTCAGACGCGGTGCGTACTGCGGTTATCAACAAACGCGCGGGCGGCATGGGGCTGATCCTTGGCCGTAAGGCGTTTAAGAAATCGATGGCTGACGGCGTGAAGCTGATCAATGCAGTACAGGACGTTTATCTGGACAGCAAAGTCACGATTGCCTGACCTGAGGGCGAAGCGTAGGCCGGGTAAGGCGTAGCCGCCACCCGGCAATACCATCAGCGCAAAAGCACACAGTCTGGCGGCAACCGACACTGCAGCGCGCCGGGCAACACCTCAATGCGGAACTGCGTCCCGCTGAGCGGTTCCCCGTCGAGGTTAAAGGTCATCCCGTGCGGGGCATTTACCTCAAACCATGCGGATTTCCCGTCAATGATATTCGGACTCTCTTCCGGCTGCGTCAGCGTGGTAAACAGCGCGGGCAGCAGGCCGTCGCCCGTGAAAATCCGCAGCTGTAGCTGACCGTCATTAATCAGCGCCTCCGGGCACAGCTGCTGCCCGCCGCCGGCCTGACGACCATTACCGATGCCAATCACCAGCGCGTCGCCCTGCCACTGGAAATCTTCGCCGCGAATTTCGCAGCGGTCAGGCTTGAGGGTATCCATGCGCATCAGACCGTGGATCAGATACGACACGCCGCCCAGCGCCGCCTTGAGTTTTTCCGGCGTTTCGCTGGTGATGCGCGTGCCGAACCCGCCGGTGGCCATATTGATAAAGCAGGTTTTGTCATTCACCTGCGCAATATCTACCGCGGTCGCTTTACCGAGGATCGCCAGCTGAAGCGCTTTCTCTAACGCCTCGGGGATCCCGGCGCTTGTGGCAAAATCATTGGCGGTGCCGAGCGGTAAAATACCCATCACCGGGCGGTCTGCCGGGGGCAGGTCGATCAGCGCTGACGCGATCTCATTGATGGTGCCATCGCCGCCGCCGGAAATGATGGTCTCAACGCCAAGCCCGAGGGCTTCATTGATATAGCGTGCCGCGTCGCCTTTTTCCCAGGTTACCCTTACGTGGATGCGCGCCCCGTCGTCACGCAAACCCTGAATGGCCTGACGCAGCAGATCGTTGCCTGCACTTTTGCCGTTGAGAATCAATAAACTGTCTGGATAGGTTGCCATCCGCGCTGCTCCCTTTTTTAGCGTTAGTAAGAGTGTATAGCAGAGAGGGAAAAAGCGGGTAAGAACAGGATGAAAGGAACAAAACAGGCACAAAAGCGCGTTACACTTCAGCGATGAGATTAATGTAATCACAGGAAAGTGATGATGAATAAAATTTTGGTAAGCGCGTGCCTGATGGGCTTCAGGGTCCGTTATAACGGAAGTGAAAAAGCGCGAATGAACGAGCAACTCGCTCGCTGGCAACTGGAACAACGTCTGGTTATCCACTGCCCAGAGCTTGCTGCCGGGCTGCCTGTACCGCGTCCTCCGGCAGAGATTATATTCGCTGATGGCAAAGACGTGATGCACGGGCAAGCCAGAATTATGGAAAATACCGGGCAGGATGTGACCGAACATTATCAGCTTGCAGCCTGGCTCGCGCTACGCGCTGCTCAGGCGTCGGGGTGTAGCGCTGCATTGTTAACCGATGGCAGCCCAACGTGCGGCAGTGAGTTTATTTATGACGGATCGTTTCGCGGTATACAGAAAGCGGGGATGGGGGTTGCGGCGTCGTTGCTCGCTGAGAATGGGATCGCCGTGTTCTCAGAGAAGCAAATCGACGAACTCATTGCCTGGATTGAGGAGAGAGAAGGCAAAAAATAAGCCCGCGTAAGGGAGATTACGCAGGCTAAGGAGGTGGTTCCTGGTACAGCTAGCATTTATGGGTTATGTTTTTCAGCGGGGGGATAATACCCGTATTGAACGAAGCGGTATGTGATCCGATTCTAAGAATTATCCCAGCGCGAAAAAATTTCCCTGATTAACTATTTGCCGTGTGGGTTTCGGGTGCTTTCACCGTTGAAGTTACGCATCAGCAGCGCGAACTTCAGCTCCACCTCTTCCGGAACCGGCAGCCAGACGGTATGGCCGTCACCCGGCGCCACGTCAATCGCTTCGCCTTTGCCGTTTTCCAGATGCTCCAGCGTGAAGTTCATGTTGCCCTGCGGGGTCATCAGCTCCAGGCTGTCGCCTTTGGTAAACTTGTTTTTCACCGCCACGGCCGCCAGCGCGCCTTTGCGCTCGCCGGTGAAGTCTCCGACAAACTGCTGGCGCTCGGAAACGGAGTAGCCGTGCTCGTAGTTCTGGTAGTCGTCGTGGGTGTGACGGCGCAGGAAGCCTTCGGTATAGCCGCGGTGCGCCAGGCCTTCCAGCGTTTCCAGCAGGCTGGTATCGAACGGTTTACCGGCTGCCGCATCGTCGATGGCTTTACGGTACACCTGCGCGGTGCGCGCGCAGTAGTAATAGGATTTGGTGCGGCCTTCAATCTTCAGGGAGTGCACGCCCATCTGGGTCAGGCGCTCGACGTGCGCGATGGCGCGCAGATCTTTCGAGTTCATGATGTAGGTGCCGTGCTCGTCTTCAAAGGCGGTCATATACTCGCCCGGACGCTTGGCTTCTTCAATCATAAACACGCTGTCGGTTGGCGCGCCGATGCCCAGCGTAGGCTCGACGTTAGTCACCGGGATCGGCTCATGCTTGTGGACGATGTTGCCGATGTCGTCCTCTTTGCCTTCCTGGACGTTATATTCCCAGCGGCAGGCGTTGGTGCAGGTGCCCTGGTTCGGGTCGCGCTTGTTGATATAGCCGGAGAGCAGGCAGCGGCCGGAGTAGGCCATGCACAGCGCGCCGTGAACGAAGATTTCGATTTCCATATCCGGCACCTGGGTGCGGATCTCTTCGATCTCTTCCAGCGAAAGCTCGCGGGACAGGATGACGCGGGTCAGCCCCATCTGCTTCCAGAATTTCACCGTCGCCCAGTTGACGGCGTTAGCCTGTACGGAGAGGTGAATATCCATCTCCGGGAAGTTCTCCCGAACCAGCATGATTAAACCCGGGTCCGACATGATCAGCGCGTCCGGCCCCATATCCACCACCGGCTTCAGGTCACGGATGAACGTTTTCAGCTTGGCGTTGTGCGGCGCGATGTTGACCACCACGTAGAATTTTTTACCCAGAGCGTGCGCCTCGTTGATGCCGAGCTGCAGGTTCTCGTGGTTGAATTCGTTGTTACGCACGCGCAGCGAGTAGCGCGGCTGGCCCGCATACACGGCGTCGGCGCCATAGGCGAAAGCGTAACGCATATTTTGCAGCGTTCCCGCCGGGGAAAGGAGTTCCGGTTTAAACATGTTTGTTCTCGTTCTGATGACAGGTCAGATCCGCATGCACCAGGTGCAGCGGTAAGGGGAGATCCCCCACTTTAAGGGCGGGCATTGTAGCGCTGCGGGGCAGGGAGGTAAAGTTATTGTGCCGGGTGGCGGTTTCGCCTTACCCGGCCTGGATTGACCAGCGGCTAACTAGGCAATCCTGCACGCATCCGCTTCCCAGCGATACCCCACGCCATACACCGCGCGGATAAACGACTGCTCGGCGTCCAGCGCCTCCAGCTTGCGGCGCAGGTTTTTAATATGGCTGTCGATGGTGCGGTCGGTCACCACGCGGTAATCGTCATACAGATGGTTCAGCAGCTGTTCGCGGGAGAAGACTTTTCCCGGCTCGTGGGAGAGGGTTTTCAGCAGGCGGAACTCCGCAGGCGTCAGGTCCAGCAGCTTGCCGCGCCAGCTCGCCTGGAAGCGGCTTTCATCCACAATCAGCGGGCTTTCGGCGTCCAGCACCTGAAGCTCGCGCTGCGGCCTGCAGCGGCGCAGAATGGTTTTCACGCGGGCGACCACTTCACGCGGGCTGTAGGGTTTGCAGATATAATCGTCCGCGCCGATTTCGAGCCCCAGCAGGCGGTCAATCTCTTCAATTTTGGCGGTGACCATGACGATCGGCACGTCGGAGAAGCGACGAATTTCCCGGCACAGGGTCAATCCATCAACCCCTGGCAGCATTAAATCCAGCAGGATCAGGTCCGGCGGGGTCTGGCGCACGTAGGGCAGCACCTGGTCGCCGTGGCCGATCAGTGACGGGGCATAGCTGGCCGCGCGTAAATAGTCGATCAGCAGCTGTCCCAGCTTGGGTTCGTCTTCGACGATCAAAATGCGCGGCGTGTTTTCGTCAATCGGTAACTCGGTCATACTTCTCTCGATAAATCCCGTTCCAGAGGTAACTCTACTGTAATGCTAACCCCGCCAAAAGGCGAATGGGCGGCGCGGATCGTGCCATTATGCGCCTCGACGATGTTAACGCAAATCGCCAGCCCCAGGCCGGAGCCGCCGCTGGCGCGGTTGCGGGAGCCTTCGGTACGGTAAAAACGTTCAAACAGTTTTTCCAGCTGCGCGTCCTGCACGCCGGGGGCGGAATCCGCGAAGGTGAGGGCAAAGCGCCCGTTGTCCTGCCTGCCGGAGATATGCAGCCCGCCGCCGCTGTCGGTGTAGCGCAGGCTGTTTTCCAGCAGGTTGTTGAACAGTTGCATCAGCCGATCTTTGTCGCCAAACACCACCGCGCTGTCCGGCAGAGAGAGGTCGATTTTCAGGTTGCGGCTGGCAAAGCGCTCGCGGAAGGCGCCGCTCGCCACTTCCAGCACGTTAATGACGTCTACGGGCGCCTTCTGGTAGGCCAGCGCGCCTTCGTCGGACATGGAGAGCTGGTGGAGATCGTCCACCAGCTTGGTGAGCGTGCCCACCTCCGCCTGCAGGGAAGCCACCGATTCGGGCGTAAACTGGCGCACGCCGTCCTGAATGGCTTCGAGCTCGCCGCGCAGCACCGCCAGCGGCGTACGCAGCTCGTGTGAAATGTCGGCCATAAAGTCGCGGCGCATCTGCTGGTTCTTCTCCAGGGTGCTGGCGAGCTGGTTAAAGTCCTGCGCCAGCTTGCCCAGTTCGTCCTGGCTGCGGGTATCGACGCGGGTGGTGAAATCCCCGGCGGCCAGCTTGTGCGTGCCCTCCACCAGCCGTTTCACCGGGGCGAGCAGACCGCGCGCCAGCGGGAAGGTGGCGAGCGCGGCGAGCAGCGTGGAGAGGGCGACAATCAGCCAGCTGGTCCGGCGCTGCTGGCGGTCAAAGTTGATGTCGGTGTTGCGCGTCAGGCGCTCCACCGGCGAGGCGATAACCCAGCCGACGGTCGCGTTATTCACTTTAATCGCCCGCCGGGTGCCGTCCGGCGGTATCGGCGCGCGCGGGCCAACCAGGGGGCGCATGTCCTGGTCGATCACCCAGAACTGGGTGCGCCAGCCGTGCGGCGGCATGCCCGGGCCCGGACGGTCGTCACCGGTATCGTGCTCCAGCGAGCGCAGAATCTGGAAAATAAAGCGGTCGTTATTGCGCAGAAAACGCCAGTTGCCGTGCTGGGCGTACTGTTCACTCAGCGCATCGCTTAAGCCCTGCAAACGCTGCTCATTGCCATGCTTGATGTAATCAATAAAGCCGCGCTCAAAGCTGACCCGCACCGCCCAGTGCATGGTGATCAGCAGGACAATACAGGTGGCAAAAATCGCCAGAAAGAGCTTGCCGGTAATACCCGGACGCCAGAATTTCATGAGCCACTCCTTTTGCCGTGCCTAATCACGACGTTCTTGCTGGTATCATCCGGCACGCGGGCGAAGATGAACGCGGGCAGGGCGATGATGACCGCCATGCTGAGGTAGGTATACATAAAGACCTGATGCGCCACCGGCGTGTCGACGCTGAGATGGTGCTGGCCGTACATGCCGAGCAGCAACCCCGCGATCGTCACGCCTACGCTCATGGAGAGCTGCATAATCATCGACAGCAGGCTGTTGCCGCTGCTCGCCAGATCGTCCGGCAGGTCTTTTAGCGTCAGGGTATTCATCGACGAGAAGCGCATGGAGTTGATGATCCCCTGGCAGAACAGCACCAGCGGCAGGACGTAGTACCAGCCCATCAGCGCCACGGCCATAAACAGCAGACTGACCAGCGCCAGCCCCAGCGTGGCGGCCACCAGCACGTGTCGATAGCCAAAGCGGTTCACCACCTGCACCACAATGCGCTTCATTCCCATGCTGCCGAGCACCATCGGGATCATCATCAGGCCCGCGTGGAATGGCGAAAAGCCCATGCCAATTTGCAGAAAAACGGGCGTCATAAACGGCAGCATGCCGCTGCCGACGCGTCCGGCAAAGCTGCCGAACAGCCCGAGACGGTAGGTAGGGTTTTTAAACAAGTTCAGGCTGAACAGCGCCTGGTCATTGCCGCGAGCATGCCACAAATACCCTGCAATGGTGGAAATGCCGATAACCACCAGCAACCCGAGCATCAGGGTCGAAATCCCCAGCCCCTTTTGCCCGTCGAGTGCCAGGGTAAGCGTGGCCATGCCCGCCGCCAGCAGAATAAAGCCGAAGAAATCAAAGCGCCGGGTCTGCATTTTGTAGTTCGGCATCAGCGTCAGGGTGGCCATCGCGCCGATGATGCCTACCGGGAGATTGATTAAGAAGATCCAGTGCCAGGAGGCGTACTCCACCAGCATACCGCCCAGCGCAGGCCCAAGCAGCGGCCCCACCTGACCGGGCAGGGTGACAAAGGTCATCGCCGCCATGTACTGCTCGCGCGGCACAATCTTCATCACCGTTAGTCGCCCGACGGGCACCATCATCGCCCCGCCGATGCCCTGCAGCACGCGCGCCATGACCAGCTGGTCGAGGGTGTTGGCCTGCGCGCAAAACAGCGAGCCGGTGGTAAACAGCACGATGGCGGTAAAGAAGATATTCCGCACGCCGACCTTATCGGCCAGCCAGCCGCTGGCGGGCAGCATCACGGCAACCGTCAGCACGTAGGAGACAATCACCATGTGCATATGCAGCGGGCTCTCCCCGAGGCTTTTCGCCATGGAGGGGAGGGCGGTGTTGACGATGGTCGTATCCAGCGACTGCATAAAGAGGCCGAAGGCGACTATCCATAATTGCCAGCGAACGTTGCTGGGAAGCTCTGTCATTTACCCGTTTACCGTTTCTCTGTTTTTACGTGAAAAGCGCAGCCGCAGGCGGTCGAAGAACAGATAGACCACCGGCGTGGTGTACAGCGTCAGCAGCTGGCTCATCACCAGGCCGCCGACAATGGTGATCCCCAGCGGCTGGCGCAGCTCTGAGCCGTCGCCGCCCGAGATCACCAGCGGCAGCGCGCCAAACAGCGCCGCCAGGGTGGTCATCATGATCGGACGAAAGCGCAGCAGGCAGGCCTGGAAGATGGCCTCTTCCGGCGAGAGGTTGCCGTTGCGCTGGGCGTCCAGCGCGAAGTCCACCATCATGATGGCGTTTTTCTTCACGATGCCGATCAGCAGCATGATCCCGATGAGCGCGATAAGGCTGAACGGCGCCCCGAACAGCTCCAGCGCCAGCAGTGCCCCCACGCCCGCTGACGGCAGCGTCGAGAGGATGGTCAGCGGGTGCACGTAGCTTTCATACAGCACGCCCAGCACAATATAGACCGTGGCGATGGCGGCCAGAATTAAAATCACCTGCGAGTTCATCGTCTCCTGGAATACCTGCGCGGTCCCGGCAAAGCTGCCGCGCACGGTGGACGGTACGCCAAGCTGCGTCATCGCGCGGTTGATTGCATCGCTGGCCTCAGACAGTGACGAACCGGCGGGCAGGTTAAAGGAGATGGTCGATGCCGCCGACAGCCCCTGGTGGTTCACCGACAGCGGCGCGTTGGCGGGCTGCCAGCTGGCAAAGTACGAGAGCGGAATCGCCTTGCCGTCGTTGTTAATCACAAACATTTTATCCAGGGCGCTGATGTCCTGGGTGTAGCGCGGGTCAACCTCCATCACCACCTTGTACTGGTTCATCGGCTGGTAGATGGTGGAGATCTCGCGCTGGCCGAAGGCGTTGTTCAGCAGGCTGTTGGCGGCTTCAACGTTAATGCCCAGTCGCGACATGGTTTCACGGTCGTAGGTCAGGGCCATCTCGGCGCCGTTGTCCTGCTGATCGGAGTTCACGTCCGCCAGCTCCGGCAGGGCGGCCAGCGCCTTGCGGATCTTCGGCTCCCACTCGCGCAGGGCGGCTAAATCATCCGAGAGCAACGTGTACTGATAGCTGGCGTTCGCCTGTCGCCCGCCGACGCGGATATCCTGAACGGCCATCAAAAACAGGTTGGCTCCGGGCTCTTTGGCGAGCTTCACCCGCAGGCGGTCAATCACCTGCTGGGCGGTTTCGTTGCGCTCGCCGCGCGGTTTCAGGGTAATAAACATCATCCCGCTGTTGACGCGCGATCCGCCTGTAAAGCCAGTGACGTTATCCACGGCTTTGTCTTCCCGAATGATCTTCATAAAGTCCTGCAGCTTGCCGCGCATCGCCTGGAAGGAAATGCTCTGGTCCGCCTGAATGCCGCCCATCAGCACGCCGGTATCCTGCTCCGGGAAAAAGGTTTTCGGGATGGAAATATACAGCCACACGTTGAGCACGATGGTGCCGATCAGCACCAGGCCGACCAGCCTTGTGTGGTTCAGCACCCACTTCAGCGATTTGCCGTAGCCTTCCTGCATCGCCATCAGCACGCGGCCAAAGCCTTTGCGGCGCGGCTGCGAGTGCGGCTTGCTGCGCTTGAGCATCCAGCCGCACATCATTGGCGTGAGCGTCAGCGAGATAATCAGCGAGATGCCGATAGCCACCGAAAGGGTGACGGCAAATTCGCGCAGCAGCCTGCCCGGCAGCCCGCCCATCAGCAGCAGCGGCAGAAAGACCGCCACCAGCGACAGGCTCATGGAGAGTACCGTAAAGCCCACCTCGCGCGTGCCCTGCAGCGCGGCCTGCAGCGGTTTCACGCCCGCTTCCAGATGGCGGGAAATGTTTTCCAGCACCACGATGGCGTCATCCACCACGAAGCCGGTGGCAATCGTCAGGGCCATCAGCGACAGGTTGTTGAGGCTAAACCCGCACAGGTACATGGCGGCAAAGGTACCGATCAGCGAGACCGGCACGGCCACCGCCGGGATCAGCGTCGCGCGGCCGGATCGCAGGAACAGGAAGACCACCAGGATCACCAGCGCGACGGAGATCACCAGCGTTTGCTCCACCTCTTCCAGCGAGGCGCGAATGGTCGGGGAGCGATCCTGGGCAATTTGCAGATCGATTGCTGCCGGGATGGTCTCCTGCAGCTCCGGGAGACGGGCGCGAATGCTGTTCACTGTCTCGATAATGTTCGCTTCCGGCAGCTTGCGGATCATCAGCAGAATCGCCGGCTTGGCGTTGGTCATCCCGGCGTTGCGTACGTCCTGCACCGAGTCGGTGACGCTGGCCACGTCGCTTAAGCGCACCGCCGCGCCGTTGCTGTAGTGAATAATGAGCGGCTGATATTCCGCCGCGGTTTTCAGCTCGTCGTTGGTGTGGATCTGCCAGCGGTGGCTGTTGTCCTCAATCGCCCCCTGCGGTTTACGCACGTTGGCGTTGCTGATGGCGGAGCGCACGTCGTCCAGCGACACGCCCTGGTTAAACAGCGCCTGCGGGTTTAACCCCACGCGCACCGCGGGCAGGGAACTCCCCCCGACGCTCACGTCGCCGACGCCGTTAATTTGTGAGATGGTCTGCGCCAGCTGGGTGGACGCAAAGTCGTACAGCTGCCCCTGCGAGTACGTATCCGAGGTCAGCGTCAGGATCATGATCGGCGCATCGGACGGGTTGGCCTTGCGGTAGGTCGGGCGGCTCGGCATCCCGCTCGGCAGCAGGCTCTGTGCGGCGTTAATGGCCGCCTGCACGTCGCGCGCCGCGCCGTTGATATCCCGGTCGAAGCTGAATTCCAGAATAATGCGCGTGCTGCCCAGCGAGCTGCTGGAGGTCATCTCGTTGACCCCCGCAATCCGCCCGAGCGAACGCTCCAGCGGCGTGGCAACGGACGAGGCCATGGTTTCCGGCGAGGCGCCCGGCAGCGAGGCGCTGACCATGATCACCGGGAAGTCCACCTGCGGCAGGGGGGCCACCGGCAGCAGCCGGAAGCCCAGCACGCCGCAGAGGGTAATGGCGAGCGAGATGAGAATCGTCGCCACCGGGCGATAAATGAAGAGGGCGAAAAACTTCACTTATGCCTCCTCTTCACGTTTCGGGAAGCGGCTTTTGGTCCACAGCGCCAGGCGGTCAAACAGCAGGTAGATCACCGGCGTGGTGAACAGCGTCAGCACCTGGCTCACCAGCAGACCGCCGACCATGCCGATACCCAGCGGACGGCGCAGCTCCGCGCCGACGCCCGTGCTGAGCATCAGCGGCAGCGCGCCCAGCAGGGCGGCCAGCGTGGTCATCAGGATGGGGCGAAAACGCAGCAGGCAGGCCTGGAAAATCGCATCGCGCGGCGACATGCCCTGCTCGCGCTCGGCGGCCAGGGCGAAGTCGATCATCATGATGGCGTTTTTCTTCACGATCCCGATAAGCAGGATGATGCCGATGATGGCAATCACGTCCAGCTCGCTGCCCGCCAGCATTAATGCCAGCAGTGCGCCCACGCCCGCCGTCGGCAGGGTAGAGAGGATGGTGATCGGGTGGATAAAGCTCTCGTACAGCACGCCGAGCACGATGTACATCGCCACGACCGCCGCCACGATCAGCCAGATGGTGTTACCCAGCGCGGCCTGGAACGCCAGGGTGCTGCCCTGGAACTGGGTCTGAATATCAGCCGGGAAGCTTACCGCTTTTTCCGCCGCCTGAATGGCCTCCACCGCTTCACCCAGAGAGTAATTGTCCGGCACGTTAAAGGAGATGGTGGTGGACGGGAACTGATCCAGATGGTTAATCGACAGCGGGGTATAGCGTTCTTCCACCGTGGCAATCGCGCTCAGCGGCACAATGCCGCCGTCTTTGCTGGTCAGGCGCACCGAGTCCAGCCCCGCCAGGCCGGGCGTGTTGTCGGTGTTGTGCTCCAGCACCACGCGATACTGGTTCGCCTGAGTGTAGATGGTGGAGATCAGACGCTGACCGAAGGCGTTGTACAGGGCGTTATCCACGTCCGCCATGGTGATGCCCAGACGGCTGGCGGCGTCGCGGTTGACGTTCACATACGCCGCCAGCCCTTTGTCCTGCCAGTCGCTGCTGACGTCGGCGAGCTGCGGCAGGGTGTTAAGCTTATTCACCAGCTGCGGCACCCAGGTGCTGAGCGCGTCCAGCGAGGTGGCCTGCAGCGTGAACTGGTACTGCGTGCGGCTGACCTGGGTATCGATGGTCAAATCCTGAATCGGCTGCAGGTAAAGCTCAACGCCCGGCACGCGGGCGACGGCGCTTTGCAGCCGCTCATTGACGGCGTTGACGCGATCGTCGCGCTCATCCAGCGGCTTAAGGTTGATCTGCAGACGCGCGCTGTTCAGCGACGGATTGGTGCCGTCCACGCCGACGTAAGCGGTCAGGCTCTCTACCGCCGGATCCTTCATGATGATGTCAGATACCTGCTGCTGGCGCTGCGCCATATTGGCAAAAGAGACCGACTGTGGGGCCTGAAGCGTGCCCTGAATAATGCCGTTGTCCTGGATCGGGAAGAAGCCTTTCGGAATGAAAATCCACAGCATCACGCTGAGCGCCAGGGTTCCCAGCGCCACGCCGAGCGTGGCCCACGGGTGGTTGAGGACTTTCGCCAGCACGCGACCGTAGGCGGCAATAATGCGCTCAAACATGCGCTCGGAGGCGCGCGAGAAGCGGTTTTGCTTGCGCAGGGACTCATGGCTCAGCATGCGGGCGCACATCATCGGCGTCAGGGTCAGCGACACCACGGCGGAGATCAGAATGGCGACCGCCAGCGTCACGGCAAACTCGCGGAACAGACGCCCGACGATATCGCCCATAAACAGCAGCGGGATCAGCACCGCAATCAGCGAGAAGGTCAGCGAGATAATGGTAAAGCCGATTTCCCCTGCGCCTTTCAGCGCGGCGGCCAGCGGTTTTTCACCTTTCTCGATATAGCGCGAGATATTCTCGATGACGACGATAGCGTCGTCCACCACGAACCCGGTGGCGATGGTGAGCGCCATCAGCGTCAGGTTGTTAATCGAAAAATCGAGGAACACCATCACCGCAAAGGTGCCGACCAGCGAGAGCGGTACGGCGACGGCGGGAATAATGGTCGCCGGGACGTTACGCAGGAACAGGTAAATGATCATCACCACCAGCGCAATCGCCAGCATCAGCTCGAACTGGGTGTCGGTGACCGACGCGCGAATGTTGGTGGTACGGTCGGAAAGCACCTTCACGCTGACCGACTTCGGCAGGCTTTCGATCAGCTGCGGCAGCATGGTGCGGATGCTGTCGGCGGTTTCGATGATGTTTGCGCCCGGCTGGCGCTGCACGTTCATCACGATCGCCTGCTGCCTGTTGGCCCAGGCCCCCAGCCAGCTGTTTTCCGCGCCTTGTTCTACGGTCGCCACGTCGCCCAGACGCACCGGCGCGCCGTTCTGGTAGGCGATAATCAGCTGACGATATTCGTCGGCGGACTGCATCTGGTCGTTCGCCGAGAGCGTCACGGCGCGGGTTGGGCCGTCCAGCGAGCCCTTCGCCGAGTTGACGTTGGCATTGCTGATGGCGCTGCGGATGGTTTCGCTGGTGAGCCCCAGCGCGGCGATGGCCTGCGCGTTCAGCTTAACGCGCACCGCCGGACGCTGTCCGCCCGCCAGGGTGACGAGGCCGACGCCGGAGACCTGAGAAATTTTCTGCGCCACGCGCGTTTCGACCATGTCTTCGACCTGGGTCATCGGCATGGCGGAGGAGGTGACGGCCAGCGTCATGATCGGCGGATCCGCCGGGTTCACCTTGCTGTAGACCGGCGGGTTAGGCAGGTCTGAAGGCAGCAGGTTGGTGGCGGCGTTGATGGCGGCCTGCACCTCCTGCTCGGCGACGTCCAGCGAGAGCGTCAGCTGGAACTGCAGCGTCACCACGGATGCCCCGCCGGAGCTCTGGGAGGACATCTGTTTTAGCCCCGACATCTGGCCGAACTGGCGCTCCAGCGGGGCGGTGATGGCGGACGTCACGACATCCGGGCTGGCGCCGGGATAGAGCGTCACCACCTGAATGGTGGGATAGTCCACCTCCGGCAGCGCCGAGACCGGCAGGAAGCGATAGCCGATAATCCCGGCGAGCAGGATCGCCACCATCAGCAGCGTGGTGGCGACAGGACGGAGGATAAACAGGCGTGACGGCCCACCTGTGGAGCCCGGCGGCAGCACCTGCATCAGGAGGTCGCTCCCTGTTTCGCCGGTTCCACCACTTCCACTTTGGCCCCTTCGGTCAGACGGTCAATGCCGTCGGTGACCACGCGGTCGCCTGCGGAAAGCCCGGCGCTGATGACCACCGTCTGGCTGTCCTGGATACCGGTTTTCACCAGGTGCTTGCTGACCTTATTGTCGCTGTTAAGCACCCAGACAAAGTTACCTTCGTTACCCATCTGCAGCGCAGCGGTGGGGATCACCACCGCGTTCTCTTCGGTCGCGACCAGCATGCGCGCATTGACGAACTGGTTCGGGAAGAGGGCATCGTCCTGGTTATTAAAGCGCGCCTTCAGCTTGATGGTGCCGGTGGTGGTGTCGATCTGGTTATCCAGACTGAGCAGAGACCCTTCACTCAGCTTCTGCTTGTTGGTGCGGTCCCAGGCTTCCACCACCAGGCCTTTACCGGCTTTTTGCGCCTGCATGACGGTCGCGATATCGCTTTCCGGCAGGGTAAAGACTAAATCAATCGGGTGGGTCTGGGTGATCACCACGATGCCCGTGGTGTCGCCGCTGGAGATTTGGTTGCCTATATCGACCTGCTTCAGGCCGACGCGTCCGTCAATCGGCGCGGTGATGCGGCTCCAGTCCAGCTGCAGCTGGGCGCTGGCCACCGCGGCTTCGTCCGCTTTGATCGTGCCCTGCGTTTCACTGACCAGCGACTGCTGGGTATCCAGCTCCTGACGGGACACCAGGTTTGTTTTCACCAGCTGCTGGTAGCGGGCTAAATCGCGCCGGGCGTTGGCGAGGGTCGCGTTGTCTTTCGCGAGCTGTCCCTGCGCCTGGGCAAGGGCGACCTTAAACTGGCTCGGGTCGATTTCCGCCAGCAGATCGCCCGCTTTGACCTGCTGACCTTCCTGGAAGTGGATCGCGATGAGCTGGCCGTCGACGCGGCTGCGCACCGTGGCGGTGTTGGCAGCGGTAATGGTCCCGAGACCGGTGAGATAGCGAGGAACGGCTCTATTCACCGCCGTCGCCGCCTGAACCGGCGCCAGCGCGCCACCGCGCATGCCGTGACGACCTCCACCCGTTGGGCGCTGGGTCTGGCTGGTGGCGCCGGCCGGTGCGGCGGAGTTCGCGGATTGACTGTGCCAGTACCAGGCGGCGGCAAGGGCCACCACAATGATGCCAGCGGCGATTGCCCAGCGGGATTTGTTACTGCCTTTCATCGTTATACGTTCTCATCCTGAATACTTCGGGGAATGATACTAGTTTAGTCAGGCAACACAGCGGAAAAATGGAGGAAATATGGAAGACTGTCGGGAATTGTCTGAGTGTTGCCGGGTGACGCTTCGCTTACCCGGCCTACAAGGTAAATGCGAACGGCAACGGATGTTGCCGTTTTTGGTGTTTTGTGGGAGAGGGCACCAGACCGCACTACAACAACACACGTTTTGTAGGCCGGGTAAGGCGAAGCCGCCACCCGGCACAACCGCACTAGCTAAACATCACCTGCGCCCAGCGCGCCAGCCCTGCGGTAACGGAGCCAAAGTCATCGCCACCCGCGATAGGTATTCCCGGCAGCTGTTCGGCCAGCGCTTTCTTGATCAGCGGTGAACGAGCGCTACCGCCGGTCAGGTAAATCACGTCCGGCTTCTCTTTGCCGTTCTCCAGCGCGAGCTGCACCTGTTCCAGAATGCGCTGTAGCGGCTGTGCGAGCGCCGTCTCCAGCCCGTCCTGCGAAATGGCAGTGGCCAGTTCGTCACTGATAAACGGCAGGGAGACCGCATGTTCAGCGCGGTCGGACAGGGCGATTTTGCTCTCTTCCGCCGTACGCACCACGCGGTAGCTCAGACGCTGACGCCACACTTTATAGAGCAGGGCCACCTTCTCGCCGTCCTGGGCATCGCGCACCAGATCGTTAAGGAAGCGGCCGTTGGCGGTGCTGTAAAAATCACTCTGCGCAGGCACGTCGTTGATGGCAATCGCGTTCCACCACGGCAGGATCGGCAGGGCGATGCCTTTTTCGGTTTGCCCCCCCATGCCGAGCAGCGGCATCAGGCTCTTGAAGGCCAGGGCGATATCCAGATCGTTACCGCCCACGCGGCAGCCGCTGTGCCCGAGCAGGCTGTTTTCACGATCGCGACGGTGATGCCACTGCGGCCCCATCAGCAGCAGCGAGCAGTCCGTCGTGCCCCCGCCGATGTCCACGACCAGCACGCGCTTCTCTTCCGTCAGCGTGGCTTCGAAGTCCAGCCCTGCGGCAACCGGTTCATACTGGAATACCACGTCGCGGAAGCCTGCGCGGTGCGCCGCGCGCTCCAGGATCCCCTGCGCCTGCTGGTTGGCCTCGTCGCCGCCCAGCCCCTGGAAGTTGATCGGACGACCAATCACCGCCTGGGTAATCGCGTCGGAGACCTGCGTCTGCGCCTGGTTGCGGATGTGCAGCATCATCGCGCACACCAGGTCTTCGAACAGCGCGACCTGCTGTGGCTTCAGGCCGCTGGCGCCGAGGAAGGATTTTGGCGACTTAACGAAGTAGACCTCTTCGGGGTCTTCAATGTAGTGCCCGAGCGAGGCGAGGCCGAACTGCACGCTGGACGGCGTAACGTCGATGTCCTCCTCGCGGTTAAAGCTGACCGCACGGCGCAGCAGCGCCTGGGTCTCCGCCGCCGTGGCCGGAACCTGATGGTGGCGGAACAGCCACTCGCTCACCGCTTCACGCGTCGGTGCGCAGAGCATAGACGGCAGCAGCGTGCTCTCTTTTTCCATCTTCAGGAGCCGTGGCTGTCCGTCTTGCATAATCGCAACCGAGCAGTTTGCCGTACCGTAGTCAAATCCAATAAACACGATGAATCCCCATGCCGGTGAGAAGGGGCGAGACTTTAACGAAATGTCTGCATGGCGACAACAGGAATATGAAAGCAAGGCAAAACAGGGTCTTTACGTTTATGCTGATAACACTAAAAAAGGAGCAACGATGTATACCCTCACCTGGCTTCCCCCTTATGACTGGCAGTGGATGTTTGGTTTTCTTGGCGCGCGCGCGGTAACGGGCATTGAAACCGTTACCAACGATTACTATGAGCGCAGTTTTGCCTGCGGGGGGCATCAGGGGATTTTCCGCGTGACGCCGGATATCGCCAGCCATACGCTGAGCGTGACGCTCAGCCCGGGGTTAATTCCGGTTGCGCAGGCGTGTCTTGAACGCATCGAACGCCTGTTCGATCTCCGCTGTAACCCGCAGCAAATAGCAGAAACGCTGGGTGAACTCGGTGCTGCAAGGCCAGGCTTGCGTTTACCGGGGGCGATGGATGCGTACGAGCAGGGCGTCCGGGCGATCCTCGGGCAGCTGGTGAGCGTGGCGATGGCGGCGAAGCTGGCGTCACGCGTGGTGGCGCTCTGTGGCGAACCGGTGGCGGACTGTCCGGGCTATCTCTGCTTCCCCACGCCCCAGGCGCTGGCGGCAGCGGACCCGCTGGCGCTGAAGGCGTTGGGTATGCCGCTAAAGCGCGCGGAGTCGCTGATTCATCTGGCGCAGTCGGTAATCGACGGAACGTTTCCGCTTTCCCCGCCCGCGAATACAGAAGAGGGGATGAAGGCGTTACAGCAGCGGCCGGGGATAGGGCGCTGGACGGCAAATTATCTGGCCTTGCGCGGCTGGCAGGCGAAAGATGTGTTTCTGCCGGATGATTACCTGATTAAACAGCGCTTCGCCGGAATGACGCCCGCGCAAATTCGTCGTTATGCCGAACGCTGGAAGCCGTGGCGCTCCTACGCGCTGCTGCACATCTGGTATACCGACGGCTGGGCACCGTCAGTTGATGGCGAAATAGCTGGTGTTGAGTAGAAGATCTAATGGCTGCGGCTCGGCGATGGTGTCACCAAAGATAAAATCGATGCCGATGCCGGAGAGCGTATCCATCATGATGGGCTGGTTACAGGGGCCCGCGATAGTTTTCATTCCCACACGCTGGGCGTGGCCCTGAACAATGGTCACCATCATCTCATCCATCAGATTGCCATACACGTTGGTTACCACCTCTGCATCCAGCATCAGATAGTCGGCCATATTCGCGGTCAGGTGGGTAAAGACGTTCATGTCGCGTCCCACCTGGCTGAAGATCACGCGGCAGCCCGCCTGGCGAAGCTTTTGCAGACCCCTGTGCAGGTTCTTATCCGGGTTGCACACCACATCGGCAGAGATAACCAGATGCAGCAGACGGCCCGGCATCGGGCTTTTATCCAGCAGATCGAGCAGTTCATCGACCAGCGTCACGCTGGCTAAACCGGCCTCCGAGAGCGGCAGCGCCACGCCCATGCCTTTACTGGCGATCTGGGTGGCATAGGTGCGGAAAAACTCGCTAAAGATCCGTCTGTCGAGGGCGTGCAGAAGCTCAGGCTCCGCCAGACCCGAGCGGAAGGCATGCTCTTCCTGAACTTCGCCCTGGCTGGTCCACAGGCGTAACGACAGCAGCCAGAAATTACTGCTCTCCGGGATGCGCGGGGAGGCGACGCTGCGGGCAATCATCATCAGATGATTGTCTTTAATCATGTGCCACTGTTCATCAAGCGACATCATGCTGCGCGTGTGGTGATCCCGCTCCTGCTGGGGTTCATACACCGTCACCATGCCGCGCCCGCTGTTTTTTGAGGCGTAACAGGCAATGTCCGCCTGCGACATGATTTCCGATGCCTGATGGTTATTTTCATCAATCAGCGTGATGCCGGCGCTGGCGCCGATCCGGTGCAGGCGGCCTTCCCACATAAAGTGATAGTCGTTGATGGCATGAATCAGGCGACCGGCGATATAGCGTGCGCTTTCCAGGTTGCAGTCCGGTAACAGTAACCCGAACTCGTCCCCGCCCAGACGCGCCAGCACGTCGCTGGAGCGGAGCATGGTCAACATCAGGGAAGCCAGTTCCCGCAGCAGGGCATCACCCGCGGCGTGGCCAGCCGTGTCGTTGACGGCTTTGAAGCGATCGAGGTCGATAAACACCAGGGCATGGCGCTGGCGCGTTTCGCGAACGGTCTGCAAGAGCCGTTTGAGATGGTTTTCGAAGCTGACCCGGTTTGCCAGATGGGTCAGGGCATCGTGGGAGGCGCTGTAGCTTAGCTGGCGCAGCATTTTACGCGACTCGGTGACGTCCTGAATGACGATCACCGAGCCAATATTCTGTCCATCCAGCGTGCTGAGCGGCGTAATGCTGTAGTGGATATCATAATTGCCGCCGGTACGGCAGTTCAGCACCACATCCTGATCGATATCGGAACGGGACATATCGCCGCTGTGAATATTCTCCATCAGCGGCCCTTTTTCACCGAAGGTAATGTGTAACACCTTCAGGATCGGCTGGCCGATAGCCTCGGTCTGCAGCCAGCCGCTCATTTTCTCCGCGACCGGGTTCATAAAGGTGACGTTCATGTTGATATCGGTGCACAGCACCGCTTCACCGATGGAGTCGAGGGTAATGTGCAGACGCTCTTTTTCCTGGAAGAGGGCCTCGTTAAGCTGCTTAACCTCGGTCATGTCCATGTTGATGCCGAGCAGCCGTTCAACTTCCCCCTGCTTATTGAGCACCCGGTTTGCCAGGGAGCGAATATGACGCACGCCTTCCTTCACGCGGATGCGGAATTCCAGCTTAAATGGCAGACGGGAAATCAGGGAGTCCCGCAGCACCTGCTCGGCGTGGACGCGATCCTCCGGCAGCATCGTGTCGTGCCAGAGCTGCCAGGTGGGCTTGATGTGCGGCGGTATTTCATAGAGCTCAAACATCCGCTTATCCCAGCTGATAATGTCGGGTTCCAGATCCCACTCCCAGATGCCGATGCCCCCGGCTTCGTTAGCCAGCGTAATGCGCTCCATCAGGCGCTTATTGACCCATTCGGTCTGCTTCAGATCGTTAATGTCTTCAATCTGGGCAATAAAATAGAGCGGCGAGCCGTCGGCATGACGCACCACGGAGACGGCAAGAAGCGCCCAGACCACTTCCCCGTCGCGGGTGTAATAGCGCTTTTCGAGGGAGTAGGTATTGATCTCGCCGTTGACCAGCTGTTCGAGCTGCTCGAGGTCGGTATTCAGATCTTCTGGCCAGGTGAGCTGCTGGAAGGTCAGCGACTGAAGCTCCGTCTGGCTGTAGCCGAGGAAATTGCACAGCGCCTTGTTAGCCTGAAGCCATTTGCCTTCAATGCTCACCAGCGCCATGCCGATGGCGGAATATTCCATCGCGTTACGAAAGCGCTCTTCGCTTTCGGTGATATGTTTGCGTTCGGCGCGGAAGGCGTACATCACCATGGTCATCACGTTAGCGGGCAGGAGCAGCATCAGGAACGACAGCCAGGGGGCGTTCAGCATCGGCCCGGCGTGCTGGGTGGTCAGCGCCAGAGGATTGCGGGCAATCATCAGCGACACCACCATCACGGTGACCAGAAACACCATGAACGCTTCCATCCGCGGCAGGCGCACGGCGCTCCACATCAGCAGAACGATCACGCAGGTGAAGGGCCACGGCAGCCAGGTGATGGCTGCCCAACTGAGCGCTAACGTCACGGCCAGCGTGGTCAGCGTTTCCAGCAGCAATCGCGGGTCACGGTGGCGCAGCAGATAATGCGGCTTAAATAACAGCCCCAGTGGCACCAGTGCCAGTGCGCCAATGGCTTCTGACAACACCCAGACGAAGAAATTACGCAGGGGCTCAGAGCCGGGTGCCAGCAGAGACACCAGAATGCCGCCCATCAGTGGCGGCACCAGCGCGCTGCCGATGGCCACGCGGATCCAGTCGTTCAGATTCTGCAGCGGGTTGTACCACGGGAGCCATTTACGCAGGAACAGCGCGCCGATAACGGCCTCAATGACGTTGACCGCAGGGTAGATGAGGCTGACCGACCCCCAGGAGAACAGCATCCATGAGGCCAGAATATTGCCGAACGAACAGGCCAGGGCAATGCCCGGCCACATTTTTCCGGCATGGCGGTAAAACGCCACCATCATAATGGCGGTGGGAAACCAGAGCGGGGCCAGCAGGGTGCCGAAGCGGGTGAGCTCCAGCGAAAATAAGGTAAAGATAAAGGTGACCAGGCCCAGACAGACAAGTCGTAATAAAGGATGTGGGGTGGTCACCAAAACCCGCTGGTATTGTTTATTCATTACCGCTTTATCCAGAGACGCCATGCCGTCAGGGAAGAAGATGTCCGAACGCGTGAATTTGATAATTTGGTTTATGCTAGTACAAACAATTTACAATTCATATGGTGACCGCTCAGAATTTGACAACACAGACTTATTAAATACTTACTCCGTGAAAAAAAACGGGTAAGCGGCGAAAAAATGCGCATTTAAATTTCATTCAGGGAATAACTCGTCACTTTTCGGTCAGTCTCGCAGAACCTGAGTATTCGACTGGTATCACGCCCGCGAAATCCCTATAATTGCCGCGTTTGACGCTCCGGCGTCGTCCTTCCTTTACATCCAGGTTAATCAGGTCGCTAAATTTATGACTGATAAGTCTCATCAGTGCGTCATTATAGGCATCGCCGGCGCATCGGCTTCAGGTAAAAGTCTAATTGCCAGTACGCTTTATCGCGAACTGCGTGAACAAGTAGGTGATGAGCATATCGGCGTCATTCCCGAAGACAGCTATTACAAAGATCAATCCCATCTGTCGATGGAAGAGCGCGTTAAAACGAACTATGACCACCCAAATGCGATGGATCACAGCCTGCTGTTCCAGCATTTAGAAGCGCTTAAGAGCGGCCAGGCGATCGAACTGCCCGTTTACAGTTACGTAGAACATACCCGCACCCAGGAAACGATCCGCATCGAGCCGAAAAAGGTCATTATCCTTGAAGGCATCCTGCTGCTGACCGACGCCCGCCTGCGTGAATCCATGAACTTCTCGATTTTCGTCGATACCCCGCTGGATATTTGCCTGATGCGCCGCATCAAGCGTGACGTTAATGAACGCGGCCGCTCAATGGACTCCGTGATGGCGCAATACCAGAAAACGGTCCGCCCGATGTTCCTGCAGTTTATTGAGCCCTCCAAACAATACGCCGATATCATCGTGCCGCGCGGGGGTAAAAACCGCATCGCGATCGATATCTTAAAAGCGAAAATCAGCCAGTTTTTTGAATAAGCCGCGTGAATTGTGTACCGTTCAGAGATAACCTGGTTTTACCCTGAGCGCTTACCGGCTCAGGGTACGATGCATGAAAGGAGAAAAAGGCATGCGTCTTTGTGATCGCGATATTGAAGCCTGGCTGGATGAAGGCCGTTTGTCTATTACCCCACGTCCACCTATTGAGCGTATCAATGGGGTGACCGTCGATGTCCGGTTGGGGAATAAATTCCGCACCTTTAGCGGCCATACCGCACCGTTCATTGACCTCAGCGGACCGAAGGACGAAGTCAGCGCCGCGCTCGATCGCGTGATGAGTGACGAAATCGTAATCGAAGATGGCGAAGCCTTTTATCTGCATCCGGGTGAACTGGCGCTGGCGGTAACGTTTGAATCCGTCACCCTGCCTGCGGACCTCGTCGGCTGGCTTGACGGCCGTTCTTCGCTGGCGCGACTGGGACTGATGGTACACGTGACCGCGCACCGTATCGATCCAGGCTGGTCGGGCCGTATTGTGCTGGAATTCTTCAATGCCGGTAAATTGCCGCTGGCGCTTCGTCCGGGGATGATGATCGGCGCGTTAAGTTTTGAACCGCTGTCAGGCCCGGCAGACAGGCCGTATAACCGCCGTCAGGACGCAAAATATCGCGACCAGCAGGGTGCGGTTGCCAGCCGTATTGATAAAGACTGATCGTTAGTCCATTGAGGATGCCATGAGAAGAGTTCTGACAACGCTGATGATTTTGCTGGTGGTGCTGGTGGCTGGCCTTTCGGCGTTGGTTCTGCTGGTTAACCCTAACGACTTCCGCGCGTATATGGTGCGGCAGGTTGAGGCACGCAGTGGTTATCAACTGAAGCTGGACGGGCCGCTGCGCTGGCACGTCTGGCCGCAGCTCAGCATTCTCTCTGGCCGCATGTCGCTCACGGCGCCGGGGGCGTCCCAGCCGCTGGTGTCCGCAGACAACATGCGCCTTGATGTGGCGCTGATCCCGCTCATTTCCCATCAGCTGCAGGTGAATCAGGTGATGCTGAAAGGCGCGGTGATTCAGCTCACCCCGCAAACTGAAGCTGTCCGTGATGCCAACGCGCCGGTGGCACCGCGTGAAAATACCCTGCCTGATGAACCGTCTGATACTGGCTGGTCCTTTGATATTGGCAAACTGAAAGTGGCCGATAGCGTGCTGGTTTTCCAGCATGAGCACGAAGAGCTGGTCACCGTTCGCAACATTAATCTGCAGATGGAACAGGATGAGCACCATCTTGCATCGGTGGAATTGAGCGGGCGCGTGAACCGCGATCAGCGGGATCTGACGCTGTCGTTGAATGCTAATGTGAATGCGTCAGACTATCCGCATCAGCTCACGGCGAACATCCAGCAGCTTAACTGGCAGCTGACGGGGGCCAATCTGCCCACCCAGGGGATCGCCGGTCAGGGAACGCTGCAGGCCGTGTGGCGTGAGGAACAAAAACAGCTGGAGCTGGATAATCTCAACCTGCAGGCAAATGACAGTAGCCTGAAGGGGCAGGCGAGTGTCACCTTTGAAGAGAAGCCGAAGTGGGTGCTGAATCTGCAATTTGACAAGCTCAACCTGGAAAACCTGTTGCCACCTCTGCCAGCCAGCGCCACGGACAGCGAGGCGACGCAGACGGGGCAAAGCCAGGCACCGGTATCACGTCCGGTTATTTCGTCGAATCTCGATCAACCTGACTATAACGCTCTGCGCGGATTCACGGCGGATATTCTGCTGAAAGCCACCAGCCTGCGCTGGCGCGGCATGGACTTTACCGACGTGAGCAGCCAGATGTTTAACCATAACGGTTTGCTGGTGATCTCCGAACTGAGCGGCAAGATGGGCGCAGGACACTTCTCACTGCCCGGCACGCTGGATGTCCGTAAAGACGTTGCCAGCGCCGAATTCCAGCCGCGTCTCGATAACGTTGAGATAGGGACCATCCTGACCGCGTTTAACTACCCGATCTCTCTGACGGGGCAGTTGACGCTCGCGGGTGATTTCTCGGGCACGAAAATTGATGCCGATGCTTTCCGCCGCGAGTGGCAAGGGCAGGCGCATCTTGATCTGAAAAACTCCCGTATGGAAGGGCTTAACTTCCAGCAACTGGTGCAGCAGGCGGTGGAGCGCAGCAGCGATGTGAAAGCCCAGGAGAGCTACGACAGTGCCACGCGCCTCGACAGCTTCACCACGGACCTGACGCTGAACAACGGACAACTCTCTCTCGACGGAATGCAGGGTACCTCTTCACTCTTATCAGTAACGGGCGAGGGTAAGCTGGATCTGGTCAAAGAGACGGCGGACACGCGCTTTAACGTGCGGGTACTTTCCGGCTGGCAGGGGGAAAGCAAGCTCATCGACTTCCTGAAACAGACGCCGGTCCCGCTGACCGTATACGGCAAATGGCAGGCCCTGAATTACAGTCTGCAGGTGGATCAGATCCTGCGTAAGCATCTGCAGGATGAAGCGAAACGTCGACTCAGCGGCTGGGCGGATCGTAATAAAGATTCACAGGACGGCAAGGATGTGAAGAAGCTGCTGGATAAGCTTTGATGCCTGTTGCGCCGGGGGGCGGCTTCGCCTTACCCGGCCTACAAAAACCGAACGCCGCAGGCCGGGTGAGCGAAACGCCACCCGGCTTTTTTACACCTCAAAATCCAGTTCTTCCTCTTCCCGCAGCGGTATCAGCTGAACCTTCTGCACGCGATGGTTTTCAATCTGGAGCGTTTTAAGCCGATAGTCGCCGACCTGAACCTCTTCCCCCGGCTGTGGGATACGCTGCAAATACTCCATCAGCAGACCGGCAATGGTGTGGTATTCCCGTTTATCATCCAGCGGCAGCGGCACATACTGCACCAGGTCTTCCAGCGGCATATGGCCGTTAGCCGTCCACGAGCCGTCGGCGTTTTTCTGAATGTCGTGGCGGGCGTCTATCTCATCCACCTCGTTTGGCAGATTACCGGCAATGGTTTCCATCACGTCGCTGAGCGTGACCAGCCCTTCCACCGAACCAAACTCATCCACCACAAAGGCAAAGTGGGTGCGCGCGTTACGGAATTGCTCAAGGGCAGAAAGCAACGGCAGCCCCTCCGGGAAGACCAGCGGCTGGCGAACCAGGGCGCGGAGATTGAGCGGCTCACCGTGGAGCTGCTGCTGGAGCAGATCAATGACGTGTACCACGCCCAGCAGCTCCTCTTCCGCTTCCCCGCCGGTCACCACCACGCGGGTGTGCTGGTTTTTATCCAGCAGGGCGCGAATGTGCGCTTCCGGGGCCGTCAGGTCAATATGCTCAATGTCATGCCGCGACGTCATAATGCTGCTGACCGTACGCTGGTTCAGATTGAGCACTCGCTCAATCATCCGTCGTTCCTGCGGGTCAAAGATCTGCCCGTCGCTGTGGTCGGCCAGCATGGCGGAGGATTCGGCGTCCAGCTCCGCATCCTCTTTCTTGCCGCTTAACAGACGCATGACCGTGTCGGCTGTGCGCTGACGCAGAGTCTGATTGGCGGAAAGGAAACGACGGCGGTTGAATATCGCCAGCTGGTTAAGCGCTTCAATCATGACGGAGAACCCGATGGCGGCATACAGGTAGCCTTTCGGAATATGGAAGCCAAAACCGTCGGCCACCAGGCTGAAGCCAATCATCAGCAGGAAGCTCAGGCAAAGAATAACGATGGTCGGGTGACTGTTCACGAAGCGGGTCAGTGCCTTGCTGGCCATGACCATCAGCGTGATGGCAATAATGACCGCGGCCATCATCACCGCAAGGTGGTCCACCATCCCGACGGCGGTGATCACCGAGTCCAGGGAGAAGACCGCATCCAGCACCACGATTTGCGCGACCACCGGCCAGAATTTTGCTCCGCGGCGCTGGGTCGGGTTCTCGCTGTCTTTGCCTTCCAGCCGCTCGTTGAGCTCCACGGTGGCTTTGAACAGCAGGAATAGCCCGCCGAAGAGCATGATCAGATCGCGGGCGCTAAAGCTCAGACCGTGAATGGAGAACAGAGGCTGAGTGAGCGTGACCAGCCAGGAAATAGAGGCCAGCAGCAGTAAGCGCATCACCATCGCCAGCAGCAGCCCCGTTACGCGCGCGCGATCGCGCTGGGAAGGGGGCAGTTTTTCAGCGAGGATGGCGATAAAAACCAGATTATCAATCCCGAGCACCAGCTCGATGACAACCAGCGTAACCAGCCCGGCCCAGATTGAGGGATCGGCAATCCATTCCATAGTAGTAGCAATACCTTCTGTAACATGACTAATGACACAATTCGATCATGGATAAAGCTGTGGGAAAATGCAATGTCAGTATGAGATTTCTCTCAATAATCATTAAATTAAAACTGGCGGGTATAATAGTTTTAATTTATCCAGAAAATCTGTATTTATCCGAAATAACAAAATTAAGAAATATCGCATTAAAAGATGTTCAATCATAACGCTGTCAACATAAAGAAATTCTTAAAAATAAAGTGCATTTCTAAATAAATTCTTAAAAGTTGACGTTCGGAACCCGTTTTCTTGCCTGTTTTGGGATTAACTGTTACAAGATTATTAGCCTAAAAAAGGATATCTCCCGTTAAGGATTGATGTTTTTTTTGGGCGATTAACGAAATAGTGCCTGCGTATTTTGAATGCTTCATTTATTTCACCAGCAAAAAATTCTTGCGGTTTTTTGCCTGTAATTCATTGTGTTATAGCGTATTGGTAGCTGGAAGCCAAGGGCGGTAGCGTGCCTGAATGTGTGTGGGTGGGCCATGATTACGTTGTCAACAGTGACTGGCCAAATAGCGTTTTTTTAGGAATGATGCCACTTATATTTTTATTTAATTAGCTACATTCTTAATGCATTTTAGATTCACACGTATTTAAATTGCACAGGATAATTACTCTGCCAAAGTGATAAATAATCAATGATGAACTCCAAAATGAAATTGATGCCATTATTGGTGTCTGTGACCTTGATGAGCGGTTGCACGGTCTTTCCCGGAAGCAATATGTCTACAATGGGCAAGGATGTGATCAAGCAACAGGATGCCGATTTTGATCTCGACAAAATGGTGAATGTTTATCCACTTACGCCTCGTCTGGTCGAACAATTACGCCCACGTCCAAACGTTGCCCAGCCAAATATGTCACTGGACCAGGAAATTGCTTCCTACCAGTATCGCGTAGGGCCTGGAGACGTCATTAACGTGACCGTCTGGGATCACCCCGAACTGACCACGCCAGCGGGCCAGTACCGTAGCTCAAGCGACACCGGTAACTGGGTGCAGTCAGATGGCACCATGTTCTATCCCTACATTGGTAAAGTCCATGTAGCAGGGAAAACGCTTGCCGAGATCCGCAGTGATATTACCGGCCGCTTAGCGCAGTACATCGCCGATCCGCAGGTGGACGTTAATATCGCCGCATTCCGCTCGCAAAAAGCCTATATCTCCGGCCAGGTGAACAAATCTGGTCAGCAGGCCATCACCAACGTTCCTCTGACCGTGCTGGACGCCATTAACGCCGCAGGCGGGTTAACCGACGGCGCCGACTGGCGCAACGTGGTACTGACCCACAACGGGAAAGAGCAGCGCATTTCGCTGCAGGCGCTGATGCAAAACGGCGATCTGACCCAGAACCGCCTGCTTTATCCGGGCGACATCCTCTATGTACCACGCAATGACGATCTTAAAGTCTTCGTGATGGGTGAAGTGAAGAAACAGAGCACCCTCAAGATGGACTTCAGCGGTATGACGCTGACCGAAGCGCTGGGCAATGCTGAGGGTATCGATCTGACGACCTCTAACGCGACCGGTATCTTCGTGATCCGTCCGCTGAAAGGTGAGGGCAGCGCGAAAGGCAAGATTGCCAACATCTACCAGCTGGATATGTCCGATGCGACCTCTCTGGTGATGGCGACGGAGTTCCGTCTCCAGCCATACGACGTGGTGTATGTCACTACCGCACCGGTTGCCCGCTGGAACCGTCTGATCAACCAGTTGCTGCCAACCATCAGTGGCGTTCGCTACATGACGGATACGGCGCGCGACATTCATACCTGGTAATCCGCGATGTTTAACAAAATTCTGGTGGTATGCGTGGGGAACATTTGCCGTTCCCCTACGGCTGAACGGTTGTTGAAACACTACCAGCCCGAACTGACCGTTGATTCGGCAGGGCTGGGTGCACTGGTCGGTAAAGGTGCCGATGAGCGCGCAATGAGCGTGGCGCGGGACCATCACCTCTCTCTCGACGGGCATGTTGCCCGCCAGGTCACTGGCCGCATGTGCCGTGAGTATGACCTGATTCTGGCGATGGAAAAACGCCATATTCAAGCGCTGTGCGATATCGCTCCGGAGATGCGCGGTAAGGTGATGCTGTTTGGACACTGGGACAATGAACGTGAAATCCCCGATCCATATCGCAAAAGCCATGAGGCTTTCGAGGCGGTTTACACCTTACTTGACCAGTCTGCCCAACAGTGGGCGCAGGCACTGAAAGCTCAGCAGGGATAACAATGACAGAAAAAACAAAACCTTCTGCCGCCCCGACTTCGGGCAGTGATGAAATTGATATTGGGCGCCTGGTTGGCACGGTTATCGAGGCAAAGTGGTGGGTGCTGGGCATTACCGCCGTGTTTGCCGCGGCGGCCGTCGTCTATACGCTGTTCGCCACCCCTATCTACAGCGCCGATGCGCTGGTGCAGATCGAGCAGAATACCGGTAACTCGCTGGTGCAGGACATTGGCTCCGCGCTGGCGAACAAGCCGCCGGCCTCTGACGCTGAAATCCAGCTCATCCAGTCACGTCTGGTGCTGGGTAAAACGGTTCACGACCTTGGGCTCGATATCTCCGTCACCAAAAATACCTTCCCAATCTTTGGTGCGGGCTGGGATCGGCTGATGGGCAGAAGCAACGACACGGTGAAGGTCACTGACTTCGTGCTGCCAAAAGGGGCAGCCGATCAGACCTTTACCCTGACGGTGCTTGGCCCGAAACAGTATCAGTTGACCAGCGACGCGGGCTTTAGCGCGCGAGGTGAAGTCGGACAGATGCTGAGCAAAGACGGCGTCAGCATGATGGTCAGTGCGATCAACGCCCAGGAGGGCGGGGAGTTTACCGTCACCAAATTCTCCACGCTGGGGATGATCAACAACCTGCAAAACAACCTGACCGTCACCGAAAACGGTAAGGACACCGGCGTGCTGAGCATGACCTTTACCGGGGAAGATAAGGATCAGATCCGCGACATCCTGAACAGCATTACCCGCAACTACCTTGAGCAGAACGTTGAGCGTAAGTCGGCTGAAGCGGCGAAAAGCCTGGCGTTCCTGTCGAAACAGCTCCCGGAAGTGCGCGCCCGCCTGGATGATGCCGAGAACAAGCTGAACGCCTACCGCCAGGATAAAGACTCTGTCGACCTGCCGCTGGAGGCGAAATCGGTCCTCGATTCGATGGTCAATATTGATGCGCAGCTTAACGAGCTGACCTTCAAAGAGGCGGAGATTTCCAAGCTTTACACCAAACGCCACCCGGCCTACCGCACCCTGCTGGAGAAACGCCGCACGCTGGAAGAGGAGAAGGCGAAGCTCAATGACCGCGTGACCGCGATGCCGAAAACCCAGCAGGAGATCGTGCGTCTGACCCGCGACGTGGAGTCCGGACAGCAGGTTTATATGCAGCTGCTGAACAAGCAGCAGGAGCTGAAAATCACCGAGGCAAGCACCGTGGGTGACGTGCGCATCGTCGACCCGGCCATTACCCAGCCTGGCGTGCTGAAGCCGAAGAAAGCGCTGATCATTCTCGGCAGCATTATTCTCGGCCTGATGCTCTCCATCGTTGGCGTGCTGCTGCGTTCGCTGTTCAACCGCGGTATCGAAAGCCCGCAGGTGCTGGAAGAGAACGGTATCAACGTCTATGCCAGCATTCCGCTGTCTGAGTGGCAAAAATCCCGTGACAGCGTCAAAACCATCAAAGGCGTTAAGCGTTACAAACAGAGCCAGCTGCTGGCGGTGGGTAACCCAACCGACCTGGCGATTGAAGCGATACGCAGCCTGCGTACCAGTCTGCACTTCGCCATGATGCAGGCTAAAAACAACGTCCTGATGCTGACCGGTGTTAGCCCGTCAATCGGTAAAACTTTCGTCTGCGCCAACCTGGCAGCGGTCGTTAGCCAGACCAACAAGCGCGTGCTGCTGATCGACTGCGATATGCGCAAGGGCTACACCCACGAGCTGCTGGGCACCAATAACGTCAACGGTCTGTCGGAGATCCTGCTTGGCAAAGGTGACATCAGCCAGAGCGCAAAACCGACTACCGTGCCGAAATTTGACCTGATCCCACGTGGTCAGGTACCGCCTAACCCGTCCGAGCTGCTGATGAGCGAACGCTTTACCGAGCTGGTGGAGTGGGCGAGCAAAAACTACGACCTGGTGCTGATCGATACGCCGCCGATTCTCGCCGTGACCGACGCTGCCGTTGTGGGGCGCCATGCGGGTACGACGCTGATGGTGGCGCGTTACGCGGTGAATACGCTGAAAGAGGTGGAAACCAGCCTGAGCCGCTTCGAGCAGAACGGGATTGAGGTGAAAGGGGTGATCCTGAACTCCATCTTCCGCCGTGCGACCGGGTACCAGGATTACGGGTATTACGAGTACGAATATAAGTCTGACAGCAAATAACAATCCCCCTCACCCTAACCCTCTCCCGAGGGGAGAGGGGCGGGGTGAGGGATCAGGGGAAGATCATGACCACACAACGCCCTTTAGTTTCAATCTATATGCCGACATGGAATCGTCAGCAGCTGGCGATCCGCGCAATCAAGTCGGTGTTACGTCAGGATTACGATAACTGGGAGCTGATCATCGTTGATGACTGCTCTTCCTCGTATGAACAGCTGCAAAAATTCGTGACTGACCTCAACGACCCGCGGGTGGTCTATACCCACAACGAGATTAACTCCGGCGCCTGCGCTGTACGAAATCAGGCGATTATGCAGGCCAAAGGTCAGTATCTGACCGGCATCGACGACGATGACGAATGGACGCCGAACCGCCTGTCTATTTTCCTGTCGCATAAAGAGCAGCTGGTCACGCACGCGTTCCTGTATGCCAACGACTATGTCTGTCAGGGCGAGGTGTACTCGCAGCCTGCCAGCCTGCCGCTCTATCCGAAATCACCGTACTCTCGACGCCTGTTCTACAAGCGCAACATCATTGGTAACCAGGTCTTCACCTGGGCGTGGCGCTTCAAGGAGTGCCTGTTCGATACCGAACTGAAGGCCGCGCAGGATTACGACATCTTCCTGCGGATGGTGGTGGAGTATGGCGAGCCGTGGAAAGTGGAAGAGGCCACGCAGATCCTGCACATCAACCACGGGGAGATGCAGATCACCTCGTCGCCGAAGAAGTTCTCGGGCTACTTCCATTTTTACCGCAAGCACAAGGACAAGTTTGACCGTGCCAGCCGTAAATATCAGCTCTTTACCCTCTATCAGATCCGCAATAAGCGCATGAACTGGCGCACGCTGCTGACGCTGTTGTCCATACGTAACGGCAAGCGCCTGGCTGATGGACTTCGGGGGAAATAATGTTTCTGGAAGATTGCCGCGCTAACAGCTGGAGCCTGCGTCCTTGCTGCATGGTTCTGGCGTACCGCATCGCGCATTTTTGCTCGGTGTGGCGTAAGAAAAATATCCTGAACAACATCTGGGCGGCCCCCGTGCTGGTGCTGTACCGCATCATTACCGAATGCTTTTTTGGCTATGAAATTCAGGCCGCTGCCACCATTGGCCGTCGCTTTACCATCCATCACGGCTATGCGGTGGTGATCAACAAGTTCGTGGTCGCCGGGGATGATTTCACCATCCGCCATGGGGTGACCATTGGCAACCGTGGGCCAGACAGCCTGGCCTGCCCGGTCATTGGCAATAACGTCGAGCTGGGCGCGAACGTGGTGATCATTGGCGACATTACGATTGGTAACAACGTCACGATTGGTGCGGGCAGCGTGGTGCTGGACACCATTCCGGATAACGCGCTGGTGGTGGGAGAAAAAGCCCGCGTGAAGGTGATTAAATGAATATTCTGCAATTTAACGTACGCCTCGCAGAAGGCGGAGCGGCAGGGGTGGCGCTGGATCTACACCAGCGCGCGCTGCAAAAAGGACTTCAGTCTCGTTTTATTTATGGCTATGGCAAGGGCGGCAAGAAAAGCGTCAGTCACGATAACTTCCCGCAGGTGCATAAGCACACGCCGCGCCTGACCTCGATTGCCAACATTGCGTTGTTCCGTCTGTTTAACCGCGATCTGTTTGGCAACCTGAATACGCTTTATCGCACGGTGACCCGCACTACCGGCCCGGTTGTGCTGCATTTTCACGTGCTGCACAGCTACTGGCTCAATCTGGAAGAGGTGGTGGCGTTTTGCCAGAAGGTGCAGGCCCACAAGCCCGACACCCGCTTCGTCTGGACGCTGCACGATCACTGGAGCGTAACCGGCCGTTGCGCGTTTACCGACGGCTGCGAAGGCTGGAAAAACAACTGCCAGAAATGCCCGACGCTGAGCAACTATCCGCCGGTGAAGGTGGATCGCGCGCACAAGCTGGTGGCCGGAAAGCGCCAGCTTTTCCGCGACATGCTCTCGCTCGGCTGTACGTTTATCTCCCCGAGCCAGCACGTGGCCGATGCCTTCAACAGTCTGTACGGGGCAGGGCGCTGCCAGATTATTAACAACGGCATCGACGTGGCGACGGAAGCCATTCTCGCCGACCTGACGCCGGTGGCGCAAACCACGGGCAAACCGAAAATCGCTATCGTTGCGCATGACCTGCGTTACGACGGGAAAACCAACCAGCAGCTGGTGCGCGACATGATGGCGCTGGGTGACAAAATTGAGCTTCACACCTTCGGCAAATTTTCACCGTTCGAAGGGGCTAACGTGGTCAACCACGGGTTTGAAACCGATAAGCGCAAGCTGATGAGCGCGCTGAATGAAATGGATGCGCTGGTGTTCAGCTCCCGCGTGGATAACTACCCGCTGATCCTCTGTGAAGCGCTCTCCATCGGCGTGCCGGTGATTGCCACCCACAGCGATGCGGCACGTGAGGTGCTGGAAAAATCCGGCGGGAAAACTTTTGCGGAGCAGGAGGTTCTGCCGCTGGTGCAATTGCCGAAGGCGCAGATCGCTCAGGCCGTTTTTGGCACCGACCTGGAATCGTTCCGCAACCGCAGCCGCAAGGCCTACAGTGGACAACAGATGCTGGAGGAGTATGTCTCGTTCTATCAGAATCTGTAGTTATCTGCTGCTGCCGCTGATTTACCTGCTGGTCAACGTTAAGATTGCCCAGCTCGGCGAAAGCTTCCCGATAACCATCGTCACCTTCTTGCCCGTTCTGCTTCTGCTGTATGTCGATAAAATCAACCTGAAGAAGCTGATGATTGCCTTAGGGTTGGGTACGGGTCTGACGCTGTTTAACTATATCTTCGGCCAGTCGCTGGATGCCAGTAAATACGTCACCTCGACCATGCTGTTTGTTTATATTGTCATTATTATCGGCATGGTCTGGAGTATTCGCTTTAAAACGATTTCTCCGCACAATTATCGGAAAATCCTCAGGTTCTTTTATATTGCCGTTGCGTTAATTGTTATGCTTGCTGCTATGGAGATGGCGCAAATTATTCTCACCGGCGGCAGCAGCCTGATGGAGATAATTTCGAAATATCTCATTTACAGCAACAGCTATGTATTGAACTTCATCAAGTTCGGCGGGAAGCGTACCACGGCCCTCTATTTTGAACCGGCGTTTTTCGCTTTGGCGTTAATCTCAATTTGGCTCAGCATCAAACAGTTTGGTATCAAAACGCCTAAGACCGATGCTATGATTCTTGCAGGAATCGTTCTGTCTGGATCGTTCTCAGGGGTAATGACATTTATCCTGTTTTACCTGCTGGAATGGGCGTTTCAGTACCTGAACAAAGATGCGATTAAGAAAAAACTGCCGCTGGCGATTATCTCCCTGACGGTATTTATGGTGGGCGTGATATTTGCCTTCCCCTACATCTCAGAACGTCTGGGTGATTTGGGAACGGAAGGATCCTCGTCCTATTATCGCATCATTGGACCACTGGTGATGGTGGGTTATTCCTTAACCCATATTGATGGTGTAGTAAGATTCGGCTCACTTTACGAATATGTTGCATCATTCGGAATCTTTAACGGTGCGGATGTCGGTAAAACCATAGACAATGGTCTGTATCTGTTAATTATTTATTTTTCGTGGTTCGCCGTACTGTTGACGCTGTGGTATCTGTTTAAAGTTTTCAAAATGATGATTAACGCGTTTGGTGATAACCAGAACTTTCGCGTGCAACTTTATCTGTTTACGCCGGTGTCGCTGTTTTTTACCGGGTCAATATTTAGCCCGGAATATGCTTTCTTGATTGTCTGTCCGTTTATTCTGCGCAAAGCGCTTAATATTACGCACGTATGACGAAATGAGGTGATTTATGTTTCTTAGCGTCATTACTGTCGCTTTTCGTAATTACGAAGGGGTGGTAAAAACCTGGCGCTCGCTGCGCAACCTGGCGCGCGATCCAAGCCTCACCTTTGAGTGGATTGTGGTCGACGGCGGCTCGAACGATGGCACGGCAGAGTTTCTGGAAAAACTCAACGGTGAGTTCAACTTACGCTACATCAGCGAGAAAGATAAAGGCATCTACGATGCAATGAACAAAGGCATTAACATGGCGCAAGGCCGTTATGCCATCTTCCTGAATTCGGGTGATATCTTCCATGACGACGTGGCGCTGTTTGCCCGTCAGCTGGCGCGCCAGAAAGAGGACGCCATGTATATTGGCGATGCGCTGCTTGATTTTGGCGACGGACATAAAGTGTGCCGCAGCGCGAAGCCGGGCTGGTATATCTACCACAGCTTACCGGCCAGCCATCAGGCCATTTTCTTCCCGGTAAAAGGTCTGAAAAAACAGCCTTACGATTTGCAGTATAAAGTGTCATCCGATTATGCACTGGCCGCCAGTCTGTATAAGTCAGGTTACCCGTTCCGCCGAATTAAAGGGCTGGTATCTGAGTTTTCAATGGGGGGTGTGTCAACCTCGAATAATCTGGAGTTGTGCCAGGATGCCAAAAACGTGCAGCGTAAAATATTACGCGTGCCGGGATTCTGGGCGGAATTATCTTATTTTTTACGCGTGCGTACCACGAGTAAAACGAAAGCCTTATATAACAAAGCCTGAATATAAGGAAACGTAATGCAGGATCTGAACGGTTTCTCCGTACCGAAAGGTTTTCGGGGGGCGGGCGGTATTAAAGTGCAGCTATGGTGGGCGGTTCAGTCCACCCTATTTGCCTGGTCACCGCAAATACTGTACCGCTGGCGAGCATTTTTATTGCGTCTGTTTGGCGCAAAAATAGGAAAAAACGTAGTCATTCGTCCTTCGGTGAAAATTACCTATCCCTGGAAATTAACACTTGGGGATTACGCCTGGGTAGGGGATGACGCGGTGTTATATACCCTGGGCGAGATTACGATTGGCGCGAATTCGGTGGTTTCACAGAAATGTTATTTGTGCACCGGCAGCCACGACTTTATGAGTCAGCATTTTGATATTACCGCTTCGCCTATTGTGATCGGTGAAAAATGCTGGCTGGCAACGGATGTTTTTGTTGCACCGGGTGTTTCTGTTGGCGATGGCACGGTAGTCGGTGCCCGCAGCAGCGTTTTTAAATCGCTACCGGCAAATAAAATTTGTCGTGGCAACCCCGCAGTGGTGATACGCGAACGCGTTGAAACTGATTAAATTCATAAGTAGAGGAATATAAACATGTCTAAAGTCGCTCTCATCACCGGCGTTACCGGGCAGGATGGTTCTTACCTGGCAGAGTTACTGCTGGAAAAGGGTTACGAAGTACACGGTATTAAGCGTCGTGCGTCTTCATTTAACACCGAACGTGTCGATCATATTTATCAGGATCCTCACGCGGCGAACCCGAAATTCCACCTGCACTACGGCGACCTGACCGATACCTCCAACCTGACCCGTATCCTGCAGGAAGTGCAGCCGGATGAAGTGTACAACCTGGGCGCGATGAGCCACGTTGCGGTCTCCTTCGAGTCTCCGGAATACACCGCTGACGTGGACGCCATGGGTACCCTGCGTCTGCTGGAAGCGATCCGCTTCCTGGGTCTTGAGAAGAAAACCCGTTTCTACCAGGCATCCACCTCTGAGCTGTACGGCCTGGTGCAGGAAATCCCACAGAAAGAGACCACGCCGTTCTACCCACGTTCTCCGTACGCGGTAGCGAAACTGTACGCCTACTGGATCACCGTGAACTACCGTGAATCCTACGGCATGTACGCCTGTAACGGCATTCTGTTCAACCACGAATCTCCACGTCGCGGCGAAACCTTCGTGACCCGCAAAATCACCCGCGCAATCGCCAACATTGCGCAGGGTCTGGAATCGTGCCTGCACCTCGGCAACATGGACTCCCTGCGTGACTGGGGCCATGCCAAAGACTACGTGAAAATGCAGTGGATGATGCTGCAGCAGGAACAGCCAGAAGACTTCGTGATCGCCACCGGCGTGCAGTACTCCGTTCGTCAGTTCGTCGAAATGGCTGCCGCTCAATTGGGCATCAAGCTGCGCTTCGAAGGCACCGGCGTGGAAGAGAAGGGCATCGTGGTTTCCGTGACCGGCCATGACGCACCGGGCGTGAAGCCAGGCGACGTGATTGTGCAGGTTGACCCACGCTACTTCCGTCCTGCTGAAGTGGAAACCCTGCTGGGCGACCCAACCAAAGCGCACGAGAAGCTGGGCTGGAAACCAGAAACCACTCTGCAGGAGATGGTTTCCGAGATGGTAGCCAAAGATCTTGAAGCAGCGAAAAAACACTCCCTGCTCAAGTCTCATGGCTACGAGGTTGCCATCGCGCTGGAGTCCTGAGAATGACAAAACAACGTATTTTTGTCGCCGGTCATCGCGGAATGGTGGGTTCCGCGATTGTTCGCCAGCTCGAACAGCGCGGTGACGTCGAAGTGGTTGTCCGCACGCGCGACGAGCTGAACCTGCTCGACAGCCGTGCGGTACAGGACTTCTTTGCAAACGAACGTATTGACCAGGTGTATCTGGCGGCGGCGAAGGTGGGCGGCATTGTTGCCAACAACACCTACCCGGCGGATTTCATCTACGAAAACATGATGATTGAGAGCAACATCATTCACGCGGCGCATCTGCACAACGTGAACAAGCTGCTGTTCCTCGGCTCATCCTGTATTTACCCGAAAATGGCAAAACAGCCCATCGCTGAAAGCGAGCTGCTGCAGGGCACGCTTGAAGCCACCAACGAGCCGTACGCGATTGCCAAAATTGCCGGGATCAAGCTGTGCGAGTCCTACAACCGTCAGTACAACCGCGACTATCGCTCGGTAATGCCGACCAACCTGTACGGACCGCACGACAACTTCCACCCGAGCAATTCGCACGTGATCCCGGCGCTGCTGCGCCGCTTCCACGAGGCGACCGCCGAGAATGCGCCGGATGTGGTGGTGTGGGGCAGCGGTACGCCGATGCGCGAATTCCTGCACGTGGACGACATGGCTGCGGCCAGCATTCACGTGATGGAGCTGGATCGCGAGGTGTGGCAGGAGAACACCGAGCCGATGCTGTCGCACATCAACGTGGGCACCGGCGTGGACTGCACCATTCGCGAGCTGGCGCAGACCATCGCGCAGGTGGTGGGCTACAAAGGCCGCGTGGTGTTTGACGCCACGAAACCGGACGGCACGCCGCGCAAACTGCTGGACGTGACCCGTCTGCATCAGCTGGGCTGGTATCACGAGGTGTCACTGGAGCAGGGGCTGGCCAGCACCTATCAGTGGTTCCTGGAAAACCAGCATCGCTTCCGGGGGTAACGATGTTTTTAAGTCAGGAAGATTTTGCCACGGTAGTGCGTTCCACTCCGCTCATCTCAATTGATTTGATCGTGGAGAACGAACGCGGCGAGTTCTTGCTGGGGAAACGAACCAACCGTCCTGCACAGGGCTTCTGGTTCGTGCCCGGCGGGCGCGTGCAAAAGGATGAGACGCTGACCGATGCGTTTGAGCGTCTCACTCTGGCGGAACTGGGCCTGCAGTTGCCGATGGCAGCGGGCCAGTTTTACGGGGTCTGGCAGCACTTCTATGACGATAACTTTTCGGGCACCGGGTTCTCCACGCACTACATCGTGCTGGGGTTCCGCCTGAAGGTGAGTGAGGCAGACCTGCGTCTGCCTGATTCTCAGCATGACGACTACCGCTGGCAGACGCCAGAGGCGCTGCTGGCGAGCGACAATGTGCATGACAACAGCCGTGCCTATTTCCTCGCTGAACGTCAGTCCGGGGTGCCGGGCTTATGAAGATCCTCGTATACGGAATCAACTACTCGCCGGAATTAACCGGTATCGGGAAATACACCGGCGAGATGGTCGAGTGGATGGCGAGCCAGGGACATGACGTGCGGGTCATTACTGCGCCGCCGTACTACCCGGAGTGGAAAGTGGGGGAGCGCTACTCAAGCTGGCGCTACCGTCGCGAAGAGGGTGCAGCGACCGTCTGGCGCTGCCCGCTGTATGTGCCTAAGCAGCCCTCGACGCTGAAGCGCTTGATTCATCTCGGCAGCTTTGCCCTGAGCAGCTTCTTCCCGCTGATGGCGCAGCGTCGCTGGAAGCCGGATCGCATTATCGGCGTGGTGCCGACGCTGTTTTGCACGCCGGGCATGCGCCTGCTGGGCAAACTCTCCGGCGCGCGCACCCTGCTGCACATTCAGGATTATGAAGTGGACGCCATGCTGGGCCTGGGGATGGCAGGCAAAAGCAAAGGCGGCAAGGTGGCGAAGCTCGCCAGCGCGTTTGAGCGCAGTGGCTTACACAACGTGGACTACGTCTCAACGATCTCGCGCTCCATGATGAACAAAGCGCAGGAGAAAGGCGTCCCGGCGGAGAAGGTGATCTTCTTCCCGAACTGGTCCGAAGTGGCGCGTTTTCGCGACGTGACTGAGCAAGACGCTCAGGCGCTGCGCGCGCAGCTCGGTTTGCCTGAAGATCAAAAAATCATTCTTTACTCAGGCAATATCGGCGAAAAGCAGGGGCTGGAGAGCGTGATCGAGGCGGCTCAACTGCTGAACGAACATCCATGGATGTTTGTGATTGTCGGGCAGGGCGGTGGAAAAGCGCGGCTGGAAAAAATGGTCAGCGAACGCGGCCTGACCAACGTGAAATTCTTCCCGCTTCAGTCTTACGAGGCATTGCCTGCGCTGCTGAAGATGGGCGACTGCCATCTGGTGGTGCAAAAGCGCGGCGCGGCGGACGCGGTGCTGCCGTCCAAGCTGACCAACATTCTGGCCGTGGGCGGTAACGCGGTGATTACGGCCGAAGCCGAAACTGAATTAGGCCAGCTGTGTGACAGCTATCCGGGGATTGCGGTGTGCGTAGAGCCGGAATCGGTTCCGGCGCTGGTCACCGGCATTGAACAGGCACTTGCCATGCCAAAAGTGAACACGGTGGCACGTGAATATGCCGAACGCACACTCGAGAAAGAGAACGTGCTGAGCCAATTTATTGCAGATATACGGGGATAAATCATGAGTCAAACCACTTTGTATCCGGTTGTGATGGCTGGTGGCTCTGGTAGCCGGTTGTGGCCGCTGTCCCGCGTGCTCTATCCAAAACAGTTCCTCTGCCTGAAAGGGGATCTCACCATGCTGCAGACGACGGTAAACCGTCTCCACGGCGTGGAGTGTGAAAGCCCGGTGGTGATCTGTAACGAACAGCACCGCTTTATTGTTGCCGAGCAGCTGCGCCAGCTGAACAAACTCACAGAAAATATCATCCTGGAGCCTGCCGGACGCAATACCGCACCGGCTATCGCCCTGGCGGCGCTGGCGGCAAAACGCAGCAGCCCGGACTGTGACCCGCTGATGCTGGTGCTGGCGGCAGACCACGTGATCCAGCAGGAAGAGGCCTTCCGCGACGCGGTGCGTGCGGCCATTCCTTACGCTGAGAGCGGTAAGCTGGTGACCTTCGGTATCGTGCCGGATCTGCCGGAAACCGGCTACGGCTACATCCGTCGCGGCAACGTGACGCCGGGTGAAGGCGACAGCGTGGCGTTTGACGTGGCGCAGTTCGTTGAAAAACCGAATCTGGAAACCGCGCAGGCGTATGTCGCCAGCGGGGAATATTACTGGAACAGCGGGATGTTCCTGTTCCGCGCCGGACGCTATCTGGAAGAGCTGCGCAAATATCGCCCGGATATTCTGAGCGCCTGCGAGAAAGCGATGGCTGTGGTGGATCCGGATCTCGACTTCATCCGCGTGGATGAAGAGGCCTTCCTCGCCTGTCCGGAAGAGTCCATTGACTATGCGGTAATGGAACGCACGGCTGACGCCGTCGTGGTACCGATGGATGCGGGCTGGAGCGATGTTGGATCCTGGTCCTCCCTGTGGGAGATCAGCGCCCATACCCCGGAGGGTAACGTCCATCACGGCGATGTCATTAGCCACAAAACGGAAAACAGCTACGTCTACGCCGAGTCCGGCCTGGTCACCACGGTTGGGGTAAAAGATCTTGTTGTGGTCCAGACCAAAGATGCCGTGCTGATTGCCGACCGTAACGCCGTGCAGGACGTTAAAAAAGTGGTGGAGAAGATCAAGGCGGATGGCCGTCACGAGCACCACATTCATCGCGAAGTCTACCGTCCGTGGGGCAAATATGACTCCATTGACGCCGGTGACCGCTATCAGGTGAAACGCATCACCGTGAAGCCGGGCGAGGGGCTGTCGGTGCAGATGCACCATCACCGCGCCGAGCACTGGGTGGTGGTCGCGGGAACCGCCAAAGTCACCATTGACGGTGAAGTGAAACTGCTGGGCGAAAACGAGTCCATCTATATTCCGCTGGGGGCGACGCACTGTCTGGAGAACCCGGGGAAAATTCCTCTCGACTTAATTGAGGTGCGCTCCGGCTCGTATCTGGAAGAGGACGATATCGTGCGCTTCCAGGACCGCTACGGGCGAGTGTAGCTCTCTGCATCATGCCCGGTGGCGCTGCGCTTACCGGGCCTACGAATGACAAAAAAATTAATTTGGCCATTTAGTGGTCAGGACCGACTGTTGCCTGAAAAAGGGGTCATCATGGATAAATTAACCTGTTTTAAAGCCTACGATATTCGCGGCAAGCTGGGCGAAGAGCTGAATGAAGACATTGCGTGGCGCATTGGCCGCGCGTACGGCGAATACTTAAAACCGCAGACCATCGTGCTGGGCGGTGACGTGCGTCTGACCAGCGAATCCCTCAAGCTGGCGCTGGCGAAAGGGCTGCAGGACGCGGGCGTAGACGTGCTGGACATCGGCCTGTCCGGAACCGAAGAGATTTACTTTGCCACCTTCCACCTGGGCGTGGACGGCGGTATTGAAGTGACGGCCAGCCACAATCCGATGGATTACAACGGCATGAAGCTGGTGCGCAAGGGCGCCCGTCCTATCAGCGGCGACACCGGCCTGCGCGACGTGCAGCGTCTGGCGGAAGCCAACGATTTCCCGCCGGTGAACGAGGCGAAGCGCGGCAGCTACAAAAAAATCAACCTGCAGAAAGAGTACATCGACCACCTGCTGGGCTACATCAACGTGGCAAACCTGAAGCCGCTGAAGCTGGTGATTAACTCCGGCAACGGCGCGGCTGGCCCGGTGGTCGATGCCCTTGAAGCGCGCTTTAAAGCACTGAACGTGCCGGTGACCTTCGTCAAAGTGCACAACACCCCGGACGGCAACTTCCCGAACGGCATTCCTAACCCGCTGCTGCCGGAGTGCCGTGACGACACCCGCAACGCGGTGATTGAACACGGCGCGGACATGGGTATCGCCTTTGACGGCGATTTTGACCGCTGCTTCCTGTTCGACGAGAAAGGGCAGTTCATCGAGGGCTACTACATTGTCGGCCTGCTGGCGGAAGCGTTCCTCGAGAAAAACCCTGGCGCGAAGATCATTCATGACCCGCGCCTCTCCTGGAACACCGTCGACGTGGTTTCTGCCGCAGGCGGCACGCCGGTGATGTCCAAAACCGGTCACGCCTTCATCAAAGAGCGCATGCGCGAAGAAGACGCCATCTACGGCGGCGAGATGAGCGCCCACCACTACTTCCGTGACTTTGCCTACTGCGACAGCGGGATGATCCCGTGGCTGCTGGTGACTGAACTGCTGTGCCTGAAGGGGAAAACCTTGGGCGAGCTGGTGCGCGACCGTATGGCGGCGTTCCCGGCGAGCGGAGAGATCAACAGCAAGCTGGCACAGCCTGCCGAGGCGATTGCCCGCGTGGAGCAGCACTTTGCCATCCACGCGCTGGAAATTGACCGTACCGACGGCATCAGCATGGCGTTCCCGCAGTGGCGCTTTAACCTGCGCTCGTCCAATACCGAGCCGGTGGTGCGCCTGAACGTGGAGTCCCGCGCTGACACCGCGCTCATGGAAGCCCGAACGAAGGACATTCTGGCGCTGTTGAATCAGTAATAACTGCCCCTCCCGGTGGGAGGGGGAACCGAATACAGGAACAACGATGACGAATCTAAAAAAACGCGAACGAGCGAGAACGAATGCATCGTTAATCTCTATGGTGCAGCGTTTTTCTGATATCACCATCATGGTCGGTGGATTGTGGGCGGTGTGTCGGATCAGCGGGCTGCCGTTCTTATATATGCATCTGCTGATGGCCCTGATTGCGCTGGTCGTGTTTCAAATGATCGGCGGTATGACCGATTTCTACCGCTCGTGGCGCGGCGTCAAAATGACCACTGAACTGATGCTGCTGCTGCAGAACTGGACCCTGAGCCTGATCTTCAGCGCAGGCCTGGTGGCATTTAGCCATGATTTTGATAATCGCCTCGTGACCTATCTGAGCTGGTATCTGTTGACCAGCGTCGGCATGGTGGTGTGCCGTTCCCTGATCCGCTTTGGCGCGGGTTGGCTGCGCAACCGGGGCTATAACCGTCGCTTCGTGGCGGTGGCAGGCGATCTGCCGGTTGGGAAAGTGCTGCTCGACAGCTTCCGCAAAGAGCCATGGTTAGGCTTTGAAGTGGTCGGGATTTATCACGACGCAAAGCCTGGCGGCGTGCCTGCCGACTGGGCGGGCAACTACGATCAGCTGATTGACGATGCCAAAGCCGGCAAAATTCACAACGTCTACATCGCCATGCAGATGAAAGACGAATCCCGCATTAAGCAGCTGATGCGCGAGCTGGCGGATACCACCTGTTCAGTGATCCTGATCCCGGATGTGTTTACCTTCAACATTCTTCACTCCCGTATTGAAGAGGTGAACGGGGTGCCGGTCGTACCGCTGTACGACACGCCGCTGTCCGGTATTAACCGCGTGCTGAAGCGTCTGGAAGATATCGTGCTCTCTTCGCTGATTTTGCTGCTCATCTCCCCGGTGCTGTGCTGCATTGCCCTCGCGGTGAAGCTGAGCTCGCCAGGACCGGTTATCTTCCGTCAGACCCGCTACGGCATGGACGGTAAGCCGATTATGGTGTGGAAATTCCGCTCCATGAAGGTGATGGAGAACGACAAGGTGGTGACCCAGGCCACGCAGAACGATCCGCGCGTCACCCGCGTGGGGAACTTCCTGCGCCGCACCTCGCTGGACGAGCTGCCGCAGTTTATCAACGTCTTTACCGGCGGGATGTCGATTGTTGGCCCGCGTCCGCACGCGGTGGCGCACAACGAGCAGTACCGCTCGCTGATTGAAGGCTACATGCTGCGCCATAAGGTGAAGCCGGGCATCACCGGCTGGGCGCAAATCAACGGCTGGCGCGGCGAAACCGACACGCTGGAAAAAATGGAAAAACGCATCGAGTTCGATCTGGAGTACATCCGCGAGTGGAGCCTCTGGTTCGATATCAAGATTGTTTTTCTGACCATTTTCAAAGGTTTCGTGAACAAAGCGGCGTACTAAGATGAGCTTACGTGAAAAAACCATCAGCGGCGCCAAGTGGTCAGCGATGGCGACCATCGTCATCATTGGCCTCGGCCTGGTGCAGATGACGGTGCTGGCGCGCATTATCGATAATCACCAGTTCGGCCTGCTGACCGTCTCGCTGGTGATCATTGCGCTGGCCGATACGCTGTCTGACTTTGGTATCGCCAACTCGATTATCCAGCGCAAAGAGATCAGCCATCTTGAGCTGACCACGCTCTACTGGCTGAACGTGGGGCTGGGGATTTTCGTGTTTGTGCTGGTGTTCCTGCTGAGCGATACCATCGCCAGCGTGCTGCACAACCCGGATCTCGCCCCGCTGATGCGTACGCTGTCGTTTGCGTTCGTGGTGATCCCCCATGGGCAGCAGTTCCGCGCGCTGATGCAGAAAGAGCTGGAGTTCAATAAGATCGGCATGATCGAGACCAGCGCCGTGCTGGCGGGCTTTACCTTTACCGTCGTGAGCGCCCATTTCTGGCCGCTGGCGATGACCGCCATCCTCGGTTACCTGGTGAACTCTGCCGTGCGCACGCTGCTGTTCGGCTACTTTGGGCGTAAAATTTACCGCCCGGGACTGCATTTCTCTCTTGCGTCCGTCTCGTCCAACCTGCGCTTTGGCGCGTGGCTGACGGCGGACAGCATTATCAACTACGTGAACACCAATCTTTCGACGCTGGTGCTGGCACGTATTCTCGGCGCGAGCGTGGCGGGGGGCTACAACCTGGCCTACAACGTCGCGGTGGTGCCGCCGATGAAGCTGAACCCAATAATCACCCGCGTGCTGTTCCCGGCGTTTGCCAAGATTCAGGACGACACCGAAAAGCTGCGCGTTAATTTCTACAAGCTGCTTTCGGTGGTGGGGATTATCAACTTCCCGGTGCTGCTGGGGCTGATGGTGGTATCCAGCAACTTCGTGCCGCTGGTGTTTGGCGAGAAGTGGAACGGTATTATCCCGATCCTTCAGCTGCTGTGCGTGGTAGGGCTGCTGCGCTCCGTGGGGAACCCGATTGGGTCCCTGTTGATGGCTAAAGCGCGCGTGGACATCAGCTTTAAATTCAACGTATTCAAAACCTTCCTGTTTATTCCGGCAATTATCGTCGGCGGACACATGGCGGGCGCCATTGGCGTGACGCTGGGCTTCCTACTGGTGCAGATCGTCAATACCGTCCTGAGCTACTTCATCATGATTAAACCGGTGCTGGGCTCCAGCTACCGTCAGTACATCCTGAGCCTGTGGCTGCCGTTCTATCTCTCATTGCCGACCCTGGCGGTGAGCTACGGTCTGGGTGCGATCCTCAGCGGCCATCTGCCGCTGGCCGCGCTGCTGGCGGTGCAGGTTGCCGCGGGGGCGCTGGCCTTCGTCGTGATGATCGTACTTTCTCGCAATGCGCTGGTCGTTGAGATGAAGCGCCAGTTTTGCCGTAACGAAAAAATGAAAACGCTGCTTCGCGCAGGCTAGTTCTTTAAGAGGCCATTATGAAATTATTAATTCTTGGCAACCATACCTGCGGCAACCGTGGCGACAGCGCCATCCTGCGCGGTTTACTGGATGCGATTAACACCCTTAAGCCTGAGACCGAAGTGGACGTGATGAGCCGTTATCCGGTCAGCTCATCCTGGTTACTGAACCGCCCGGTGATGGGCGACCCGCTTTATAGCCAGATGAAACAGCACAACAACGCCGCGGGCGTGATGGGCCGCGTGAAAAAAGTGCTGCGTCGTCGCTACCAGCATCAGGTGCTGCTTTCCCGGGTGACCGATACCGGCAAGCTGCGCAACATCGCCATCGCGCAGGGCTTCACTGACTTTGTTCGTCTGCTGTCCGGCTATGACGCCATTATCCAGGTCGGCGGTTCATTCTTCGTCGATCTCTACGGCGTGCCGCAGTTTGAGCATGCGCTCTGCACGTTCATGGCGAAAAAGCCGCTATTTATGATTGGCCACAGCGTGGGGCCTTTCCAGGATCCGCAGTTTAACCAGCTCGCAAACTATGTCTTCGGCCACTGCGACGCGCTGATCCTGCGCGAGTCGGTCAGCCTTGAGATGATGAAGCGCAGCGAGATTGACACGTCAAAAGTTGAGCACGGCGTGGATACCGCCTGGCTGGTGGATCACCAGGACGACAGCTTCCAGCCGAGCTATGCGGTGCAGCACTGGCTCGACGTGGCGGCGAAACAGAAAACCGTCGCGATTACCCTGCGCGAGCTGGCGCCCTTCGATAAACGTTTAGGCACGACGCAGGCGGCGTATGAGCAAGCGTTCGCCGACGTGGTGAACCGCGTGCTGGACAGCGGGTACCAGGTGCTGGCGCTGTCCACCTGTACCGGTATCGACAGCTACAACAAAGATGACCGCATGGTGGCGCTGAACCTGCGCAACCTGGTCAATGACCCGTCACGTTATCACGTGGTGATGGATGAACTGAACGACCTGGAGATGGGCAAGCTGCTCTCCGCCTGCGACCTGACATTGGGCACCCGTCTGCACTCGGCCATTATCTCCATGAACTTTGGCACGCCGGCCATTGCCATTAACTATGAGCACAAGTCCGCCGGGATTATGCAGCAGCTCGGTATGCCGGAAATGGCGGTGGATATTCGTCACCTGCTGGACGGATCGCTCGGCGCCATGGTGGGGGACACGCTTGGCCAACTGCCTGCTATCAATGAACGTCTGGCGGTGGCGGTGAAAGCCGAGCGCGAGAAGGGCATTGGAATGGTGAAATCGGTACTCGATCGCGTACGGGAGGGGAAATGAAGGTTGGTTTCTTCTTACTGAAATTTCCACTGTCGTCCGAAACGTTTGTTCTGAACCAAATCACCGCGTTTATCGATATGGGATATGACGTGGAGATTATCGCCCTGCAAAAGGGCGATACCCAAAATACCCATGCGGCGTATACCCAGTATGGGCTGGAGGCAAAAACCCGCTGGCTGCAGGATGAGCCGTCCGGGAAGCTGAGTAAGTTGCGCCACCGCGCCAGCCAGACCTTACGTGGGATCCATCGCGCGTCGACGTGGCGGGCGCTGAATGTCTCCCGCTATGGATCAGAATCACGCAATCTGATCCTGTCGGCCATCTGCGGGCAAACGGCGCAGCCGTATCGTGCCGACGTGTTTATCGCCCACTTTGGCCCGGCAGGCGTCACCGCCGCGAAGCTGCGCGAACTGGGCGTAATTGACGGTAAAATTGCGACCATTTTCCACGGTATCGACATCTCCAGCCGCGAAGTGCTGAACCACTACACGCCGGAATACCAGCAGCTTTTCCGGCGTGGCGACATGATGCTGCCGATCAGCGAACTGTGGGCCGGACGCCTGAAAAACATGGGCTGCCCGGGAGAGAAAATTGCCGTTTCGCGCATGGGCGTGGATTTAACGCGCTTTACCCGCCGTCCGGTGAAAGTGCCGGGCAAGCCGCTGCAGATCATCTCCGTCGCGCGTCTGACCGAGAAGAAAGGGCTGCATGTGGCGATTGAAGCCTGCCGCCAGCTGAAAGCGCGTGGGGTGGATTTCCACTACCGCATTCTCGGGATTGGGCCGTGGGAGCGTCGTCTGCGCACGCTGATCGAACAGTATCAGCTGGAAGATGTCGTAGAGATGCCGGGCTTCAAGCCGAGCCACGAGGTCAAGGCCATGCTCGATGAGGCAGATGTATTTCTGCTGCCTTCCGTCACGGGGGCAGATGGCGATATGGAAGGCATTCCGGTGGCGCTGATGGAGGCAATGGCCGTCGGGATACCTGTGGTCTCGACCATTCACAGCGGGATCCCGGAGCTGATTAAGTCTGACCATTCCGGCTGGCTGGTGCCGGAGAATAACGCCATGGCGCTCGCCGATCGGTTAGCTGCCTTCAGCGATATCGACCAGCAGGCGCTGGAGCCCGTGCTCCATAATGCCCGACAAAAAGTTGAAGCCGATTTTAACCAGCAGGTGATTAACCGTCAGTTAGCCAGCCTGCTGCAAACGTTGTAACGCCGAGGATGTATGCTGAAAAAGATTACCCGACGCACCTTTGTCTCGTCTCTGTCCGTTCTGGCGGCTACGCCGCTGCTGTCGTCCCGCATTGCGCGGGCGGCGAGCGGAAGAACGGTCTCTGTTAATCAGTACAATAACAACGACTGGATCGCGGCCTTTAAGCAGGCGTTTAATGACGGGGACACGGTCGTTGTCCCTGCCGGGCTGACCTGTGAAAACATCAACACGGGTATTTTCATTCCCGACGGTAAAACGCTGCTGATCCGCGGGGCGTTAACCGGCAATGGCCGCGGCCGCTTTGTGCTGCAGGAGGGCAGCAGAGTGATAGGCGAAGGCGCTGGCCGCACGGAGAACATTACGCTCGACGTTCGCGGCTCTAACTGCGTCATCAAAGGGCTGGCCATGAGCGGTTTTGGCCCTGTGACGCAAATCTACATCGGCGGTAAGAAACCGAGCGTGATGCGCAATCTGGTGATTGATAACATCAGCGTGAGTCAGGCCAACTACGCCATCCTGCGCCAGGGGTTCCATAACCAGGTGGACGGCGCCCGCATCACCAACAGCAAATTTAGCCATCTGCAGGGCGATGCGATCGAATGGAACGTCGCCATCAACGATCGCAATATCCTGATCTCCGACCATGTCATCGACAACATCAACTGCACTAACGGCAAGATCAACTGGGGCATCGGCATTGGCCTTGCCGGGAGCACCTACGACAACGACTACCCGGAAAAGCAAACCGTTAAGAACTTCGTGGTGGCCAACATCACCGGCAGCAACTGTCGCCAGCTGGTGCACGTGGAAAACGGGAAACACTTTGTTATCCGCAATATTAAGGCCAAAAATATTACTCCCGACTTCAGTAAAAAGGCGGGAATAGACAACGCCACGGTGGCGATTTATGGCTGTGATAATTTCATTATTGATAATGTCGATATGGTCAACAGCGCGGGAATGTTAATCGGCTATGGGGTCATAAAAGGCGATTATTTGTCCATCCCGCAGAACTTCAAGCTCAATAATATTCATCTCGATAACCGCCAGCTCGCCTATAAATTGCGCGGAATACAGATTTCATCCGGTAATGCGACGTCGTTTGTGGCGATTACCAATGTGGAAATGCAGCGCGCAACGCTGGAACTGCACAACAAGCCGCAGCATCTTTTTTTACGTAATATCAATGTGATGCAGGAAGCCGTCGTGGGTCCTGCCCTGAAGATCAACTTCGATCTGCGCAAAGATGTACGAGGTAAATTTATGGCGAAAGACGAGACGCTGCTTTCGCTGGCGAACATCAAAGCTGTGAACGAGAAGGGGCAAAGCTCGGTGGATATTGACCGGGTCGACCAGCAGGTGGTGAATGTGGAAAGACTGAACTTTGCGCTGCCGCACAGATAATCGACAATAATCTGTTTTAAGACGATTCCTGGCATATAAGCGCGATCGAATCAGATTACAACTACAGAAATATGTGATGCTAAGGCGTAACATTGCTTCAGGATTACGGCAAATCATGCTGGCGAAAACAGGTTTAAGAGCTATAATTCGTCAACCATTTTAAGGTGGAAGAAATAATGATTAATTTGAAAGCAGTCATTCCGGTAGCAGGCCTGGGCATGCATATGCTGCCCGCCACAAAAGCCATTCCTAAAGAGATGCTGCCGATCGTCGACAAGCCAATGATTCAGTACATTGTCGACGAGATTGTTGCTGCAGGGATCAAAGAAATCGTCCTGGTTACGCACTCATCCAAGAATGCGGTAGAAAACCACTTCGACACCTCTTACGAACTCGAAGCGTTGCTTGAGCAGCGCGTTAAGCGTCAGCTGCTGGCGGAAGTGCAGTCTATTTGTCCGCCGGGCGTGACCATCATGAACGTGCGTCAGGCGCAGCCGCTGGGTCTGGGACACTCTATTCTTTGTGCCCGTCCGGTGGTGGGTGATAACCCGTTCATCGTTGTGCTGCCGGATATCATTATTGATAACGCGTCCGCCGATCCGCTGCGATACAACCTGGCGGCAATGGTGGCACGTTTCAACGAAACGGGCCGCAGCCAGGTGCTGGCGAAGCGCATGAAAGGCGACCTCTCCGAGTACTCCGTAATTCAGACGAAAGAAGCGCTGGAAACTGAAGGGCAGGTGAGCCGCATCGTTGAGTTCATCGAAAAACCGGATCAGCCGCAGACGCTGGATTCTGACCTGATGGCGGTGGGTCGCTATGTTCTGAATGCGGATATCTGGGCCGAGCTGGAAAAAACCGAGCCAGGCGCCTGGGATCGTATCCAGCTCACCGATGCGATTGCCGAGCTGGCGAAGAAGCAGTCTGTCGATGCGATGCTGATGACCGGTGAGAGCTATGACTGCGGTAAGAAAATGGGTTATATGCAGGCGTTCGTGAACTATGGACTGCGCAACCTGAAGGAAGGGGCGAAGTTCAGAAACAGGATTGAGAAATTGCTGGCTAACGACTGATATTTCAGTCTCGACCTGAACAAACGGCAGTCATTATTTTGGTGTGTTGATCTCTAACCAAAATGATGACTGCCGTTTTTTGTTATAAATTAAAGGATTACATAGAGTTATCTGATTTAAATCTGGACCGCTTTGTAGCGATTTGTGCTTGTTTCTGAGGTCGTTTAGGACGACAATTAACGCCAGTTTTTTGTCTGTATCCAGACAAGAAAAATCATTTAATCAAACATCGCTCAGTGCACTGGTAGCTGTTAAGCCAGGGGCGGTAGCGTGCTCATTTTCTGAAACTGGTTATAAATTCTCAGTTTTCAGAGCGCCAGTATCCAGACATATACACTAGACGGAACAGTTAACGTGAAAATTCTTGTGACGGGCGGGGCCGGCTTTATCGGCTCAGCGGTTGTACGACATATTATTAAAAATACCCAGGACGACGTCGTCAACGTGGACAAGCTGACCTATGCCGGCAACCTTGAGTCGCTTAGTGAAGTCAGCGATAGCGACCGCTATTTTTTTGAGCATGCGGATATTTGCGATAAAGACGCCATGGATCGCATGTTCGCAAAGCATAAGCCTGATGCGGTGATGCACCTGGCCGCTGAAAGTCACGTCGATCGTTCCATTACCGGACCGGCAGCGTTTATTGAAACCAATATCGTCGGCACTTATGTGCTGCTGGAAGCCGCTCGTGCGTACTGGTCAACGTTGGATGAGCAGGCGAAGAAAGCGTTTCGTTTCCATCACATCTCTACCGACGAAGTGTATGGTGATTTACCGCATCCGGATGAGCACCCTGCGTCAACTGAGCTGCCACTCTTTACTGAGACCACGGCTTATGCGCCCAGCAGTCCGTATTCAGCATCAAAAGCCTCCAGCGATCATCTGGTTCGTGCCTGGCTGCGTACCTACGGTTTCCCGACTATTGTCACTAACTGTTCTAATAACTACGGACCGTACCATTTCCCGGAAAAACTGATCCCGCTGGTTATCCTGAATGCACTGGACGGTAAAGCTCTGCCTATTTACGGCAAGGGTGACCAGATTCGTGACTGGCTTTATGTAGAAGATCATGCTCGCGCACTCTATACCGTTGTCACTCAGGGGGAACCGGGTGAAACGTACAATATAGGTGGCCATAACGAGAAGCAGAACCTGGATGTGGTCCATACGATTTGCGATCTGCTGGATGAGATTGTGCCAAAAGAGGGGTCTTATCGCGATCAGATTACGTATGTGGCTGACCGTCCAGGTCATGACCGTCGCTATGCGATTGATGCGCATAAAATTGGCGTTGAACTGGGCTGGAAGCCTGAAGAGACATTCGAAAGCGGCATTCGTAAAACGGTGGAATGGTATTTGAGCAATCAGAATTGGGTTAACAACGTGAAAAGTGGTGCTTATAAAAGTTGGATCGAGCAGAACTACGGGGAACGTTAATAATGAATATTCTTCTGTTCGGTAAAACAGGGCAGGTGGGGTGGGAACTCCAGCGTGCGCTTGCTCCACTGGGTAACTTGATAGCGGTCGATGTGCATTCTAAGGAGTATTGCGGAGACTTTAGCAACCCTGAAGGAATCGCGGAAACGGTTCGTACAATTAAACCTGACGTTATCGTTAATGCCGCAGCGCATACGGCCGTTGATAAGGCTGAGTCAGAGCCAGATTTTGCCAGACTGCTCAACGCAACTAGCGTTGAAGCAATAGCCAAAGAAGCCGCCAAAATAGACGCATGGGTTGTTCATTACTCAACTGACTATGTATTCCCCGGTGACGGTGAAAAGCCTTGGCATGAAACAGACTTGACTGCTCCGCTGAATGTGTACGGTGAGACAAAGCTTGAAGGTGAAAAGGCATTGCAGGCGCATTGTCCTAAGCATCTTATTTTCCGTACCAGTTGGGTATATGCTGGGAAGGGCAATAATTTTGCTAAAACGATGTTGAAGCTCGCAAAAGAGCGTCAGGAACTCTCCGTAATCAACGATCAAGTTGGTGCCCCAACCGGCGCTGAGTTGTTAGCAGACTGCACAGCGCATGCTATTCGTGTCGCAATGATAAAGCCTGAAGTTGCTGGCCTCTACCATCTGGTCGCGTCAAATACGACAACCTGGTATGATTATGCGGCACTGGTCTTTGATGAGGCCAGAAAAGCAGATATTGAGTTGGCTATTGAAAAGCTTAATGCTGTTCCAACGTCGGCTTATCCAACTCCTGCACGTCGACCGCATAATTCACGCTTGAACACAGAGAAGTTTCAGACGAATTTTGGTCTTGTACTTCCTTCCTGGGATATTGGCGTAAAACGGATGCTTACCGAGCTTTTTTCGGCACAATCAATTTAATGAGATAAATGCTCTTATATGGGCATTTGGTTTTTTATAGAGAAAAAATGATGGCTACGCGTAAAGGTATTATTCTTGCCGGTGGTTCTGGCACTCGTCTGTACCCTGTGACCATGGCGGTGAGTAAACAATTACTGCCTATTTATGACAAACCAATGATTTATTATCCACTCTCAACACTCATGCTGGCAGGGATAAAAGATATTCTTATTATCAGCACTCCACAAGATACACCACGTTTTGAACAATTGCTTGGGGATGGCAGCCAGTGGGGGCTGAATCTACAATATAAAGTACAGCCTAGTCCAGATGGCCTGGCGCAGGCGTTTATCATCGGTGAAGAGTTTATCGGCGAAGACAGTTGCGCTTTGGTATTGGGTGACAATATCTTCTACGGACATGACCTGCCGAAGCAACTTGAAGCCGCAGTAAATAAAGACGAAGGTGCTACAGTCTTTGCCTATCATGTTAACGATCCTGAGCGCTATGGCGTGGTGGAGTTTGATAAGAGCGGCACCGCAATTAGTCTGGAAGAAAAACCTTTAGAGCCTAAGAGTAACTATGCCGTTACCGGACTCTACTTCTATGATAATGATGTAGTAGAAATAGCGAAAAGCCTGAAGCCATCAGCACGTGGTGAGCTGGAAATTACCGATATTAATCGTATTTACCTGGAACAAGGGCGCCTGTCTGTTGCGATGATGGGGCGTGGGTATGCCTGGCTTGATACAGGAACTCATCAAAGTCTGATCGAAGCAAGTAACTTTATCTCGACAATAGAAGAACGTCAGGGACTCAAGGTATCCTGTCCGGAAGAGATCGCTTTCCGTAAAGGCTTTATTAATTCTGATCAGGTTAAAAAACTGGCGGCACCGCTCGCTAAAAATGCTTATGGTCAGTACCTGCTAAAAATGATTAAAGGTTACTAAGCAATGAACGTGATTAAAACCGCTATTCCTGACGTGCTGATTTTTGAACCGAAGGTATTTGGCGACGATCGTGGCTTCTTTTACGAAAGTTTTAACCATCGTGTTTTTGAAGAGACAGTAGGCCGCCAGGTAGAGTTTGTCCAGGATAATCATTCGAAATCCAGTAAAGGGGTTCTACGCGGACTGCACTATCAGTTGGCTCCGCACGCGCAGGGTAAGCTGGTTCGTTGTATTATAGGCGAAGTCTTTGATATTGCAGTAGATATCCGTAAATCGTCAACAACCTTCGGTCAGTGGATAGGAGTAAATCTCTCTGCTGAAAACAAACGCCAGCTCTGGATCCCAGAAGGTTTTGCACACGGTTTTCTGGTGCTGAGCGAGACGGCGGAGTTTGTCTACAAGACCACGGACTATTACCAGCCGCAGTTGGAGCGCGCCGTAAGCTACAACGATCCGCAACTCAACATTCAGTGGCCGTTTAATGTCAATCTCAAGCTCTCGCCCAAGGACGAAGCCGCTCCACAGCTGAATTCTATTCCGGTGAATGAGCTTTTTATATGAGCATAATTAAGAATAGCATCTGGAACTTGGTGGGATACGTAATCCCGTCGCTTGTCGCTATACCCGCTCTGGGCTATATGGCACACAAACTAGGGCCTGAACTTTTTGGTATCTACACCATCGCAATCGCGGTGGTAGGATATGCAGGCATTTTCGATATGGGATTGACTCGCGCAATTACCCGGGAAATTGCTATTTATCGAAATAACAGCACTGAACGGAAAAAAATCATTGCCAGCGCTACCGTATTCCTATTGGCGCTAAGTACGCTAGGAGGATGTCTGGTACTGATCTTCTCTGCTTCTATAGTGCATTTTCTCAACATAACAGCTGCTGATTTTGTCGATATCAACAACTCCTTTAAGTTACTGGCACTGACAATCCCGATATTTTTACTGAATCAGCTATGGATAGCCATTCTTGAGGGCGATGAAAAGTTTAAAGCAGTTAATATTCAAAAGTCATTTAGCAGCACATTCATTGCTGGAATGCCTGCGCTATTTGTCATCTTTGATGGAACGCTTCTCTCAGCGATAGCAGGGCTGCTTATTTCTCGCATCATTTCGTTGCTGATAGCCTTTCTGCTGGTACGTAACGAAATAGTTCAGTCAGGAATGCGCCTCGACCTCGTCACTTTTAAACGGCTAATTTTTTTTGGCGGCTGGATCACGGTCAGTAACATTATCAGTCCAGCGATGGTCTATTTTGATCGTTTTATCATTTCAAATATGTTGGGCGCCAGGCATGTTGCTTACTACTCTGGACCTTCGGAAGCCATTGCCCGTTTGGGGATCTTGCCTGCCGCAGTAGGCAGGGCAATCTTCCCAAAATTAAGCTGCGCGGGACATAAAGATGAATTAAAAAGGAATATGACAGTCTCCTGGCTACTGATGTTTGCCGTCTGCGCGCCGGTAGTGATTATCGGAATAGTATTTGCAGAAAACATTTTACATCTGTGGTTAGGCACAAGCTACGCGGCACATTCAAAGAATATTTTGATTATCTTACTGGTAGGTTTCTTGTTTAACGCGCTTGCTCAGGTTCCCTTTACGGCAATCCAGTCTGCAGGTAAAGCTAAAATTACTGCTTTGCTCCACTGTGTTGAGATTATACCCTACTTTGTAATGCTCTATTTTTTTGTACAGCATTATGGGCTGATTGGTGTTGCATTTGCCTGGAGTATTAGGGTCATCGTGGACTGGATAATTCTGACGATTATTAGCCAAAGCTTGCTGAAACGACAACTGTGCACAATTTAATTCTAAACGTAAAAACTGGCAATGCTGCCGCTGGATTTATTTACAGATAAAATATAACTATGAAAGTTAATATTATTGTTGCTCTTTATTACCCCCACTATTATGAAAAAGTGAGAAAAGAGATCTTCTCTATTTTTGCTAATGAGCATTTTCATATTTTATTTGTAGATAATAGTGGTAAGCTGATCCCTGAAAATGAGCCTGCAGCGAATGTACAGTGGCTCAAGGGCAGCAATGTAGCCGGAGAATTCTCTGCATGGGATGAAGGCTACACTCTTCTTACGGGTGATGGAACAATAGACAATGATGATATCATTTTGTTTATGAATGATACTTTCTGTCACCATCGCTTCTTTACCTTCTATGATAGAATGCTCTACCGCAAGGCGGTTGCACACTGTACCGTGAATGGTTTCTATGGCGAGTTAAACAGTACCAGAACAGCATTTACCATCAATCAGTTGCCGTTAACCGCATGGATCTCTTCCTACGTATTTCTGAGTCGAAGAGAAAATATCGATAAGCTTATGCCTTTAAATAATGTACAGACAATAGATGATCAAGAATTTGTACAGATCAACGACGGTCTTAAACAGCGTAGGGTCAATGTGTCTTTCTTCTCGGAAAATCTCAATCAGCATCTTAGCCATTGGCTTTTCCCTATAAACAGAAATGGTTGGTACAATGCGGGTAAAAGCTCTCCAGCAATTCTACTATTTAAGCTCAAAGCCATTATAAATGAAAAGCTGTTGAGCCATAAGGCACTGATAAATGGTCTCACTGTAAACGATATCTATCAGGGTAAACTAAACAGAATTTATAACTCGCTGCGCAACAGGCTCTACACTTTTTGCAAGCGCCATAAATTAGTATAAATGGCATTAATTCATGAATACCAATATGAATGGAATTGAAATAAGCGCTCCGGGTAGAGGAAAGTATGTATTTGCATCAATGTGCTTAATGATAATTCTCCTGTCGATGACCCTGAACGATTTACCGGTGCAGGCGTTTTTAGGCATGCTGGGTGCCAGTCCAATGTGGGCAGCGTCAGCGGTTATCTTTATACTATTTCTTATTCAAAATAAATTTCGTCTGTACTTAGATAAGTACAGCCGACTTTTTATGTTCTATTTTTTGCTGACGTTTTGCATCTCGCTTATCCAGTGTGTCTGGTACTATATCGTTGAAGGTACTATATTAAATTCTTACGGAGTGTCTGTACTCAGTAAGCATATCTTTGCCTCTTCTTATTATTTTTTCTATTTTTTGACTGTTTATTGTGCAGGCTATGTTCTACGCTCCGTAAGCGGAACGTTTTTGAGCAAAACGGTTATTTTAATCGCGTTTATTATGACATTGATTATTGTTATAGAATTCGTTGCGCCTGATGTACTTGCACCGTTCCACCTTAGCATGGAAGGCTATGGTGTGGGATCGCGACAGCGGTTGCTCTCGCCCGAACCGTCAATAGCCGCTTTTACGTTTAATATATTTTTACTGCTGGCGATTACCCTCAGCAAAGTTAACCTGGTCAGACTCATTCTTTGGGGGGCGCTGCTAGCGGGTAACATGTTGATTGGCTCAAAGTCCTCATTGGTGCTGATCATGTTTGGCGGACTGCTGGTATTCTATTTCAACATGACGTTAATTCAGAAATTAAAATCACTGTTTGCACTCATACCGATTGCAGGGATAGTCATTTATACTATTATTCATACAGTGCTTCCTGCGTTGATGGTTGATATTGAAAATTTCACCAGCGTTAGCACACGGCTGATCACCTCGCTATGGGCCGTCTGTAGTTTATTCTACTATCCCCTTGGTGAGGGGTATGGTACCTACACTGCATGGTTCGTGCACCCACTAGAGGCAGCGATCAGCATAGGCAAGAATCTGGCTCCGTTTTCGCTTAATCTGTCCGAAATTAATGATATGATCGATACAGGTAATTATCTTTCGGCAAAATCAGGTATTCTCTTTTCAGTTATTCATAGCGGCTTTATGGCTGTCATTTTCTACTTTATTGTTTTTAGAAATGCTTTTCTGGACGTTCAGGAGACTAATGCAGGTTACTACCAAAAAATATTGCTGCGGATAACGCTTTGGTACTCGCTGCTATCAATTTTGTTCGCTGTTAATATAGAGGTTTTATATGCGTTTCTATTGCCTTTTATTGTCGTAAATTATCTAAAAACAAATTCATAGACGGTAAATAATGATCAAAGAAAAATTACTGTATATCTCAATGTCTCTGGAAAAGTCTAATTATGGCGGAAGCATTGTATCTCGAGCAAATTTAAAAGCTCTGAAAACCAACGAACGTCTAGAGATTAAAGAGATCGCGATCGTCAGGAAAGAGGAGGGTGCTTACGAATGGGAAATGCTGGCGAAGAATTCAAAAATACAGACGGCTCTCAACAATTTACGCGGCTACGCTGGTAGGCTCAATGCTGAAATTTTCAGCAGAATTAAAGGAATTATTCATGAGTATCAGCCAACTACGTTATATCTTGATTCAAGCCTGCTGGGTAGCGTGGCCGAATGGTGTAAGAGCGCGTACCCAACTATCAAGATTTTAACCTTTTTCCACAATGCGGAAGTGGATTTCGAAAAAGATCGCCTTAAGAGCGGCAAAATTCAGTTTCTACCGTCGCTATTCTCAACCGTATCCGCTGAAAAAAAAGCAGTCAAATATAGTGATCTATTGATTACGCTGCATGAGGCGGACTCGGATCGTCTCTTTCGTCTTTACAAAAGAAAAGCAGACTTTTGCGTACCCGTCTGCATTGTAGATGAACAAATTGCCGATGCGGTGCTGTATGGTTCTGAAGCCACACAGTCGAGGGTGTTTACCGTTGGTTTTATCGGAACTGCGTTCTATGCTAATACCGAGGCCGCACAATATATCTCTCAGCATATCGCACCTGCATTTATTGACGATAGACAAATACAGTTTGTGATCGCTGGAAACGGATTTGAAGCGTATGCTACAAAGCTTGATAAGCCTAACCTTAAAACTTACGGTTACGTTGAGTCGTTAGCGGATTTTTATCAGAGTGTTGATGTGATTTTATCCCCGATCTCCATTGGGGGAGGTATGAAAGTAAAAGTTGCTGAGGCGCTTAAATATAATAAAAAGGTTATCGCATCATCTTTCACCTTGATTGGCTATGAACAGTCACTCGAGAGTCCGGATATCATCAGCTGTAACAGCTTGTCCGAATATAAGGTCGCAATTAAAAAATTAAGAAACATGCAAACTACAGCATCTACAACAAGGAAGCTTTTCCTTCAATATTACTCTGATAGTGCATGCGCAGAGTATTTTAAAAAGATATTTCAATAATAAATCCTTAATAAGAAAAAGGTTTTATTTTTTATAAAGAGGTTAAGGTGCGAATTCTCGAGGTAAGTAAGTTATATCCCCCCTTCTGGGGTGGGATTGAGACGGTTGTGTACGATATATCAACGGTATTAAAACAAGAAGGTTACGACGTTGATGTATTATGCGTTTCGGAAAAAAATCAGTCTTCTGAAGAAGTTATCGATAGCGTTAAGGTTTATCGCTGTGCCAGTATTGCCCATTTGGCAAGTACTTATTTATCCTTCGAATTTATTAAAGTCTGGAGGAAAATTAGAAATAACTATGATGTTATACATGTTCACTTACCGAATCCACTTGCTCTTCTCGCTTTTTTCTTATTTAAACCCCATAAAGAATGTAAAATTATCGTCCACTGGCACAGCGATATAGTAAAACAAAAATATTTGAAAATTCCTTTTATCCCTTTGCAAAACGATTTGCTTGCTCGCTGTAATAAAATCATCGCAACCAGCCAAGTTTATGCCGACGCTTCAGAAGATCTCACAAAATACCTTTATAAAGTTGAAGTTATTCCGATCGGTATTGACGAAGATAAAATGGTCGCTTCACCTGACGCTGTCGAACAGATTAAACAGCGCTATGCCGGCAAATTTGTGATCTTCTCTTTGGGTCGACACGTCTACTACAAAGGTTTTGAGTATCTTATTGAAGCGGCTAGACTAATGGACGAAAACTACATTATCTTGCTGGGTGGACAGGGCGAGTTAACCCCTGAATTGAAAGCGAGAATTAAAGAGCATAACCTTGAAGATGTCGTTAAGTTGCTGGGGCGGATCTCCGCTCATGAACTGCCAGCATACTTTAGCGCAGCTGATGTGTTCTGTCTGCCATCTGTTGAACGCTCCGAAGCTTACGGTGTCGTGCAACTTGAGGCGATGGCTTGTGGTACACCAGTAATCTCAACCGATATTAAAGGCTCTGGTGTCGCATGGGTCAATAAACATGGTCTGACTGGCCTGGTGGTCCCGGTGAAGAATGCACATGCGTTAGCTAGTAGTTTTAATTATTTGCGTGAGCATCCAATTAATAGAAACCAAGTTCATGAGTATTTTACACAGCATTATACTAGGTCAAAAATGGTTAATTATTTCATCAAGGTCGTAGAGGGAGCATAATATGAAAATATTGCCTGTTGTTATGGCTGGAGGTTCAGGAACACGTCTCTGGCCGCTTTCACGCTCCCTGTATCCAAAACAATTTTTGTCATTAGTTGATGATGCTTCATTGTTGCAGGGTACACTCTTGCGACTCGAAAACCTCGATTGCACCACGCCTCTTATTATCAGTAATAACGAGCACCGATTTATCGTCGCTGAACAATTGCGCCAGGCAGGAATTGTTGACTTTGATATTATTCTTGAACCCATGGGGCGCAACACTGCACCGGCTATTGCTCTGGCCGCACTCCATGCTTTAAGAGATGGCGATGATCCTATTATGCTGGTGCTTGCCGCCGATCATGTTATTCAAAACGTTGATGCGTTTTGCAGTAGTGTTACTTTGGCTCAGAGGCAAGCGGTGGATGGAAAAATGGTGACCTTTGGCATTGTTCCCACGCATGCTGAAACGGGCTATGGATACATTCGACAGGGTAAGGAAGTGCTCGAGTCGGTCTTTGAAGTCGATGCTTTTGTTGAGAAACCTGATCAGTCTACTGCTGAAGCTTATCTATGTGACGGCCACTATCTTTGGAACAGTGGAATGTTCATGTTCAAAGCAAGTGTCTATTTGTCAGAACTGGAAAAATTCCGTCCGGACATACTCAGTGTCTGTAAGAAGGCAATGTCAGGTGCCTCGTCTGATCTTGATTTTATCCGGCTTGAAGACTCGGTTTTTGCCGCCTGTCCGGATGAATCAATTGATTATGCTGTGATGGAAAAGACTAGCCATAGTGTTGTTGTGCCAATGGATGCTCAATGGTGCGATGTTGGTTCCTGGAGTTCGCTGTGGGATATTTCTACCAAAGATGACAATGGTAATGTGACCCATGGTGATGTGATCTATCACAATAGCAACAATAACTATGTCTATGCTGAAAATTCGCTGGTCGCCACAATTGGGACGGATGATCTTGTGATTGTTCAAACTAAAGACGCATTGCTGATTGCGAAGCAGGATCAAGTACAGAATATCAAAAAAGTCGTCGATGTCCTTAAACGTGAAAAACGTAGCGAGCATATTTCACACCGCGAAGAGTATCGTCCTTGGGGGCGTTACGATTCCGTTGATCAGGGGGGGCGCTATCAGGTTAAACGCATTACCGTTAAGCCGGGTGAGCGTCTCTCGACACAAATGCATTACCATCGCGCAGAGCATTGGGTGGTCGTTGCTGGTACAGCGAAGGTGACTCGGGGTGATGACGTTTTCCTGGTATCGGAAAATGAATCAACGTTTATTCCGGTTGGGGTCGTCCATACTCTGGAAAACCCTGGTAAGGTGCCGTTAGAAGTCATTGAAATCCAGTCCGGGACCTATCTTGGCAGTGATGATATCGTTCGATTCGATGATAAATATGGACGCATTAAGGATAATAAATAATGTTGAATTCCAAACTTGTGATTAAAAACAGTAATGTTGCGTTTGGAACAAGCGGAGCACGAGGTCTGGTTGTCGATTTCACACCTGAAGTCTGTGCTGCATTTGCACACGCATTTATTGATGTCATGGCGCGCGATTTTACCTTTGATACTGTTGCTTTAGCTATTGATAATCGCCCGAGCAGTTATGCTATGGCTAAGGCCTGCGCTCAGGCGATTATTGCTAAAGGGTTAAGAGCGGTTTATTACGGAGTGATCCCAACGCCCGCGTTGGCTAATCAATCACTCCAGGATAGGGTCCCAGCCATCATGGTTACCGGCAGCCATATCCCCTTCGATCGCAACGGGTTAAAATTTTACCGTCCAGATGGTGAAATCACCAAAGCCGATGAGCTCAGTATTCTGCAGTGCGAGTCCGCTTTTCGCCTCGAACTACCATTACTTGAATTGACAACGTCGTCGCTGGCCGCCGATAACTACATAGCGCGTTACACCTCCCTGTTTGCTGCTGATACGCTGGCAGGAAAGCGAGTAGGTATTTATGAGCACTCCAGCGCTGGTCGAGAGCTTTATGCCAAAATATTTACCCAGCTTGGGGCCGAAGTTATCAGCATTGGCCGCAGCGATGAATTTGTACCAATCGACACCGAAGCTGTTTCTGAGGAAGATAAAGAGAAAGCCCGTGAATGGGCGAGTGAGCTTAATCTCGACGCTATCTTTTCAACCGATGGCGATGGCGATCGCCCTCTTGTGGCTGATGAGCAGGGGGAATGGCTGCGCGGTGATATCCTGGGTCTGCTATGTGCTAAGGCGCTGGGTATTGACGCACTCGCTATCCCGGTTAGTTGTAATACGGCAATAGCTAAATCCGGCTTGTTTAAGCATATCGAGCTAACAAAGATTGGTTCACCTTATGTTATTGCCGCTTTTGCCGGGCTAAGCATAGACTATGATCGCATCGCTGGCTTTGAAGCTAATGGTGGTTTTTTATTGGGTAGCGACATCACATTTGGTGATACGACGATTTCCGCACTGCCGACACGTGATGCCGTTCTGCCTTTCCTGATGGTTTTTGCCAGCAGCGTTACCGCGAAAGTACTGATGTCGGATCTGTTACACAATCTCCCACAGCGTTTTACTCATTCAGACCGCATCCAGAACTTCGCTACGGCGCTGAGCAAAGAAATCATCGCTAAAGCCTTACATGACCCGCTCGACTTTGTACATTCTCTTGGTTTTAACCTCGGAATTAAAGTCGTCGATTCCACGGATGGTCTTCGACTCACTCTCAGTGATGATTCTGTAATACATTTGCGCCCATCGGGCAATGCACCTGAGCTACGCTGTTATGCTGAAAGTTGCAGTGTTTTTTCCGCTGTAGCATTGGTTGAAAATATACTTGATCAGCTAAAAAAACTATCTATCTAATATCTGTTAGATATTTTCTACTTTAGAAGTTGGGCAGCATTCTGTGCTGCCCAGTTAGTTATTAGCTTAGGAATATTAATCAATATGATCGCAAAAAGAATTCCGGGGGTTGAGGTATTAAGAGTCTTTGCTATATTTATGGTGGTTTTGATACATTCAACTCCGGAGTATACGAATGGTTCGGGAACGAACTTGGCTGCACTAATCCTACAGTCAGTATCACGTGCAGGATTTATCTCTTTTTTTCTAATTAGCGGTTATTTCGCCCTTAACGAAAAAATAGTTAGCTTGAAGAAGTATTATTACAACAGAGTTGTTACTATAGTTATCCCGTTTTTATTCTATGCTTATATTCATTACTTCATGGTGCATTATGACTTTGGCCGAGCCGCTAATGCTCTGTCAGGTTTCTTTTCAATAACCACTCTGGCGGATTTTCTACATGCGGTTATTATCGGGCCAGCTTTTAATGGTTCAATGTTTGTTTCGCTACACTTCTGGTTTATCTACTGGATAGTGGGTGCCTATGCCGTGGTTCCCTTTGTTGGTTATGTTATTCAGCGTATAGAGCCATCTTCAAGGCTCAAGTCTATCGCTTTTTTGCTTGGTGTTAGCTGGTTGCATCTCTATGTTAATCGCTATTTCCCAAATGCTAACATTATCTCTATTCCTTTTATTGCTGATGGTTGGTTCGTTTATTTTCTAATAGGTGGGCTTCTGTACGGTTTGGAACTCAATAAGTATAGAAAATATGCATGCGTGTGTTGCGCTATTGGTTATGTGTTGACTGTTTTCTTGACTTGGTTCAATTTTTCCATGTTGAGTATTTATCAAGCACCTTATGGTATTGACATTAACATGGTGCTTTGCGTATGCGGATTCTTTATAATTTTCCAAACGCTTCGCGAAAGTTTTTTAACGACGTGGGTTGCGAAAGCATCGAAATACACCTATGGGATTTATTTGACTCATGTATTTATGATGTATTTTGTAAGCGGCTATACGAAAACGGCTACGAGCAGTGTTATTGCAAATTCTGTGTTGACGGCTGTGGTTGCTTTTACACTGGCGTTAATTTTTTGCTTCATTTTCGATAACCTATTTATTTTTAAATTGATCAGAAAATTGAAGTTAAGTAATACTTATTAAATGAAATGAATATCCTCATGTTCAATGATGTCTATTATGAAATAAATCTTGGATGATGCTATTCAAAAGTATATAAAATAGGTTAACATCATAACAACATTTATCTGCGTTATGATTCGCAGTGACCACACCTGACAGGAGTATATAATGTCCAAACAACAGATCGGCGTTGTCGGTATGGCAGTGATGGGGCGCAACCTGGCGCTCAACATCGAAAGCCGTGGTTATACCGTCTCCGTTTTCAACCGCTCCCGTGATAAGACCGAAGAAGTGATTGCCGAGAACCCAGGCAAGAAACTGGTTCCTTTCTATACGGTTAAAGAGTTTGTTGAGTCTCTGGAAACGCCTCGTCGTATCCTGTTAATGGTGAAAGCAGGCGCAGGTACCGATGCAGCTATCGACTCCCTGAAGCCTTACCTCGAAAAAGGTGACATCATCATTGATGGCGGTAACACCTTCTTCCAGGACACCATTCGTCGTAACCGTGAACTGTCTGCTGAAGGTTTCAACTTCATCGGTACCGGTGTATCCGGTGGCGAAGAGGGCGCGCTGAAAGGCCCATCCATCATGCCTGGCGGCCAGAAAGAAGCATACGAACTGGTTGCGCCTATTCTGACTAAAATCGCCGCTGTTGCAGAAGATGGCGAGCCGTGTGTGACTTATATCGGTCCTGACGGTGCGGGTCACTATGTGAAAATGGTGCATAACGGCATCGAATACGGCGACATGCAGCTGATTGCTGAAGCTTATTCCCTGCTGAAAGGCGGTCTGAACCTTTCTAACGAAGAGCTCGCTGAAACCTTTACCGAGTGGAACAAAGGCGAACTGAATAGTTACCTGATCGACATCACCAAAGATATCTTCACGAAAAAAGATGAAGAGGGTAAATACCTGGTTGATGTGATTCTGGATGAAGCAGCGAACAAAGGCACCGGTAAATGGACCAGCCAGAGCTCTCTGGATCTGGGCGAACCGCTGTCACTGATCACCGAATCTGTCTTCGCGCGTTACATCTCTTCTCTGAAAGAGCAGCGCGTGGCGGCGTCTAAAGTGCTGTCTGGCCCTCAGGCTAAACCAGCGGGTGATAAAGCCGAATTCGTTGAAAAAGTGCGTCGTGCACTGTACCTGGGTAAAATCGTTTCTTACGCGCAGGGCTTCTCTCAGCTGCGTGCGGCATCAGACGAGAACAACTGGGATCTGAACTACGGTGAGATCGCGAAGATCTTCCGCGCGGGCTGTATCATTCGTGCGCAGTTCCTGCAGAAAATCACCGATGCCTATGCTGAAAACGCCGGTATCGCTAACCTGCTACTGGCACCGTACTTCAAGAAGATTGCGGACGAATATCAGCAGGCGCTGCGTGACGTGGTTGCCTACGCTGTCCAGAACGGCATCCCGGTTCCGACCTTCTCTGCGGCAGTAGCCTACTACGACAGTTACCGTGCGGCAGTTCTTCCTGCAAACCTGATTCAGGCACAGCGTGACTACTTCGGTGCGCATACCTACAAGCGTACCGATAAAGAAGGCGTATTCCATACCGAATGGATGGAATAAGTTAACTGACTTGCTGTCATCAAAACCCGGAGCCTGTCTCCGGGTTTTTTTTATGAAAAAACTGCCGCCTGTTACTCGAAGTAGTCTGAATCTCATCCTCCTCGCAGTGATTACTCCTGGTTTGCCTTGACAGCTCAGTTTGTCAGGAGGTACAAAGCCCAACAGTTATGTTTATCGCGATGGTCTGGCGACCATCAGTACAGTTAACTCACAGAAGTCATTAGCGAATGAAAATAACAATCTCCGGAACAGGGTATGTCGGTCTTTCTAACGGCATTTTGATTGCTCAGAATCATGAAGTGGTTGCGCTGGATATCGTGCAGGCCAAAGTGGATATGCTCAATCAGAAGAAATCGCCGATTGTCGATAAAGAAATCCAGGACTATCTCAGCAATAAACCGCTGAATTTCCGCGCCACGACAGATAAAGAAGATGCATACCGCGATGCGGATTACGTCATCATTGCGACGCCTACTGACTACGATCCTAAAACCAACTATTTCAACACCTCAACGGTAGAAGCGGTAATCAAAGACGTTATCGCGATCAACCCTGATGCGGTGATGGTGATTAAATCGACCATCCCTGTCGGTTTTACCAAATCCATTAAAGAAAAATTCGGTATTGATAATATCTTCTTCTCGCCGGAATTCCTGCGTGAGGGGAGAGCGCTTTACGATAACCTGCATCCTTCGCGTATCGTTATTGGCGAACGTTCTGAGCGCGCTGAACGTTTTGCTGCGTTGCTACAGGAGGGGGCGCTCAAGAAAGATATTCAGGTGCTATTTACCGATTCCACTGAAGCTGAGGCGATCAAGCTCTTCGCGAATACCTATCTGGCGATGCGAGTGGCTTATTTTAATGAGCTCGACAGCTACGCAGAAAGCCTTGGACTGAATACTCGCCAGATTATTGAAGGGGTGTGCCTCGACCCGCGCATTGGCAATCACTACAACAACCCGTCATTTGGCTACGGTGGCTATTGCCTGCCAAAAGATACGAAGCAACTACTGGCAAACTATCAGGCGGTGCCGAATAACCTCATCTCGGCGATTGTTGATGCCAACCGTACGCGTAAAGACTTCATCTCCGATTCTATCCTTGCACGTCAGCCGAAAGTGGTCGGTGTGTACCGTCTGATCATGAAGAGTGGTTCCGATAACTTCCGTGCCTCTTCCATTCAGGGGATCATGAAGCGTATCAAGGCGAAAGGCGTTGAGGTTATTATCTATGAACCTGCTATGTCGGACGATCAGTTCTTCAATTCACGGGTGATCCGCGATCTGGACGCCTTTAAGAAAGAAGCCGATGTCATCATTTCAAACCGCATGGCGGAAGAGCTGGCTGACGTGGCGGATAAGGTTTATACCCGCGATCTGTTTGGTAGTGACTGATTCTCTGCTCTATATTGTAAAAAACCCGGCTGAGTTGCCGGGTTTTTTATTTTTAGACTTTGTAGAAATCGCGGTACCAGTCAACGAAATTCTTCACCCCATCCTTAACCGAGGTTTGCGGTTTAAATCCGATCGCGTCATAAAGTGGCTGGGTATCGGCGCTGGTTTCCAGAACATCTCCTGGCTGAAGAGGCAGCATATTCTTCTCGGCTTTTTTACCCAGCGCGTCTTCCAGCGCAGTGATGTAATCCATCAGCTCGACTGGTGAACTGTTACCGATGTTATAAACCCGGTAAGGTGCTGAGCTGGTTGCCGGAGAGCCGGTCTCAACGGTCCAGTTTGGATCTGCCTGAGGAATAATATCCTGCAGACGAATAATGGCTTCAGCGATGTCATCAATATAAGTAAAGTCGCGCTTCATCTTACCGTAGTTATAGACATCAATGCTTTTTCCTTCAATCATCGCCTTGGTAAACTTAAACAGCGCCATGTCCGGGCGTCCCCACGGACCGTATACGGTAAAGAAGCGCAGCCCAGTTGTCGGCAGGTTGTAGAGATGCGAATAGGTGTGCGACATCAGCTCATTGGCTTTTTTGGTCGCGGCATAAAGCGAAACCGGGTGATCCACGGAATCGTCAGTTGAGAAGGGCATCTTGCGGTTGAGGCCATATACGGAGCTGGATGATGCATACAACAGATGCTGAACGTTGTTATGGCGGCAGCCTTCCAGCACGTTGAGGTGGCCGATAAGGTTGGCGTCCGCGTACGCATGGGGGTTTTCCAGGGAGTAACGAACACCCGCCTGCGCGGCCAGATGAATCACACGATCAAACTTCTCACCAGCGAAAAGCGCAGCCATGCCTTCACGGTCTGCTAACTCCAGCTTGTGAAAGGTGAAACGCTCTGATTTCAACAGTTCCAGGCGCGCCAGCTTCAGGCTTACATCGTAGTAGTCATTGAGGTTATCGATACCAACAATCTGATGTCCGGCCTCAAGGAGGCGTTTACTGACATTTGAACCGATAAAACCCGCTGCACCCGTTACCAAAAATTTCATAGCGTTCCTCATAAAGCTATATTCTTACCGATGCCATAACGCATCGCACTGCATCTATCATAGCGCGAAGGGGGTAAGTTACATAACCTATCTTTCCGATATTACTCATCGGATTCTTATAGAAAAATCGCCAGTAATCGATAAACTATGCAAACTTAATTATGTTCCGCCCTTTTTCATCTGTTAGGGATTGTATGACGCAAAACAACAATAGCCAGGTCAGTCAAAATCATGACCCTGAGCAAATTGATTTACTTGATTTAATGCTGCAACTTTGGCGTGGAAAGTGGATGATAGCAACCTTTGTTATTGTTTTTATTGCCCTTGCTGTCGGATATTTGTTTGTTGCTAAAGAAAAGTGGACCTCAAGTGCAATTATTGCGCAACCCGATGCGGCTCAGATAGCACCCTATTCAAATGCATTGAACATCCTTTATGGTACCGCAGCACCTTCAATGCTGGATACTCAAACGCGCGCTATTGAACGTTTTAATGCATCGCTTTCAGCGTTATCTCAGGCGCTGGACAATCAGTCAGAGCCTGAAAAACTTACTATCGAGCCTGCTGTTAAAGGGCAAGCGCTGCCATTAAGCGTCACCTATACCAGTACATCAGCAGAAGCGGCTCAAAAGCAGCTAGCGCAGTACATTCAGCAAGTCGATGAGCAGACCGCAAAAGAACTAGCCCTTGATCTTAAGGACAATATTAAGGAGCAGATCAAAACCCTGAATGATTCACTGCAAAACCAGGAGAAGGTCGCGCAGGAACAAAAAGATCTGCGTATCAAACAGATTGCTGAGGCACTGAAAAACGCTGAGGCAGCGAAAATTACTTCGCCACAGCTCCAGCAAACCCAGGATGTCACACAGGAAACATTATTCCTGCTTGGCAGCGAAGGGCTTAAATCGATGATTGACAACGAAGCATCGCGCCCACTGGTTTTCCCCACCGCCTATTATCAGACCAAGCGAAATCTGCTGGACATCCAGAATCTGAACGTAAACCCGGACACAATCCACGTCTATCGTTACGTTATGAAGCCGGATCTGCCTGTCCGCCGTGACAGCCCGAAAAAAGCTATGATTCTGGTTCTCGCCGTGCTACTTGGCGGAATGATTGGTTCAGGTGTGGTACTGGGGCGTAACGCCTTACGAAACTACAAACCAAAAGCCTGATTTGCAGTTAAAAAAACCGGGGATTATCCCCGGTTTTTTTATTTGTGACGTTTGCGAAGGTTTTCTATCACCGCCGTCAAATCCAGCGCCTGATCCTGCAGCAGCACCAGCAGGTGATACATCAAGTCAGACGCTTCGTTCGTCAGCTCCTCGCGGTCATGCACGGTCGCGGCCAGCGCCGTCTCAACGCCTTCTTCACCCACCTTCTGCGCAATACGCTTGGTTCCGCTGGCGTACAGCTTCGCGGTATAAGAACTCTCCGGATCTGCCGTTTTACGCTCTGCCAGCAGCTGCTCCAGTTGATACAGGAACAGCCACTGGTGACTCGCCTCGCCGAAGCAGCTGCTGGTGCCCTTATGGCAGGTCGGACCGATGGGGTTTGCCAGTACCAGCAGGGTGTCGTTATCGCAGTCCGGCGTAATGCTTACTACATTCAGGAAATGGCCCGAGGTTTCGCCTTTGGTCCACAGGCGCTCTTTCGTGCGGGAGTAAAACGTCACTTTGCCGCTGTCGATCGTTTTCGCCAGCGCGTCCTGGTTCATATAGCCCAGCATCAGCACTTCGCCTGAGACGGCATGCTGGACAACCACCGGCAGTAATCCGTCCGTTTTTTTCCAGTCCAGCTGCGCCTGTTGTTGCTCTGTTAACATACCCTTATCTCCACGCCCTGGTCGGCCAGGTACGTTTTTAACTCACCAATATTAATAATCTGTTTGTGGAACACGGAAGCGGCCAGCGCGCCGTCCACGTTCGCATCGCGGAAGGCTTCGAGGAAGTGTTCCATGGTGCCCGCGCCGCCGGAGGCAATCAGCGGAACGTGGCAGACCTCACGAACTTTTTTCAGCTGTTCGAGGTCATACCCGTTACGCACGCCGTCCTGGTTCATCATGTTGAGGACAATCTCGCCCGCGCCACGCTTCTGCACTTCCTGCACCCAGTCGAGCGTTTCCCACTGCGTCACGCGCGTGCGGCTTTCATCCCCCGTGTACTGGTTGACGTGATACTTGCCCGTTGCGGCGTCATACCAGGTGTCGATCCCAACCACAATACACTGCACGCCAAAACGATCGGCGAGGCGGGTAATGAGCTCCGGGTCGGCCAGGGCAGGAGAGTTGATGGAAATCTTGTCGGCACCAAACGAGAGAATTTTGGACGCATCGTCAGCGGATTTAATCCCACCCGCCACGCAGAACGGAATATCGATCACTTCCGCCACGCGAGCGACCCAGCTTTTGTCGACCACGCGTCCATCGCTGGACGCGGTAATATCGTAGAACACCAGCTCATCTGCGCCTTCATCGGCATAGCGTTTTGCCAGCGGAACGATGTCGCCAATGATCTCGTGGTTGCGGAACTGCACGCCTTTCACGACCTGGCCGTCACGCACGTCCAGGCAAGGGATTATCCGTTTTGCCAGCATTGAATCGCCTCCGTCACCGTAAATTTACCTTCCAGCAGGGCCCGGCCCACAATCACGCCCTTCACGCCGGTTCCGCGCAGCGCGGCAATATCGTTTAAATCACCAATTCCGCCCGAAGACTGGAACGCTACCTGCGGATAACGCGCGCAGATCTCTTCATACAGCGAGACGTTGGAGCCCGCCAGCGTGCCGTCACGGGAGATGTCCGTGCACAGCACGTGCTTAAGGCCAACGGGCAGATACATCTCGACCAGCGCCTCCAGCGTCACGCCGGAGTTTTCCTGCCAGCCGCTGACCGCCACCTGCTTATTACCCTGTTCGTCAATGCGCACGTCCAGCGCCAGCACCAGCGCGTCGGCGCCAAAGCGGCGGAACCAGCCCTTCACCGTCTCAGGATCTTTCACGGCGGTTGAACCGACCACCACGCGCGCCACGCCCGCATCCAGCAGCGCGGCAACGTCATCTTCCGTACGCACGCCGCCGCCGACCTGTACCGGCACATCAACACCGGCAACCAGATTTTTAAGCAGCGGGATCTGGCGCTTCGCCGGATCTTTCGCACCCGTTAAATCGACCAGATGCAGCACCTGAGCACCCTGGGCGGCATAATCCTGCAGACGCGGCAGCGGGTCGTTTCCGTAGTCTCGCTGCTGTCCGTAATCACCCTGATGCAGACGGACAACCGTGCCGTCAATTAAATCTAACGCGGGTATAATCATCACATCTCCAGGAAGTTTTTCAGCAACTTCGCGCCCGCGGCGCCCGAGCGCTCCGGGTGAAACTGTACGCCGAAGAAATTGTCTTTCTGTACGGCTGCGGTAAACGCCTCGCCGTAAGTGCACTGGGCGATGGTATTGACGTTCACCGGCATGGCGTAGCTGTGCACGAAGTAAAAATACGCGCCATCTTCAATGCCGCGAAAAAGCCTGTCGCCCGCTTTGGCGTACACGCGGTTCCAGCCCATATGCGGCAGAGGCAGACCGTGGTCGGTCATTTTCGGCACGTCTTCGTCGATAATGCCCAGCAGGTCAACGCCGTTGCTCTCTTCGCTGCGGCGGCCCAGGATCTGCATACCCAGGCAAATGCCCAGCACCGGTTGGGTACAGGCTTTTATCAGATCGACCAGCTCGCGCTCGCGAATCTGATCCATCGCCGCCTGCGCAGTGCCTACGCCCGGCAGAAATAACTTGTCGGCACGCAGCACCACGTCCGGGTCACGGCTAACCACCGGTTCGTAGCCGTGGCGGGTGATGGCCGACTTTACGGAGTTCAGGTTGGCGCATCCGGTATCCAGAATCACCACGTTCATTACAGCACTCCTTTTGATGAGGGCAGGGCGTCGCCTTCCACGCGAATTGCCTGGCGCAGCGTGCGGCCGAAGGCCTTGAAGAGACTCTCCACGCGGTGGTGGTCGTTCTTGCCTTTGGTCTTCAGGTGCAGCGTCAGGCCCATGGTGTAGGACAATGAACGGAAGAAGTGCTCCACCATTTCGGTGCTCAGATCGCCCACGCGCTGGTAATTGAAGTCTGCTTTATATTCCAGGTGCGGACGGCCGGAGATATCCATCGCACAGCGCGCCAGACACTCGTCCATCGGCAGGACAAAGCCAAAACGGTTGATACCGCGTTTATCACCGAGCGCCAGCTTAAGGGCTTCACCCAGCGCCAGGCCGGTATCTTCCACGGTGTGGTGATCGTCAATATAGAGGTCGCCTTTTACCGCGATCTCCATGCGGAAACCGCCGTGGGTGGCAATCTGGTCCAGCATGTGGTCGAAGAAACCCACGCCGGTGTGGATCTTGCTGCCGCCTTCGCGGTCCAGCCAGACCTTCACATCAATCTGTGTCTCTTTGGTGTTGCGTTCAACGTGCGAGTAGCGGTCACGTTTTGTCAGCTGTTCGCCAATCATCGCCCAGTTAAGGTTGTTGCGGTCATAGCGCAGCCCAGCGATGCCCATGTTCTCCGCCAGCGTAATATCGGTGATGCGATCGCCGATGACATAGCTGTTGGTCTTATCCAGCACATCCTCCGCCAGATAGCGCTCGACCAGCTTCACCTTTGGCTTACGGCAGTCGCACTCGTCGGCTGGCATGTGCGGGCAAATCAGCACTTCATCAAACACCACGCCCTGAGAAGTCAGCACCTGCATCATCAGATTATGCGGGCCGTCAAAGTCTGCCTGCGGGAAGCTGTCGGTACCCAGACCGTCCTGGTTGGTGATCATCACCAGCTTGTACCCGGCTTTTTGCAGCTTGAGCAGCACCGGGATCACGTCAGGTTCAAACGCCAGCTTGTCGAATCGGTCGACCTGAAAATCAGCTGGTGGCTCCGAAATAAGGGTGCCGTCACGATCGATGAAAAGGATCTTCTGGGTCATACTTTCTCCGCTTTCAGGGCGTCAATCACGCGCTGGCTCTCTGCACGGGTGCCGACGGTAATGCGCAGGCAGCCACTCAGAGAAGGTTGTTTATTCTGGTCTCGTAAGATAATGCCCTGATCCCATAAAGATTTAAATACGGCGCTGGAAGCGGTAAAGCGCACCAGGATGTAGTTGGTTTCCGAGTCGAACACCTGCTCCACGCACGGGATATCCTTCAGGGCGGTCACCAGGTACTGACGTTCCTCCAGGATTTGCGCCACGCGCTCGCGCATCGCGTTAATCCCCTGAGGCGTCAGCGCCTGTGCCGCAATATCGGCAACCGGCGTTGAGAGCGGGTACGGGGCGATCACCTTCAGCAGCAGGTCAATGACCTCTTTATTCGCCAGGGTGAATCCGCAGCGCAGACCCGCGAGGGCGAAAGCCTTCGATAGCGTACGCAGCACCACCAGGTGCGGATACTCCTCCAGCCAGCCAGCCAGCGTCGCCTGCGGGCAGAACTCGATGTAGGCTTCGTCCGCGACCACCAGGGCTTTACCGCGCGTCATCTCCAGCAGGGTACGGATATCCTGCGGGTTAATAATCTGCCCGGTCGGGTTGTTTGGGCTACAGACAAACACCACTTTTACGCCGTCAAGATTGTCGGCAATCCCCTGCAGATCCAGCTGCCAGTTCTCCAGTGAGAGCACGTTGCGGCACGCCACCCCGAAGGTTTCCGCGCTGACGCTGTACATACCGTAGGTCGGCTGGCAGTACATTACCGCGTCTTTGCCCGGCTCGCAGAAGGCACGGATCAGCAGTTCAATGCCCTCATCCGCACCGCGACTGATCAGCACCTGCTCTGGCTTCACGCCAGCGTACTGCGCGTAGTTTTCAATAACCGCCTTCGGCTGACACTCCGGATAGCGGTTCAGCGTTTGCTGCGACAGCTCAAACTGCACCGCCGTTGGATATTCGTTGGCGTTCAGCCAGACATCCCCTTTACCGCCCAGACGACGCGCAGACTGATAGGGCGTCAGGCGACGGACATTTTCACGGGCTAATTCTTCAATGTTCATGCTTGCTCCTTCAGGGCTGCAACGCGCAGCGTAACGGCGTTTTTGTGAGCGGTCAGGCGCTCGGCGGCGGCCAGGGTTTCAATGGTGGACGCCAGCGAGGCAAACCCGTCGCGGGAGAGCTCCTGCACGGTCATGCGTTTCTGGAAATCCGCCAGCCCCAGGCTGGAACAGGTTGAGGTATAGCCATACGTTGGCAGCACGTGGTTGGTGCCGGAGGCGTAATCGCCCGCGGATTCCGGTGACCAGTCGCCGAGGAACACCGAGCCCGCGCTGGTAATGCTGTCGACCAGATCGCGCGCATTTCGGGTCTGAATAATCAGGTGCTCCGGACCGTACTGGTTAGAAATGGCAATGCACTGCTCGAGATCGCGCGCCACAATCAGACGGCTGGCCGCTAACGCCTGGCGTGCCGTGTCGGCGCGGGGCAGGTCGGCAAGCTGACGCTCCACGGCTTCGCCCACGCGTTTCGCCATATCGGCATCCGGCGTCAGCAGGATAACCTGCGAGTCCGGGCCGTGTTCCGCCTGGGAAAGCAGGTCGGAGGCCACGAAGTCCGGCGTGGCGCCGCTGTCGGCAATCACCAGCACTTCAGACGGGCCGGCAGGCATATCGATGGCCGCGCCGTCCAGACGCTGGCTGACCTGACGCTTAGCCTCGGTCACATACGCATTGCCCGGGCCAAAGATTTTGTCGACCTTGGGAATGGATTCCGTGCCGAACGCCAGGGCCGAAATCGCCTGCGCGCCGCCCACTTTATACACCGCCTGCACGCCGCAGAGCTTCGCCGCGTAGAGGATCTCATCGGCGATCGGTGGCGGAGAGCACAGCACCACTTTCTGGCATCCGGCAATGCGTGCGGGAGTCGCCAGCATTAGCACGGTGGAGAAAAGCGGGGCAGAGCCGCCGGGAATATAGAGGCCGACGGACGCAACCGGGCGCGTCACCTGCTGGCAACGCACGCCGGGCAGGGTTTCGACATCCACGGTCTGCAGCTTTTGCGCGGTGTGGAAGGTATCAATGTTTTTCACCGCGACGGCCATCGCCTGCTTGATGTCATCCCCCAGGCGATTGCTGGCATCAATCATTTCCTGCTCGGTAACCTCTAATGCGCCGACGTCCGTCTTATCAAACTTCGCGCTGTATTCACGCAACGCGTCATCGCCGCGGGCTTTGACGTTATCCAGGATCTCCGCCACGGTGCGCGAGATGCTTTCAGAGGCGGAAATCGCCGGGCGCATCAGCAGCTCGCGCTGCTGTGCGTCGCTACAGGTATTCCAGTCGATGATTGTGTTAAAGCTCATGGCCATTACTCCATCATCTTCTCAATTGGCAGCACCAGGATGGAGCTTGCGCCCAGTGCCTTCAGTTTTTCCATGGTTTCCCAGAACAGGGTTTCGCTGCTCACCATGTGCATCGCCACGCGCTGCTGATCGCCTGCCAGCGGCAGGATGGTTGGGCGCTCGGCGCCCGGCAGCAGGGCAATCACTTCATCCAGACGCTCGGTTGGGGCGTGCATCATGATGTATTTGGATTCACGCGCCTGAATGACGCCCTGAATACGGGTCAGCAGTTTGTCGATCAGCTGCTGCTTAGCGTCGGCCATCTCTCCGTCACGCTGGATCAGGCACGCTTTGGAGCGGTAGATCACCTCCACTTCGCGCAGACCGTTCGCTTCCAGCGTCGCGCCGGTAGAGACCAGGTCACAGATGGCGTCCGCCAGACCCGCACGCGGCGCCACTTCAACAGAACCGTTCAGCAGACAGGATTTAAACTGCACGCCTTTCTGATCCAGATAGCGCTTTAACAGGTGAGGGTAGGAGGTGGCGATACGTTTGCCGTTCAGCGCGGCCGGGCCGTCCCACGCTTCATCAACCGGCGTTGCCAGCGACAGGCGGCAGCCGCCGAAGTCCAGACGACGCAGGGTGAAGTAACGCGGGTCTTCGCCCTGCGCGCGGCGGGTCAGCAGCTCTTCTTCCAGCACGTTTTCACCGATGATGCCGAGGTCAACGACGCCATCCATGACCAGGCCGGGAATATCGTCATCACGCACGCGCAGAATGTCGATGGGCATGTTTTCAGCCAGAGCAATCAGGCGCTGGGTGTGCAGGTTAATTTTAATCCCGCAGCGGGCCAGCAGTTCGCGTGAATCGTCACTTAAACGGCCTGATTTTTGAATAGCTATGCGTAAACGTGAGTTATCTAACATTCTTTATTCCTCGTTAACCTGTTTTAACCTGTCTGAATTCGGTCCAAAAAAAAGCCCCCGGAAGAAGATCTTCCGGGGGCTTTTTCATGCGTTCATGCACCACTGGAAGATCCAAACGTCTTCCAGCACACATCGCCTGAAAGACTAGTCAGGATGATGGTGATTATGGTGGTGTTTAAATTGAACGCGTGTCATATAAATTCTCGATGAATGCTTATTCATTTGATGTCTTTTAACCTAAACCAGTTGTGCGACATATTGCAAGGGCTTTTTTTGATCATTAATTCATTTCATATTGATGCTATGAATTGTGTGTTCTGCCGGGCTGGCGTAGCCTTATGAAAGACGAGTGAGAGTCAGGAGAATTCGCATGAAAAAGGTCGCGATTGTCGGTTTAGGATGGCTGGGAATGCCGCTGGCGATGTCATTAGCCGCGAAAGGCTGGCAGGTGACCGGGAGCAAGACCACCCGAGATGGGGTCGAAGCGGCGCGCATGTGCGGTATTGATGGCGTTGAACTGCGTCTGGAGCCGGAACTGGTGTGTGATGCGGACGATCTGGACACGCTGATGAACGTCGATGCGCTGGTGATTACGCTACCCGCGCGGCGCAGCGGCCCGGGTGAATCATTTTATCTGCAGGCGATGCAGGAGATAGTCGACAGCGCGCTGGCGCATCACGTACCGCGCATTGTTTTCACCAGCTCGACGTCGGTCTATGGTGAGGTTGAGGGCGTAGTAAAAGAGACTTCCGAGCGCCGTCCCGTTACCGCGAGCGGTCAGGTCCTGAAAGAGCTGGAAGACTGGCTGCACAATCTTCCCGGCACGCAGGTCGATATCGTTCGTCTGGCGGGGCTGGTGGGCCCTGGCCGCCATCCGGGACGCTTCTTTGCCGGAAAGACTGCGCCAGACGGCCAGCATGGCGTGAATCTTGTCCATCTTGAGGATGTTATTGGCGCAATTGAGCTACTCTTACAGGCTCCGAAAGGCGGACACATCTATAATATATGTGCACCGACTCATCCGGCGCGCAGCACCTTTTACCCGCTGATGGCACGTCAGCTGGGCCTGGCTCCGCCGGTCTTTGGTGAGGCAAAAGATGGCAGTAAAGGCAAAATTGTTGATGGCAATCGCATTTGTCATGAGCTTGGGTTTGAGTATCAGTATCCCGATCCGCTGGTGATGCCCATGGAATAAGTTCCGCAGCGGAGACGATCGCACGCCAGAAGGGGGCGAGCATGAAACCGCTGCTGGATGTTCTTATTATTCTGGATGCACTGGAAAAAGAGGGGAGCTTTGCGGCAGCCTCGGCGAAGCTCTACAAAACCCCATCTGCCTTGAGCTATACCGTTCAAAAACTGGAAAGCGATCTCAATATCCAGATCCTCGATCGCTCCGGGCATCGCGCACGCTTTACCCGCACCGGACAGATGCTGCTGGAAAAAGGCCGCGAAGTCCTCCATACCGTTCGTGAACTCGAAAAACAGGCCGTCAAACTGCATCAGGGATGGGAAAACGAGCTGGTGATTGGGGTGGATGACACCTTTCCGTTTTCTCTCCTGACGCCGCTGATTGAAATGTTTTACCAACATCACAGCGTCACCCGGCTTATTTTCATCAACGGCGTGCTGGGCGGTTCCTGGGATGCCTTAACCCAGGGCAGGGCGGACATTTTTGTCGGTGCATTGCATGAGCCTCCCCAACTCAGTGAATTTGGTTTTGCCCGCCTTGGCGTGCTGGAGCAGGTATTTGCCGTGGCGCCTCATCATCCGCTGGCTCAGGAGCCCGAGCCGCTTAACCGCCGCGTGATTAAAGGCTACCGCGCGATTGTAGTGGGTGACAGCTCTCGCCCGGAATGTGCGGTCTCCTCGCAACTGCTTGACGAGCAGGAAGCGATTACCGTTTTCGACTTTAAAACCAAGCTTGAGCTGCAAATTAGCGGTCTGGGCTGCGGCTATTTACCCCGCTATCTGGCGCAGCGCTTTATTGACAGCGGTGCGCTTGTTGAAAAACAGGTACTTGCTCAAAACAGCCATGAATCGGTCTGGGTAGGCTGGAATGAACAGACCGCCGGGCTGGCGAGTGCCTGGTGGCGGGACGAAATTTTAGCAAATAGTGCTATCGCTGCTGTATATGCTCAGGGCAGCGTCGAGAAATCAGCCAGTTAGCAAAAAGAAAATGACCCGGTGCGTTGCAAAGTATTGCCTTTTGTATCCGATGTGGGGCAAAATGCCGCCGCTGCAACCAAATGAATAATCGACGATATAAAAGGCGTCGGTTATTTTTTTTTGCATGTACGAAACGAAACTAAAAACCAAGAGGCCGGGCTTCGTACCGGATAGATATTTACTAAAATCCGACAGTTGTTGTCGCTGAGGAAGAAAGAAATGGGGCAATTTTTCGCTTACGTGGCGGTTATCACCGTAAAGGAGAATAACTATGTCGCATAACGCAACTCCAAACACCTCTCGCGTGGAATTACGTAAAACGCTTACGTTGATTCCGGTTGTTATGATGGGCCTGGCCTATATGCAACCGATGACGCTGTTTGATACATTCGGTATCGTATCAGGCCTCACAGACGGTCATGTGCCAACGGCATATGGCTTCGCGCTGATTGCGATCCTCTTTACCGCGCTGAGCTACGGTAAACTGGTGCGTCGCTATCCGTCTGCGGGTTCCGCTTACACCTATGCCCAGAAATCCATCAGCCCGACGGTTGGCTTTATGGTGGGCTGGTCTTCGCTGCTCGACTATCTGTTCGCGCCGATGATCAACATTCTGCTGGCAAAAATCTATTTTGAAGCGCTGGTGCCGTCGATTCCATCCTGGATGTTCGTTGTGGCGCTGGTGGCCTTTATGACGGCCTTTAACCTGCGCAGCATCAAGTCTGTCGCCAACTTTAACTCCGTTATCGTTGTGCTTCAGGTTGTCCTGATTGCGGTTATTCTTGGCATGGTGATTTACGGCGTATTCCACGGCGAAGGCGCGGGCACCTTGGCGAGCAGCAAGCCGTTCTGGTCTGGTGATGCGCATGTGATCCCGATGATTACCGGGGCAACCATTCTGTGCTTCTCCTTTACCGGTTTTGACGGGATCAGCAACCTCTCTGAAGAAACCAAAGATGCAGAGCGCGTAATTCCTCGTGCCATCTTCCTGACGGCGCTGATTGGCGGTCTGATCTTTATTTTCTCGACCTATTTCCTGCAGCTGTACTTCCCGGATATCTCTCGCTTCAAGGATCCGGATGCGTCTCAGCCGGAAATTATGCTGTACGTGGCGGGTAAAGCGTTCCAGGTCGGCGCGCTGATCTTCTCCACCATCACCGTACTGGCGTCCGGTATGGCCGCGCATGCAGGCGTTGCGCGTCTGATGTACGTAATGGGCCGCGATGGCGTATTCCCGAAAAGCTTCTTCGGCTACGTGCATCCAACCTGGCGTACCCCGGCGATGAACATTATCCTGGTCGGTGCGATCGCGCTTCTGGCGATTAACTTTGACCTGGTGATGGCAACGGCGCTGATTAACTTCGGTGCGCTGGTGGCGTTCACCTTTGTTAACCTGTCGGTTATCTCTCAGTTCTGGATCCGTGAAAAGCGTAACAAGACGCTGAAAGATCACTTCCAGTATCTGTTCCTGCCGATGTGCGGTGCCCTGACCGTGGGCGCGCTGTGGGTTAACCTGGAAGAGAGCTCGATGGTGCTTGGCCTGATTTGGGCGGGTATCGGTCTGGTTTACCTGGCCTGCGTCACGAAGAGCTTCCGTAACCCGGTTCCACAGTACGAAGACGTCGCGTAAGACTGTGTCGGGTGGCGGCTATGCCTTACCCGACCTACATACCCCGTAGGCCCGCGTAAGCGCCGCGCCACCGGGCAAAAAAAAAGCCGGAGACATCGCCTCCGGCTTTTTTATACCCATCGATCAAACTATCTCTTGTGCGTACTGGAACAGGGATTTCAGCAGCGCCTGTTTCTCAGCATTCCCTTCATACTGGCCGTAGAGCATCTCCAGCTCCTGTGCATAGCTGTGCAGGTACTCTGGCGTAAACACGTTGCGACGATGCTGCAGCCAGCGTTCCTGCTCGGCTTCATCCAGCGTGCCGGGGTAATTACGCGCGCGGTAATTAAACATCAGCTTTTCGATGCGCTTATCGGCGAAGGTGATATCCAGCGCCGGTAAGTTACGCGGCTCTGTTTGCAGAACGATATTCATGGCCGCGCGATCGGCATCGCTGAAGAAACCGTTATAGAGTTGGGCGTCCACGTTTTCAGACGGCACGAACGGCTCGGCTTCGGCAAAAATGGCCACGACTTTCTCGCGCACGTGCGGATTTTCACGCAGCACTTTGAGATTATCGAGGCAGTGCTGGCGGTTAATGCCCAGCCTGTCAGCATCTTCCGGGCGCAGCGTATTCGCCTGCGCCAGGACCGGACATTTATTGATATGCACCAGTTTGACCGGCACCGCCGGCAGATCGCCGAGCTCGTTTTTCGGGGTATAAAGCCGTTCGCGCAGGGTATCGCTGTCGAGTTCGAGCAGCGGTGAAATATCGCCCGCCAGGTCCACCATGATGACCGCATTACGGTTGTCCGGATGCCAGGCCAGCGGCGCAACCCAGCTGGTATTGCCGCGCCAGGCGCCAAACATGCCGGAAATATGCACCAGGGGTTTCATCTGCGGTACGTCGATAAGGGTCATAAGCTTCTGCTTGCTGCGATGGCTCAGCAGATACTCAAACAGCCGGGGCTGTGCGCTTTTCACCAGCTTTGCCATGGCAATGGTGGCATAGACGTCCGCCATCGCGTCGTGGGCATTGCTGTGCTCGATACCGTTGGCGCGCGTCAGGTGTTCCAGCCGGAAGCTTGTCAGACCTTCCTCATTTTCCGGCCAGTGAATGCCCTCAGGACGCAGGGCGTAGCAGGCGCGCATGATGTCGAGTAAATCCCAGCGTGAATTGCGGTTCTGCCAGCTCCAGGCGTAGGGATCGTAGAAGTTGCGATAGAAGATGTTGCGCGTCACTTCGTCATCGAAGCGGATGTTGTTGTAACCGACCACGCAGGTATTGGGAACGGTAAACAGGTCGTGGATGCGTCGGGCGAATTCTGCCTCGTTAACGCCTTTTTCCCGCGCTTCCTGCGGGGTGATCCCGGTGACCATCACCGCGCCGGGCTGCGGCAGGTAATCATCCGCCGGCTTGCAGTAAAAGACCTCTGGCTCGCCGATGATGTTGAATTCGTCGTCGGTACGGATGGCGGCAAACTGCGCCGGTCGGTCCAGCGCCGGATGCGTGCCAAAGGTTTCGTAGTCGTGGAACAAAAAAGTCGGGCGAGCGGCAGAGTCAGACACCAGTAATACCATCCTGTTAAAAAATGACGTCACTATGGTAAACGATCGTGCGGGTCAGACCGAATAAAAAGCACCGCCGCGTCGCAAATTTGCGCGCCAGCTTCAGAGAAAAATCTGCGTTCTGTCACATTTTTTTGCAATTAAGCCAGGTAACGACATCAGAACTCCCGTAAAAAGGTCATCGATTTTTAATGACCTGAGGATATACCGTTGAAACGCCGTCTGTTTATTGCTGTTTCTTTACTCGCTTCGAGTGTCTCATCTGCTTTTGCGGCCGAACCACTGGATTTTTCGCCGCAGCCTCCGGCCATTCAGGCTGGCTCCTGGGTGCTGATGGATTACACGACTGGTCAGATTTTAACGGCGGGCAACGAACATCAACAACGTAATCCGGCGAGCCTGACCAAGCTGATGACGGGTTATGTGGTGGATCGGGCCATTGATAGCCACCGCATTACCCCGGATGACATCGTCACCGTAGGGCGTGATGCCTGGGCAAAAGGGAACCCGGTGTTTGACGGTTCATCGCTGATGTTCCTGAAGGAGGGAGATCGCGTCACCGTGCGCGATCTGAGCCGCGGCCTGATTGTCGATTCCGGCAACGACGCCTGCGTGGCGCTGGCCGATCACGTGGCGGGCGGGCAGCCGCAGTTCGTGAAGATGATGAACGACTATGTGCAGAAGCTGAACCTGCGTGATACCCACTTCGAAACCGTCCACGGGCTGGACGCGCCGGGCCAGCATAGCTCGGCGTATGACCTGGCCGTTCTCTCCCGGGCCATTATCCACGGTGAGCCCGAGTTTTATCATATGTACAGCGAAAAGAGCCTGACCTGGAACGGGATCACCCAGCAGAACCGTAACGGCCTGCTGTGGGATAAGACCATGAACGTAGACGGGCTGAAAACGGGGCATACCTCGGGGGCCGGCTTTAACCTGATTGCGTCTGCTGTTGACGGTCAGCGTCGTTTGATAGCCGTTGTAATGGGAGCGGACAGCCCGAAAGGGCGTGAGGACCAGGCCCGAAAACTGCTGCACTGGGGGCAGCAGAATTTCGATACGGTGCAGATCCTGCATAACGGAAAAAAAGTGGGAACGGAGCGCATCTGGTACGGCGACAAGGAGCAGGTAAAACTGGGCACCGACCAGGACTTCTGGCTGGCCTTGCCGAAAGCGGAGGTGCCCAATATCAAAGCCAAATACGTGCTGGATAAAAAAGAGCTGGAAGCGCCGATTGCCGCGCATCAGCGTGTCGGGGAGATCCAGCTTTACGATCGCGACAAGGTGGTAGCCCACTGGCCGCTGGTCACGCTGGAAGCCGTTGATAAAGGCGGCCTGTTCTCTCGTCTGAGCGATTATCTGCATCACACGCTTTAACCGCCGATGAGCAGACTGGCAGGGTTGCGAGTCTGCTCACATAATAAACACTCCTCGTTTGCTGATAATGATAATCCAGTTTTATAGTGTATAAATATACAGTGATAAACGGAGGCAGCATGGACTACAGCATTACGCAGCAGCAGAAACGTAAGATTGCCGGTTTTCATTTGGTCGGTCCGTGGGAACACACGGTAAAACAGGGCTTTGAACAGCTGGTCATGTGGGTCGACGGGCGTCACATTGAGCCCCTGGAGTGGGTAGCGGTCTACTACGATAACCCCGATGAGGTCCCGGCCGAAAAACTGCGCTGCGATACGGCCGTTACCGTACCGGACGATTTTGTTATCCCGGAAAACAGCGAAGGCGTCATGATGACGGAAATCGCGGGAGGGGATTATGCCGTGGCGACGGCGCGTGTGGAAAACTACGACTTTGCCACGCCGTGGTATCAGTTCTTCAATTCCCTGCTGCAGGACAATACGTATCAGATGGCGCTCAAACCCTGCTTCGAGCGCTACCTGAATGACGGCAACGCGGATGGCTACTGGGATATTGAAATGTATATCGCGGTTGAGCACAAACCGGTTTAGGCCTGCTGAATAAAGGGTTTTTCAGCCGGGACCGTTCCGCCCGGCTGAAAACACAGTACAATTGTGATTTGCCGTGTAGCTGGAGAGCGGGTGTGCGTCCCGACAAATCATTAACCCCTTTTGAAATTCGGTTGTATAAACACTACCGTGTGGTGCACGGGTGTCGCATCGCGCTGGCGTTCGTGTTGACGTTTGTCCTGGTCCGCTTGCTGGATGTTCCGGAAGGGACGTGGCCGCTGATCACGCTGGTGGTGGTGATGGGGCCCATCTCGTTTTGGGGCAACGTTGTCCCGCGCGCCTTCGAGCGTATTGGCGGGACCGTTTTAGGTTCGGCCCTGGGGCTAATCGCCCTGAAGCTGGAGCTTATCTCGTTTCCGGTCATGCTGATATGGTGCGGTGCCGCCATGTTCCTGTGCGGCTGGCTGGCGTTGGGCAAGCGTCCTTATCAGGCGCTACTGATTGGTATCACTCTTGCGGTGGTGGTCGGCGCACCCGCCGGGGATATGACCACGGCGCTGTGGCGAAGCGGGGATGTCATTCTGGGTTCACTGCTCGCCATGCTGTTTACCGGCATCTGGCCGCAGCGGGCTTTTCTGCACTGGCGTATCCAGATGGCCAACTATGTCACCGCGTTTAACCGCGTCTATCAGGCCGGTTTTTCCCCTAATCTGGTTGAACGCCCCCGGCTGGAAAAGCATCTGCAAACCATCCTCAACGACGTGGTCAAAATGCGCGGCCTGATCACGCCCGCCAGCAAAGAGACCCATATTCAGAAAGCGATTTTCGAAGCCATCCAGACGGTAAGCCGCAACCTGGTCTGTATGCTTGAACTGCAAATCAACGCGCACTGGGCCTCTCGCCCGAGCCATCTGTTGATGCTTAACGCGCAGACCCTCAAAGAGACCCAGCAGATGACGCAGCAAACGCTGTTGACCATCGCTCATGCGCTCTACGAAGGTAACCCGCAGCCGATACTGGCAAACAGCGAGCGGCTGAATGAGATCGTTGCGGAGCTGAAGCAGTTAATCAATGAGCGGCAGGGCGATAACGTGGCGGAAACGCCCATTCATGGCTATGTCTGGCTGAGTATGGAACTGGCGCGACAGCTTGAGCTGCTATCGCATCTGATTTGTCGGGCGCTGCGCAAATAAAACGCGGATGTGACGCCTGCTGCTTCGATTCAGCAGCAATTGGGGTTATGATAGGTTTAAACGATATACTCATTGTCATTCGCAGCCGCTGTCAGTAAGGTTATTGTTACAACGGTTGCTTTAACGAATCCGAATCTCACATTATCAGGGGTGTAAAAATGGAAACTACCAAGCCTTCGTTCCAGGATGTTCTGGAATTCGTCCGCCTGTTCCGCCGCAAAAACAAGCTGCAGCGTGAAATCCAGGACGTTGAGAAGAAGATCCGTGACAACCAGAAACGTGTTCTGCTGCTCGACAACCTGAGCGACTACATCAAGCCAGGCATGAGCGTTGAAGCTATTCAGGGCATCATCGCCAGCATGAAGAGCGACTATGAAGACCGTGTTGATGATTACATCATCAAAAACGCTGAACTGTCCAAAGAGCGTCGCGACATCTCTAAGAAGCTGAAAGTGATGGGCGAAATCAAAAACGGCGAAGCAAAAAGCGAGTAATCGCAGCGAATCGTGAAAAAGGCTCTCTGGTGACAGAGAGCCTTTTTTTATGACTCAGAATGTGGCTGTAGCTGATAAATCCAGGCTTGAACCTGCTTGCCTTCAGTGGTGGTCACCGTGACCTCAACCCGGTCATAGCCGTCTTCAAACTCATCCAGCATTTGCCAGTGTGCGGAAAGGTTATCAGAGATAAACAGATAGCCTTCGACGCGCGGTCCATCGGAGTGGAGGACAATCCCGGGAAAGTCCGCCGCCGCACCCCAGCCGCGTTCGTAGAACGTACCGGAGACGAAACCGGCCAGCCATTCACCGCCGATGTTTTCAAGGATATGCGCATTAGAATGGCCCGGGCGCAGCGTGCCGTAGACAAACAGAGCGTTCATTTTCCCTCATCCGCAAAGCAAAAAGCCTGCTTTAAAAGCAGGCTTTTTAAATTTGGCTCCTCTGACTGGACTCGAACCAGTGACATACGGATTAACAGTCCGCCGTTCTACCGACTGAACTACAGAGGAATCGTTGTGGAGGCTTATCTTAGCGGCGAAAAAACTTTTGTCAAACCTGATCTTAGGGAAAATCGACTGATTGCTGATTCTGTCGTCAGTTTGTTGTAATTCCACACATCTTTTTTCAGGAAAATACTTTGCAGGATTAGCATTTCTCCCCCATCATTTGAAATGGAGTTTCAACTTTTCTCGCTAAGGTCCATTTTGAACGTCACTGCCTCCTTACGCCAGGCGATCGCGCGCACGCCATGGTATGCAAAACGTAAAAGCTATCGTGTCCTGTTCTGGCGTGAAATCACCCCTCTTGCTGTGCCTATCTTCCTGGAAAATACCTGCGTTCTGCTGATGGGGGTACTGAGCACCTTCCTGGTGAGCTGGCTGGGGAAAGAGGCGATGGCGGGGGTCGGGCTGGCGGACAGCTTTAACATGGTGGTGATGTCATTTTTTGCTGCCATCGATCTCGGGACGACGGTGGTGGTGGCTTTTAGCCTCGGCAAGCTCGATCCTAAACGTGCGCGCGAGGCAGCCCGCCAGTCGCTGATGATCATGACTGTCTTTTCGATTGTTCTGGCGGCGGTGATTCACTATTTCGGTAAAGAGATTATCGATTTTGTCGCCGGGGAAGCCACGAACGAGGTTAAAGACCTGGCGCTGACCTATCTGGAGATGACCGTCATCAGCTATCCGGCGGCGGCTATCGCCCTGATTGGCAGCGGCGCGCTGCGCGGGGCAGGTAACACCAAAATTCCGCTCCTGATCAACGGCGGAATGAATATCCTGAATATCATCATCAGCAGCGTGCTGATCTACGGCGTGTTCTCGTGGGACGGGCTGGGGTTCGTCGGCGCCGGACTGGGGCTAACCATTTCACGCTATATCGGTGCAGCAGCGATTATCGGCGTGCTGATGGCGGGGATCACCCCCTCGCTGCGCCTCACGCTGAAGAGCTATTTCCGCCCCTTTAACTTCGCCATTATCTGGGAAGTGATGGGGATCGGCATTCCCGCCAGTATTGAGTCGGTGCTGTTTAACGGCGGGAAGCTGCTGACGCAGATGTTTGTCGCCGGGATGGGCACCGACGTTATCGCCGGTAACTTCATCGCCTTTTCTATCGCCTCGCTGATTAACCTGCCGGGTAACGCGCTGGGTTCGGCCTCGACTATCATTACCGGGAAACGGCTCGGGAAAGGGCAGATCGGCCAGGCTGAGCGGCAGCTGCGCCACGTTTTCTGGCTGTCGACCATTGGACTGACCGTGATTGCCTGGGGAACCGCGCCGTTTGCCGGGCTGATGGCCTCGTTCTATACCCACGAAGAGGACGTTAAAGAGGTCGTTAAAATCCTCATCTGGCTCAATGCGGCCTTTATGCCCATCTGGGCGGCCTCATGGGTACTGCCAGCCGGGCTGAAGGGCGCGCGTGACGCCCGCTTTGCGATGTGGGTGTCGATGCTCGGCATGTGGGGATGTCGCGTTGTGGCGGGGTATACGCTCGGGGTGATGCTCGGATGGGGCGTAGTCGGCGTCTGGCTGGGTATGTTCCTGGACTGGGCCGTACGGGGCGCGCTGTTCTACTGGCGCATGGTCAGCGGGCGCTGGCTGTGGAAATACCCGCGGAAAAATGCCTGACAATTGCGCGAAGTGGAGAATAAATCGGCAAACGATCGGAAATATGCATTCTGCCTTTGACATCATGGGGGAGCATCGATAATATGCGCCCCGTTCACACGATTCCTCTGTAGTTCAGTCGGTAGAACGGCGGACTGTTAATCCGTATGTCACTGGTTCGAGTCCAGTCAGAGGAGCCAAATTTAAAAAGCCTGCTTTTAAAGCAGGCTTTTTGCTTTTCTGCGTCGGGTAGAATTGTCGGGTGGCGGCTTCGCCTTACCCGACCGACAAAAACCTCGAATCGTAGGCCGGGTAAGGCGAAGCCGCCACCCGGCAAAAGCCGCACTATCCGTTCACATGAACCGGTGCCGTCGCCTCTTCCAGCCACGAACGCGCATCGCTGTTCACCCGTGGTGACAGCGCCTCACGCACCTGCTGGTGATACGCATCCAGCCACGCTTTTTCCTGTTCGCTCAACAGATCCAGCTCGACCTGGCTTAAATCAATCGGGATCAGCGTCAGCGAGGCAAATTTACAGAATCCCGGACGGCTCTCCACGATCTCCACCTGGTTTTCAATACGAATCCCGTGGCTATCGCCCAGATAGTAGCCAGGTTCAATCGTCATGATATTGCCCGCCACCAGCGGCCACGGGTTGACCTTTTTGGCAATGCGATGCGGGTTCTCATGGATCAGAAGCTGATGCCCCACGCCATGCCCTGTGCCGTGATCGTAATCCAGCCCCATCTCCCACAGCGGACGACGCGCGAAGGCATCCAGCTGATGCCCCTGAGTGCCAGAGGGGAACTGCAGGGTAATCAGCGACAGAAAGCCTCTCAGCACGGCGGTGTAGTGCAGGCGCTGTTGCGGGTCGACCTTACCCCATGCCAGCGTGCGCGTGGCGTCGGTGGTGCCATTAACGTACTGACCGCCGGAATCGTTCAGGTAAAAATGATCATGGCCGATGGGCTTGTTGCTGGCCTCGCTCGAATGATAGTGGCACATCGCCGCATTGCTCGAAGAGGCGGAGATGGTCGCAAAGCTTTGCTCGATAAACCCGGGCTGCTGTTTACGGAACGCGAGCTGCTGCGCCTGCACTTCCAGCTCGGTGAGCGGATTTCCTGCCGCCTCGCGCAGCGGCACTTCGCGGCTCAGCCAGGCCAGGAAGTTGACCCAGGCGGCACCGTCCTGGTGATGGCACGCGCGATACCCAGCCAGCTCGATCGGGTTTTTGGTGGCCTTCATCAGGGTGATGGGATCGGTTCGCCAGACAATCTCTCCCCGTGGTTCAATGGCAAAGCGCAGGGCGACCGGAGCGGAATCGGCATCAACCATCACCCGTTTGCCTGCAGCAATCTGCTGACAGCGTTCGATGAAGGCGTCCTGCGGCGCAATCGTAAACGCATTGCGCACCTCTTCAGGCAGGGCGCCGCGCTTGTTGTCGTTTACAAACCACTCAACGTGGCCGTCACGACTCAGCAGGGCAAATGAGAGCGGTACCGGACTGGTTGGGATATCTGAGCCCCTTACGTTGAGCAGCCATGCAATGTTATCCGGCAGCGTAACGGCCAGATAATCAGCATTGTTCGCGACCAGCACGGCGGCAACGCGCTGACGTTTGTCCCCGCTGCTTTCACCGCTTACTTCAACCGGCATTTCACGAATAAGCCCCGCCGGTGCGGCAGGGCGATCGGTCCATAAGGCGTCAAACGGCGAAACCTTCAGCGGTACCAGCTTGCACGGCGTGGCGGACAGTTGCTCAAACTCCGTATTGGTCATCAGCAGTGCGTCAAAACCGATGCGCGTGCCTGCCTCCACGTTTTCTGTCAACCATTCAGCCAGCGGCTCGTTGTGCAGGTGGTGAATTTCAATCTCGTCCAGATTCACCTGAACGCGGGCCTGCACCTGATAGCGCCCGTCGACGAACAGCAGCGCTTTATCCTTCAGTACCAGCGCGACGCCGGCAGAACCGTCAAAGCCCGTCAGCCAGGCCAGCTTTTCGTCGTAGGGCGCGCAGTATTCGCTCTGCCACGCATCCGCACGCGGGACGATCATCCCGTCGAGATTGCTGGCCTCAAGCCAGTGGCGCAGGGCAGAGAGCGGAGATGTGCTGGACATGGTTATTCCTTATCGTTATTAGCGGAACGGCGGCTCGTTGAAGGTGCGCAGCTTGCGGGAATGCAGTCTGTCACCTTCCGCCCGAAGCAGGTCGATGGCGCGAATGCCAATTTGCAGATGCTCTGAGATGGCCCCTTCATAGAAACGGTTGGCCTGGCCCGGTAGCTTAATTTCGCCGTGCAGCGGCTTATCGGAGACGCACAGCAGCGTGCCGTACGGGACGCGGAAGCGATAGCCCTGTGCGGCGATGGTGGCGCTCTCCATATCAATGGCTACCGCGCGGCTCAGGTTGAACCGCAGCGCGGAGGCTGAGTAACGCAGCTCCCAGTTGCGGTCATCCGTCGTGACGACCGTACCGGTGCGCAGGCGCTGTTTCACCTCTTCGCCCGGCATGCCGCTGACCGCTTTGGTGGCGTCATACAGCGCACGCTGTACTTCGGCGATGCTCGGGATCGGGATATCCGGCGGCAGGACCGCATCAAGCACATGGTCATCGCGCAGATAGGCGTGGGCGAGCACGTAGTCGCCAATCAGCTGGCTTTCACGCAGGCCGCCGCAGTGGCCAATCATCAGCCACACGTCAGGGCGCAGTACCGCCAGATGGTCGCAGATGGTTTTGGCGTTCGACGGGCCGACGCCAATGTTAATCAACGTAATGCCCTGACCGTCGGCGGTGATCAGGTGCCAGGCCGGCATCTGATGCTTTTTCCATGCCAGATCGGAGATGGCCTGCTCGGGGGCTTCGGTCTCTGCGGTGATCCAGATCCCGCCCGCGCAGGAGAGTGCAATATACGGGCTTTCCGGGTCGAGGATCTGGCTGCAGCCCCAGCGGACAAACTCGTCGACGTAGCGGGTGTAGTTGGTAAAGAGCACGAACGGCTGAAAATGTTCAGCGGGCGTACCGGTGTAGTGGCGCAGTCGCGCCAGGGAGAAATCGACCCGGCGGGCGTCAAAGTGCGACAGAGGAGAAAATTCTGCCGGGTGATAAATCCCGTCGGCGGTCTCATCGCCAATCTGCGACAGTTCCGTCGTCGGGAAGTGGCGGGTCAGCCCCGCGCTCATGGAGCGGTCAAGGGTTAACGCCGAACCGTCAATTACGTACGGATAGGGGATCTCATGCTGCGAGGGCTCAACGGCAATGTGCGCGCCGTAATCCTGGTACAACAGCGTAAGTTGTTCTTCAAGATACGGGCGGAACAGGGCCGGGCGGGTGACGGTGGTGCTGTAGCAGCCGGAGTGGGTAAAACGGGCGTAGGCGCGGGTTTTTGGCGTCGTGCTGGCGCTGCCGTCCCAGGTCACAGAGAGCGATGGATAAACAAAAAGGCCCTCGTTTCTGGCCTTTTGGTCGGGAAGTTTCCCTGTTTCGATATATTCGCTGATGGCGCTGCGCAGCGCATTGACGGACTGTTCATACAGCGCGTCGAGTTTTTCCAGCGCCTGAGCCGGGGTCAGGCTGGAGCCCTTATTATTCATCTCTGTCTCCTTGTTCCACAGGTGTGCGACTCTACCCGATAGTATGTCACACGCCTGTGAAACAAAAGGGCGATCAGGTGTGGCGGGGCTCTTTCATCACCAGGGCCGTCGCAGCAGAGAGCAGGCAACCGGCCAGCAGATAAATCCCCACGCTGTGCCAGTTTCCGCCGGAGAAGGTCACCAGCGCGGCAGCAATAAATGGCGTAAACCCGCCGCCGACCACGCTTGCGACCTGGTAGCCCACGCCCGCGCCGCTGTAGCGGTAGCTGGCGCCGAACAGTTCGGTAAACATCGGCTGCTGGACGCAGACCACCATGTCGTGAGCGACGTTGGCGAGCATGATGGCGAAGAAGACAATCCAGAAGATCGACTGCGCCTCCAGTGCCATAAAGAATGGCCAGGCGCTGAGGGTGCCCACCAGCGCCCCGGTGATATAGACGCGACGGCGGCCAAAGCGGTCCGCCAGCCAGGCGAAGCAGGGGATGGTCAGGCAGCTGATCCCGCCAACCACCAGGCCGATATTCAGGAACAGTTCACGCGGCAGGCCGAGGTTCTGCGTCGAGTAGTTCAGGGCAAACGCGGTGACGATATACATCGTCAGCAGTTCACACAGGCGCAGGGCAATAATTTTCAGAAAAGCGCCAGGATGCCGGACGAGTGCCTCCATGACAGGCAGCCTTTTTTTGACGGCCGGTTTTTCCTGCTGCTTTTCGAACTCTGCCGACTCCTCCATGCCGTTACGGATCCACAGCGCGGCGATGACCAGCACGATGCTGAAGATGAACGGAATGCGCCAGCCCCAGCTCAGGAACTGCTCATCGGTGGTGAGCTGGCTGATCAAGGAGACCAGCCCGGTAGAAAGGAGCAGACCCACGCCGTATCCGACCTGCACGCCGCTGCTGTAAAACGCTTTCTTATTTTTGGGCGCGCTCTCAACGGATAGCAGCGCCGCGCCGCCCCATTCACCGCCCACGGCGAAGCCCTGAATCGCCCGTAATGTCACCAGCAATGCCGGTGCCCACCAGCCAATCGCGGAAAACGACGGGAGAATGCCAATCAGCGCCGTGGCGATCCCCATCATCCAGACGGTAAGCATCAGCATGCGCTTGCGGCCGAGGCGGTCGCCAAAGTGGCCGAAGATCACCCCGCCCAGCGGGCGAAACAGAAAACCGACGCCGAAGGTGGCAAACGCGGCGAGGGTGCCCATCGCGGGGCTGACCTGCGGAAAAAACTCGCGGTTAAACACCAGCGCGGCGGTAATGCCGTAGAGCAGAAAATCATACCAGTCGACGACGGCACCCGCGAAGCTGCCGAGTGCGGCGCGGCGGGCACGATTGAGCGAAGGTGTCTCCTCGTTGGGATGTGTGGAGGTGAGAGTGGAGTCCATAGTTGTCCTGTCTGCACTGATTTTTAATTATTGGTATAAGAAAAGGTCACTCACATAGCGGCCGTCATATAAACGGAACCTATGAGACTACCGCGACAGGGGGCCTGTGCAAACTGATTTTATTTCCTGATGGGTAATGCAAAACGGCTACGCTATGCTTACTAAAGAGCGAAGCGACTGAGGAAGGGAATATGTGTCGTAAAAAGGCGTTGGGCTGTCTTGCTGCGTTACTCATTAGCCAGAGCGTGCAGGCGGTGAGCTATCCTTTACCGCCGACGGGCAGTCGCCTGGTGGGGAGCTCGCAGGTCATTACCGTGCCGGATCATAATACGTTACCGCTTGAGGCGTTTGCCGCGCAGTACGGGCAGGGGTTGAGCAATATGCTGGAAGCGAACCCGGGCGTGAATCCTTTTTTGCCCAAATCCGGCACCCGGCTGGTCATTCCCCGGCAGCTGATTTTGCCCGACACCGTTCGCGAGGGGATTGTCGTTAACGTGGCGGAAATGCGTCTCTACTATTACCCGCCGAGCAGCAATACCGTTGAAGTGCTGCCCATCGGCATCGGTCAGGCCGGGCGCGAAACCCCGCGTAACTGGGTAACGGCGGTTGAACGTAAGCAGGTGGGACCCACCTGGTCTCCGACGCCCAATACGCGCCGTGCCTATGCGGCAGAGGGAAAAACGCTGCCTGCCTTCGTGCCCGCCGGGCCGGATAACCCGATGGGGCTGTATGCAATCTATATCGGCAGGCTCTATGCCATACACGGCACAAACTCCAATTTCGGCATTGGGCTGCGGGTGAGCCAGGGCTGTATTCGTCTGCGGAATAACGACATCAAATATCTGTTTGATAACGTCCCGGTCGGCACCCGCGTGCAGCTTATCGATCGGCCCGTTAAAGTCACCACGGAACCGGACGGCAGCCGCTGGGTGGAGGTTCACGAGCCGTTATCGCGTAACCGTGCGGAATTTGAATCGACCCGGAAAGTGCCGCTGCCGATATCGGCCGCGCTGCGGACAGAGTTGATCAACGAGGGTGCAGGTGCTGAGCTGGAACGGCGGTCAGGGATGCCGGTGAAGCTCGGCAATTGAGGACATTTTCGCCGGGTGGCGGCGTTGCCTTACCCGGCCTACGATTCGAGGTTTTTGTCGGTCGGGTAAGGCGCAGCCGCCACCCGACAATTTTACCCGACGCAGAAAAGCAAAAAGCCTGCTTTAAAAGCAGGCTTTTCAAATTTGGCTCCTCTGACTGGACTCGAACCAGTGACATACGGATTAACAGTCCGCCGTTCTACCGACTGAACTACAGAGGAATCGTGTGAACGGGGCGCATATTATCGACCTGCGTTCACCTTGTCAAAGGGTGGATCGCCGCCTTTTGATCGTTTGCTGACAAAATCGGCAAAGTGGCGTTTTTGACAGCGGAATGCACCGCTTTGGTGCGGATATACCTCTAATGGGGCAGATCATAAACTGCTGTTTCGGTAATAAAACCCCCCTCCATGATTAGGTTTCCTTATTTTCAGGCGCTTAGCGCCCAATTCAGACCGCCTGGTAAAAGTGGCATTCATATTGCAAAACCTGTTCAACAACGACAGCCGGTTCCGGCACAGCATTTCGAACAGGGGGCAAAATGAACTTAAGACGACTGAAATACTTCGTAAAAATCGTCGATATCGGCAGCCTGACTCAAGCAGCAGAAGTGCTGCATATCGCGCAGCCTGCGCTGAGCCAGCAGGTGGCTACTCTGGAAGGCGAGATGGATCAGCAGCTGTTGATCCGCACCAAACGCGGCGTCACGCCAACGGAAGCCGGAAAAATTCTCTATACCCATGCCCGCACGATTCTGCGCCAGTGCGAGCAGGCGCAGCTGGCGGTGAATAACGTGGGCCAGACCCTGAGCGGACACGTTTCTATTGGCCTGGCGCCGGGAACGGCCGCGTCCTCTATTACCATGCCGCTGCTGCAGGCCGTTCGCGCTGAGCTGCCTGAAGTGCTGGTGTACCTGCACGAAAACAGCGGGTCCGTACTGAATGACAAACTGCTCAACGGCCAGCTGGACATGGCGGTCCTTTACGATCGCTCTCCTGTCGCCGGGATCACCAGCCAGCCGTTGCTGAAGGAAGATCTCTACCTCGTGGGCACCCGCGACTGTCCGGGCCAGAGCGTAGACCTTACCGCCGTGGCAGAGATGAACCTCTATCTGCCGCGCGACTACAGCGCCGTGCGCGTGCGCGTGGACGAAGCGTTTTCCCTGCGCCGCCTGACGGCCAAAATCATCGGCGAAATTGACTCGATTTCCACGCTGACCGCGGCCATTGCCAGCGGCATGGGCGTCACCGTGCTGCCGGAATCCGCCGCGCGTTCGCTGTGCAGCGCGGCGAACGGCTGGATGGCGCGGATCACCACGCCTTCCATGAGCCTGCCGCTCTCGCTGAACATGTCCGCACGCGGTTCGCTGTCGCCACAGGCGCAGGCGGTAAAAGAGATTCTGATGTCGCTGGTCAGCAAGCCATCGCTTGAGAACCGTGAGCTCCAGCTCGTGAGCTGATATTCCATAAAAGCATAAGATGCTGGTTTTTATTATTTGTTCTGCAGCTCGGCTGACTCTAACAATAGAGCTATGTCAGATGCGCCGGAGTGAATCGTGAATTTCCAGCAACTTAAAATTATCCGTGAGGCGGCCAGGCGGGACTACAACCTGACCGAGGTCGCCAATATGCTTTATACCTCTCAGTCCGGCGTCAGCCGCCATATCCGCGAGCTGGAAGAGGAGCTGGGCATAGAGATCTTTATCCGTCGCGGCAAGCGGCTGCTCGGCATGACGGAGCCGGGTAAAGCATTGCTCACCATCGCTGAGCGGATCCTCAACGAGGCCAGCAACGTGCGTCGCCTGGCGGATCTCTTCACCAATGACGCCTCCGGCGTGCTCACCATTGCCACCACCCATACCCAGGCGCGCTACAGCCTGCCGCCGGTGATTAAGGCGTTCCGCGAACTTTTTCCGGAGGTGCGTCTTGAGCTTATCCAGGGCACGCCGCAGGAAATTGAAGGGCTGCTGCAAAACGGTGGGGCGGATATCGGTATCGCCAGCGAACGCCTGAGCAACGACCCGCTGCTGGTGGCGTTCCCGTGGTTCCGCTGGTATCACAGCTTACTGCTCCCGGTCGATCATCCGCTGAATCAGGTCTCTCCCCTGACGCTGGAAGACGTTGCGAAATGGCCGCTCATTACTTATCGCCAGGGGATCACGGGACGCTCGCGTATAGATGAAGCCTTCAATCGTAAAGGGTTAACGCCCGATATCGTGCTGAGCGCGCAGGACTCTGACGTCATCAAAACCTACGTCGAGCTGGGTCTGGGTATTGGCCTGGTGGCGGAACAGTCCAGCGGAGAACGCGAGGACGGGAACCTGGTGCGTCTTGACACGCGTCATCTGTTTGACGCCAACACCGTATGGCTTGGCCTGAAGCGCGGGCAGCTGCAGCGTAACTATGTGTGGCGCTTTATCGAGCTCTGCAACGCCGGGCTGTCGGTGGATGAGATTAAACGTCAGGTGATGGAGCCGGAAGAAGTGGCGATTGATTATCAGATTTAGGTGCGGGTTTGCCCGGTGGCGCTGCGCTTACCGGGCTCTGCATTTAATTGAACGGATATTTTTTGAAGGCCGACTGCGATTCGAATGATTCGGCAAACGCCTGAATCGTTCTAAAATCCGCTGCGTTAACGACCTGCGGGATCATCGACTGAATAAAAGTCCAGACAACCGTGCTCGTGACGGTAACCTGATCGGGAACGGCGGTGGCGGGACGCCCCTCCAGTAAGGTATTCCATTCCCTGCAGGCCGCCAGCAGCTGGATTGTAATGCGTTCGACCCATGAAACGTGCTGCTTTTCTACCGGGCGCAGGTTGTGTTCATACACATTTTGCACCGCTTTTTCAGCGGCGGCGAGAATAAAGCCCAGCGTCTGAAGATCGTTTGCCTGCGCATCCGGCGCGACGGGCAGGAGTCTCCGCTCAGGGGCGGCCTGAGCCTCAAAATAATTCAGAATCAGCGAAGAATCCGTCAGACGTATTCCGTTATCCAGAACCAGCGTCGGGGCTTTTACCGCGGGGTTGATCCGGGAGAATGCGTCGAAGGTGCTAAAGACTGACAGCGGCTGGCTTTCAAACTCAACCCCATAAAGCTCAAGGGAGATCGCCACGCGCCGTACATAAGGTGAATCCATCATGCCAACAAGCTTAATCATCTTTCCCGTTTTCCTGTCTGTGTGAAAGAACGCGTCATTGAAAAGGATGACCCGACATTACAATACAATTTGCATGGCGAATATCTTCAGTATCTTACCGTAAGGGTTAGTATTACTGACATATGGTCAGGTTGCCGCTGTATATCCAGCGCAGATAAGGAAGTGCTTTCATGTCGGATTTTCCACCCATTGCCAGTTTGCGAAGCTTTGAAGCCGTCGCCCGTCTTGGCAGCGTGACGCTGGCGGCGAAAGAACTCCACGTTACCCATTCCGCTATCAGCCAGCAGATCAAAACGCTGGAGGAGATGGTGGGCGTAAAGCTGTTTATCCGTCAGGGGCGAGGAGTGCAGATCAACGAAGAAGGGCGGCTCTATGCCTTACAGGTACGCGAAGCGTTGAACCACATCGCGGATGCCACCCGGCTCGTGCAGGTGAAGCCGAGAAAGCAGGAGCTGACGCTGGCGATGGTGCCGTCATTTGGATGCCACTGGCTTTTGCCGCGCCTGGAACGCTTTCGGACGAAGTATCCGCTTATCACCCTGCGGATCCAGGCCAGTCTGACGGTCACCAGCCTGCAGCAGGAAGGGATAGATATCGCGATACGGATGGGGCAGGGAAACTGGGAAGGGAGCGAAAGTCATTATCTTTTTTCCGATGAGCTCATTGTGGTGGCCGCACCGGGCTATAACGGGGGCGTGCTGCCCGCTACGCCGTCTGACATTGCAAAGAGTCATATTATTTTCTCCATGGAGTCGTGGAAAACGTGGTGCGTGAATGCGGGGCTGGAGAAAGAGATCGTGCCTGGCGGTTTATGTATTAACGACTCCAATATCATTATCGAAGCCGTTCGGCTCGGGAAAGGCATCGCGCTGGAGCGTCGCTCTCTGGTTCAGGATGCCATCACCCGAGGTGAACTGGTCCAGCTAACCTCCATCACTGCGCCATATCCCTGGCCTTACTGGCTGGTGACGGCGCAGCCAAAGGAGGAGAAGCCGGAGGTGGGGCTTTTTGTGGCGTGGCTGGATGAGGAGGTGGCGGCCTGGCGGCGAGCGGTGAGTGCTGTGGAAAGTAACCAACCCTAATGAGCGAATCAGGGGCTGGGAGGGAGTGACTTATTATTGGAATTAGGGACATGCTGCTGCATCAATTCAACGATCCAATCAATAAAAACGCGCAGTCTGGCGTTGACGTGGCGGTTAGGCGGAAATGCCAGGTACAGGGGCATTGGCTTAATACGCCAATGTTCGAATAGCCGAATCAAGGAACCACAAGCCTGATGCGCTTCTGCCATATAGACCGGCAGCGCAATCACGCCTAACCCGGCTAACCCAGCTTCGAGGTAAGCATTGCCATCATCCACGGCAAGGACATAGCTGCCCGTGATGTCAATATGTTCACTCTCACTGCGCAGTACCAGAGGATCAATCTTACCGGTGCGCGAGGACAAGAACCCTACAATGCGATGGTCGGTGTTTTCCAGCTCTCGCGGGTGCGCAGGGGCGCCGAGGCGTTCCACATAGCTCGGTGCGACGTAAACGCCGATGTGCAAATCGCCGACATGGCGTGCGATCAGGGACTGGTCGTTGATTTCGCCACCGCGCAGGACGCAATCCACGTTGTCGCCGATCAGATCCACCACCCGGTCGCTCACGCCCATATCGAACTGGATATCCGGGTAGCGTGCGTGAAAAGCCGGAAGCGCCGGCACCAGGATGAGGCGGGCCAGCGGACTGGGCACGTCTACCCGTAGCCGTCCCCTGGGCGTCATCGTCGCGCTGGACAGGCTGTTTTCAGCATCTTCCATGTCCGCCAGCAGGCGGATGACGCGTTCGTAGTAGACCGCGCCATCGGGGGTCACACCGAGCCTTCGGGTGGTGCGATGGAGCAATTTGACGCGCAGGCGCGCTTCCAGCTGCTGAATGAGCTGCGTCACCGTGGTTTTGCTCATATGAAGCGTTTGGGCAGCCTTTGTGAAACTACCTGCCTCCACCACGCGAGCAAAGGCGCGCATCGCGTCGAAACGATCCATTCCTTATCCTCTCTTTTCACCGATTGTTTGGATATTACAAACAATGATGGACAAAGTCGCTTGTTTATCCGCCCGAACCTGCACCTGTAAAGTGTCTTTATGTTCAACGGGCTGATTTTGCCCTATTGCAAAGGTACAAACATGACAGCACGCGAAGCCGTTTTTCCCTCCGGTCGTCAGGCGCTCTATGAGCGTAATCGCTATTCACCGGCCATCAAATCCAACGGTTTCTTGTTCGTTTCGGGGCAGGTGGGTAGTCGCGAGGATGGTTCGCCTGAACCCGATCCGAGAGCGCAGGTCAGGCTGGCCTTCGATAATCTTAATGCTGTCCTCGCGGCTGCGGGCTGCACGTTCGCTGACGTGGTTGACGTGACCCTCTTTGTCGTCGATCCCGAGTCAAACCTCGACGCTATCTGGAGTATCCTGCCAGAATATTGGGGGGACGCGCCTTATCCTACCTTGACCGGGATCGGCGTGACGTGGCTGTACGGATTTAAGTTTGAGATTAAGGTGATTGCCAGGCTGGATGCGATTCAGAGTTAACTTCAGAGATGCAGTCCCGTAGGTCGGGTAAGGCGAAGCCGCCACCCGACAATTTTACCCGACGCAGAAAAGCAAAAAGCCTGCTTCAAAAGCAGGCTTTTCAAATTTGGCTCCTCTGACTGGACTCGAACCAGTGACATACGGATTAACAGTCCGCCGTTCTACCGACTGAACTACAGAGGAATCGTGTGAACGAGGCGCATAGTAGCGACCTCAGTTCGCCTTGTCAAAGGGTGAAATCGCGCTTTTTGTTCGTTTGCCGACAATTACAGCAAATCGCTGATTTTATAGTAAATTTGCTTCGAAATTACACAGCAAAATGCGCCGCCCGCAGGCGGCGCTCAGGATTAGAACAGAACGGAGTAGTTCAGACCAAACGTCCGCCCACGGCCTTTATAGGTATACAGACCCGGTGCACCGTAGGTTGGGCTATACAGCCCCGGCGCGCGCTGGCCCCAGGCGGTGGTGTAGTCTTTGTCCAGCAGGTTCTCCACGCTGAAGCTGACTTTACCCACCGGCAGGGCGTAGCTGCCCAGGAAGTCGACCGTGTTGTAGCCATCGATCTTCTTGCCGTCGGCGTCAGAGACGTCAAAGGTCTGCGTGCTCTGCATGCGCAGGGTCCAGTCGCCCGGCGCCCAGTTGACCCACGCGCTGGCTTTCGACGGGCTGGCGCTGTCTACCGTCAGCTTCTCCCATTTCCCGTTTTCGCGGGTTTCCGACTTAATGGCGTTAAAGTTCGCGCCCGTGCTCCAGTCGCTGTCGGTGAAGAAATAGTCCACCTGACCTTCTACCCCGTAGATACGACGCTTGTCGTCTTCCAGGTTGATGGTCATGTCCGTCTTGTTGATGGTGATGGTTTTATCCGAGAGCGAGTAATATGCCGCAACCTGGGTGCGCAGGTTATCCCCGGTGTAGCGCCAGCCCAGCTCATAAGCGTTGACCTTGATACCGTCCAGCTTCGAGTCGTTGACGTTGACGCTGTTCAGCAGGCGATAGTGACCGTTGCTGAGCTGATAGGTCCCGGAGCCGTAGTACTTCGCCAGGTCCGGGATTTCGAAGCCCTGGGAGAAGTTAAACCACACCTGCTGCTGTTCGGTCAGGCGACCGAGGATCCCGGCGTTAAACAGGAAGTTGTTGTAATCGGTTTTCCCACCCGGCACCGCGTCGGCGGAGGTGGCTTTCCCGGTAGCGATGGCCTGCTGCTGGGTGTAACCGACAAAATCGTCCACCTTGTTCTCGGTATACTGGTAGCGCACGCCGCCGCTCAGGGTGATGGCGTCAATGTCATAGCTGGCCTGCAGGAACGGGGCGAGGTTGGTGATGCTATAACCCGGGTAGCGGCCCACGTTGTAGGCATTATCCAGCTCCATGCCGCCGCTCGCCGCAGCTTTTTTCAGGTTGAAGAACTGCTGGTTGGCATCGAAGGTTTCGTGGTCGGCATCCATACCCCAGGTCAGCGTCAAATCGTCCACCGGTTTGCTGTTCAGCGTCAGCTTGCCGCCGTAGAAATCGGTTTTCTGCTGCGACGCGCCGATGCTGGTGACCACACCTTTGGTCAGGGTCGGGAACGGATAGTAGGTCAGGCTCTCGTCGCGATAGTAAATCTGCGCGACCAGATCCTGGCCCCAGAAGTCGGTATTGGAGTACTGCAGGTTGATCAGATGGCGCTCGGTACCCGGCACGCGGTCAGAATCGAGGTTACCTTTGTTGTACGCGGTCGCATCCCCCGTGACCGCCGAGAAGTTCTTCCCGAGATAGAGACCATGCTTGCCGTCGGACTCGCTCTTGTAGTACTGGGTCGTCAGCTGCAGCTGCTGATGATCGTCGATGTTGAGGGTGCCTGTGCCCATCACGTCGATACGGTCAGAATACTGTAAGCCGGTCTGGGTGTTATCAATGATCACCTCGTCGCCGTTGCCGTCATACCAGCCGCCGTAGCGCTGATACGACACCGACAGACGACCGGACGCGTTATCGTTGCCGCCGCTGACCGCTGCCGATACGTTCTCATCATGGTCGTTGTGGCTGTTGAACCCGCTTTTAGCCCCGGTCTGGAATTCGACTTCGGTCTCAGGCTGGCCTTTTTTGGTGACGATGTTCACCAGACCGCCGGTACTGCCGCCGCCGTAGAGTGACGTGGCGCCGGAGATAACCTCGATACGGTCAATGTTGAACGGATCGATAGAGTCCAGCTGGCGGCTGTCGCTGCGGGACGAGTTCAGGCGCACGCCGTCCACCATCACCATCATGGAGCGGCCGCGCAGGTTCATGCCGTAGTTGGTACGTCCCTGGCTGCTGACGTCCATGCCCGGAATCAGCTGCGCCAGCACTTCTTTAATCTCTTTCCCGCCCTGAACCTGCTGCTCAATTTCAGCCCGCTCGATGACCCAGGTGGTCTGCGCCATCTCCGCCACGCTGCGGTGCGCGCGGCTGGCGGAGACCACGATATTTTCTTCCTTTTGTTCTTCCGCCCACGCAGAGGTAGAAAGCATTGCAAGCAAGCAAGGATTTAAAACCCAAAGATGAGAACGTTTCATTGTTATGTTGACCCTGATTGTGTGTGTCAGTACTCGGTGGTTTTTGCTAATGATTTAAAAACCTGGCTGTTCTCCGGGCTGGTGGTGCTTCGCCAGTGGATAACGCCAGGGGTGGTAGCCAGCTCAAACGGCTCGTCGGCGTGCGCGCGATTCAGAATTCGCGCCGCGCGCCAGGCCATCAGGCTGAGCTGGGGTTCGGCAATGCCGAGACGGTGCATCCCGGCATTCACGGCAAACAGGCGGTTACTCTGCGGGCCGTCCCATTCGAGGGTGAAATCGTTGTTGATGCAGAAGGCTTCGTCCGTATCCAGATGCAGGCGGTGAGACAGCGGCGCGAGGAACGCAGGCTGCACGGCGCGATAGCCGGTGGCGAAAATCACAACGTCGCTCTCCAGCTGCTCGCGGCCGCCGTCGAGGTGATGCTGTATGCTCAGACGCTGTCCGTTTTCCAGGCGCGTCAGGGCCGTCACCGAGCGGGACGGCATCAGGTGCGCCCAGGGTTTTTCGCGCAGCACTTCAAAGCGGTGGTACATGGCGCGGTAAATCGCCAGCAGGGACTCGGTGGTGATCCCATCGGAGGTCATCTTCTGCTCGTGCAACATCTGACGACGCGCCTCTTCACCGAGCGTGGAGAAGCTGTCCACGTACTCCGGCGTGAAATACTCGTTAGCAAAGGCGGCTTCATCCAGCGCGTTGTAGTTGTTGCGGCGCGAGACCCAGTTCAGGCTCAGCGGCTGGCCCCATTCGCCACGGAAAATATTCAGGAACAGGTCGGCACCGCTCTGGCCGCCGCCGACGACGGTGACGCGCTTGCCGGCGAGATCCGGCGTGCGCAGCATCATCTCGCTGGCGTGGAAGCAGGTATCGTCCTGCGCCGTGACGCAGTCAGGCAGGTTGATCTGTTTGCCAATTCCCACGCAGACGTGGCGCGCCAGGAAGCGGTCGCGCTGGGTCACCACCTCAAACAGGCCACGTTGCTCATCAAAGCTCACCTGCTGCACCTGCTGGCTGAAGGCGAGGTTGGTGAGGTTGTCCGCCGCCCAGCACAGGTAGTCGGCAAACTCCTCCCGTGAAACGGTGCGCTGCTCGGTGGTCAGGAAGCGGTAGAATTTTTTACGCTGCACCAGGTAGTTCAGGAAGCTGTGGCGGTTGGTCGGCTCCACGGCGCTGACCAGATCCTTCAGGAAGCTGGTTTGCATGTGGCAGTCCGGCACCATCATCCCCGGGTGCCAGGAAAAGTGCGGTTTGCGCTCAAGAAACAGCGAGCTAAAGCCGTCCAGCCCTTCCGCCAGCGCGGCGATGCTGAGGTTAAACGGGCCGATACCAATGCCGATGAAATCATAGGTTTTCATTGCGCGGACTCCCGGGAGGCCAGAAAAAGAGGGTTATCAAGGTCGGTGACGTAGTTCGGCAGCATGCGGCTGCCGCCGTCGTGTTCGGAGAAGGTCAGTTTGACCGGGTTGAGGATCACCCGAATAATTTGCGGCTTGAACAGGTCGAACGTCGCAAAGCGCTCGGCAAGCTCGGGGTGCGCGGCCATATAGCGGTGTAAAACCTGCGCCAGGATCTGGTAGAAACGGGATTCGCTCACGCCGCATTGCAGGGTGAGGCGTGAAATAAAGCGCAGCACCGTCACAAAGTTGCCGGTTTGCAGGTCGTGGATGATGTAATCCGCGCTCAGGCGCGCCGTCACCGCTTTTACCTGCTCCGGCAGGCTCTGCGCCTGCGGGAAATCCTCGTCCACCAGGCGCATATCGCCCTGGAAATCCTTCAGCAGGATGCGCTGCGGGACGTAGTCCTTCATCACCAGCGTCACGTTCTGGCCGTGGGCAATCAGCGCCACGCCGTAGCGGCAGAGCAGGTGATAGAACGGGATCACCGTTGCCTCAAACAGCTTTTCCAGCCACGCGTCGGCGCTTAGCCCGGAACGGCTGATCCACGCGTCAATCAGCGGGCGTCCGGCGTTATCGGTTTCCATCAGCGCCGCCAGCAGCACCGCCTGTTCGCCCTCCTGCAGATAGCAGGACGGGTTCTCGCGCCAGATCACCCCCAGCATCTCCTGATAGCGGTACGGCGCTTTCGGCAGCGCCGCATAGCCCGGATGCGACAGATATCCGGCGGCGGGTTCGCCAAGCACCTGTGCGCCAGAGCGGGAAAGCGTAGCGTCGGTGGCAAACTGCTGCTGCAGCCAGCGCGAGGCCAGCGGCCCGGCGGCAATGTATTTGCCCGGAATACCGCGATAGCAGGAGGTGTTGTAGATCGTCAGCGGAAGCTTGATGTCAAACGGCGCGCGACGGCTGGCGTTGGTGAGCGTGCGCAGGGACTGCTGCGCCAGGTACTCATCGCCAAACTCGCCCAGCTCAACCATCTCACCGCGCGCCAGCTGCGGCAGGAAATGAATGGCAATCTTCTGCTGCCACTGCCACGGGTGCAGCGGCACCGGCAGCCAGCTCTCGTCGAGGCCAAGCGCCTGCCAGCGGGCGTCAAAGCGGGCGCGCTCGGCGTTGTCCATGGCGCTCGCCAGCAGGGCGCTGATATCGCAATCGACGTCGCTGCTCCAGACCAGATGCTCCCGCTGAACGGCAATCCAGTGCAGACGAAAACGTCCGCGGTACTCAGGCGCGTACTGGCGCAGCGCGTCCAGCCCCCAGCCGCGACGACCTTTGTTGAAAATAAACTTCGGGTGACCGCGCATCAGACACTGTAATTCGTCCGGATCGAGGTGGATCAGCGCGTCCGCATCCAGCGCGTCACGCGCCTGCAGCAGCTGCATGTCGCCGCGCAGCGTGGCGTAGAGGTCCTCCATGTGCTCTGCCGTTTGCGCGTCGCTCATCTCCAGCACCGTCGCCAGCTGCAGCAGCGCGCTTTCCGCTTCGACGGCATCGCCGCTGGCGGTGGTCAGGCTGTCCGGGTCGATATGCAGCCAGCCCCAGATCCCGCGCGTGGCGCAAAACTGCCAGGACGCGTTGCCCATGGCGATGCGCCAGCCGTCCGACGAAACCGGCTCGGCGCGCAGGGTGCGCTCGTATTCCAGCTCGGCGAGGATCTTCGCCACCATCTCGCGGTTCACTTTTTCCCAGAGCGCGTTCACAGGCCCACCTCGCTGAAGAAGCGGTGACGCTGGCTCATAATGAGGCGCGAGCGTTTATGCGGGAAGTCGAACTCTTTCACCGTGTCAAAACCGGCAGAGGAAAGGTGACGGAACAGGCGCTGGTTGTCGAAGCGCGGCTCGGCCACGATGCGCGTGGTGCGCGGTTCGTCGAGATACAGATAGTGGCTCAGACCGCGCAGCCAGCTGCGGATGTACTGCGCGCCGCGCCAGTTCTCTTCCCCCACCAGCATGTGTAGCCCGCGGTCAAACGGCTGCCAGCGGTAGTGGCGGCCAATGCGGTCTTCCGGTGCCCAGTAGAGTTCAAAATAGCCAAACGGTTGATCGTCGAAGCAGCCAATAACCGGGTAGCAGTAGGTCGAGTCGAGCTGACGGCGCAGGTAGTTTTCCTGCTCGGCCTGCGGGCCCGCCATCTCCCAGAAGGCGTTCACGCGCGGGTTATTCATCCAGCGGGTAAAACGCTCGCCGTCCAGCGCCACGTCGGCCACGCGGAAGCTGAGGGTACGCTTAATTTGCGGATCGTAACGGCGATACACCTCACCCTGCGGGCGGCGAGGGCGCAGCGGGAAGTACAGTTGACGGCTCTCGTCAAACTGCATTCCGCCGCTCGCCTGCGAGCGTTCGCCCTTCAGCCACAGCGGCAATTGCCAGAAGGCGTCGCGCGCCAGATAATCACCATGGGCCAGGCCAAACAGCGCCTGCGCCTGGGGTTCATCCTGCCAGTCCGCCCACGGCAACGTAATGCCGGTCAGCGCGGGGGCGGCCACAAACAGCTGATCCAGGGCTTCCACCAGCCAGCCGTCCGGGATCCCCTTCAGACGCTCCAGCACCGCGCTGCCGTCGAGACCCAACGCCAGCGGCAGGGCGCGATCCGTTGCGGTGCAGTGAAAGCCGTAGCCGGAATGGACGATATTCGCGATAGCCATCACGCCTTCTCCTTGTAGAACGGGTTGCTAAAGTCGAAATAGATCACCGCCGGATCGGCGATGGTGTTTTCATTGCGATCGTGCAGGTAGCAGAAGAAGTTGCCTTTGCAGTTCCAGGTCGGGCTGTCGAGCACGTAGTCGAGGCAGCGGGTCTGCTTCGCCGTGCGGCGCAGTTCTGCCAGCGCGTCGCGCACCCGGGACATCAGGCTCTCTTCGCTGTCGAAACCGGCGGCGGAGAGGGCGGCGGTGACGGCAAGGGTAGAGTTCAGCAGCAGGTAGTAAGGGAAGTAGCGCAGCAGCTGGCTCTCGCCGAAGCGGTTTTCCACCTCATTTTCGCCCGCCTCTTTCAGCCACGCGTCGGCGCCTTCGGTCCACGCGCTGCCCTGGCAGTCGCGGTAGATCAGCCCGACCGGGAAATCCTGCTGCATCTCAACGAGGATATTTTGCTGGTGCGCCAGCAGGACCAGACCGTAGTCCGCCTCGGCGCTGAACAGCGGAAGTAACACGCGGTCGCAGTAGGCGTCCAGCCAGCAGCGGGCGGCCTGGGCGAGCGGGAGATCCAGACGCTGGCTCAGACGGCGCACCGCCGCGGCGAGCAGGCTGTCACCGCCGTCCGGCGCGGCCTGCGTCAGGCTCACCAGCACGTTGGTCTGGGTGTCTGGCGTATCGAACAGCAGATTGACGCGCAGGGCCATCAGGCTCTCTTCCTGAATAGTGCCGCTTTCGTCACGCAGCCCCGCCCAGCCGTCTTCCTGCATCACGCGCATGGTCGGGTAGCGCGCCTGTAAATCCTGCCAGCGTTCCGTTTTTGCCAGACGCGCCAGGCGCATGCCGCGCTTCACCTCTTTCACCGACAGCGTCCTCACGGAGTTGGTCAGGCGCACGCTGAGGGAGAACTTAATCATGTCGCTGTTGGTCTCGCTGTACAGCGAGCGGGAGGAGCTGGTGGGCAGCCACTGTGCGCCCGCTTCACCCAGGTCCTGCAACGAACCGTTTTCCGCCAGACGCTGGCACCAGTCCTGCTCCAGCAGATAGTCGGCCTGCCACGGGTGCATCGGCAGCAGCCAGCGGGTGTCGGTAAAGTGGCCGAGCAGCTCGGGCGCGCTCTGGGCCGCAAAGCGCAGCAGACGCTCACGCAGGGAGACGTTCAGGCTGTCGCCGGCAACGAGCGTGCTCTCAACGGCAAACCAGCGCAGCGGGAAGCGGGAGGCGAAATCGGGCAAATAGCGGCGCGCCTCGGCTTCGTTGAACGGCTCGTGGGACTTCGGTGCCGGGTGAAACGCATGGCCGACCAGCAGCGCCTGTTCCGCTTCGGCAAACGTCAGCGGCTTATCGCGCAGGGTTGCCCAACTGTGGCGTAAATCAATCGCCTGCCAGGTGTGGGCATGGCTTTCGAGAACGCGCTGCTTAAAACGCGCCAGCGTATCGGCATCCAGCGAGCCTTTTACGGACGGTTTTTCAAGAATTAAATCAACCAGTTGAGGGAAAGTGACGGCGTCACCCCTGTCGCTGTTGCTCTGAATCAGCGTTGCCGGGAAACGGTACTGATGATGCTGGGTGGGTGAGAAATAGCGTACCGGCACCCGAAGCGCCTGGGTTTGGGAAAGCGGGATATGGATCTCAGATAGCGCATCCGCATCGGTAGCGGGGAGATAGCGCCAGTCCTTCGTTTCACGCAACAGGGCGTTTAAAAAGCACTGGGCTGCAACGTCTGTACCGGCGGCGCGGAGCAGAGCACGCATAGATGTACCTCATTCCTTGATTGATAATAATTCTCGTTATGATATTCATTCTGTTTACACTCGCAACCATTTTTGCAATATTTGTTTTCATAAACTTCATAATTTCCACACATTTATTGACACTATGTTCACATTCTCATGCGCGCTGACTCTGAAACCTTGACGGAAAACGTCACTTCAAAAGCTAACTGGCCCCTGGCGCTATCTGCGGGGTTACTCGGCATCGGGCAAAACGGCTTGCTGGTGATGCTCCCGCAGCTGGTCACCCTGACCGGGCTGTCGCTCTCGGTCTGGGCCGGGCTGTTGATGTTCGGATCGATGCTCTTTTTACCGGCCTCGCCCTGGTGGGGGCGTCAGAGCGAGCGGAAGGGGTGTAAGTCCGTCATGCTGGCCTCGCTAAGCGGCTATCTGGCGAGTTTCGTCGTGATGGCGCTGGTGGTCTGGGGGATGGCGGCCGGAAGGCTGGATACGGTCTGGGGGCTGGCGGGGCTTATATTCTCGCGCCTGCTCTACGGACTGACGGTCTCGGGGCTGGTGCCTGCGGCCCAGACGTGGGCGATTCAGCGTGCGGGACTGGAGAAAAGAATGGCGGCGCTGGCGACGATAAGCTCCGGCCTCAGCTGCGGGCGTTTGCTCGGCCCGCCGCTGGCGGCGCTGATGCTCAGCGTTAATCCGGTGGCGCCGCTCTGGCTGATGGCGGTTGCGCCGCTTCTCGCTCTGCTGCTGGTGCTTCGCGAAGTCGCTGACCCGCCGCTGCCGCCGGTAGCCCACCAGGCAACCCGCCTGCAGGCCTCCATGCTGCCGTTCCTGCTGCTGGCGCTGCTGCTGGCGGCGCTGGTGAGCCTGATGCAGATTGGCCTGTCACCGCATCTTAGCCCGTTGCTGGACGGTAACGCCCGGGAGATCAGCCATCATGTCGCGCTCCTGCTGAGCCTGGCCGCGCTGGCCACGCTCGCGGCACAGTTTCTGGTGGTCCGGCCTCAGCATTTCAGCCCGGTGACATTGCTCTGCATCGCGGCGGTGCTGATGGTGGCCGGGCTTGGGCTGATGGCTGTCGCCGGTTTAGCGCTGTTCTACGTGGGGATTGTTATCACGTCACTCGGGGCGGCGATGGGCACGCCGGGCTACCAGCTGCTGCTGAACGATCGGCTAACCACGGGGAAAGGGGCGGGCGTCATCGCCACCAGCCACACGTTAGGCTACGGCGTCAGCGCGCTGATGGTGCCGGTCGTGACGCGCTTTTACGGGGAGCAGTCTTTAACGGTGGCCGCGTGGGGAATGGCATTGCTGTTTTTAGCCCTGAGCATAGGGGTATGGTCAACCGCGCGTACCCCTGCTGAAAAAGCTTAATGGACCTGGCGGGACGAATGCCCGCCGGACGCCTCATTCTGCCGCAGGCGTTGTAGCGGATCCTGCTGATAAAACTGGCAGAAACGTTGCCAGAGGGCCGGGAAACGGGGCGCGAAGAGCTCGGGCGCGCTGAAGAAGTACTCGGAGAGCACCGCAAAGCACTCAGCCGGGTCGGTTGCCGCATAGGCGTCAATGCTGGCCGCGCTTTCGCCCACCAGGTCTATTTCATCCTGGATGTTATCCATCGCCGCGTGCAGGTCGTGCTCCCAGCCCGCGACCTCGCGAAGCGGGATCCGCGGGACGCCGCTGGCGCGATCGCCGTTGCGGGTATCCAGCTTGTGCGCCACTTCATGGATAATCAGATTAAAACCGGAGGCGTCGAACGAGTCCTGAATATCGAGCCAGTTGAGGATAATCGGCCCTTGCTGCCAGCTTTGTCCGGACTGCACCACGCGCTGATTATGCACCAGCCCAATATCGTCCTGCCATTCATCATCCACCACGAACGGCGCGGGATAGATAAGCACTTCGTGGAAACCGTCCAGCCACTCAATGCCGAGTTCAAGCACCGGCAGACAGAAAAGCAGCGCGATGCGGGCGTTTTTCAGGGGATCGAGTTCAAACCCCTGCAGCGGCACCAGGCGCTTTTGCTGTAAAAAACGATCCGCCAGCTGAACCAGTTTCGATTGTTCATCCGGGTTTAGATTAGCCAGAACAGGGATCGTCAGGGCGTCATCCCATGGCAGCGCCACATCCCGGCCAGCCTCATTCGTTTTCCAGGGCCACTTTATCATCGCTTTGCTCGCAAACTCGTCACTTGAACAAAAATGGGAAAGTCAGATTCGGTTAAGATGCCAGAATATCGCCTGCTGCGACAAATCCAGCCTGAATAAACTATCATTTCGTACGTAGCGGTGGGTAGCGGTTTGCGGGCATCACCTTCATTTTGTGAAGTCTGTCGTAGCCTTTATCCGCAGGTGGCGTGAATAAATCAGTACGGTATTGAAAAGATGAGCGATTTCAAAGGTAACAAGCAGGACCTGCCCAGTCGACTGTGTGTGCACTGCCAGCGGCCCATGACGTGGCGCAAGAAATGGGCGAAATGCTGGAATGAGGTTAAATACTGTTCTGAGCGCTGTCGCAGGAGCCACCGTTGACCGAGCTACGTCTGATCCTGGGCGATCAGCTTAATCCGCATCACAGCTGGTTTGATACCTGCAGTCCGAACATCATTTACGTGATGCTGGAACTCCGGGCAGAAACCGCCTATGTGCTTCATCACGCCCAGAAAGTTATCGCTATCTTCGCCGCCATGCGGGCGTTTGCCTCTGCGTTAAAGGAGAAGGGGCATCGGGTGAGGTATGTCCGGCTCTCTGATGACTCAAACCGCGGCGCGCTGGAAGACAATCTCAACGCGCTTGTCGCGCATTACGGCGCGGGCAGAGTGATATGGCAGGAGCCCGACGAATGGCGTCTTGATGCGCAGCTGCAGGCGTGGGCGAAGACGGTCTCCGTTGAAACGGCCTGCGTCAGCAGCGAGCATTTTTTCACCGCACGGGAGCAGGTCAGCGCGTTCTTTGCGTCGCGCAAAAGCTGGCGAATGGAGTACTTTTACCGGGAAATGCGTCGTCGGCACGGCGTCCTGTTAACCTCTGAAGGCGAGCCGGAAGGGGGGAAATGGAATTTCGATGCTGAAAACCGCAAGCGCTGGTCCGGCGAGCCTCCCGCGCCGGGGGACGCGCGTCCCTGCCACGATCGTTCCGCCTTATGGGCGGAGATCCAACGCTGCGGCGTAAAGACCTTCGGCGAACCGCAGGCCGACAATTTTCGCTGGCCGCTCAACCGTTCTGAAGCCAAAGCCAGGCTGGATGAATTTATCACGCACGTGCTCCCGCAGTTTGGAAACTGGCAGGACGCGATGCACACGGAGGAACCTTTTCTTTTCCATTCGTTAATTTCGTTTGCGCTGAATACAAAGATGCTTAATCCGCGGGAAGTGGTTGCCGCCGCCCAGCAGGCGTGGCGTTTGGGCCACGCGCCGCTGCCTGCCGTCGAAGGGTTTATCCGGCAAATTCTCGGCTGGCGGGAGTATGTGCGCGGGATCTACTGGTCGCAGATGCCCGGCTATCGGGAACTGAATGCCTTAGACCAGCACGCCCCGCTGCCGGACTGGTTCTGGACGGGCAAGACGCAGATGCGCTGCCTGGCGCATGCCGTTGGGCAGTCGCTCACCGAGGCTTACGCCCACCATATCCAGCGCCTGATGGTCATCGGAAACTTTAGCCTGCTCAGCGGCCTGTCGCCGCAGGCGGTTCATGAATGGTATCTGGGCGTCTATATTGACGCCTTTGAGTGGGTGGAACTGCCCAATACCCTCGGCATGAGCCAGTTTGGCGATGGCGGGTTGCTGGCCAGTAAGCCCTACGTCTCAAGCGCGTCATATATTCATAAGATGAGTAATTACTGTCAGGGGTGCCGGTATCAGCACAACCAGCGTACCGGAGAGCAGGCCTGCCCCTTCAATGCCCTTTACTGGGACTTCTTTGCGCGCAATCAGGCGCGTCTCGGCAACAATCCCCGCCTGGGCATTGTCTTTAAACAGCTTACGGACATGACGGAAGAGGATCGGCAGGCCATTACCGACCGCGCCGGGTACGTCCGCCTGCATCTCAACGACCTCTGATCGGTATTTCAACGCCTGGCCGGTTGCGGCAGGTCAATAAGACGCTATTATTTTTGACTTTGTTGCGTATTCCCTGACAGGACATCCAGACGCCATGCCCGTGAATTTTGACCTTAACGATCTTTATGCTTTCAGAGCGTTAGTGGAATACGGTAACTTCCGTGTCGCCGCTGAATCTATCTGCTTATCCCAGTCGGCGCTGAGCCGCAGGATTGAAAAGCTGGAAGCCGCGCTGGGAAACAGGCTGTTCGATCGCACCACCCGCCGCGTGGCGCTGACGCTGTACGGGCAAAACTTTGCCGAGCGCTCCGCGCTGCTGCTCGACAGCGTGGAGTCAATGCTGGCGGATGTCGATAAGGCCAGCGAAGAGCGGACGGGGCTGATCGCGGTTGCCGCGGTTCCTTCCGCAGCCTGTTACTTTATGCCCGACGTGATCCGGCGTTTTCAGTCTCGCTATCCGCGCGTTCGCATCAAGCTCATCGACAGCAGCGCGGGCAATGTGATTGACGCCGTGGCCCGCAGCCAGGCGGATTTCGGCATCTGCTTCGCAGGAAACCTGCCGTCTGAAATCGAGTTTTTCCCGCTGGTGGAGGATGTCTACGTCGCGGCGTGCCGAAAGGATCACCCCGTGGCGCAGAAGAGTCACCTGACGTGGCAGGCGTTTTACCAGCAGGATTATATCTCCCTCGATAAAACGTCAGGTAACCGTAACCTGCTCGATCGGATGCTGGGGGATATAGTTCCCGGGCGCCCCAGCGTCTGCGAAACGCGTCACGTCACCACGATGCTCGGTATGGTTGAGGCGGGGATTGGGATCGCTGCCGTTCCCGCCCTGTCAATGCCGACCTCTGAGCACACGCTGTTGACGCATCTGCCGCTGGTGGCGCCGGAAGTGAAACGCACCGTTGGGCTTATCCGGCGCCGGGGGCGCATCCAGTCTTACATTGCGGCTGAACTGGAAAAGCAGATCACCGAGCAGTATCGCCGGACGTAACGGGGATCATCCCCGTCTTCTCGATGACGGCGCGTGAGGGCGGTGAGGCGAGATAGGTCAACAGCGCTTTCCCCTCGTCAGGATGTTCAGCGTGACGAGTGACCGCACCCGCGAAGCGCGTGATGTATTGCACATTGTCAGGGATTTTCCCGACAAAGGTGACGCCCTGAACCGGCAACAGCTCGCTAACCTGCTGGAAACCGACGGCGTATTTTCCTTTTGCCACTTCCGAGGCGACCGGAATGCGCTCGACCATTGTCGCTTTATCGGCGACCTCCTTTTCAATGCCCAGCTTTTTGAAAAGCCCCTGGCTGACGTACCTGCCGCTGGCGCTGTCAGAGTAGGCGATGGAGCTGGCCTGCAGCAGCGTTTCACGCAGTTTCGCGTCGCTGCTGATGTCCGGTATATCCGCTCCTTTTTTTACCACCATGCCAACGGGAGAGTCCGCAAGTTCCGTTCGCGAACCCGGCCGGGTCTGGCTGGCCTTTTCGAGCTTCTCCAGCGCATCGCCCACCATAATCACCACGTCGGCCTTCTCGCCGCGCGCGAGCCGGTTTGGGATCGCCTGCGGCGTATTGCCCATTGAGGGGCCGGGGATGACCACAATTTTATCCCCGGTCTGGCGTTCATACTCCGGCGCCAGCTTTTCCAGGGCGGCTTTGAAACCGCCGGAAATCATGACCTTCACGTCCTGGGCAAAGGCATTGACGCTCAGTAACATCAGCACCAGCGCGCTGGCGGTATAGCGAGACGTGCGTTTCATGCGGCCCCCTGTGACTTGACGGTATTTTGCAGCGACATCGCACGACGGCGGTAGAGGTAGAGCGTTGCCAGAAGGGCACATACCGCAGCGAAGCTCATCCAGTAGCCCGGCGAGGCTTTGTCACCGGTGTATTCAATCAGCGCGGTGGACATCACCGGGGTAAAGCCACCGAACACCGCCGTTGCCAGGCTGTAAGCCAGAGAGAACCCTGCTACGCGGACTTCAGCAGGCATAATTTCCGTCAGCGCCGGGATCATCGCGCCGTTATAGAGGCCGTAGAGGAAAGAGAGCCACAGCAGCACGCTCAGCATCATCGAGAAGCTGGGCGCGTTCGCCAGCAGCGTCAGGGCCGGGTAGCTGGTCGCCAGCGCCAGCAGGGTCATGGCAATCAGCACCGGCTTGCGGCCAAAACGGTCCGACAGGGCACCGCCCACCGGCAGCCAGATGAAGTTAGAGATCGCCACCAGCAGCGTGACCAGCAGGCTGTCTGACGCGCTCAGCATCAGCACCTTTTTACCAAAGGTGGGCGCATAAACGGTGATCAGATAAAAGGCCGTGGTGGTCATCGCCACCATCAGCATGCCCGCGACCACCACCTGCCAGTTCGCGAGCAGCGTTTTAAAGACCTGGCGCATCTCCAGATGATGGCGGCGCGCGCTGAACTCTTCCGTCTCCTCCAGCTTGCGGCGCAGGAAAAAGATAAACGGCACGATTAAACAGCCGAACAGGAACGGGATGCGCCAGCCCCATTCGCGAATGGCGCTCTCTTCCAGCACCGCGTTCAGCGCAAAGCCCATTGCGGCGGCGACCATAATGGCGACCTGCTGGCTACCGGACTGCCAGCTGGTGTAAAACCCCTTGCGGCCCGGCGTGGCGATTTCCGCGAGATAGACCGACACGCCCCCAAGCTCCGCGCCGGCGGAAAAGCCCTGCAGCAGACGGCCCGTCAGCACCAGCAGCGGCGCCCAGAGACCAATACTTTGATAAGACGGGATCAGCACGATCAGGAAGGTGCCTGCCGCCATAATGGAAAGCGTCACTATTAGCCCTTTGCGGCGGCCAACCTTGTCAATATAAGCCCCCAGCACAATGGCGCCGATTGGACGCATCAAAAAGCCCGCGCCGAACACGGCAAAGGTCATCATCAGCGACGCAAATTCACTGCTCGCCGGGAAGAACGTGTGGGCGATGTAGGTGGCATAGAAGCCGAACAGAAAGAAATCGAATTGCTCAAGAAAGTTGCCGGACGTGACGCGAAGTATCGCGCCCGCCTTCGACCGTACGGTTGCAGGTGAGGTTGAGGAAAACATGGTTATCTCCAGTTTATTGTTGACGTTTTACGCGTCTGTTTCTGAAAACTGGATCAGGATGAGGAATTAGATAAGCGCAAATACCGCATCGACTGATGCATTTCTTGCATGAATATAATCCGGCGAATAAATACAATTAATGGCAACAATAACTTAACAAAATGTTGGCTTTTTATTCACCAATATTCTGTAAGTCTCTGATATTGCGATTTTGTGATGTGGCGCAGAGGCGCGTTTCAGAATGAGCCGGGTAACCGCGTCTTTACCCGGCGGAGGCCATTTAGCGCAGCGCCCTGGCAATCGCGCTAAACATCAGAGAGGCTTCCAGCGGCTGGGCGCTGAAGGACGGTTCCGCCTGCGGCCAGGTAGACCACTGGACGATGACCAGATTTTCCTTCGGGTTCACCACGATCATCTGTCCGAAAATGCCCAGCGCCCAGAGCGAACCTTTCAGCGAATCCTGTGCCGTCGGCTCTACGCCCGCGGCGTTGGCGGGCACTTCATTGTTCCACCACTGGTAGCCGTACAGCCCCTCGGGATGGGCGTCTGAGACCGAGCCTTTGGCCTTCGTCCAGCCTGACGATTGCCGGATCCAGTTTTCCGGCAGGATGGTCTTACCGTTCGGTAACGTACCGTTGTTCAGGATAAATTGCCCGAAGCGTCCCCAGTCCTCCAGCGTGGCGTTAAAGCCGTGCGCGCCGACGTCGTGCTGGCCTTTGCTGTAGGCATGCCACACGCCGTCGCTCGCCATGCCGTAAGGCTGCCAGATGCTTTTCTCCAGATAGGCTGCGAGCGTCATGCCGGTGGCCCGCTCCAGCACGTCACCCAGCAGCCAGGCGCCGCCCGATGAGTAAGACCAGTTCTCTCCGGCCGGGTGCGCCCTGCGTAACCCCTTCACCAGCTTGCGCACGCAGTCATAGGTACCCGGCTTCGCCTCGCACTCGGTGAGCTGCGCGAAGTCGGATTTAGGGTTGGTGTAATCCTCGTTCCAGGCCACGCCGGAGGTATGGGTGATCAGCTGCTTAAGCGTCACGCCGTCCCACGCGGTGCCTTTCAGGTCGGGCTCATATCGCGTGATCCGATCGTCGAGCGAGTGAATTTTTCCCTCTTTGAGGGCCACGCCCACCAGCGCCGATACCACCGATTTCCCAACCGAGCGCGAGGTCCAAAGCGTCGAGTCGGTATTGCCCTCTCCAAGATACTTCCAGGCGATTTTGCCGTCCTTCAGCACCAGCATGCCGCTGACGTTCTGCCGCTGGAGGTAGTCCTTAAGGCCGAAGCGCCTGCCGTTGACCTGATAGTGTGCGTCCGTGAGCGGCTTGTCCGACATTTCCAGCGGCACAGCGTTACCGTGGCGGAAAACATCCCCGGTGTAGTTGCGGTAGTCATTGCGAAAGCCCACCACGCGATCGGCCTGACTCCAGGTGAGCATCTTATGGGTGTCAGGCAGCGTGGTGTCGAAGGGGGCAGGGCAGGCGCTGAGGTCGGTGCCTTTACAGGCCGCCACTGCCGCAGGGGAGATCAGGGTGCTGAAGACAAGGCCCGCCAGCAGGGCATGGTTTACTTTTCTGTTTTTCATATCCGTCTCTTACAGGTTAAGAACGGCTTCAGTTTAAAAACCCCGGGGCTATAATAAAAAACGCGTAGTGGGGGAAAATCCCCCTAAAAAACAGAGGGAGCGTAGCGTGGCTGGACTGATTTACTCTTTTGCACAGCTCGAGGCATTTACCGCCGTGGCCGAGAATGGGAGCCTCAGTAAAGCCGCGGTGGCGCTGAAGAAGGACCGCACGACGCTTCGCGATCTGGTTGATTTTCTTGAGGATGGGTTGGGCTATGCGCTGTTTATTCGCGACGGCCGCACCCTGCGGCTCACGCCCGAAGGGGAACAGCTTCAGCGCCAGGCGCACCTCCTGATGCGGCAGGTAAAAGCCTTTGAGGCGTTTGCCAGAGAGGTGCCGCACGGTGCGACGCAGGACCTGACGCTGGTCTACGATCCTTTCACGCCCAGAGCCTTTCTGCACGGGGTGATTGCTGAAATGGCGGTGCGAAAAATCCGCCTGAGCCTTATCTGCGCCTCGCGGGATGAATCGGAACGGCTGCTGGCGAATAACGACGCGGATCTGGCCATCTGCCAGGCGCGCAACCGCAGCGTGGGCAACGACATGGAGTGGCGGGCCCTGGGTGCCATCGAGATGGATTTTTATGCCGCCAGCGGGCTGTTTGCGGACAGTGCTTCCCCTCTGTCGCTGCTCGATCTCTCCCTGGTACCTCAGGTCGTCATGCACCCCGCCTCGGACGAGCCGGTGGCGCGCCGCCTGCAGATTTCCGGGCATACCCTCTTTACCAATGAGCCGGAGATGCTGCGCGGTCTGCTGGAGCGCGGCTGCGGCTGGGGATTCTTACCGACGCATTTTCACGCCGGGCAGTGGCAAAACGTAAAAAGGCTGCACACCGAAGTGGGCAGCCAGGGGATTGGTCAGACGATGGTCACCATCTGGAAGCCGGGGAGCGACAAGCGCAGCACAATCGCTGAAACGCTGTCGCTCTTGCCGGACGTATGGAAGCACTCAGCGCTGTGAACAGCCTTTACACTGCTGGTTCTGGATCTGCTGGAAGAAATCGTTGCCTTTGTCATCCACCAGGATAAACGCCGGGAAGTTCTCGACCTCGATCTTCCAGATAGCTTCCATGCCCAGCTCAGGATACGCCACGCACTCCAGGCTCTTGATGCTGTTTTGCGCCAGCACCGCCGCCGGGCCGCCGATGCTGCCCAGGTAGAAGCCGCCGTGCTTATGGCAGGCGTCCGTCACCTGCTGGCTGCGGTTGCCTTTCGCCAGCATGATCATGCTCGCGCCGTGGGACTGCAGTAGGTCTACGTACGAATCCATGCGCCCTGCCGTGGTTGGGCCGAGGGAGCCAGACGCGTAGCCTTCCGGCGTTTTGGCCGGGCCCGCGTAGTAGATCGGGTGATCTTTGACGTACTGCGGCAGTTCCTCACCGTTGTCGATTAGCTCTTTCAGCTTCGCGTGGGCGATGTCGCGCGCCACGATGATGGTCCCGTTCAGCGACAGGCGGGTAGAGACCGGGTGCGCGGAAAGCTGCGCCAGGATCTCATTCATCGGCTTGTTCAGATCGATGTTGACCACGTCGCCTTCACCCTGCTGGCGCAGTGATTCAGGAATGTACTGGCCCGGGTTGTGCTCCAGCTTCTCAATCCAGATCCCGTCGCGGTTGATTTTCGCTTTGATGTTGCGGTCCGCGGAGCAGGAGACCCCCATGCCGATAGGGCAGGAGGCGCCGTGGCGCGGCAGGCGGATCACGCGGATGTCGTGGGCGAAGTATTTCCCGCCAAACTGCGCGCCGAGGCCGAGGTTCTGGGCTTCCTGGAGCAGCTCCTGTTCGAGCTGAACGTCGCGGAACGCCTGGCCGTGTTCGTTACCTTCCGTTGGCAGCGCGTCGTAGTAGCGCGTGGAGGCCAGCTTCACGGTTTTCAACGTGGCTTCCGCAGAGGTACCGCCAATCACGAACGCGATATGGTACGGCGGGCAGGCCGCGGTACCGAGAGTGCGCATCTTCTCAACCAGATAGTTTTTCAGCTTCGCCGGGGTGATCAGCGCTTTGGTTTCCTGGTAGAGATAGGTTTTGTTGGCAGAACCGCCGCCTTTTGCCATGCACAGGAATTTGTACTCATCGCCGTCAACGCTGTAGAGGTCAATCTGCGCCGGCAGGTTGGTGCCGGTGTTCACCTCTTTATACATATCCAGCGCCGCATTCTGGGAGTAGCGCAGGTTGTCTTCGATGTAGGTGTTGTACACCCCCTGACTCAGGGCCGCTTCGTCACCGCCGCCGGTCCAGACGCGCTGGCCTTTTTTACCTATGATGATCGCCGTGCCGGTATCCTGACAGGTTGGCAGCACGCCTTTAGCGGCAATTTCAGAGTTACGCAGGAACTGCAGGGCAACGTACTTATCGTTCTGGCTCGCTTCCGGGTCGTTAAGAATGGCGGCGACCTGCTTCTGGTGGGAAGGACGCAGCATAAATGCGGCGTCGTGGAACGCCTGCTGCGCCAGCAGGGTCAGCGCTTCCGGCTCCACTTTCAGCACTTCCTGGCCTTCGAACTCGGCAACGGAAACGTGCTCTTTGGTCAGCAGATAGTATTCGGTGTCGTCGTGCGCCAGTGGGAAGGGGTTTTGATAAAAAAACGGTTTGTTTGACATAGCTTGCTCCAAAAAAATAAAACCGCCGGAGGAGAAGTCCGGCGGTCAGGAATCAGAACATCATGGACATCCACGGATAGCCAATCAGCAGCAGGGCCGCCAGGAAGATGGCACCGAAGATGGTGCCGAGGCGCCAGTAGTCTTTGGTTGGCAGGTAGCCGCTACCGTAGTAGATCGGGCTTGGGCCAGTGCCGTACGGGGTGATGATCCCCATCACGCCCAGCGAGGTCACCATCAGCAGAACGAACACTTCCATATTCATGCCCGGGATGGTGGAGGCGATGGTCAGCATCGCTGGCAGCAGCGCCGTGGTGTGCGCGGTGGTGCTGGCAAACAGGTAGTGCAGCAGGTAGAACGCCAGCAGCAGCACGATGGTCGCTACGCCCGGAGAGATACCGCTCATCAGCAAACCGCCTTCTTTACCTAACCAGCTGATAAAGCCGGTAGAGGAGAGGCCATCCGCCAGCGCCACCAGGGTGGCGAACCAGACGAAGGTGTTCCACGCGGCTTTATTACCGGTGATGTCGTTCCACTCCAGCACGCCGGTCCACAGCATCAGGCCGACGATGAGCAGGGCAGCCATAGCCGGTTCAATCCACGCGGCGGCAAAGATCCACATCAGCAGCGCACAGCACACGAACACCAGCAGCAGGATTTCATTGCGGGACAGTTTGCCCAGTTTTTCCAGTTCACGGGTCGCCCACAGCGGCACTTCGTTGTTTACCTTCACTTCTGGTGGGTAGAACCAGTAGGCCAGCAGCGGCATGGCCAGAATCAGCAGGATACCCAGCGGCAGGAAGGCGAGGAACCAGGTCCCCCAGGAGATATCGATTCCAACCGTACTTTTCACCAGCGCCAGGGCCAGCAGGTTCGGCGCAAGTGCGGAGAGGAACATTGAGCTGGTGATACAGGCCGCGGTGATCGCCACCCACATCAGATACGAACCAATCTTACGCGCGCTTGGGTCGTTCGGTTTTGAACCGTACAGCGGCGGCAGGTTAGCGATGATCGGGTAGATGGTCCCGCCGCTGCGCGCGGTGTTGGACGGGGTGAACGGTGCCAGCAGCAGGTCAGCAAACGTAATCGCGTAACCGAGCGTCAGGCTGCGACGGCCGAGGTATTTCACCAGAATCAGCGCCAGACGGCGGCCGAAGCGGGTTTTGTCATAGCCTGCGGCGAACATAAAGGCACCGAAAATTAGCCAGACGGTAGAGTTACCAAACCCGCTCACCGCCCATTTAAAGGAGGCGCCCGCCAGCTTGAATTTCGGATCAGCCAGCTGTTCAGGGCTGAACAGCACCCACTGGCTGCACAGCGCAATGGCGACCACGCCGGTGAGACCGATCACCGCGCCCGGCAGCGGTTCGAAGATCAAACCGACGATCACGCCAACGAAGATAGCGAAATAGTGCCACGCGTAAGGAGGCAGGCCTTCCGGTACCGGAACAAACAGCAGCAGTACGGCGACGATGACGGGCAGTGCCATCATCAGCAGACGTTTTGCGTTTCCATTTGATGCCTGGTTCGCCACAGGGGGCGTTACAGCAGTTTTTGTATTCATAGTTTCACGTCTTAAGTTGTCAAAGATTCGGTCGTACTGAAAAACAAAATCACTTTCTTAAGTTTCTTTGCTTTTTTTAGTTATTAAAGGTGCGATTTTGTATTTTCAGTAATAGCAATTTAACGCTTTTGTGGAGGCGCTAAATTAAAAATTGATGATGTTTTTATATTGCGCTTTTGGATGCCATAACTATTGATCGCGATCAAAAAAATAGAATTGCAGCGATATTTTTATGCTTTTATTAATAACCACTCTGGCGTATGTGGGTATTCCCTTTTTTATTGGTTTATTTTATCATTTTTGTAACATTTTTATTTTCTGTGATTTTATATGTGTTTGTTTTGTTTGGTGTTTTTAGTGATTTGGAGAAGTGGTTTTACCAATCATTCTTTAACGAATTTTAAATTATTGTGAATGGCTAAACGACATTTGCTAACACCAATGTGTTAATTGTGTTATTGCAGGGATTAAATAGTTTTTTAACTAACGTAATAACTTTAGAAACTAAAAAAATCATTATATTAATATCATGACATCGGCAAATAACGACGAACTAAAAAATCAATCCGATAACGAATTCTTAATTTTAAAAAGTTTGGAGTTTCAATTATGAGCACTAACGAACGTATTCTTAGCCCCTTCACATTACCGAATGGCACTGAACTGAAAAACCGTTTGTTAATGGCCCCTATGACCACCTGCACCGGCTATTACGACGGCACCGTCACCAGCGAACTGGTGGAGTACTATCGTGCCCGTTCCGGAAGCATCGGTACCATTATTGTGGAGTGCTGCTTCGTCGACGATCTCGGTCTCGCCTTCCCGGGCGCGATCGGGATTGATAATGACGAGAAAATTGCCGGGCTGGCGAAAATCGCGGAGGCGATCAAATCCAAAGGATCTAAAGCCCTGCTGCAGATCTACCACGGCGGCCGCATGGTCGACCCGAAACTGATCGGTGGCCGTACGCCGGTTGGCCCAAGCGCTGTTGCCGCGCCGCGTGAGGGCGCAGCAACGCCAGTGGCACTGACTGGCGAAGAAGTGGAAGGCATGATCGGCAAGTTTGGTGAAGCGGTGCGCCGCGCCATCCAGGCCGGCTTCGACGGCGTGGAAATCCACGGGGCAAACACCTATCTGATTCAGCAGTTCTATTCGCCAAACTCTAACCAGCGCGATGACGAGTGGGGCGGCAGCCGCGACAACCGCGCGAAGTTCCCGCTGGCAGTACTGGATATCACCCACAAAATGGTGCGCCAGTACGCGGACGACGCCTTTATTATTGGCTACCGCTTCTCTCCTGAAGAGCTTGAAGTGCCGGGCATCCGCTTTGAAGACACCATGTACCTGCTGGAAAAACTGGCGGCTCGCGGCGTGGACTACCTCCACTTCTCCGTCGGCGCGACCCTGCGTCCTTCCATTGTTGACACCCAGGACCCGACGCCGCTGATCGAAAAATACTGCGCGATGCGTTCTGAAACGCTGGCTCAGGTACCGGTGATGGGCGTGGGCGGCGTGGTGAATGCCGCCGATGCCAATGAAGCGCTGGACCACGGTTACGACCTGATTGCCGTTGGCCGTGCCACCATCGCTTACCCGGACTGGACCGACCGCATCGCGGCCGGGGAAAACCTGGAGCTGTTTATGGACAGCACCCAGCGCGAGGCGCTGAACATTCCTGAGCCGCTGTGGCGCTTCTCGCTGGTGGAAGCGATGATCCGCGACATGAGCATGGGCGAATCGAAATTCAAACCGGGCATGTTTACTGAGAAGGTGCAGGACGACGCGAACGAGCTGGTGATTAACGTCAGTCTGGAAACTGACCGCATTGCAGACATCGAGCTGGCCTCTGGCCCGAGCGAAGACGTTGAGTTTGTCACCAGCTTTGAAGAGATCCGCACCCGCATTCTGGATGCCAACACCCCGCACGTTGATGCCATCACCGGCGCCACCAGCCAGAGCGAGGCGGTGAAGAAAGCGGTCTCTAAAGCGATGCTGAAATCCAGCAAAGCGCTGGCCGCGGAAGAGGGCGTTGACCCGAACGAAACCCGCAGCGTGGACGTGGTGGTTGTCGGCAGCGGCGGCGCCGGTCTGGCGGCGGCGATTCAGGCGCACGACGAAGGCGCGAGCGTGCTGATTGTTGAGAAAATGCCAACCATCGGTGGCAACACCATTAAAGCCTCTGCCGGGATGAACGCCGCAGAAACCCGCTTCCAGCGCGTGAAGGGCATTCAGGACAGCAAAGAGCTGTTCTACCAGGAAAGCCTCAAAGGTGGCGGCAACAAGAACAACCCTGAACTGCTGCACCGCTTCGTTGAGAATGCGCCGCAGGCGATTGAATGGCTCGCAACCCGCGGCATCATGCTGAACGACATCACCACCACCGGCGGGATGAGCATTGACCGTACCCACCGTCCAAAAGACGGCTCAGCGGTCGGCGGCTACCTGATCAGCGGCCTGGTGCGTAACGTCAACAAACGCAATATCGAGGTGATGCTGGATACCTCCGTCAGCGAGATCATCTTCGAAAACGGCGAAGTGACCGGCGTGCGCCTGACCACCGAAGAGAACGAAACCCTCACCGTGGCAGCGAAAAGCGTGATTGTCGCCACCGGCGGCTTCAGCGCTAACAGCCAGATGGTGGTGAAATACCGCCCTGACCTGGAAGGGTTCGTTACCACCAACCACAAAGGGGCGACCGGCGGTGGCATCGCGCTGCTGGAGCGCATCGGGGCAGGTACGGTGGATATGGGGGAAATTCAAATTCACCCAACCGTTGAGCAGAAAACCTCGTACCTGATTTCCGAATCCATCCGCGGCGGCGGGGCGATTCTGGTCAATCAGAAAGGGGAACGCTTCTACAACGAAATGTCGACCCGCGATAAAGTCTCGGCGTCAATCATCGCGCTGCCGGAGAAATACGCGTACATCGTCTTTGACGAGCACGTACGCGCCAAAAACAAAGCCGCGGATGAGTACATCGCTAAAGGCTTCGTGACCAGCGCCAGCTCGCCAAAAGCGCTGGCGGAAGCGCTCGGCATGGATTACCACGCTTTCCTGGCGACTCTGGAACGTTACAACGGTTTCGTTGAAAAACAGCACGATGACGACTTTGGACGTACCACCGCGCTGCGTGCGCCAATCAATGAAGGGCCATTCTACGCCATTCAGATTGCACCGGGCGTGCACCACACCATGGGCGGCGTGACCATCAACACCGAAACCTGCGTGCTGGACAGCAACCACAACGTGCTGCCAGGTGCGTTTGCGGCCGGTGAAGTGGTCGGCGGGATCCACGGCGGTAACCGTATCGGCGGTAACGCAGTGGCAGATATCATCATTTTTGGTACCCTTGCAGGACATCAGGCGGCTCTGCGTTCGAAAAAGATGTAAGGCACCTGCTTCCCAGGCCGGATACGCGCAGCGATATCCGGCATTTTCCCCGGCGGCGCGGAGCTTGCCGGGGCTACTTCTGAGGACTCCTGCCATGCCTGATAGCCATCGCGTTTACAGCTACTCCGCCGTTCTGATGGGCTCGCCCATCCTCCTGAAACTCTTCTCCCATGACGAAGCCCTCGCGTCCCGCGTGTTTCGTCTGATCAAACAGTACGAAGATCTGCTCACCGTTAACCGCGCGCACTCGCAGGTGATGGACATTAACCATGCGGCGGGCCAGCATCCGGTCACCGTCAGTCGGCCGGTGTTTGATCTGATCCGCTGTGCAAAAGCGGCAAGCCTGCTCAAGGACAGCGCCTTTAATCTGGCGATCGGTCCGCTGGTGAAGCGCTGGAAGATTGGCTTTCAGGGGGACAGCGTTCCGCCTGCCGATGAAATCGCGTCGCTGCTGGCGATAACCCGGCCCGAGGATGTTCTCCTTGATGAGGCCAGCAGCAGCGTGTTTCTGACCAGAGCGGGGATGGAGATCGATCTGGGAGCGATTGCCAAAGGCTATATCGCCGACCGGGTGCGGGATTACCTGCATAAAGAGGGCGCGGAGCTGGGGCTGATTAACCTCGGCGGCAACATTCAGACGTTAGGCTCGCCGGAAGGGGGCTGGAGCGTCGGGCTGAAAAAACCGTTCGCCGGAGATGCGCTGATTGGCACGATGATCGTTGAGAACGTCTCCGTCGTCACGTCGGGAACGTACGAGCGCTATTTTGAACAAGACGGCAAACGCTATCACCACATTCTTGATCCGCGCACCGGTTACCCGCTCGATAACGAACTGGACAGCGTCACCATCATTTCCAAAGATTCTATCGACGGCGATATCTGGACCACGCTGATGTACGGCATGGGCGTAGAGAAGGGCTGTGCCGCGCTGCGTGCGCGCCCCGACATTGAGGCCATCTTTGTGACCAAAACAAAAGAAGTGGTGTTCTCTTCAGCACACCACTTCCGCTTTACCCTGCTGGATGATACCTACCGCGTTACTGACAGTATTGCTTGAGCAGGCCCGTTTGCTCCGGCTGGAGACGGTAGCGATACACCGGACGCCCGGTGGCGCCGTAGTGAATGCTGGTGAACAGAATATTGATTTGCGCCAGCCAGATCAGGTATTTGCGGCAGGACACGCGGGAAATATTGACCGCGTTTGCCAGATCGTCGGTGGAAAACTCCGTCTCCGGGTGAGCGTCAATCCACTGGCAAATCGTGCGCAGCGTTTGCGGCGTTAACCCTTTCGGCAGCTTTTTGCTGTCCGCCAGTTCCGGCGCCCCGCCGTGGATCAGCCGGTCGACGTCCGCCTGCTCGTAATACTGGTGCGACCCCATCAGGCTGTGCTTTGCCTTCCAGCCGTTCAGCGCCTCTTCAAAGCGTGGGAACTGGAACGGCTTTATCAGATAATCCACCACGCCGTAATGGATGGAGGTCTGGATCGTCGCGGCGTCGGCGGCCGAGGAGATCATGATCACGTCGATTGGGCGGCCGGATGCGCGAATCACGGGCAGCAGATCCAGCCCGTTATCCTGCTGCATATAGACATCCAGCAGCACCAGATCGACGGGCTGGCTGGGGTTATTAATGATGGCCTCGGCCTGGCTTAGCGTGGAGGCGACGCCGCAGCAGCTAAAGCCTTCAACACGGTTGACATACAGACGGTTGAGATCGGCTACCATGGCGTCATCATCGACAATTAACACATTTATCACGCGATTTTCCTCTCGCTATCCCAGGGGATGTGAACAAAAAATTGGGTAAATACGCCGGGCTCAGACTCGACGGAGATATCGCCGCCAAGGTTCTGAATCTGCTGGCGAGCAAGGAACAGCCCAACGCCGCGGTTTTCACCTTTTGTTGAGAAGCCCTTTGTAAAAATAGACTCCAGCTGAGTGGGATCAATGCCGGGGCCATCGTCGCTGACTTCACAGCTGAGCCAGCCATTCTGATAATGCAGCAGCAGGCCGATCTCGCCCTCCTGCTGTCCTTCCATCGCGTCGAGCGCGTTTTCAATGAGGTTGCCCAGCGCGGTGATCAGCACCGCGACCTGCTCTTCACTTGCGGTATCCGGTATCTGGCTTTCATCCGCCAGCGTCAGGGTGACGCCCGCTTCTTTCGCCCGGTTGATTTTACCCAGCAGGAACCCGGCAACCACCGGGGATTTTACCTTGCTCTGTATCGTACCGATATCCGTCTGGTAATGATGTGCCGTCTGGAGAATGTACTCTTCCAGCTTGTCGTAGCGCTTAATATTCAGCAGGCCGAGTATCACATGCAGTTTATTCATAAACTCGTGGGTGTGAGCGCGCAGGGCATCAACGTAGTTAACCATGCCGTCCAGACGCTGCATCAGCTGGCTGACTTCCGTTTTATCACGGAAGGTGGTGATGGCGCCGATCACCCGATCCTGACTTTTCACGGGGACCATGTTGCACAGCAATAGCCGACCGTTGCAGCTGATCTCCTGATCCTGGCGTGCGACGCCCGTCTTCGAAACGTCACGCAGGCTGGCCAGCAGGGGCGCGCTGGTGTTTTCGGTCTGCTTGCCGGCGGGGAGGAGCAATATTTCTCTGGCGGTCTGATTAATCATCGTCACGCGCCCGTGTATATCAACGGCCAGAACACCCTCGCGAAGCGACTGCAGCATCGCCTGGCGCTGTTCGAACAGGGCGGAGATTTCGTAGGGTTCGAGCCCGAACAGAATGCGCTTCAGAACCCGCACCAGACCCCAAATCGCCATAGAACTCATAAAAATACTGAACAAAATGGTCCAGACGGCGTTTAGCCGCCCGCGGGCGATCTGCTCTTCAACCTTATTCAGGGAGATTCCGACGACCACCACGCCAATCTGCTCGTGCTGGGCGTCGTAGACGGGCGTAAAAACGCGCAGCGCTTCGGCGAGCGCGCCCCGGTTAACCGAAACGTTCTCTTTGCCTTCCAGCGCGGGCGTTAAATCGTCACCGATAAAATGTAGCCCCAGCAGCGCCTCATTCGGGTGAGAGTAGCGGATCCCGCGCATATCAGTGACCACGGTGAACAGCAGATCGTTTCGCTTCGTCACCGCCTGGGCGATGGGCTGAATAATGTTCTCCTGCGGTGCCTGCATCAGGCCGCGCTGGATCTCGGGGCTGTCGGCGAGGGTGCGGGCAATGCCGAGCGCGGTGTCTTTGACATCATCGCGCGTTGCGCGGGTGATCTGCACCGAATAGAGCGCAAAAACCACCAGCAAAACTGAACCGATAATCGCGCACACCATCAGCGTGACCAGCGTATTGAGTTTCATGGGGCGCTTGCGCGTCGGAAGGAAAGGCTGCAAATCGCTCATCAATACTCCGCGATGATTAAGTAAGGGGGTAATTATCGCCGATGACGCGCTTTTCTTAAAGCCATGTAAAAGCGTGGATTTGGTCCTCTTTTCGTGACCCTCCTCGCAGGTCATCTATATAAAACACTTTATAGTGTGTGGGTACTCATAATAAGGAGGCTGTTTATGAGCATTATGCTTACCGGTTCGGTCAAGGAAAGACGGCACGCCAGCACGATGAATATCGATAGATTGTCCACGCTGGACATGCTGAAAGTCATTCACCAGGATGATGCACTCATTTCTGCTGCTATCACCCCTTGTTTACAGACGATTGCCCGTGCGGTGGATAACGCTGCCGCGACCCTCAATCACGGTGGTCGCCTGGTCATTGTCGGGGCGGGGCCGTCTGGTCGTGTCGCGCAACAGGTTGCCGATGACTATGCGCCGGGCAAAACCCCTGTGATGGCCGTAACGGCACAAGAGGGGGAAGGGAGCTACGAGCGCGGCGTTTCCGACCTGCAGGCCATTAAATTTGGTGAACACGATATGATGCTGGCCGTGACCGTCAGCGGAAAAACGCCGTGGGTCTGGGGAGCGATGCGGCATGCATGGTCGCTGGGTTCGCCGGTCGCCGTGCTTACCGGTGATGCGCAAAGTGAAGCCGCGCAGCTGGCGAGTATGGTTATAGCCCCCGAACTGGGTGCCGATGTGGTGGCCGGCTATCTCAACACCAAAGCGGGGATCGCGCAAAAAATGATCCTCTCAATGATCGCTACCGGGCTGGCCGTTCGAACCGGGCGCGTATACAGCAACCTGCGGGTGGATCTTGAGGCAAGCAACACCAAATGGGCCGAACGTCAAATCGCCATTGTAATGGAAGCGGGGGGATGCTCCCGGGCGGAGGCAAAAGCGGCGCTGGAGAGCTGTAACCATCACTGTAAAACAGCGGTATTGATGGTGCTGACAGGGCTGGATGCGTGGAAAGCTCATGAGCTGCTGGCGCAGAATAACGGGTTTATCCGCGTGGCGCTGCAGGAAGCGCCGTAATACGTACCGTTAAGAAATAAAAAAGGCCGCAGATGCGGCCTTTGGTATTTTTAGAGGTTAGAACTGGTAGGTCATGCCCACACCAACGATGTCGTCGGTGGAAATACCGTATGCGTCATACAGCGCTTCATCGTTGTCCAGCATGTTGATTTTATAATCAACATAAGTGGAGAAGTTTTTGTTGAAGCTGTAGGTCATGCCCAGGTCGATGTAGTTAACCAGATCCTGATTGAATCCTTTACCGTCCAGATCTTTACCTTTTGAGTAAACCCATGCCAGGGAAGGACGCAGACCGAAGTCGAACTGGTACTGTGCAACCGCTTCAAAGTTCTGAGTCTGGTTGGCGATACCAACGTTGCCGATTGGCGTCATGTTGCGGGTTTCCGCATACATCATCGCCAGGTAAACGCTGTTTGCGTCGTATTTCGCGCCAACGGTCCAGGCTTCAGCTTTTTCGCCACCCGCAAAACCGATGCTTTCTGCGGCTTTGCCGTAGGCAACCTGATCGTTGGTACGGTCAGAAGAAGAGTACGCCGCACCCAGGCTCAGGCCGGACAGATCGCCAGAGAAGTCATAGGAGGTGGACATACCGAAGCCGTCGCCGTTCTGGAAGCGTACGTCTTTATGACCGTTTTTAGTGCCTTCCTGATCTTCGTTAGCGTTAGCACCTTCGTTAGCACCCTGATACTGCAGCGCAAAGTTCAGGCCATCAACCAGACCAAAGAAATCATTATTACGATAGGTCGCAACACCGTTGGTACGGCCAACCATAAAGTTATCAGTCCAGGTGTAGGAATCACCGCCAAATACAGGCAGCATATCGGTCCACGCTTCAACGTCGTACACGACGCCGTAATTACGGCCATAATCAAATGAACCGTATTCGCCAAATTTCAGGCCAGCGTATGCCAGACGGTTAAAGGATTTATCACCCGCGCCTTCGGTATCGTTAGCGTAGGTTTTATATTCCCACTGGCCGTAACCGGTCAGGTCGTTAGTGATCTGGGTTTCGCCTTTGAAACCAATCTGTACATAGGTTTCATCGCCGTCGTCGCCAGGGTTGTCAGAGAAGGTATGACGCGCATCAACCTTACCGTACAGGTCAACTTTATTGCCGTCTTTGTTGTACATTTCAGCCGCATTTGCTGCGCCTGCCATTAATAACGCGGGTACAAGAATTGCCAGAACTTTTCTTTTCATTATATATTCCCTTTAAAGATAATTTATATGAATATATGTAATTACCCTCCGTAATTACAGGGTTGATACTATTCCAGGAGATGTGATTTAGTTTCAAAAATAAATGTAATAAAATTCGATGAAATATTTCAAATTATTTCTATAAATCTCTTTATTTTTCCGGTGAATTAATTAATTGAATTTATAAGGTGTAATTATTATTAAATATTTCGCATTTCTATTTTTTAATTTGTTTAATTTGGCTATGTTATAATTCATCCTCTTTTTAACAACAGGACATGACGATGGAACTGGCCCGGTGGCAGCATGGCTTTGAGCGCTGGCTCAAGGAAAATCATCAGAACGACGATACCGCACATGATATTTCGCATTTTCGACGGGTCTGGATGACGGCGCAAAAAATCATGGTTCACCACACGGTCGAGCCGCGGGTGATTCTGGCCGCATGCTATTTTCACGATATTGTCAGCCTGCCGAAAAATCATCCCGAACGCAGTCAGTCGTCAAGGCTCGCCGCGCGTAAGACGAGCGACATTCTGCGCCGCGACTTTCCGGACTTTCCGCCAGAGCATATTGCCGCCGTCGCGCACGCGATTGAGGCGCACAGCTTTAGCGCCGAAATCGCGCCGCAGAGTATGGAAGCCAAAATAGTGCAGGACGCTGACCGGCTGGAAGCGTTAGGTGCTATCGGCCTGGCGCGCGTTTTTGCCGTCTCGGGCGCGCTGGGCGTGCCGCTATTTGACGCGGACGATCCCTTTGCCGATGTGCGCCCCCTCGACGATAGGGCATTTGCCCTCGACCATTTTCAGACCAAGCTGCTGCGTTTGCCTGATACAATGCAGACGGAAATGGGCCGCGAACTGGCATGTCACAATGTCGATTTTCTGATCCAGTTTATGGCGAAACTCAGCGCCGAATTACACGGCGACTGCCTCGGGCTGGATAGCCAGGTGCTGAGCCGCTTCCGTCGCAGTTTGCGCAACTGAACTGTGGTAATCTGTTCCCAGTCTTTACTCTCCGGTTAAAAGAATGCAGGAAAATCGAGCAGTGAAAGAGCCCGCGCCCGCGCAGGCTGAGAAATCAACGGCAACGGTGCAGGCCTTACTGCGCCAGCTGTTGGATATCTATGATGCTAAAACGCTGGCCAGTCTGCTGGTGGCGCACGGCGAAAGCCACTGGAGCCCGGCGATCCTTAAACGTCTGCTGACCAGCGAGCGAGCAGGGCGTCGCCTGAGTGAAGGCGAGTTTCGTTATCTGCAAAACCTGCTTCCGCGACCTTCTGCCGCGCACCCGAACTATGCCTTCCGGTTTATCGATCTGTTTGCCGGTATCGGCGGTATTCGGCACGGTTTTGAAGCTATCGGCGGACAGTGCGTATTTACCAGCGAGTGGAACAAGCACGCCGTGCGTACCTATAAGGCCAACTGGTACTGCGACCCGCACGAGCATCATTTCAACGCCGATATTCGCGATGTCACCCTGAGCCATAAAAGCGGCGTGAGCGATGAGCAGGCCGCCGAGCATATTCGTCAGACGATCCCCGCGCATGACGTGCTGCTGGCCGGCTTCCCGTGCCAGCCGTTTTCGCTGGCCGGCGTCTCCAAGAAGAATGCCCTCGGACGCGCCCACGGTTTCGCCTGCGATACGCAGGGAACGCTGTTTTTTGACGTGGCGCGCATTATTGACGCCCGTCGTCCGGCCATTTTTGTACTGGAAAACGTCAAAAACTTAAAAAGCCACGACGGCGGGAAAACCTTCCGCATTATCATGCAAACGCTGGATGAGCTGGGTTATGACGTGGCCGATTCAGAGGACATGGGCGCGGACGATCCTAAAATCATTGATGGGAAACATTTCCTGCCCCAGCATCGCGAACGTATCGTGCTGGTGGGCTTCCGCCGCGATCTCAATCTGAAAGGGGATTTCACCCTGCGGGATATTCCTTCTCTGTATCCCGAGCGCCGTCCTACCGTGGCCGACCTGCTGGAACCGGTCGTCGACGCGAAATTTATCCTGACCCCGGTGCTGTGGAAATACCTCTACCGCTATGCCAAGAAGCATCAGGCGAAAGGCAACGGCTTCGGTTTTGGGATGGTCAACCCGAACGATCCGCACAGCGTCACCCGCACGCTGTCTGCTCGCTACTATAAAGACGGCGCGGAAATCCTGATCGACAGAGGCTGGGATAAAGCGCTGGGTGAAAAAGATTTCGACGATCCGCACAACCAGCGTCATCGCCCACGGCGCTTAACGCCGCGGGAATGCGCCCGGTTGATGGGCTTTGAAACGCCGCAAGGCTACGGTTTCCGCATTCCGGTTTCAGACACCCAGGCGTACCGCCAGTTTGGTAACTCGGTCGTCGTTCCCGCGTTTGCGGCTGTCGCAAAACTGCTGGCTCCGCGCATCAGACAGGCGGTGGCGCTACGCCAGAGTGAGGCCGTCAATGACGGACGTTCACGATAAGGCCACGCGCAGTAAAAACATGCGTGCCATCGGCACGCGTGACACCGCCATTGAAAAGCGCCTGGCCGCGCTGCTGACGCAGGCGGGCTTTGACTTTCGCGTGCAGGATCCCGCCCTGGCGGGGCGTCCCGATTTCGTCCTCGACGCCTGGCAGTGCATCATCTTTACTCACGGCTGCTTCTGGCACCATCACGACTGCTACCTGTTTAAAGTCCCCGCGACGCGCACCGATTTCTGGCTGGATAAGATTGGCAAGAACGTCGAGCGTGACAAACGGGATCTCTCAATGCTTATTGCGCAGGGCTGGCGGGTGCTGATCGTCTGGGAGTGTGCGCTGAGAGGCAGACTAAAGCTGAACGATACCGATCTGCGCGAACGGCTGGAAGAGTGGATCTGCGGCGGCGGTCAGACCGCGCAGATCGACACGCAGGGTATTCACCTGCTTACGGTTTCTCCACCTCACAAGGCGTGACCACCGGTTTTGCCGGCAGCAAATATTTGCCCAGCGTGACCAGCACGACGGCAAACACGATGATCCCTAAAGCAATCCATTCCACAGGCGAGAGCGTTTCTCCTCCCAGTCCTGTCCCGAGCAGCACGGCCACGACCGGGTTAACGTAGGCGTAGCTGGTGGCGACCGCAGGGGAGACGTTGCGGATCAGGAACATATAGGCGTTAATGGCGATGATAGAGCCAAACAGCGCCAGGTAGCCTACCGCGAGAAAGCCCGACAGGTCCGGCAGCGCGGTCAGCTTTTCTCCCGTCAGGGTGGAGGCCAGAAGCAGGACAATCCCCGCGGCGAGCATCTCAATCGCACCGGCCATCATGCCGGTCGGCAGTTCGATACGCGACCCGTAGACGGAGCCGAACGCCCAGCTCATCGAGCCGATCAGGATTATCACCGCGCCCCACGGATTCCCGCTCAGGTTGCCGCCGCTGTTGAGCAGAACAATGCCGGCCAGCCCAATCCCAATCCCCAGCCATTCCAGCTTGCGGGTGCGGATGCCGAAAAGACGGCTGAAGCAGAGGGTAAACAGCGGTACGGTGGCAACGACCACGGCGGCGATCCCGGACGGGACGTTCTGGTGCTCGGCAATCGTCACAAACCCGTTCCCCACTGCCAGCAGCAGCAGGCCGATCAGGGCGGCATTCAGCATCGGGCGCAGCGGGGGAAGCTTATGCCCGCGCAGCATCAGGAAGGCCAGCAGCAGGATACCCGCCGAAAGGAAGCGGATGCCCGCCATCATCAGCGGCGGCCAGCTTTCCACGCCGATGCGAATGACAAAGTAGGTTGAGCCCCAGATGATGTACAGCGAAAAGAGTGCCCCGATGAGCGGTAGCAATTGCCGGAAACGCATAATCCCTCACGTCGAAATAAAAAGGTCGCTGATAGTAAACGCGAAAACTATCGCGCTGGCGAGCCCTTTAATTGTGTAGCTGATGTGAATTTTTTGTTGACGTAAGGTGCCTGTTTCCGGGTTTGCGCTTTTGCTCCATACTATTCACTTAATTACCAAAAAATGAAGGATTAAGATTTTGGCAGGAAGTAGCTTATTAACATTGCTGGATGATATAGCCACCCTACTGGACGACATTTCAGTGATGGGGAAACTGGCGGCGAAGAAAACCGCAGGCGTGCTGGGCGATGATTTATCGCTTAACGCGCAGCAGGTGAGTGGGGTGAGGGCAAACCGTGAACTGCCGGTGGTGTGGGGCGTGGCGAAAGGCTCCTTCCTGAACAAGGTGATTCTGGTGCCGCTGGCGCTGCTGATCAGCGCCTTTATCCCCTGGGCCATCACGCCGTTACTGATGATCGGTGGGGCATTTCTCTGCTTCGAGGGCGTGGAGAAGGTGCTGCACTCCTTTAGCGCGCGCAAGCAGAGCGATACGCCGGAGGTGCGCCAGCAGCGTCTTGAAGCGCTGGCCGCGCAGGATCCAAAAACCTTCGAGCGCGATAAGGTCAAAGGCGCTATTCGGACCGACTTTATCCTGTCTGCGGAAATCGTCGCGATTACGCTGGGGATTGTCTCTGACGCGCCGCTCCTGAATCAGGTCCTGATCCTCTCCGGCATCGCGATTCTGGTTACCGTGGGCGTGTACGGTCTGGTGGGACTGATCGTCAAGCTGGACGATATTGGCTACTGGCTGGAAGAAAAGTCGAGCGCGGTGGCAAGAGGCATCGGCAAAAGCCTGCTGGTGCTGGCGCCCTGGCTGATGAAGAGCTTATCGGTGGTGGGCACGCTGGCGATGTTCCTCGTAGGCGGCGGAATTGTGGTTCACGGCATTGCGCCGCTGCACCATGCCATCGAACATTTCTCCTCCACGCAGGGGGCCGTTATCGCGGCGATTCTGCCTACGCTGCTGAACCTGGTGCTGGGCTTTATCATTGGCGCTATCGTCGTTGCGGCGGTGAAGCTGGTTGAGAAAATTCGCGGCACGTCGCACTAATTGTTACCGTCGGCAGGATGCAAAAAGACCATTCCTCGTCTAAATTGAAACAGTTTCACCCTGATACAGGAGGCAGGTATGGTCTTTTTGGTCAGTGATGAAGTTAAGCCTAAAAAGGGCGGCCCACGTATGATCGTCACCGGGTATTCCAGCGGAATGGTGGAATGCCGGTGGCACGATGGCTATAGCATCAAGCGGGAAGCATTCCGTGAAGATGAGCTTCAGCCGGGGGACGGGCAGCACAAACGGGACAAGGCTTAATCACATAACGCCCGGCTTTGCCGGGCGTTTTTATCTCAGGTTTCGGGTATAGAGCAGTAATCAGGGAGTGTGTGTGCAGCGCGATACCTTTGTTGTAAGACAAACTTTTTTGCAATGGCTGCATAAGCGTAGCAATCCGGGGCGGATTGTTAATCTCTGTTTTCTGATCGTTCTGGTGTTTTCCACGCTCCTGACCTGGCGTGAGGTGGTGGTGCTGGAAGAAGCGTACATCTCCAGCCAGCGCAACCATCTGGATACGGTGGCCAGTTCGCTGGACAGGCAGTTACAGAACAGCGTTGACAGGATGCTGTTATTCCGCCAGGGCATGCATGATGCAATCGAGACGCCGCTGGCCTTTGATGTCCTACAGGACGCGGTGTCACGCTTTAACACCGTCCGCATGCTCCCCACCTGGCAGCTCGCCGTTGATAAAAAGCGCACCCTTCCCATCAACGGGGTCTCGGATGCGTTCGTGGATAAAACCACGCTTCTGAACCGGGACGCTGAGCGCATCAGTCATGAAATTTCTGCCGCGCTCGAAGTGGGGTATCTGCTCAGGCTGGCGTCATCGAGAGCGCAAACGGAAGCGCGGGTGATCTACGTCTCCCGCGCCGGATTTTTCCTTTCCACGGATACGCCGGATCGGGCGGGTGATATTACCGCCCGCTATTATAATCTGGTCACGCAGCCCTGGTTTACCCAGCAGTCAGAACGTAACAACCGCGCCCGCGCCGTGCGCTGGTTTATCTCCACGCCTTCATCCTGGACCGGGGATGAACGCACGATCACCGCCAGCGTTCCCATCTATTTCGATCATTACTGGTACGGCGTCGTGGCGATGGATTTTACATTAGACACGATGCAGCGTTTGCTGACCGACGCGACGGAAGACCGGACGGAGGGGGAGTATCAGCTGTACGATACCCGGCTTAATATGATTGCTACCTCAGCCCACGCGGGAAGCCCGGTTAACCAGTTTGACGAACGCGAAACGGCGCAGATTGCCCAGGCGATTGAGCACGATACCGGCGGCGGTATCCGCCTCGGGAGCCGGTTTATCACCTGGGAGCGGCTCGATCATTTCGATGGCGTCGTCCTGCGGATCCACACCCTGCACGAAGGGGTGCAGGACGACTTCGGCAGTATCAGCATTGTGCTGGCGCTGCTGTGGGCGCTCTTTACCGCCATGCTGTTGATCTCGTGGCTGGTGATCCGTCGGATGGTGAGTAACATGTATACGCTTCAGCACTCGCTCCAGTGGCAGGCCTGGCACGATCCGCTGACCCGATTGAATAATCGCGGCGCGCTGTTCGACCGCGCAAAATTGCTGGCGGAAACCTGTCGTCAGCAGTCGCTGCCGTTCTCGGTGATTCAGATCGATCTCGACTATTTTAAAAACATCAACGACCGTTTCGGCCATCAGGCCGGTGATAAGGTGCTTTCCCATACGGCAGGCGTGATTGCCAGCGCGTTACGCAAGAATGACGTGGCCGGACGCGTCGGTGGCGAAGAGTTTTGTGTTGTCCTTCCCGGTCTTGGTCTGGAGGAGGCGAGAGGCGTCGCCGAACGCATTCGTTGCCGAATCAACAGTAAGGAGATCCTGGTGAAGAAGAGCACAACCCTGCGCATCAGCGCGTCACTGGGCGTCAGCAGCGCGGATGAAACGGGCAATTACGATTTTGAACAGCTGCAGTCCGTGGCGGACGCCCGGCTGTATCAGGCCAAGCAGAGCGGGCGTAACCGGGTCGTGTGGCGGGATCAGGACAGGAAATGATCCAGCCCCTCCTGCCAGCCCGCAGGCCCGGGCTGTTGGGTGTGATAGACCCGCGCGGGATTATCGTCCCGTAGCGTGATGCCCTGGCGGTTAATCCCCTTGATCACCACCGCGAAGTCCATGCTGTCGAGCAGCGGCGCATCGTTGGGACCGTCGCCGAGCCCTAGCGTGGTGGGTTCAATGTCTTCCTGCTCGCGATACCGTTCAATCAGCCAGTTAACCGCCACGTCTTTACCGCAGCGGGCGTCCAGAATATGCCAGAAGCGCGCCCCCTGCAGGCATTGCAGGCCGCTGTGCGCCAGTTCCTCTTCAAACTGAAGCAAGTTCTCGTCGGTATCGCGCCAGATCAGCGTGACGGAGGCTTCGTGCTTGCGGGCAAGCGTCGAACGGTAGCGCGTCAGTCCGGTCCACTCGCTAATAACGTGCTCATCCACATCGTCAAAGGTGGTGAGTTTAAAGCCCGTCTGCAGGCGAATCTGCTCGATCCGCGGACGAATATCCCGGTGCGTCATCCCTCTAATCTGACGCTGGATATTGTCCCAGCGCACGTCAGGCTGAATCACCGCGCCGTTCTCGGCAATAAACGGCAGGCCTTCCAGCCCCAGATCCTGCTGAATATCCAGCATCTCTGCCGCGGTTTTGCTGCTGCAGAGAATGATCGGAATCTGGTTATCCTGCAGCCTGTCCAGCCAGGGCATGGCGGGTTGCCAGTCATAGGTATGAATATCCAGCAACGAGCCATCCAGGTCGGAAAAAATCAGCAAGGTATCCCGCAGTGAAGGCATAGTGACTCCCGGTGACGGATGCGTTTCTCTCTAAGAAAATTCCTAAAAAATATCCGAATTGTTAACCGGAGAAATGAGAGTATTCCCTGGCAAACCCGCATTCGGCGTATGTTATTGCTCATAACCAAAAGCATTATGTTAAAAATATTATATTCATCCTAAGAATATATGCTTGTCAGACAAATTCGTTGGGGATAGTGTGGCATGTACATCAGATTTCCTGGTGTAACGAATTTTCAAGTGCTTCTTGCATAAGCAAGTTTTGATCCCGGTCATCCCCATGACCGGGATTTTTTTCGCCCTAACGATTGGCTTCCGACACGCTAAAGTCGTGAATATCGAGCTCGAAGGCCTCGGCCAGCTCGCGATAGGTGTGATAATCCCTTCCGTTGACAATGACGCGGTCCGAATTGTCGTCCGAGCGGCGGACTTCTGACTCGCTGATCTCATTGATGGCGGCCAGCAGGGCATCGACATCCACCTCGACTTCGCGCTTGATGGTATCGCTGTACTCTTTATCGGTCTTCATTGCGGGACTCCTCTTTCAACCTGCAAACGTGTCCAGGGTTAAGTATAGCCTGTGCATAAAAACGCCATTCACGCCGGGCGGCGATGTGCGTTTTTGCGTTTTGTTCTACACTGGCTCAAAACCAGAGGAGGAATGTATGAAGGTCAACGATCGGGTAACCGTTAAAACGGACGGTGGGCCGCGCCGCCCGGGTGTGGTGCTGGCAATTGAAGAGTTTAGCGAAGGTACAATGTACCTGGTATCACTGGAAGACTACCCGCTCGGCATTTGGTTTTTTAACGAACTGGGGCATCCGGACGGGATTTTTGTTGAGAAGGCAGACTAGCACGGCGTCGGGTAGCACATTGCGTGCCCGACACCCGCTGTAAAAGCAAAAATCTCTGGCCAGGCCAGAGATCAAAGGTAGGGTGCACAGGGTCTTTTCTTAAGCGACTAACGCATGTTGACGAAAATCCCGTTCGTCACATTATCGGTCAGGCGTACCACGTGGTAGATCACTTGCTTATTATGCGTTTTAATTTTCCGTTTAATATTTCCTTTGTGTGATGAAACGGTTTTCGCTTTAATATTCATCTGGTCGGAGATCTGAATAGTTCCTTGTCCCGCCATCCACATTCGCAGCATACTTGATTCAGTCCTGCTTAATGATAGGGTGGGTAAGTTAACCGCTCCTACATTTTTAACTTCTTTATTCAAATAATCACCCAAAATGTCATCCAGCGACTCGGGTTTAATCGATTTAGAACTGATCAATAAATTTTTACGGACCAACAAATACTCATCGAAATGGATATTCGCGATCGCCATAAAAACAATAAACAGGGTTTTTGGATGCTGATTAATGATTTGCTTAATGTGCTGACTGTTGGCTGGATCGTGAATGAAACAGTCCTCATTAATAAACACCACGCCTGGTTTTAGTTCGTCACAAGCGGCTGCGAGTTCGTCAACGGTGTGTGCATCGTTGATGTCTCTCTTTCTTACCCCTCTGCTTGCCAGGTACCCGGTTAACCCTAGCCGGGTGTAGCTGCATAAATCCATAATGATCGTTGACATGGCATACCCTCACTCAATGCGTAACGATAATTCACCATCTGCCTGAGAGCTCAAAACAGCCATACGGGATGGAAAAAAATAATAAACCTGTGAGCATGACAAAGACTTTCAGGCGGACTCACTATCCCGTAAAGTTACGTATAATTTGCCAGGAATCTTCTTAAAGTAAAGTAAATATTAAGTATTGTGAGGTGGTTAGAAACAATTAAACCGCGTCAGATATATCCTGGAAGATGTTTTTCGCGTTTTATTTTAGGAATATCCTCAGAAAGACAGTAACAACAGTGCGGGCTATTATTTACGTGGCAGTTCGCTGACAATATCCGCTAACAGGTTGAATATCTCGCCGAATAAATGTTCACAGAAGGGAGCGATAAGTGGCATCAGTAATGACATTAATAAAATTCCGACCGTCAACGTCAGCGGAAAACCAATGACAAACACCGAAAGCTGCGGTGCCATTCGGTTGAGTAAACCTAACGCCAGGTTGACGGTCAGCAGCAGGGTGATGATCGGCAGCGCCAGCATCAGCCCGTTGAGGAAGATCAGCCCCGCCGCGCGGGTGAGCGCCAGAAACGCATTGCTGTTCACCGGATTTTCGCCAATCGGCAGCGTATGGAACGTGTCCACCAGCATGGAGATAAGCCACAGATGGCCGTTGAACGACAGGAACAGCAGCATGGCGAGCAGATCGATAATGCGCGCCAGCACGGGCATGTTGAGATGACTGCCAGGGTCAACAAACGTGGCGAACGATAGCCCCATCTGCAGGCCAATCAGTTCCCCCGCGGTACGCACCGCGGCAAAGGCGAGCTGCATGGTAAAGCCAACGGCGACGCCAATCATCACCTGCTGCAGGGCCACCCATACGGCATTCGCCGAGAAGATCGGAATATCCACCGGCGGAAGAGACGGGGCGACGATAATGGAGATGATGATGCCCAGCCCCACTTTGACACGCTTGGGGATCGATTTCTCGCTGAGAATGGGGGCGGTGGAGATCAGCGCCATGATGCGCAGCATCGGCCAAAAATAGACGCCGAGCCACTGAACCCACTGGTCGCTGGTGAAGTGCAGCATCGTCAGGTCAGCCGATGATGTACGGCAGGTTGGTAAACAGGTTGCGCATATAGTCCAGCAGCAGGTTCAGCATCCACGGCCCGGCCACGATAATCGCCACGAACACGGCGATGATTTTCGGGATGAATGACAGCGTCATTTCGTTAATCTGCGTGGCGGCCTGGAGAATACTGATAATCAGACCGGTAACCAGCGCGACAAGCAGCAGCGGCGCGGCAACGGCAATCGCGATTTTCATCGCCTCCGTGCCCATCATCATGACCGATTCGGGTGTCATTGCCGTTCCTTAACTGTAGAAACTCTGCGCCAGCGAGCTGACCAGCAGCTGCCAGCCGTCGACCAGCACAAAGAGCATGATCTTAAAGGGCAGGGCGATGGTCGCGGGCGGCACCATCATCATCCCGAGCGCCATCAGGACGCTGGCGATCACCAGGTCAATAATCAGGAACGGAATAAAGATGGTAAAGCCAATCTGGAATGCGGTTTTCAGCTCGCTGGTCACATACGCGGGCAGCAGAATACGCATGGGCACCGCTTCCGGTCCCTGCAGCTCGCCGGTGTTGGACAGGCGGGCAAAGAGGGCCAGGTCGGCTTCGCGCGTCTGACGCAGCATAAATTCCCGCAGCGGCTGCGCGCCTTTATCCAGCGCCTCCTGCATAGAGATTTTATCTTCGCTGAACGGCTGGTAGGCGTCGGTGTAAATCTTATCGATCACCGGCGACATAATGAAAAAGGTCAAAAACAGCGCCAGCCCGAGCAGAACCTGGTTTGGCGGAGCGGAAGGGGTGCCGAGCGCGTTTCGCAGCAGACCAAAAACGATGATGATGCGGGTGAAGCTGGTCATCATCAGCAGGATGGCCGGAATAAACGTCAGCGAGGTGATGAACACCAGCGTCTGAACCGGAAGCGACCAGCTTTGGCCGCCGCCCGCGAGCGGGGTAGAAACCAGACCGGGCAGTTGCGCATAGACCGCGGGAGCAAACAGGCCAACGCCCGCAAGCGTCAGGGATAACAAACGGCGCATCAGGATCTCCCGGAACGCTTAAGCAAACTCTTCATCACGGACTGGAAATCCGCAGGGGCCTCTGCACGCTCGTCCACCACAGCAGGGGCGGGCGGCAGTTTATGTAACACGCTGATGTTTGACGCCGTGACGCCCAGGACCAGGCGCGCATCGTCCACCTCGACGATGACCACGCGTTCACGAGGCCCCAGCGTGGTGCTGGCGCTGACCTTCAGCCCGCGGGCACCGGCGGTTTTCCCCGCCAGGCCAAAGCGCTTCGCCAGCCAGGCGGCGATAAGAATAAAGGCAATAATACCGAACAACGCCCCGCTCACCTGGAGCAGAGGCGAGCCGGGAACGGCAGAAGGTTGCGATACTGTTGCCTGGGTTTTCATGCTTAACGGCTCAGACGACGCATACGTTCAGACGGGGTAATGATGTCGGTGATGCGTACGCCGTATTTATCGGCCACCACCACCACTTCACCCTGAGCAATCAGATAGCCGTTGATCAGGATATCCAGCGGCTCGCCGGCCAGACCGTCAAGGGCTACTACAGAGCCCTGCGTCAGGCGCAGCAGCTCTTTAATGGTCATGCGGGTGCGTCCCAGCTCAACGGTCAGCTTAACCGGGATATCCATAATCAGGTCGATATCCTGCAGCGTGCCGCTGACGTCACCGCCGCCGAGCTGCTGGAATACGGCATCCGCTGCGCTTTTGGCCGGGGTCGCTTTTTGCTCGTTTAACGCGTCAGCCCACAGATCGTCCAGTGCTCCGCTGTTTTCATCGGACGGATTGTTCATGTCACTCATTTGGGCTGTTCCTCATTCAGCGAATTCAAAATCGGGTTGATCAAGTGCTCAACGCGTAACGCATACTGACCGTTAATCGTGCCGTACTGGCTTGTCAGCACGGGGACACCATCCACATGGGCAATAATGCGGTCGGGTTTTTCTATCGGCAAAACATCACCGGGTTGTAATTTCAGGATCTGAGATAACCGCAGCGGGATATCGGCGAAGCTCGCCACCAGCTCAAGCTGCGAATGCTGGACCTGGCGGACCAGGTTTTCACGCCAGTTCTGGTCTTCGTTGCGGGAGTTCTCCAGCGGCGGGTTAACCAGCAGCTCGCGCAGCGGTTCGATCATGCTGAACGGCAGGCAGATGTTGAACTCGCCGGTCAGGTTACCGATCTCCACGTGGAACGGCGTATTCACGACGATATCGTTCGGGGAGGTGGTGATATTGGTAAATTTCACCTGCATCTCAGAACGGACGTACTCCACTTCCAGCGGGTTAATCGCTTTCCACGCGTCGCTGTAGGACTCCAGCGCCAGCTTCAGCATGCGGTTAATGACGCGCTGTTCGGTGTGGGTGAATTCGCGACCTTCTACTTTGGTCGGGAAACGCCCGTCGCCGCCGAACAGGTTATCCACCGCGATGAACACCAGGCTTGGCGAAAACACCACCAGACCGGTGCCGCGCAGCGGCTTCAGATGAATCAGGTTAAGGTTGGTTGGCACCGGCAGGTTGCGGGCAAACTCGTGATACGGCTGAATGCGGATCGCACCGACCGTAATATCCGGGCTACGACGCAGCAGGTTAAACAGCCCCATACGGAACTGACGTGCAAAACGTTCGTTAATGATCTCCAGCGCCTGCAGACGTTCACGTACCACGCGACGCTGGGTATTCGGGTCATAGGGACGAATATCGCTATCGCCGCCAATACCCGGTTGCGGATCATCACTTTTATCGCTGTCGCCGTTGAGCAGCGCATCGATTTCTGCCTGAGAAAGAATACTGTCGCCCATGTCGTTACCGCAGAATGAAGGCTGTATACAGAACGTCAGTGACTTCCTGCTTAGGTTGGCCGTTTACCAGCGGAGTCGCCAGCGTTTGTTTAATGGCGTCGACCAGCTTTTGCTTACCCACATCGGTGGCCAGCGCCGAAGCGTCCTGACGAGAGAACAGCAGCAGAAGGCGGCTACGCACCTCCGGAAGATAATCATTCAGACGCGCGCGCGTGGCTTCATCCTTCAGGCGCAGCGTAATACCGACATACAGCACACGATCCGCGTCACCGAGGTTCACGGTGAAGGTGTCCAGAGGGAAAAATACCGGCGCCGGCGGTGGTGCAGGTTCGGCTTTGGCCGCAGCGGTCGAAGGTTCCTGCTGCATACGCCAGTAACTATAGCCCGCGGTAGCGCAGGCGGCGAGCGTGATCAACACCAGCAGCGGGATCCAGATGGAACGCTTACTTTTTTTGGTGATAGCGGAGTCAGTCATCTGATACGAGCTTCCTGTTTCGGTACAGCTTAATAAGGTGATTATCCCGTGTCCTGCTGTCGTCAAAGCGTGGAAAAGACGGGGATAATCACGCTACCTCTGGCGTTTAGGCGAAGATGTCTACGGCACTGTTACCGCGCGCGGCGGATTGCAGAGCGGCAGGGACAGGCAGTAACTCATCGCTCTCGTCATTAAAGCCGCCGGTGTTGCCGGAACGCGAAGCCTGGTGCTGCTGCTGGGATGAGGACTGCTGCTGCCCGGCAAAGCTCTCGCTGCTGACGCTGCTTTGCGCAAGCTGAATGCCGTTCTCCGCCAGTGAGGTTCGCAGGACCGGCAGCGCGGCTTCCAGCGCCGCACGGACATGGCTGTGCGCAGAAACCATCTGCAGCTGCGCCTGGTTATCATCCAGCTTAAGCGAAATTTGCACCTGACCCAGATCTTCCGGGTGCAGACGCAGCTCGGCCGTCTGCTGGCCCTGTTTAGTGAACAGGGTGATGTGTTGGCTCAGGGACTGCTGCCATTCATGCGTACCCAGAGGCTGGCTTAACACCGGTGCGGTGGCGACGGTGGCGGCCGTCTGACTGGTCGCATGGCTGGACATAATCGGTGCCAGGGTCGCCGTCGGTGAGGCTGAGGAGGAGGAACTGGCAAGCTCCTGCTTCTCTGCCGTTGCGGCCACGGCCGGCGTGGCCGGCGCGTTACCCGACAGGGCCGGGTCGCTGTTTTTCGCCTGGCTCTGATAAGGCGCAGCACTCTGGGCTTTATCATGGCTTCCCGGAAGCGCGTTCAGGGACGGCTGGCCCGCGCCGTTTTGCGTCAGCGCCGCTGAACTCAGCGTTGCGGTGGCGGACACACCGTCACTGCCTGCCGCACGTGAGGTGCTGGTCTGCTGGTGCGGCAGCATGGCCATCAGCGCGCTTAACCCGGCCAGCTCCTCTTCGCTCAGCTCGCTTTTGCCGTCATCTTTGCTGTTGACCGCATTAAGCGTTTTCAGGGCATCACCCTTTGACAGCGGCACCAGCCCGGTTACCAGCGTATCAAGCGACGTAACGGGCGACGTTTCATCGCCATTCAGCGCAGTTTGACGCGAGAGCAGGTCGGCAATTTTGGCCTGCAGGGTGGTATCCCCTTTAGCGTCCTGAGCAACGTGGGACAGCTTGCTGCCGGCGGCTTTCAGGTCAGCCAGCGTCAGGGGCGCATCGTTGCCCTTGCCCGTCGCGTCCGACAGGGCGCCCGCGAGCAGCGCGAGAAAGTCCTGTGCACCGTCGGTGCCTTTTCCTGTCTGCGTACCGCCTGACAGGTCGCTGTCGCTCATCAGCAGTTGTTGCAGTGTGATCATTCCGGTTTCCTCATTGATGCGCGCTGGGCAAACTCATCCATTTTTTTCTGATCCAGGCGGTTTTCCGCCAGGGTCGTTGCCGCAATCTGTCGGTCCTGTAAGGTCTGCCAGGCCTGCAGTCGCTGCTTCTTCTCGCGCCAGAAATTCAGCGCGGTATCGACTTTCTGGGTCCACTGGTGAAGCTGCTGGCGATGCTGATCTATCGCCTTCTCCAGCGTCTGGATAAACTGCTGATAGTTAATCCAGCGCTGGCTTCCAATGCCCTGTGTCATATCGGTATTGAGGTTGGTGCGATATTCATGCTGATAGTCGATTAACATCTTCAACTGTTCTTCAGCCTGCTGGCACCCGCGTCGCATTGCGCCAAGCTGCAATGCGGCATCATCAACTTCTTTTTCAGCCAGATCTTTCAGCGTTGATAACGCGCTGTTTTGCGCCATGACCTTCGCCCTCCACCTGTGTTACACCTGCGGGAAAATCAGCTCCAGAGCCTGAATTGAATCTTCCCAGTCGGCACGTTCAAAAATGCCTTGTTGCAAAAATGCCTCCAGCTGCGGCCACAGGGTAATCGCTTTGTCGAGCATCGGGTCGCTGCCTTTGGCATACGCCCCCACGCTGACCAGATCGCGGTTGCGCTGGAAGCTGGAGAGGAGTTGTTTAAAGTTACGCACGCGGGCGTAGTGTTTCTCGGTTATCAGCGCGGTCATCGCGCGGCTGATAGAGGCTTCAATATCTATCGCCGGATAGTGTCCGGCTTCGGCCAGACGACGAGACAGCACGATATGACCGTCAAGGATCGCGCGCGCGGAGTCGGCAATCGGATCCTGCTGGTCATCGCCTTCGGTCAGCACCGTATAGAAAGCGGTGATGGAGCCGCCGCCGCTGATGCCGTTCCCCGCACGTTCCACCAGGGCAGGGAGTTTGGCGAAGACCGAAGGCGGGTAGCCTTTGGTCGCCGGTGGCTCACCGATAGCCAGCGCGATTTCACGCTGCGCCATCGCGTAGCGGGTCAGCGAATCCATGATCAGCAGCACGTGCTTGCCGCGGTCACGAAAATCTTCGGCGATGCGGGTGGCATAGGCTGCCCCCTGCATACGCAGTAACGGCGACACGTCCGCCGGTGCGGCAATGACCACCGAGCGGGCACGGCCTTCCGCACCCAGAATGTTTTCAATAAAGTCTTTTACTTCACGACCGCGCTCGCCGATCAGGCCCACGACGATCACATCGGCCTGCGTATAGCGCGCCATCATGCCGAGCAGGACGGATTTACCCACGCCTGACCCGGCGAACAGGCCCATACGTTGCCCGCGTCCCACGGTCAGCAGGGCGTTAATCGGTCGCACGCCGGTGTCGAGCACATGCTCGATAGGGGTACGCTGCAGGGGGTTAAACGGCTGGGTAATTAATGCGCCGGTTTCGGTGGTGTCCGGGGAGGGCAGCCCGTCGAGCGTCTTCCCGCTGCCGTCCAGCACGCGACCCAGCAGGGCAGGACCAAGCGGCAGCTGTTTCCCGCTTTGCAGCCCATCGCCGGACGTGTTTTTGGCATATACGCGCGCGCCGGGCAGAATACCTTCCACCTCTTCAAGCGGCATCAGGAACAGGCGCTGGCCGTTGAACCCGACCACTTCGCTTTCTACTTCACGCGTTTCCAGACCGTCCTGACGCTCAATCACGCAGGTCGCGCCCAGCGGAAGCTGCAGGCCGGTGGCCTCCAGGACCAGACCGGTGGCGCGCGTCAGCCGCCCATAACGACGAACAGAGGGCAGTTGCGCCATCTTCGTCTCAAAGTTGTCGAGCGTGGTGAGCCAGCGGGTGAGGCGTGCGGTCATCAGACGACTCCCGGTGCCGCCAGGCGACACAGTTCCTGCCAGCGGGTGGCGACGCTGGCATCCAGATCGCCTTCATCGGCAGAAACTTTGCAGCCGCCGTGATGTAACGACGGGTCGCCGCGCAGACGCCAGCCGTGCAGGTTTAGCGTCGCACCCAGGCTCTCTTCCACGCGCTGCAGGTCGTCCGGGTGGACGCGCAGCTGCGGCTTCCCGCTGAACAGCGGCTCCTGCTGCAGCAGACCCTGAATTTGTTTGATTAGCGCCGTGTTATCCACGACGGGCGTCTGGCCGATCACCTGACGCGCGGCTTCCAGCGCCATCTGCATCAGTCGCGAGGCGATCACGCTGTCCAGCGCGTCCAGCGTGTGCTGAAACTCGCTGACCAGCTGCTGCATGCGGGCATGGATCGGCGCCTGCTGCTGGCGCGCCTGATCGATACCGTGCTCTAACCCTTTCGCCAGGCCTTCCTGATACCCCAGCTCGTGGCCTTTCTGCCGGCCTTCGTTCAGACCGGCATTGTAGCCCTGCTCGTGCGCCTGCATTTGCAGCTGAGCCAGCATTTGCGCCTGCTGCTCCTCTTCGCTCAGCTCGGGCTGCTCGACGTCCGGGTCAAGCGCCTCGGTCGGGATCGCGGCTGGCGTGAACTCGGAGAGGGGAGGGGCCAGATCGTCCGGCGTCCAGCGCTTCCACGGCAGCTCATTAGACATAGGTGTCGTCTCCGCTGCCAATCACCATCTCGCCGGTTTCCGCCAGACGACGAACGATAAGCAGAATGGCTTTCTGTTCGTTTTCCACCTGAGACAGACGAACCGGACCACGGTTGGCAAGGTCGTCGCGCAGGATATCGGCCGCACGCTGAGACATGTTGCGCAGGAACTTCTCGCGCAGCGGCTGCTCGGCGCCTTTGAGGGCGATAAGCAGCGACTCGGAATCCACTTCCTGGAGCAGGCGCTGGATGCTGCGGTCGTCCACTTCGACGAGGTTTTCGAACAGGAACATCTCGTCGATGATTTTCTGTGCCAGCTCGCCGTCGAATTCGCGAACCGCCGTAATGACGGCCTCTTCCTGCTGCGTTTTCATCAGGTTGATGATTTCTGCCGCCGTTCTCACGCCGCCCATTTTGCTGCGCTTGAGGTTCTGGCCGTCGAGCAGGTTGTTCAGCACCTCGGTCAGCTCCGCCAGCGCGGCAGGCTGGACGCCGCCGAAGGTGGCGATACGCAGCATCACATCGTGACGCAGGCGCTCTTCGAACAGCGCCAGAATATCGGCCGCCTGACCACGTTTGAGGTGGACAAGGATGGTGGCGATAATCTGCGGGTGCTCGTCGCGAATAAGGTCGGCGGCACTCTGCGGTTCCATAAAGTTGAGCGTTTCGATACCGCTGGCGGTATCGCGCGTTTCCAGAATATCTTCCAGCAGGCTGGCGGCACGCTCTTCGCCCAGCGCCTTGACCAGCACGGAACGCAGGTAGTCGTTGGCGTTGACGTTCAGCGCGGCAAACTGTTCGGCTTCCTGCTCAAACTCCGACAGCACTTCGGTCAGCTGCTTGTTGGAGATTTGACGCACGTTGGCCATCGCCGCACTGAGAATTTGCACTTCCCGCTGGGAGAGGTGTTTAAACACCTCTGCCGCGCGATCTTCGCCAATGGTCATCAGCAGGATGACGCTTTTATCGGTGCCCGTAAGCGTATTACTCATGTTCGTTACCCATCCACTGACGGATGACCAGCGCCACGACGCGCGGATCGTTATCTGACATTTCGCGAATGCGCTGGCTCATCACCTCGGCACCCATGCGCTGGTTAGCGCGGCGCTGCTGCATCTGTTCATCTTTGCTGAGGCGCACTTCAACCGCTTCTTCCGTTTCCTGACGCGCATTCATCTGCTCGCGAGCCGCTTTTTCGGCTTCAGCACGGCGCTGGAGCTGAGGACGAACGCCCTTGCGCCACAGCAGCCACGCGACAATCAGCACCAGCAGCCAGCGTCCTGCGGACATCAGCTGGTCGATAAACGCCTGCTGTTGCCAGAACGGCAGTTCACCGCCGGTCTCTTCCACCGAGTTGAACGGTGAGTTCACCACGTTGAGGGTATCGCCGCGCTTCTCGGAGTAACCCATCGCTTCACGGGTCAGGTTTTCAATCTGCTTCATCTGCTCGGCGGTCAACGGCAACGGTTTGCCATCCGCCAGCGTTTTGTAGTTCACCACTACCGCCACGGAAAGACGCTGAATATCGCCCACGTTCAGTTTAGTGTGGCGAATCGTTCTATCCACTTCGTAGTTCGTGGTTTCGTTACGGCTGCTGTTTCGTGGACCGCTGTTCGTCGCCGTTGAGGTGGTCTGCTGGTTATTCTGCTGGCCGTTCTGCTGATTGGCCGGCGGCGTAGAGATCGGCGCCGCGTTAGCCGGGGCAGGCTGGTTAGACAGCGCGCCCGGCACGCCGCCCGGGTTTGCGCCGCCAATCTGCTCGCTGGTGTTGATCTGGCGCGAACGCATAACCGCCTGCGCCGCATCGCCGTTCGGGCTGTACTGCTCTTCGGTTTGTTCTTTATTCGAGAAGTCGATCTGCGCGGTCACCTGCGCGTGCACGTTGCTGTTGCCCACCACCGGACCCAGGATCGCTTCGATACGACGCTGGAGACGGCTTTCCACATCAGCGGCATATTTCAGCTGCGCGTCATTCAGATCGCGACCGGCGGTATTGGATTGCGTCAGCAGGTGACCGCTCTGGTCAACCAGCGTCACGTTACCCGGCGGCAGACCGGCGACGGCGCTGGAGACGAGATGCGTCACCGCGCTGATTTGCCCTTCGTCCAGCGCGCGGCCTGGCTCAAGGTTCACGGTCACGGAAGCCGAAGGTGATTTCTGTTCGCGGACAAATAAGGAAGGTTTAGGCATCGCCAGGTGCACGCGGGCACTCTTCACCGGGCCTAATGTTTCAATGGTGCGGGCCAGCTCACCTTCCAGCGCACGCTGGTAGTTCACCTGCTCGCTGAACTGGCTGATACCGAATTTTTCCTGATCCAGCAGCTCAAAGCCTACCGCGCCGCCCTTCGGCAGCCCCTGCTGGGCCAGGCGAAGACGCAGTTCGTGCACCTTATCTGCCGGGACCTCCAGCGCACCGCCATTATCGGCAAAGCGATAAGGGATGTTCATCTGGGTCAGCTGGGTGACGATGGCGCCGCCATCCTGATCGGAAAGGTTACTGTAGAGCGTCCGGTAATCAGGGCTTTTCGCCCACAGGACCATCGCTACAAGGATCGCAATTGCGGCAGCGCCTGCCACGATCAACGGGATTTTAGGATTCGCGCGAAGGCGGTTCATCCACTCGAGTGATTTATTCTGCGGCGCTGTCGATGCTGTTGCACTCATTGCGCACCTCTTAAATCCTGGTGGTTTACGTTATTCGTGTAGAGAAACAAAACTGACTCCCGGGTCGGCAAACACGACAAATGTTCCATATTGATGGCCCTGCCATTATTTGATGATTCGTGATTTTCTATGCGTCAAATAACCTGGTTTTTTCATGCTATTTACCGCCATTATCTTATTGACAAGCTGTTAGTCTTGACCGCGTAAAAAACCATCCAGGGGAGAGTCATGGCTATACAGGGCATTGAAGGGGTAATCAGTCAGCTGCAGGCAACGGCGATGACGGCCCGTAATCAGAATGTGGCAGATCAGCAGCCGAGCATCAGCTTTGCAGGGCAACTGCATGCCGCTCTTGACCGTATCAGTGATACCCAGACCGCAGCGCGCACGCAGGCAGAAAAGTTCACCCTCGGCGAGCCGGGTGTGGCGCTGAATGATGTGATGACCGATTTGCAAAAAGCCTCGGTTTCCCTGCAGATGGGGATCCAGGTGCGTAATAAGCTGGTGTCGGCTTATCAAGAGGTCATGGGCATGCAGGTTTAGGTTAGCTAACCTAATGATATTTATAATTAATAATCATCCGATCCCACTGCGTGGGGCATGGATGGGGCAAACTCACTCAGTTTCTGGTTGAGGATGAGTACCTGGTCCTGGTTATTTTCAGCCATCCAGGATCCGTACACCCGGTAAACCATTTGCGCGTCGGTGTGGCCCATTTGCTTCGCGATGAAGTTCGGGTTAGCACCGGCGGCCAACGACCAGCATGCATACGTGTGTCGGGACTGGTATGCTCTGCGATAGCGAATCCCGGCGCGTCGCATTGCTGCCTCCCACGACTGGTTGATCGACCCCACCGCGTAATGATGCCCTGCACGGCCATTGCGCAAACCTTTTTGTGGGTTAAACACAAATGTGCACGGATGCACTTCTGTGCGACCAAACTCTCGCAGTTTCACCTCTAACTGATACTGCTTACCCAGGCGTGTTAGTTCGGCCTGGTTCTTCAGCACGTCAATAGCTGGCTGAATAAGGTTGATGATGCGGTTTGTCCCGGCCTCGGTTTTCGGAAGGGTAAACTCCTTCGTCAACGTGTGGTTTCGGCGGATCATCATCGTTCCTGCTTTCAGGTCGATATCTTCCCAGGCCAGCGACACCAGTTCACCGTGGCGCACGCCTGTGTACACTGCCAGCGACCACATGTTTTTCAGTTGCTGGGTGGCGCAAGCGTTAATCAGCCTGACAAACTCATCGCGGGTGAGCGGATCAGGCTCGCAACGCGAACGTTTGAGAAGGGCTATCCCGGTGAACGGGCTTACCTTCACATAACCACTTTCAGCAGCGAACTTGAACATGCCAGCCATGGTCTTCATGTAGTTGTTGACCGTTCTGACTGTCCTTCCCTTTACAGGCGTACGATGCCCCGCCTTCAACGTCTGATAACCGGTCAGCAATTCCTTCCTGATAAACAGCAGGTCTTCCTGCGTCACCGCAGAAACCAGCCTGTCCCCGCCGATCCGTGGCACCATATTGCGCGTTATAGATGTATAACGAGACATCGCGTTGGTGCTGATCTCCATGCGTTTCAATTCCAGCCACTTATTCGCCAGTTCCAGCACTGTGATTTCCTTGCTCTCCACTCCAAACTTTCTCAGGTTCGGCGAGTCAGGGAACTGTGCGGCATAGTTGAAGTTGCCGGTCTTTATCGAAAAGCACACCGACGCACGCAGCTCGCCAGCGACTTTCCTGTTTTTTGGTGTATCCGGCACGCCGAGGCTTTCACGTACCCGGCTGCCTTTATAGATGAACCATATGCGGAGCGTACCGCCATGATTCTCCACGCCTGTTGGGTATGCTGACTTAGCCATTATTCCCTCCTGACGTCCAAGAGCCCGCTAAGCATAAACGGATCCTCATTGGCGCGCACCTGGCTGTTTCTTTTTGAGGCTCTCAACCCACTGGTCGATCGCTTTGTGGTTATACAAGCACTCGCTGTTTTCCTTTGGGACACTGTCCGGCGACATGTGGACGTACTCCCTGCCGCAGAGCCAGCTTTTTTTACGGGCCCGCGCTATCGTTCCCGGGCGTAGCCCTGTCATCTTCACAAGCAGGTCTTCTGTCACCCAGTCACTGGGCACGATTTGAATAATTTCGCTCATGGTCGCTCCTATGACATCGTTTTATAAAACTGCGGCTGGTCTGGAGTGGCCGCGCGCAATTCGTATTCGTAATGGATCTGATAAGTGCCGCCATCCCAAGCGACATAAACCCGGGCCTTATCGTTTTCCGGTTCCATCAGGCTTTCGACTATCCCCGTCAGTCCGCCGGTCTTCTTCTGGACTATTGCGCCCACATTAAAAGCAGCCATTGCACACCTTCCGGTTCGTGAAGAAATGAGATGAGAGCGCCCAGCGCCATAAGTGCGGCGATGAGCCAGGTCATGGGATTTGATTGCATGGGGCGCTCCTGCTGTAAAAGTGGTTAGCGGATATCGATGTCAGGGATGATTACGGAAGGTTTGAAGGTGACGCGATAATGGTTCACGCTGGCGTTCGTGCCGCTCAGATCTTCCATGAACCAGGTCACGTTATCTGATAGGCCGAGCATGTGCTTTTTGTAGACGCCCGGCCCGGTCTTGCAGATGACGCCCAGGGTACGATCGGTGCTGGTATTGTCTTTGGAGCAAAGTCCGGTGATCTCCAGCATAAATTCGCCGGTAATGCCGTTATAAAAAACAAAGCGACGCTGAGCTTCGAAATTGTCCGCGGCTTTGCTGACGTTGCGGCTGGCCACATCCGCATCATTCACATCACACGCTGACAGCGCCAGAACAGCCAGGAGCAGTAAACCTTTTTTCATTTTGTCACCTGTAAAAAGAAGCCCGGCGCGGGGCCGGGCAAAAGGGATAACGGAGCAGTGCTTTCGCACCCAATAGCCAGCTCATAACTGGCTATCAGTTGCGTCAGCGCAATAATCCAAGGTCGTAGTTGAGGTTCTCAAGGCATTCTCGGTCCTGCTCGAAGCAGTAATCCCACAACTCCTGATCGTGCCATTCCCGAACCAGTTGCCACTTCCAGCCGCCGTCATGCTTCACTCGGCGGACCTTTCGCTTAACGATGGCGTCCTGGTCGAAAATCACTCCCCAACCTGAACCAATGCCATTGCGTAGCACATCCAGATCAACCTCGATAACGCGGAACAGCTTCGGTAGCTTCGGTAACTCTTCAATGCGCATAATTCCTCCTCATGCCGCACGCTGGGCGCGCAGCTTCTTCAGGTGTTTGCTGTTTCGATTTCTTCGGCTATCCGCTTAGTCTGTGCTTTGGTCAGCGGCTCGAATTCATGCTGAAAGCGGCCCATGCTGGCGATGCAGGTGCGACCGTTGCGGATGTAGTGGATGACTTCGTGGGTAGCGCGGATGATTTTGCAGGGTGCGCCGTGGCGATCAGAGTAATAATCATCAGAAATCGGTAGGTTAGAAATCAGACTCTGCATGTTTCTCATCTCTTTTAGCTCGGGCTAATTGATGAGCGGCGGACGCCTCCTCCTCGGTGTCGAATCTTCCAAGAGAGGTTCTTTTCCCATCAATTGAGATGTGCGCCTCCCATCGACCATGCTTGGTAAGGCTAACCCCTTTGCAATTTGATGTGCAGCCACTCCTTTTCCTCTGATTCTTGGTCTGATCAGACTTAGTGGCCCATCGACAGTTCCCGGGGAAATACCCAAGATTATTGTCAATCCTATCGATGGTCATTCCGCGTGGTCTTTCACCCATATCAGCAAAGAACTCGCTGAATTCATGCCAGCGGTCACAAACAGTAATCCCACGACCTCCGTAATTTTTGTAATTTACGTTGCTGGGGTTTTCGCACCGAGACAGCATTGCGCACCACGTTCCATAAGTTTCAGAACCATGCTGGCCATGCTTAGTTCTGAGCCTGACGGAAACCTCCCGGCTCAGGCAGCCGCAAGATTTCGTAAGGCCAGATTTAACCCTGCTGATAACTGCGACGGTCTCATTTCCGCATTCGCAGATGAACTTACCTTTCCTGTTCTTGCCGCTCTCCCTTGGAAGACGCTCGATCAGCGTTAGGCGCCAGCGCTTTTCCCCTTCTGAAAAATTCTCAATCATGTGAATTAACCCTCTGGATTATCCTGAACATTGGGAACCACCTTAAATTCGATTACCCAGACCCATGGGTTCGCCTGCCAGTTTTCTTCCCCGTAGATCGACTTCCACAGATCTTCCCACACCTGAAAGCCATAAGTGGCAGGGCGGAAGTCGTAAAGACCGCAGCCGATTTCCTTACAGATATCCCCAAGGGTAATGGCCTGCAATCGCTCCACCCGAACGCCGGTAACTTCCAGCAGAATGCGACAGGCTGCGCGAGGCATGTGGATAGATGGCTTCCAGCACGAACGGCCATCTTCATAGCCATCGTCGTCACCCCAAGTAAACTCTCCATCTGCTGCGTAAATAGCGTGACCAGTGTAGTAACCATTACCAAACGGCATTTCGTGAATGGCTGTGGCAGGACGGTCAGGGCTCCATGGTTGAATGCGACCGTCCTCATCCAGTTCATGACTCACTACGCCCCACGTCTCCCGCACCCAGATGCGATCGCCGACGGCACCGAACGGGCAGGTATAGCCTTCATTCTCATCAGCAACGCCAAACACATCTTTCTTTGCAGGCTGCAGGTATCCGTTTTTATCGACCATGCCAGGCGTGTACCAGTGGGCGTTTAAATCCAGATCGTAACCGTTATGTGTTGGGTGGAATCCATCAGACGGCTGAACTTTCATGATGCGCCGCGTCTGCGTCTTCCGGCCGTCGAGGATGGCGCGAACCATCTCGCCGTTAAAAATCATTCCGCGCTCTTTCACTGGATCCCCCTCTGCTTATTCCTCAATTCGATGACGCTCTGGCACTCCGCGCATGTCTGGCAGCCGGGAACGGCAGCGCGCCGCGGCTCGGGAATTGGTTCTTCGCATTCTTCACAACGCTCAGCTGATACGGCGTTATGGTTGATCCGGTGAGCGGAAAGGGCAGCGTTACGCTGAAGCTCTTCAATCTCTGCGGCGGTGTCGATGATGTCAGCCATTTCGTGCCCTCCTGCGTTTCTTGGCGGCTCGACGCGCCGCTGCAATTCCAGTTTTTCCACCACTAACCGGATAGCTATTCCCGATATAAAGGGAAGGGGAAATTTCTGCGATGCTCCACGATTTAAGTGACGTACAGGCGGCAGCCATGACAGCTAATGCTATGGATGTTCGTTTCATGGGTGCTCCCGGAACTGTCGGTTAATTCGGTTGAATGTGAACGCCAGCAATAAAAAAGGCCGCTTTAGCGACCTGGTTATTAGTACCTTCATGCTGGCTCCTTTTCGGCTAACTCGTCCGGTATGTCCACCTCATGACCGAGCTTTGCAAATACAACGGCGCGGCAAATGGCTGTGCGTGGATTGTCAGCAACCAGGCCCCGGCGTCGGCCAGGCGAAACCAGTTCATTCACTCCAACCCAGTGGTACAACTTGCCAGTAGCTGGGTCTGCTGACTGATAGCAGCTGATGGATAAGCTCTCCATCATTGGGCCGCATTGAGCCCATTCCGTTGAAGGGCTCCAAGTGAACCACACATCGCGCTCTTCAAACCAAAGACACCCGGTATCAGCTTCAAAATCCACCTTCTGACCGGTTGCTAGCGCTGCTGCATAATCAAGCTGGATGCCTACTAAATCTTCAGTCTTAACCTTCACGATTCAACTCCGAAGCGGCGATTAAGCCGCCCTGTGTATACGACGAACTCCAGGAGGCTAACTCCCAGAGCTTCAATTTTCTTATGATGCTTGTTGATGATGGGAGGCACCGTTTCGTTCCAGTTAGGCTTTGGCTTCTTGCGCATTGCCTGCTGGATTTCCTCGGTGCAGCGGCGGCAGGCTGCGCGGACGGCGTTTTCATTTGCTGGCGTCATGCGGCCTCCGTTTTCACGACGTCGATGACGCAGCCGGGTAGCAATTCAACCGCGGCGGTGTCGCACTGGTTTCCCCAGTGGTGCCAGCCTGGCGCTGCGCTTCGGCTAAACAGTTCGATGCGAGGTACATCGCCGTAAAGAAGCTCCAGCCGGCGCCGAACTTCCCATGGCTTTTCGCTGTGCGCGCCGAGCGGGCTGTAGACAACCTGTTTAATCCCGGCATGCTTTCGTTCCAGCCCGGCGCCGCGGGTAGCAATCAGCAAGTCTTCAGTGTTGGCCCGTGTGTGATTGCCGCCGTTCATGCGCGTCTCGGCGTTCAGCAGATCGAGGAAGTCGTAAAAGTCGGTTACTTCACCATCGGATAGTGCCTTGTTGATGCGCAGTTCCGCGTTCTGATTCAGCTTCACCCAGGTAAAGCCCTTCATCGTGCGAACGGTAAATCCCCAAGCCTCGGCCAGCTCGATAGCCTCCTGGTTATGCGTGCCGGTGTACCACATCGCCAGCACCGCGTCATCGGCGGCAAGTTCCCAGACTGGCAGGCGCTTGATGTCGATTAGCTTCATGGTGGAGTAGTGATCGGCAGCGGCGCCGTTGCTGCTGGTGTTGCCGTAAGACCAGGGAGGATCTGCGTAGATAAGAGAGTATTTTCCAGTCATGCATCCTCCCGCTCCGGATCGTTAACATCCCAGCCATTACGCTCAATATTGGTTTGCAGCCGCTTATCCCCGACCTCTTCAATGCTGCGGCCGGTAATTTCCGCGGCTTCGGCGTTTGAGTGTCGCCACAGCAGCGCCAGCTCTTCGAGTGACCATGCTTTCATAGCACTGACTCCATTTCGTCGATGTAGAGGCCCTGAGCAATCAGGCGGCGACGGCGGGCGGCCCGCGCTATGCACTCCTGCCGCCTACCTTCCTGCGATTGCTCTATAGCGCGCCGGGTGAACAGGCGCGATTTACCTTGCGGCGTTACGAGCTTTGGTTTCGTTACCAAGTCGAAAGTCCGGTCGCAGATGCCTTCCTCGTTGATCCACTTTTCCGACTCAACGATCTGCGCTATCTGTCCGGTGCCGCGGGTAATGCCGTTGGCTACCCGGTTAAACTCGATGAGCGTTACGCCAAACTTCTCAGCGATTTCGCTACCGGTTATCGGGCGGCCGCGCGTCTGAATCATCCAGATAACGCGCTCACGGAGGCCGGAGAATTGCCCGGTTCGCCCGGGCCGGCGGTAGAAGGGTGTGCGCTTCATTGCGGTATGTCTTCATCAAACGCAGGAGTATCAATTTCGCTTTCTGTCTCAGGTTGAGGATCAGGGAATGCATACTCAACGCCTTCAAGTTCCAGCCACAGAGCATTTCGCCCAGCCTTGATGGTAGGCCAGTCCATTCCCTTGATTCTTTCCCATGAGCGAGAGGCAAAAACCTTCTCAAGAAGGTTGGATTTTGCTCGCTTGGCGTCGTTTGTCGTGCCGCCGTGATACTTGTTCAGCAACTCGACTATTTCATCCAGCGCGATTTCTTTCGCGCGCTTCTCTTTTTGCCATGCAGGAACTCCATCATCGGCAAACAGAACGCCGTTATCGCGAGATGTATCAACGCCTAAATGTGTTCCGCCAAGGTTCAGAAATTCAATGTGAGGCAGGAAGTTTTTGAATGTCGGGTTTGAAAAGACCTGGCCATCAATGCGAGTTGAGCGATCTTTCAAAACACGAGCAGTACGCCAAACCTGACCGGTTTCGATATTCATCTGCTTTTCCATCTGAATCAGGATGGAAGGCTCATATCCGGTTTCGGTTTCGGCCTTCATTTTCACACCGGTTTTAGCCAGTTGTTTCTTGCCGTCATCGCCTTCAAAGAAGTCGTATTCATACCCGGCTCGGCCGCACATGATGATATGCGCCTGGCTGTTAACAAATCTGTCTGTAAACCGCCGCCATTCCTGCTTGAGCCATGCCCAGTCCGAGAACTCAAGCCCGCGCTTGCGATTGCGTCGTTTGGCGTATTCGTCGCATAACCCCGTCCAAAAGTGGCTAATGGAGTCAATAATCATCACAGAGCCATTGGCTTCTGCTTCGTTGACAGCTTCAAGAAGATCGACGAATGAGCGGGTTTTTGCAGTAAACAGTTCGATGTTTTCAGCGTCAAATCTTGGCTTAACCCAGTCAGAACCTGTTTCTGTATCAAGGAACATGACCGGTCGATCACCTGCCGCAATACCACGCTGTCGCATCAGCAGCACAAGGCCAATTGCTAACTCGCTGGCTGTGTAGGTCTTGCCGTCACCGGCAAAACCCATAATTCCGGCCTTGAGAAAAGCCTGTGTATTGGTGGCGCGTTGGAATAATGCCATTGTTCAATCCTCAGTATTCAGAACGGGCAGCCGGTCCGGTGTTCCCAGTCGTATTCCGCCTGGGCATAAGCAACTGCCGAAATGAAATCGTTGTAGGCCTTACCAGCGTCATCGCTGCGAAGTCCTTCGTATGGGCTGGAGTCAATCGGGACCGAGAAGTGGAAGAGGCCGGACGGCTCTTTTGGCATCATGTCGATGATTTGCTGTGCCCGGTCGTCGATCCACTTTTCTTTCTCGTCTGTGAGTTGCTGTTCAACCCAGCGCCGATCTTCGATGCGGTCGTAAGTGAGGTATGCGTTCATAGATTCTCCGGTTTTCTTTCTTCATGAACGGCATGCTTGCCGTGCATGCGCTCTCTTGCTGCAACGACAACGGCCCTGGCCTCATTAAGGTCGGTGAAATTGCCAAGGTGGTATTTTTTGCCGTCGATAGAGCAGCGTGCGTGCCAGCGTTTATCTTTCTTATTCCAATAAACGCCTTTGACGCCGCTTGTGTTGTTTTTTGGAGAGAGCTTATTTAGCTGATTAATGCAGTGAGGAACGTCCCTGAGGTTGCATAACCTGTTGTCAGTTCTTATGCCGTTTATGTGGTCTATTTCGTGCTCGGGCCATGAACCATAGGAATAAAACCATGCAAGCCGGTGGCACAAATATCTTTCGTGGTCGATTGAGATACGAAGATAGCCAAAGGGATTTAATGATCCGGCTATAGTTCCAGGAACCATTCCACCTGCTGTTTTGAGCCTGGTGAAAATCCCTGTCTCTGCATCGTAGTGAAACAATTCCTTTAACCTCTGAATTGAAAGCATGGCAATGCCTCCCGGTTAGGCCAGGCCGATCGGTTGAATAGGGTGGTTACTTAGAAAGTTTTGAGTTCCATGACTCTATGGCTGTGATTGGTGAATCGAAGGTGACAGGAGCTATCCAACCACAGCACTTCAATTGGAACTGATTTAGGATGTATGGCTCAGGAGCAATCCTGCATCCGCGATTCCATTCGAACGCTTTAATTACTGGCTGTCGTTTGCAAAATGGACATTCTGTTGCTTCAGGGAGATTTTCGAAAGAAATGTCAGGTAGCGAGCCATCATCATCAGACCATTGAAGTTCGCCTGGCACAATAACGGAATATCCATCCCAACGGTCAAATTCAGGTGAGAGAACATCTTCATAACCAGCGCCGCGAAGGCGAAATTTCGCCCGGGCAATAACCGTAAGACCTTTAACTTTTCGGCTACCCATTCGCCACATATAAACGCCGGCGGAATCAGGCTTGCGTTCAGAGTATTTAACCCATTGCATGCTCACCTCCACGCTGATTCGACTTTCCCCGATGCCACGGATAACCGATGGCGACCTTCATTTCGTCGTAGGCTGCCATCCACATGGCGCCATCACCGATAAACAGAGCGATGGCTGCTTTGCTCTGCGCGGCGCGCAGCAAGTGATGATTGATCATACCTTCACCTCAACCTGTTTCAGGAGGCCAGCGATATTCATCTGTTGGCGGTTAAGCGTCATCTTTTCACGCGGGTTCGATACCGACGTCAGCTGCCACTCGTTATCGTTGAGCTTTTTGGCGGTGTACTGCTTGCCGTTGTGGGTGACTGTCATCTCACACCACCTTGAATAAGAACCAGCCCATACCGCACACAATCAGGCCCACAATGGTTATTGCGGAAGACATGCGTACATGGTCAATGGCTAGTTTTGAAAGTGGCTGGCGATGCTCTTTTTTCGTCAGCGAGTTGATTGCTATGTCGAGCAGAAACGTCCCGACAAACCATAATGCGTATATCTTTAAGCCCAACTCCAAATCACTCATAAATCCTCTTGGCCTTATCGCGGCGAACGGAACGGTTAATACAAGACTTCAACGCATTTATTCAGTGTTTTAATGGGCGGTGGATGGCCGCCGTCTCATAACTTAGAAACCTCTGCGAAGTTTCTTAGGTATGAAAAAAGCCGCTCAGGTGGCGGCTTTGCGATGGTTGGTGCCGGGATTTTTATCCACGCCCGGCCCGTGTCCCTTTGCTTTCCACAGTCAAAGGAAACTGATATGTTGCTCATTCCACAGTCAATATAGGAATCTTCTTATGGCAAGATATATTGTTCGAGTTGAGTTGCGCGGCGCTGATTCTGAAGACTATGAAAATCTTCATGAAAAGATGAAAGCAAAGGGTTATTCGCGTGAGATACAGGATGGTAATGGCACTTGGTTTAACCTCCCAACAGCTGAATATACAACCGTAAAAACATCAACTGCATATAACGTTAGAGAGGAAGTCAGAGGTATAGCTAGTAGTGTAAAGCAAAGCTATTACGTACTGGTTTCCGAAGCCGCAGACACCTCTTGGTACTTGGCTAAGAAGTAATTGCAGAGCCATCACAAGCAGCTTCACCGTTAAACGATTTTCTGCGCTCTACCTCATAACGCAGCGCTTTAATCGAAACATCTAGGGCATCGGAAAAGCTGATGCCTTCTTCATCAGCAAGTTCCTGAACAACCTTTCTTAACTCATTATCCTGATTATCCATATACCGTCTCTTTTAAATAAGTGGAGTAGATTTGCCGTCAGCCCCTCGCAAAGAGCTGCCGGTAAATCGTTTAGCCATAATTGCCGCTCTTCCTGAGCCCGCCTATGGTCCGACGCATGGTTTACTGTCGCGCCGTTCGACTGACCGAATCTCCACTTCGCCGCTGGCTAACTTCGCTCAGCTGTCGATGTTTCGTTTCGATGGATTAAAGATAACCTTAGTTATGAGTGATGGCAATAACCTAATTTATAATATCAATCACATAAGTTATAAATTAATGATAACTAAATGAATTTATTTTTGTAAATCATGAGTGCTATGCTTAAAAAAACAGCAGGAGGGATGTGCATGGTTCTGGATGAAGAGCGTATAAGCATGAAAATTCAGGCGATGGGGCGGGCGGTGATGGAATTGTCACTGGCTGATTTACCCATGACCCAGCAAAACATCATCGACAAGCTGGAGCAGTACCGGAAGGAAACAGGAAACGTGACAGGGAAGGGAGCTAACAGGGATGCTGCGGAGTTGGTGAGGAAGGGGCAATAAAAAAGCCCGCACGGGCGGGCAGGTCGTGTTGCGATAGTTATTGTTATCAGCTTCAGGCTGAATAGTTATCGGCAGAATGGCGGATAGCTTTATGGGTGGGCAATAAAAAACCCGGCGCGGGGCCGGGTGTTTAGGCTATTCTACTGTAGGATTAAGGCTTGTTTTTGTCGTGCTTTACAAGCGCCTTGTGTGTTTTTTTAATGCTGCTTCTAACTTTCTGGATTTTGTCCTGGGAAAGCTTAATATTTTCAGGTGCTGTACCGGTGTTGGATATCATTACATTGCGAACCGATCTACCAACGATCTCAGCAGCATTTTCTAACTGGCCCTGACCCTGAAGGTTCTGGTTCCTGATTCTGGCTTCAGTTTGCGTGATGCGGAATATATTAGCCGCCAACTCTTCACTTCCCATAAAATCAAGCATGGTGCCATCTTTGTCAGAAAGACCTTTCTTGGCCTTCAGTTGTCGTAAGTTCATGTTATACATGCCCCGATAACCGGCATTCTGGAACAGTCCATAATCTACAACCCCATGCTTATGGGCTACGTGGCTAAGAGTTTTTTCTCGTGATGTGATTTCGCCACGTAAATATACACGGTTGACGGCGTCATGGTTATGGTACGCCGCTTGTATCTCAGCTGCTAGCCCAGCAAAATATGCTTGTGCATTAGCGACTTTACTGTTTCCAATGTCACCATTCATAACAGTCAGATAGCATGCAAACCTTGTGAGCTTAAAATCATTGACCGCATTTTCAGATGGCATCTGGATAAAGTTGTCATACACGGGAATGTCGAGATTCACGCATACTGACGTGGCCTTATTAATGGCTTTGAGGATTTGATCCATCCCATTGTAACCAAGCATCATAGCCAAATCTGATGCGAGCCAGTAGGTAACTCCATTTTCCCTGGCGAAGTCATCAAAAGTCATGGGTGATGTTTCATCGAAAACGGTAAGTTGCCTGCTCATATCACATCCAAATTTGCTCATTTTAGATCCTTTATTTTAACATACTTAAGCATTTCACATGCTTTTTTGTGCTGTGTTTTTATCGAGGTGCTTGTGTCTTTTTATGTGAACCTTAAAGCAGTCATTACCAGCTATGCGCCGACCAGAACACCTTGCAGAAGCCCCAGCTGTCAAAGCTTGTTGTAAGCAATGGACTCATGGATCAGCGCCTTACCCATGATGTACAACTGGTCCTGATTTTCTTCTGTCACATACCAGTCTTTGTAAGCTGGATTGTCAGATAGCACAGCCAGTTGCAAACCTTGCATTTGCAAGCGTTTAACATGGAAGTGTTGGCCGAAAACAAAAGCGTACACCCCGTCAACTTTGAAGTTCCTCACTGAAACGTCAAAGAAGAGGCGATCGCCAGACTGTATTGTCGGGCACATGCTGTCGCCGTCTACGGTCATCACCTTCACATCATTTTGAGTGCGGTTCCCGAAAAGAGATCTGGCATGCTCAGTTGTGAACTCAATAGCATGCAGGACCTCAACAAATTCAGAAATCATAAAAGACCCCGGACCAGCGCTTACTTTCAGGTCTAAAACATCAACCCGAAAGACATCAATTGTTTCCGAGACCGGTTGGGCCGCCGATGGCACATTACCATCAATCCGCATTTCCCCCACTCCAGAACTAAGCCATTCCGGCCTTACACCCAGAGCATGAGCTAGCTCGACCATCTTACGGCTGCCGCTCGTTTTACCTGACGTCATCTTTTGAATTGCAGGCTGGGATATACCGACTTTATCAGCCAACTGTCCTTGAGATATGTCAGCGGCCGACATAGCCGCGTTCAGTCGTTCTGCAAATGTTTTCATCTTATCAATATATAACCGAGGTTATGCAGAGTAAAATAACAAAGGTTATGGACAATGCCCATAACTTGGGTTATCTTTTCATTAATCCAGTAATCGGATAGGTAAAATCCATGAACAAAGTTATTCAACGAGCTTTAGAAATCGTTGGCAGCCAGAAGCGACTCGCAGATATTTGCGGAGTTAGCCAGCCAGCGGTTCACAAGTGGCTTAACGGTGGTTCCGTATCTCCGGAAAAAGTAACAGCCATCGTAAACGCTACTGGTGGCGAGATTAAGGCACACGAAATTCGACCTGATCTTCCCGACCTGTTTCCACACCCAGAGAACCATGCCGCTTAACGGCGGCCATAACCAATTACATGAGAGGAAGTATCGCAAATGGAAACCTTAACGACACGCAACAAAGCGGAGGCACGACGAATTGAGAGCTGGGTGCAGCGGCAAATCGCAGATCTTGGGACAACCAAGATCGCTGAAGTAGCTGGCGTGAACAAATCAACCGTAAGCCGGTGGCGGGAGAACCTGGTGCCGAGCATGTCGCTGCTGCTGGCCATCCTGATTTCTAACAGGGATGGAGTGAAGGGAGATTTTGAAGCATGAACGCAGAAAGGGCGAAAGCCGCGCTGTTGGTAGCAGCAACGGCTTTCAAGACACTGTGTTACGCCAAGTAACGGGAGTAATTATGCCGGGCAATTTCAAATATGTAAATCCTCAGGAGGACAACAAGTGAGCATGTCATTAATGGTCAGAGTGATGGGGATGAAAGTAGGGAACCCATTGCGCAAGCTTGTTCTCCTGAAGTTAGCTGACAACGCCAGCGACGCAGGTGAGTGCTGGCCGTCATACCAATACATAGCTGATCAGTGTGAAATCAGCCGCCGAACAGTAATGACTCATATCGAAGCCCTCTGCGACTGTAGGTTGCTCAAAAAGGAGACAAGGAAGGGGCCAAAAGGAAATTCCAGCAATGTCTACATCCTCAATCTTGATGGTGCGGCAGATTCACTAGGGGGTGCGGCAGATTCACTAGGGGGTGCGGCAGATTCACTAGGGGGTGCGGCAGATTCACTAGGGGGTAGTGAAGGAGATTCACCCGGAATCAGTCACTCTTTTGAACCAGTCAAAGAACCTAACTCTCTCTCTGGGCGCGATGGTTTTGTGAGCGAAGCAGCGAAGACCAGAATGGGTCTGCCAACAGGTAGCGGAATTCCTTTCCCCGCTCAATTCAAACCCTCTGCAGAGCATATCTCCATGGCTGCCGAGAAAGGGGTAAGCATCGAAACCGAGCTGCTCAACTTCCGTGACTACCACACAGCGCGAGGCACAACCCTGATTGACTGGAATTCAGCCTTCCGTGTCTGGATCCGAAACGCCCGCGTTAACCCCCTGGCATCAAAGCGCAGCCGCAGTGAGCCAGAAACCCCGCACTGGAATAGCCGTGAAGGCTGGGAGGACTTCCTGTGACAATGCAACTGATGGCAGCAATTCAGAACCGTGACGGCGAGGCGTTTGCCCGGATGTCCGGTAGTTACGACCCCAAAAACGTAATCAACATCGAAGCTGAGAACCTGGTCGATTCGCTGTTTCGCCAACTGAAGCAGATCTTCCCGGCGGCATCTCAGACCAACCTGAAGACCGACGCTGACGAGAAGACGGCAAAGCGTCAGTGGATCGCGGCGTTCTCCGAAAACGGCATCAGAACCAGAGAGCAGCTATCGGCTGGCGTTCGGCATGCCCGAGCAAGCGCCACGCCGTTCTGGCCGTCTCCTGGGCAGTTCATCAAGTGGTGCAAAGATAGCGGCACGGTGCTTGGCATTGGCCTGGCTGACGTGATGAATGAGTTCCATCGGTATAGCCGCGAAAAAGGGCTGCATACCGGCGGAGCAGAAGCTTTCCCGTGGTCTCATGACGTCATGTACTGGATTGTTACCGACACGCGCAGAGCCATGTACCAGCGCCAGCTGAGCGAAGCTGAAACTGAAAAATACGCGTCAAAAAAACTTGAGGAATGGGCGCTGAAAGTTGCTGGTGGGGAAAAAATACCGTCTCCCGTCCTGGCGCTCGAGAATTCTGATGAAGTGATCCCGACGAATCACGTGAGCCGTCAGGCCGGTTATCACCCGGAAGGAAAAAGCTTCGGGTGCATGCCAAACGCAGCGACTCTCGGGGCTCTGACCCCAGCCCAATGGCTCTGGGAAGAGTATCAGCGCGGGAAAGATAGAGGGCTTATCCAATGACCATAACAATCCGTGAGCAGGTACTGGCCGCCCTGCGCAACAACCCAGGGCTGAACAACGCCAAACTGGCAGCGCTTATCGGCATGGACACCAAAAAGATATCCGGGACGGTTAGCACGCTGCTGGCCGATGGGCTGATCAGCTGCGAAGGCAAATACGGCCAGCGCCTTTACAGTCTGACCAGCTATGGAATGCGCTTCGCCCCTGACACGATACCGGGCATGAAACAGGGCAAGTCGAAGTTAATTCAGCGGACGGACACAAACGTGATCTGCCAGGAGTGCCGGAACAGTCCGGCGATGAAGCGAGTATTGATGGTTTGGGGGAGGGTAGGGGTATGAGCAATCAAGAGTTAACTGAAATTATCGTAACAAAGTACGCGCTTTCAAGTGGTCCGTTTAAAATTATGGCCGATGTATCACATGGCGGAACAATGGCTTCGTACAGGCTTCCTGGGTGCTATTTAACGACAGCTCACGGTAAGGATTTTTGGCTGAATGAGGCTGATGCTTTAGCTGATTGCGAGCGTCGTCGATTGGCGAAAATAAAGTCTCTTGAGAAGCAAAAAAAGAAACTCGAAAGCATGACTTTCCTCATTGAAGGAGCCGACCAATGAGCGACATCGACAAACATGCCGTCCAAGCAGTTGCCGATTTGAAAGCTGGTTACACCCTCGGTCACGCTGATGTGGCAATCCTGAATGAACTGGCGCGTATTGCGCTGGCATCGCTCGAAGCGGAGGCTGTGTGCGTTATCGACCAGTCCAATCTTGATTATCTCAAATCTGGCGCTGATGCAGATGTATGGCCAGCATCCAGAAAAGAGATGGGTGATGTGCTTCTGTATCGCACCGCCCCTCCAGCGCCAGCAAAAGCAGAACCCGTAGCGTGGCTGTGGTCACACAGAAAACACCCGAGTGAAGTTTCTCTCATTAGGCCGGAAGATGATGAGAGGGCTGAAGGTGCCCACTGGTCCGGTTGGAGTTGTCAGGCGCTTTATGCAGCACCGCCAGCGCCGGTATCTGTGCCGGATGGATACAGGTTGCAGCCAATTTCTGAATATGACGCAATGTGCGCCGCCATGCTTCAGGGTGCAGATGGTACCCTCACCAATGAAGGTACCATACCAGTCACGCAATTTAAGCCGGTAGCAGACCTGTACGGCTTAACCTCACCAACTGGCGGTGAAACATCGTTCACTTTCGACGCTGTTGAAGCGCGCGATTTTATTGATGGCGGGTGGTCATGTCAGGAGTACGTGGAACTTGGACGCTATCAGGAAGCGCTAACGGACCATTCCGAGGGTGATCTCGACATGGTTCGACCGGTAATGTTTATCGACGGTAATCTCTTGCCGGGTGATGCAGAAAAGCTGAAGGCGGCGATTGAAGAATTCAACCATTCCGGTGAACCCACCATTATGATCGCTGGCAACTCTCCGGTGATTCCGGATGGTTGGGTTCTGGTGCCGATTGAGCCTACAGAAGACATGATCGTCAATGGGTTCGAATCAGAGCCTGATGAGAGCTTCAGTGACGAGAAGGAGTGGGAAGCATACGACGCCATGAGTGGGTGCCAGCAAGCAGCGCACCGGGCGAAACTTTGCTGGGAGGCGATGATTTCAGCAGCGCCAAAGCCAACTGTGCGGTAATTCCTATCAATAATCACTGCATGTGCGATAACCGCGTTTAAACAATATTATACTATTGAAATAAAAAGATTATTTTGTAAATGAGCTTTCCCTCCGGATTTGAATTGGTACCATCATAATGCAGTTAAATTCTAACCGGAGGGTGTTATGGTCTGTCCTGATTGTGGTTCAATCGCTATCGGAAAAGAAGTTACTCGCAGAGGGTGGAGTGGCGACTACGTTTGCCATCAATGCGGATGCAACAATGCAAAAGATGCATTTGAAAGTGAGAATAAATCGAAGGAGAAAGGCCCCAAGTGGAAGTTAAAAAAAGCGTCCGCCATTTAATTTTGTCGAACCATCCCTAAGTAGCCATTCGACGCATAACTAAACGTCAAGCAACGTTTGATTTCCAATAATCATCCATCCATAATTAAGTCATCGGAGCCTGAACAACTCCGGTGACTTCTTCGCATTTAAGGGGACTTAAATGCGACAACAATCTGAACTCCTCACCTTGTCACAGATGCAGAAATGCACCTGCGATTTTCTGCATCCTGCGGTTTCCGTTAGGGAGGCCGTATGACTCTTCCAGTAGACGGCATCAAACTCCATCGCGGCAACTTCGCGGCCATAGGTCAGCAGATTCAGCCATTGCTGGATGCCGGCCAATGCTTCCGCCTGCAGGTTAAGCCGTGGCGCGAGAAACGCAGCCTGTCGCAGAACGCGCTCAGCCACATGTGGTACACGGAAATTAGCGAGTACCTCATCGCCCGCGGCAAGACCTTCGCCACGCCTGAGTGGGTCAAGGACGCGATGAAGCACACCTATCTCGGATACGAAAGCAAAGACCGGGTAGACGTCGTGTCCGGAGAGGTCACCACCGTCCAATCCCTCCGCCATACCGCCGATCTTGAAACCGGCGAGATGTACATCTTCCTGTGCAAAGTCGAAGCCTGGGCGATGAATATTGGATGCCACCTGACCATTCCGCAGAGCTGTGAATACCAGCAGCTGCGCGATAAGCAGGAGGCCTGATGTCTACTCCACTTTCCCGCGTCATCACCAATGAAATCTTCCGCGTTCCGGCGCGCCGCCAGAGCAAGCCAGCGGTTAAGCCGTCCGACGTCCCGACCCTGAAAGACTACACCGCCCGTCTGGTGGATCAGAAATGGCTGCGCCTAGCGGCACGGAGGAGCCATGCGTAAGCCATCCCGCCGTAAGTGCAAAGTATGCGGTGAATACTTCGTGCCGAAATTCCACGACATCCGGATCCGCTGGTGCTGCCCGGAGCACGGCGCAATCCTCGCGATGGAAGAGCGTCAAAAGGAGAAGGTGAAAGCCGCGGCTAAGCGCATCAAGGAGAGCAAAGATAAAGAGCGCGCGGAACGCCGGGATCTGAAAGCGAGAAAGGTGGCGCTAAAAACGAAACCGCAGTGGAGATCGGAAGCGCAGGCGGCATTCAACCGGTATGTCCGTCTGAGGGATGCCGGTAAGCCATGCATCAGCTGCGGCAGGCTGCCGGAGCAGAAGTTTGGTGGAACGATGGACTGCGGCCACTACCGCACCCGCGGCGCAGCTGCGCACCTGGCTTTCAACCTTCACAATACCGCTGCCCAGTGTGTCTATTGCAACCGGGATCGGGACGGCGCGCAAAAAGCATTTGAACAGGGCCTTATTGAGCGCATCGGTGCCGAAAAAGTCGAGGCGATAAACAACGATAACTCTGTCCGCCGATTCGACATCCCATACCTGCAGCGCATCAAATCCATCTTCACCCGTAAAGCCCGCGCGGTGGAAAAACGCCGGGCCCGCCGACAGGAGGCCGCATGAACCATACCGACTTCCTCCGGTACCAGGCAGAAAGCGTTAAGCGCGCCAACCTGCCGCCAGTAGCAAAGCACAGCAAGACCAAAACCAATCAGCCACAGAAGGAAGCCGCATAATGAAACTGGAATTAACCAACGACCAGCATCAATGGGTAGACCAGTGGCTCCAGTTGTGGGGCGCATGGTGCCAGACCGGCAAGATTGATAAAGCGATGATCAACATGATTGCCAGATTCATGGCTACCGTCGAGCCCCAGCAAGCATCACGGCCGGTATGTAGTGATGATGACGGGATGCTCATTGATGCTGTCATTCGCCACTACCTGAAGAATGTGGATGAAAATGCCTGGCGGGTTATCTTCGCCTACTACGTCTGCAACTCCAGCGAGATCCGAATTGCATCATGGCAGCATGCAGTAAGTAAGCCTCGCCTGATGAAGACTCGTGGCGGCAACCAGTATAAACACCCAAGCATCTCGACAATCCGGAGAGAGGTGAAGCAAATCATCAATGCTTCACTGTTCTGTTTATACCAGCCTCTGCAAAATGCGTTTATCGATCGCGAAAATGTGAGGAAAATTGCAAATAAATCACACAACGTGCTTGCAATTTAATGAACAAATGAGCAAACTAATTCGTATATGTTGCCAGTGTTGTGTGTAACATGAATGAATTCGAAGCCTCGCCATCGTGCGGGGCTTTTTCTTTTCAGGGTCAGAAGCACAGCGGTTGTGCGTTCGGCTGTTAACCGAATGGTCGAAGGTTCGAATCCTTCCTGTCCCGCCAGATTCGCCGGTCTAGTTCAGTGGCAGAACGGCAGCCTTGTAAGCTGCGCGTCAGAGGTTCGATTCCTTTGCCCGGCACCAGAACCCACTGCCTGGGACCCTTCGGCCAACGAGCCGACATTGCCTTACCCCCATATTGCCCGCCTGTCGCGGGCTTTTTTATTTCAGGCTCCGGGAACCATCCTCGACATGCCTTCTTGTTAAATCGTCCCGAGGGCCTGACCCATTACACACAGCTCCCGCCAATACGCGAGGAGAAAGAGATGATCCGATATATGCCTGACAAAATCGCATCCGCAGTCTCGTATTGCGTGTCTGGCAGTCTTATTTGTGGAGGCGGCATTTTGCAATGGTTGCACGACCTCGACTGGAACAAGGTTGCAGTGATTGGCGGTTTTCTTATCGGTATAGCCACTTACCTTACCAACCTCTACTTCAAAAGACGCCAGACCAAGGCATACGAGAAGGCCCTCAAGAAGGGCTACATTACCGCTCCACCACAGGATAATTAACATGGCATCGACAAGAGCAAAACTCAGCGCCGCCATGCTATCCCTGCTCGCCGCTGGAGCATCAGCGCCAGTCCTGTTTGACCAGTTCATTAGTGAGAAGGAAGGCAATGCTCTCGTGGCCGTCATGGATCCTGGTGGAGTCTGGTCGCTATGCCATGGCGTGACGGTTATTGACGGCAAGCGTGTCGTGAAGGGCATGACCGCCACCGAAGCGCAATGCAAAAAAGTGAACGCTATTGAGCGTGACAAAGCACTTGCCTGGGTCGACCGGAATATCAAAGTGCCTCTGACAGAGCCGCAGAAAGTTGGCATCGCATCGTTTTGTCCGTACAACATCGGCCCCGGAAAGTGCTATCCATCCACCTTTTACCAGCGAATCAACGCCGGAGACCGGAAAGGTGCCTGTGAGGCTATCCGCTGGTGGATTAAAGACGGCGGACGGGATTGTCGCCTTACCAAAGGCCAAAAGAATGGATGTTACGGTCAGGTTGAGCGTCGTGATCAGGAAAGTGCGCTGGCGTGCTGGGGGATTGATCAGTGAGCCGCCTTACCGCCATCATCGCCGCGGTTGTGGTTTGCCTGATTGTCTGCCTTAGTTGGCTGGCAATGCACTACCACAACGCCGCCAGTAAGCAGCAGACTCGCGCTGAAACCGCTGAGCAGCAGATTACCGCTGCTGAGTCAGTGACCTCTAACGTCCTGACCACCATGACCATCTTCAACACCATCTCCGAGGCAAATCAGCATGCAAAAGAGCAGATCGCACTGGACGCATCGGGAGCCTCGGAAGATATCAAGGTTGCTGTTGCGAACGATGACTGTGCTCGCCGTCCTGTTCCTGATGGCGCAGTTAAGCGGATGCAACAATACGCGGACAGTTTACGTCAGGGTGCCGGTGGTGCCGCTCCCGGCAAACCTGACAGCTGAGACGCCTTACCCGGCAATCCCGGATCCGATGTCATGGAGGCAAAGCCTGGACTTGAATGTCAGCCTGCTGTCTGCTCTGGGGCAGTGCAATCGCGACAAGGCCGACATCCGGGAAGCGGAGGCGAAGAGGCAGTAGCTAAGCGGCATTACAGGAGCCCTTCACTGAGGGGCTTCGATAATGTCAACGTGAGGTAAGTATTATGGCAAAACCGGACTGGGGAGCACTGCAAGACCAGTTCCTCGCCGAGCATGCCAGAACAGGTATTTCCCCCAAAGACTGGTGCCAGGCTCAGGGACTGAATTACGCATCTGCGAAACGCTACATCAAGGTAACCTCGTATGGTGCGAAATCGCAGAAAGAAGCTGCGAAAAAAAATGCGAATTCGCAAAAGGGAAAGGGCGAGAAAGAGACCGTAAAGCCAGAGCCTGAAGTGCAAAAAAAAACTGCACAAGAGCGCTCAGTTGCTCCGTTGTCAGCACCAGATGATTTCGGACTTTCTGACCAACAGATGATATTTGCGCAGCATGTCGTCGAAGGGAAAACTCGCGTCGAGGCATATCGCCTGGCCGGTTATACGGGTACGGGAAATGCTGCCTATGTGACAGCCAGCCAGCTCCTCAGAAACCCTAAGGTTTCACGCTATGTGCATCACCTGCGCAATGAGCGACAGAGACGATACGCAGCAGAGCTTGATGATGTGATCGGGCAGCTGACAGCAATCATCAACGCGGACCCTAACGAGATAGCTCAGTATCGACGTGTTAACTGCCGGTACTGCTGGGGGAGCGAGCACAAATATCAGTGGCGGGATATTGCCGAGCAACTTGTCGCTGAGCGCAAAGCTGAGGCTGACGGTGCGCATCCCCCGGATACATCGGGAGGTATTGGATTTGTCGATAACGGCGACCCAAACCCAGAATGCCCGCGCTGTAATGGCGAAGGTGTGGGAGAGCCATTCTTTGCCGATACACGGGATCTGGAAGGTGATGCTCGCTATTTGCTGCAGGGTGTGAAGCTTGGCAAATTCGGTATTGAAATCCTGACTGCTGACAAAGACAGCGCTCGAAAAGAGCTGTCCCGACTAATCCTCTTGCGGAATACAAGCGAGCGTCAATCGCTGCTCGATGTAGAGCGTCTCGAGTTGCAGAACGAGAAACTACGTCACGAAATTAGTGCCCTGAGAGACGGCGACAAAGATAACGCGATCGTCGTACACAACACCCTGCAGATACCTGGAAGATGATATGGCCGACATTTACCTCCCGACGCTGCATGACGGGCAGTTAAAGGTCTGGTCCGATTCCTGGGAAGGTCAGCTGCATGCGGTCCGGTGTGGCCGCCGCTGGGGTAAGACCTTCATGCTGTCCAGCGCTGCCGTGACCTACGCTACAGCGCCGTTTAAGCGCCCGGGCATGGACATTGAGCTCGGCGGCCGCGTCGGTATCTTCACTGCGGAGTATCGCCAGTATCAGGAGATCTACGACAAGCTCGAAGAAATCCTGCTGCCGCTGAAGAAAAGCTTTAGCCGTCAGGAGAAGCGCCTGCTGCTGAAAAATGGCGGGAAGATCGACTTCTGGGTCACCAATGACAACAAACTCGCTGGCCGTGGACGTGAGTACGAAATCATCCTGATAGACGAGGCGGCGTTTACCAAGTCGCCGGAGATGCTGAGGGAGATCTGGCCGAAGTCGATTAAGCCAACGCTGCTGACGACGAAAGGCCGGGCCTACGTGTTTTCAACGCCGGACGGGGTGGACGAAGAGAACTTCTTCTACGCCATCTGCCACGATAAAAGCCTTGGCTTTATTGAGCATCACGCGCCGACATCTTCCAACCCGTTCGTTCCGCCGGAAGAACTGGAGAAGGAGAAGGCCAACAACGACCCGCGCGTGTTCCGCCAGGAGTTTCTGGCCGAGTTTGTAGACTGGTCCGCCGCTTCGCTGTTCGACGTCCGCAAATGGTTCGAGGGTGAGAATCAGGATCAGCCTGTTGATTACCCTGAGATGTGCCAGGCCGTCTTCGCTGTCATGGATACCGCCGTCAAAGGTGGCTCTGAGCATGACGGTACGGCGGTGGTGTATTACGCCGTCGACACCCGGCCCGGGATTCAGCGACTCACCATTCTCGACTGGGATGTGGTGCAGATTGACGGCGCGCTGCTGGAAACGTGGATGCCGTCGGTATTCGACCGGCTCAACGAGCTTTCCGGGCAGTGTGTTGCCATTAACGGCAGCCTGGGCGTGTTCATCGAAGACGCCGGCATGGGCAGCATCCTCCTGCAGAAAGGCGAAAGCCTGGGATGGCCGGTCAACAAAATAGAGTCCGCCCTGACCAGCAAAGGAAAGGACGAGCGCGCCATTATGGCCTCCGGTTACCACTACCGCGGCCTGGCAAAAATATCCCGACACGCCTACGAGAAGACAGCCGTCTTCAAGGGCGAGACAGCAAACCATCTGCATAAGCAGGTTTCCCGATTCCACCTTGCCGACAAGAAAGCGCATAAGCGCGCCGATGACCTGCTCGATGATTACACCTACGGGCTGATCATCGCCTTCGGCAGCGGCGACGCAATCTGACGAGAGAACCAATGAACGAAGACGATTTCGAAATCGGCAGCTGCTCTCACTCAGAGTTGATGGCATTGCTGGACAGCGACGACATCCAGCCCGGCTCCACGGCTGGCTATCAGACCTGCAAAACGGTTTACCTCTACCACCCACTGGGCGGTAAGATGGTCGATCGCCCGATTAAAATGGCGATGAACGAGCCGCGCACCGTGCATGTTGCCCAGTCCTATGGTCTTGAGCAGCGCCTGCGCGACGCGTTCGAACGCGAATGGAAAGCGATGGGCGCTAACCAGCACATCGCCAACGCCGCGCGCATCGCCCGAATTTATGGCGTATCAGCGATCGCAATGCTGGTGGATAACCAGGAACCGAATGAATCGCTGGATTACCGCACGCTGTACAAGCACAACGTCAGCTTTAACATCCTGGACCCGCTTAACACCGCGGGCAGCATCGTATTGAATCAGGACCCGAACGCCCAGGACTTCCAGAAAGTCGACGGCATTCGGGTGGCGGGCAAGCCGTATCACAAATCACGCTGTGTCGTCGTGCAGAACGAGGATCCGATTTACCTTGCCTACAACCCGGCGGCGTTCGGCTTTACCGGGCGCAGCGTATACCAGCGCGCGCTCTACCCGCTGAAGTCTTTCATCCAGACCATGCGCACAGACGACATGGTTGCGGTGAAAGGCGGCCTGCTGGTGACGAAAATCAAGGGGCCAAGCTCCGTCGTCAACAACATGATGCAGAAGCTCAGCGGCATCAAGCGCATGATGCTTAAGCGCGGGAAAACAGGGGAAGTCCTGCAGATCGGCGAACTCGACAACATCGAGTCAATCGACCTGAGCAACCTGGAAAAGCCTCTCGACTCCGCACGTAAGCATATTCTGGAGAACACGGCCGCCGCCGCCGACATGCCAGCGATCATCCTCAACTCCGAGACGTTCGCCCAGGGCTTCGGTGAAGGCACGGAAGATGCCCGCGCCGTGGCGGTGTACATCGACAACATCCGCGAGTGGCTTGACCCGCTTTACGCGTTCTTCATCCGCGTATGCCAGTACCGCGCCTGGAGCATTGAATTCTTCCAGTCGCTACGTGCTGACTTCCCGGAGCTGAAAAACACCTACAGCCTGTATTTCTCGAGCTGGATAAACAACTTCGAATATCGCTGGCCGTCCTCCCTGAAAGAGCCGGAAAGCGAGAAGGTGAAGGTCGACGAGATACGCTTTAAGGCTATCGTCAGCATGCTGGAAACGGTGCTTCCGCAGCTCACGGCGGATCCGGAAAACCGCGCGACGCTGATCGAGTGGGCGTGCGAAAACGCCAATGCCAACGAGAGCCTATTCCCTCAGCGGCTTAACCTTGATTACGACTCGCTGAAAGATAACCCACCGCCGGAGCCGCCGAAAGCTGAAGAGCCTGGCGGCGGGATGATGCTATGAACACTTTCACCAGAACAGTGAGAGATGCGGTGAAGTTCTTTCTCCGCAACGGCTACTCGTCCCGGGAAGAGCTGGAACGCTGGCAGGCGATTATCCGCCAGGCCGCCGAAAGCGAAACAGCCGATGACTACATGGCGATGGTCACCCGCAACCTGACGAAGGCATACGACATGCAGGTGGGCCGCGCTGGCGCGCTGAAGCGCCATCATGGCATATCCCGGTTCACGCTCAACTACCTTGAGCCGAAGCTGAGGACGGAGCTCGACAGGCGGATCCTCGCCAGCGCCGACCTAATCCAGCTCAACCGCCAAAAAGCCATCGACACCACGTTGTCACGGTTTAGCGGCTGGGCCAGCAGCATCCCTTCAGCCGACAGCATTGCGCTGACCGGCATTCAGGGAACGATGCGGGAGACGGCAGCGCACATTCAGAAGGCCGCAGAGAAGGTGGACTATGAAGCGCGCCGGGTGATGATCGACCAGAACCATAAGCTGATAGCCAACATCGACAACGTGATCGCAACGAGCAATAACGCGATTGCAGCGATATGGCACAGCCACTGGCGGCGGCCGGGTTATGACTTCCGCGAGGACCACAAGGAACGCGATCAGCTTTATTACCTGATCCGCGGAAACTGGGCGCAAAAAAACGGGTACGTGAAATCCGGGCCTGCCGGTTACCTCGACGAAATCACCCAGCCTGGCGAAGAGGTTTTTTGCCAGTGCTACGTGACCTACATCTACAACATCCGAAGCATTCCAGAATACATGCTGACCCAGAAGGGGCAGAAGTTCATGGAGTCGATGAAGAAAGCAGCATAGGAGCGTTAAAACGTGGCTATTTTTGGCAGCGGGATAATGTTCCGTCAGGGTAAGTTCGTCTTCCTGATCCAGCGCTCGGATGATGGCACATGGTGCCAGCCTGGCGGAACGGTAGAGCCGGGCGAGCTGCCCATTGATGCCGCGCGCCGCGAGGTGCTGGAAGAGGTGGGCTATCAGTACGATGGCCCGCTCACTCCACACAGCGTATACGGCGATTATCTGACGTTTCGCGCTGAGGTGCCGGAGAGGTTCGAGGCGAAGCTTAACGACGAATCGCTGGCCGCCGGATGGTTCCACATTGACGATCTGCCCAAGCCGCTTCATCAGCCCTTCGCTGAGATGCTGGCGCAGCAGGCGCTCAATGAAACCGAAGTGGCCGCGCTAATCGCTGACGGGACGCTAAGCAGCCCGCAATTCTTTATCAACATGTGGATGTTCGCCATCCGGGTAACCGGAACAGGGGTTACCTGGCGCTCTGCAGATCAACAGATGGCCTTCCGTAACCCGGACGACTATCTCACCCCAGAGTTTCTCCAGCGAGTTGCCGGTGTACCGCTTATCTGGCTGCACCCGGAGAAAAACAAGCTCGATAGCGATGAATTTGCGAAGCGTGTTATCGGCACCCTGACGAACAGTTGGGTTGCAGATAATGGCGAAGTCTGGGCTATTGCCCGGGTGTACGACGCTGAAGCCGCCGAAATTATGGCGACACAACAGTTGAGTACCTCGCCAACCGTCACGTACAGCGAAGCGCAGGACTCAATCATCAAAATCGACGGTCAGCCTCTATTGGTGGAAGGTTCCCCGGTATTGCTCGACCACGTTGCAATTTGTGAACAGGGCGTATGGGACAAGCTCCTTGCCCCTACTGGTGTTAAATCTGATTCCATTCCAAACGAGGCTGAAAAGATGGACAAAGAGGAATTGAAGGCCCTAATGCGTGAGTGCTTGGCAGACATGCAGAAAGAAAAGGCCGACTCCGACGCGAAAGAAAAAGCTGACGCAGAAGAGCGCGAAGCTAAAGAGAAAGCTGACGCTGAGGAAAAAGAAAAAGCGGATGCAGCTGAAGCTGAAGAAAAGGCTGCCAAAGAAAAAGCAGACGCCGACGCCAAAGAGAAGGCCGACGCGGAAGAGGCTGAACGCATGCAGAAAGAAAAGGCTGACTCTCAGCTGCGCCAGGAGATCGCCGACCTGCGCTCCCGCATCCCAACCGAGTTGAGCGATGAAGAGCGCAACGAAGTCGCCGACGCACAGGTGAAGGCCGATAGCGTGTTCTCCTGCTTCGGCAAGCGCGCTCCGGTGCCGCTGTCTGGTGAAAAGCCGCTGGCATATCGCCGCCGCCTGATGATCCAGTTGCAGGAGCATTCTCCTGACTTCAAATCCGTCGACCTGTCCTCTATCGCTGACTCAGCCCTGCTGAGCGTGGCCGAAAAGACCATCTACGCCGACGCGCAGAAATCAGCAAGCCTGTCTGTTGGCCCTGGCATGCTGCGCGAAATTAAACGCGCTGATGCGACCGGTCGCCAGATCAGCACCTTCGAAGGCGATCCTGCTGCCACCTGGGCTCCGTTCCAGTCCGGCAAGCGTCAGGTCACCAGTTTCAACAACCAGGCTTAACGGGAGCTCTCAAGCATGGCTACTTTATCTCTTAACCCGATGGCAACCACGAACGCGCTGGGCTCCTTCGGTGTGCAGTCCGACGGTTATATTCAGGGCGTGGCGCTCGATGACCCGGCCAACCGCTTTAACCTGGCGGCGGGCACCGTGGCGGCAACGGAAACCAAACCCCTGTGGGGCGGCCTGCCGGTTGCCGAGCTTCTGCCTGGCACCAGCTCAAGCCCTCGCGGTTCTTATATCCGTCGCGCTGTGTCTGTTGCCGAGCTGGAAGGCTTCACCGTCTTCAATCAGGCTCATAACGGTCTGACCACTCCTCAGTCACCGGTCCCGCTGTACGCATCAGGCATGAGCGTTTCGTACTATCGCCTGGGCTCTAACATGCGCGTGCCGCTGAAAGCCTCTGCACAGGTTGTTGCGCTGGGCACTTCCGGCGCGTCGGTTAAAACGCCGCTGGCCTGGGATTTTGTGAACAACCAGATCACCACCGCGGCGGCGGCCGGTTTCACCGGTTCTGATATTGCGACAACTGCAGTGACCTATGCCAATGGTGTGGCGACAGCGGTAACCGATTCAGCTCATGGCCTGACTGCTGGTCAGTACGTGAAAATCAGCGGCGTTGTTCCTGCGGCGTACAACGGCACTGTGGTCGTGCTGTCTGTTCCGAGCTCAACGACCTTCACCTATGCCCCGGCAACTGCACCAGGCGGCGCTGCAACAACGCAGGGCACCATCGGCGCAGTTACGCTTTCCGACATCACGCTGCCGGTAAAAGTGCTCGCCATCGAATCAGGCAACTCCAAGACTGTCAGCTATGACAGCGCGACTGGTTTCCTGACCTGGAACAACACCGACAGCTGCGCGCTGGTCTTACTTTAATCGGGAGCTGAATTAAATGGCTGCAATTACCCCCAGCTACACCATCGTCAATCCGTCGTACATCGCGCCGGAGATGATCATTGGTTACCAGCAGGCGTCAGGTGCGTTTGAAACCATCGCCAGCGGTAACCCGCAAGTCCGTCTCGGCGTAGGCGATCAGTACGTCTACATGCGCCGTCTGGACATTCGCACCCAGACCACTTCCAGCCAGTCCGGTAACGGTAACCAGCTGCCGAGCGTGGCGCTGGATGCGAAGATGATTTCCACCCCAACCTATCTGTTCCGCTGCCGTGGTATCTACGATCACCATGACATGGCTGCTGCCGGTAACTGGAACTTTGCACTGCCGGAAGCTCAGCGCCTGGGCATGCGTCAGGGCATTTTCCAGCAGCTGCGTTCTGCTCTGCTGTACGGAATGAACCCTGCTGGCGGTGAAGGCCTGCTGAACACCGCTGGCGCGACTACTGAGTCTCTGCCTCCGGACAGCAACGGCAACACCACTGTGCTGACCTATGACCACGGCCAGATGGCGGTATATCTGCTGGGACACGTACAGGCCGCACTGACCCGCACCATGCAGCTGGGCCGCCAGCAGCGCGTCGTTATCCTGGGGCCGCAGCGCGTCCTCGGCGCCATGGAGATTCAGCAGATCGTTCAGCTGACTTCTTATCAGCGTCCTGGTGGTGGTACTGACACCGTCGGCGGCACGGTGAAAGAAGTGCTGAAAGGCGCAAACGTCCAGGTTGACTGGGTGTATGACGACACTCTGATCGGCGCAGGCGCTGGTGGTACAGACGCGGTGGTAATCACCATCCCTGAGGTCGAAGTGCCAATGGTCAACTCGACTGTGAACACTAACGAATTCGCCAAGTTGACTCCGTCTCTTGCCGCGAACGCGCTGATGTTTACCGACATGGCCGCGCCGCGTGAGATTCCGACGCCGATCGCTGGTGGTGCCATCGATGTTCTGTCCGAAATGCGTTCTACCGCAGGCTGGGCAGTTCGTCCGGAAGCAATCACCATCCTGTCCATGGCGTACAGCGCCTGATCCATTCTTTGAAGTGGTTAAGCCTCTGCCGGGGAAACTCAGCAGGGGCTTTTTTACGAGGGTAACCAATGAAACTCTATATCGCTAACACCACCAAGCAGCGCCAGATTTTCGCCTATCGCAAGCTCGAGACCGGCCGCCTTATTCAGATCCCGATTAACCACGGCGACCAGATGATGGTACTGGATGGCACAACTGAAGAGATTGAAGCGGTGGTGCAGCACCATCAGGTTTATGGTCTGGTTGACTCGACAAAAATCGACCAGAGCCAGGCGTTTGTCGGCCTGTGCTACAGCCTGAACAAGCCTGTATCAGCGTCGGTAATCGAAAAAGCAATCCGCGATAACGATATTCACCTGACCCGTGGCGCCCACGGCCGCCGCCAGGCATCCGTAGCGGCTTTGGACAGCTCTCTGCGCGAAAGCGGTACCGGCTATTCCGGCGAGATGGAAGTCAGCGCTGAGCAAGCGAAAGGCCGCGAAGACAGCGAAGACACCCCAACGGTTAACGAAACAATCGTGACTGAAAAATCCGGGAGCAAGAAAAAATGACAACGAGCCTGTCGGGATTTATCGAATTCGTTCGAACTGACATGGGCGTGACCGCCGCGCAGGTTCCCGACGACTCGCCGTCTTTCACCCTAGCGTATGGCGGCGCGGTTGAGTGGGTAAACCCTGATATCGCGTGCGTCACGCCGAATCTGTACACCGTTGCCGTGTACAACCTGGGCGCGTCTTTCCTTGTCAACTACGGTACCGAATCGGTATTCGCCGAGTTCAGGAAAGAGTATGGCCTGAATAATTTCAAGGCTGGCGTAATTACTGGCGTCGGGGATAACTCAACCAGCGCTCAGCGCCTGGTTCCGGACTTCTTCAAAGACCTGTCGCTGGCTGACCTGCAGATGTTGCAGGACCCGTGGGGGCGCCGGTACCTGATGATTGCCCAGCAGTTCGGCAGCCTGTGGGGGCTGTCATGATCACCTTCCACCTGGGGGTGATTGATGTCCCGTATGAGGACGAAAACACCACGACCGGAGACGTCGCCGAGTATCTGGAGGAAAAGTACCAGATCATGCAGACGTTTTTCGACAGGTACAGCAAAGACATCGCTGACCTGATGGCGAATGACATGGCCGCGTCGCTTGAAAACATGATGGCCGGCGCGCCGCCAGCCAAAGACCCTCTGGCAGAGTCGATGTCCCGGATCCATGACCTGTTTGTCGCCTTCCTCGACAACACCGAAATGAACGGATTGCCGGGCGTGCCTACGCGCCGCGCGCTGGAGGGTATATCCAAGCGATTCAAAAACAAAAAAGGGCCACCGCGTCCGTCATTCATTGATACCGGAACCTATCAGGCCGCGATGCGCGCCTGGGTAAGCGGGGTGCTGAATGCCTTCCCTGAGTGAGTTGCAGCAGACTGCAAAAACAGAGCTTAACGCCACGCTGACGCAGGGTCTTGATGACCTGAGCCGCTTTCAGGTGGTCACGTTCACGAAGTATATCCGCAAGGTGCTGCCCCTCGATGGTTTCGTCTTCTGGGTGAAAGCCTCTGTTCTGTCAGACGACCCCAGCAGCGAGCCGGATACAGTTGACGTTAAGGGCTATCTGCACCTGACGACCGAAACCATTCAGGACGATGAGCAGTTATACGACCGGAACGTCGTAACGTTTACCGCGCAGGCGGACATCGACCCGTTCAACGATATCGGATCTGATGTCCTGTATATCGGCGAGTTCTTTGGCCTTCAGTTTTCCTTCTCCCGGCGCACCGGGCTGAACGAACCGGCCAACCTCTACCACTACACAGGGGAGGCAATCTTCCCCTACATGCGTTCGCAGATCATCAACTCTGCAGATGACATCGATCTGGCTGATGTGGTGGTTTCGAGTTCATTGCCGGTATGGCTGACGCTGAGCCAGTACATGCCAATGTTCCCGGCCATGCTGTCGACGCAGAACCTGTCTCCGCCGTATGCAACGGTGAAGTGCAGCAACACCGCGCCGATTGCCGGGAGCTTTTACCTCGATGAGCAGCAGAACCAGTATCAGCTGGTTTCCGAGGATGTGACGATCTCCATCACTGGCCTGCGCAATGCCGGAGTTGAAGATTTCCTGAGGTACGTACAGCAGTACACGCTCGGCGATGACGCGGAAATGGGCGTGATGAATATCCCGGTCGTTCAGGACGAGCGCGTCACGCAGAACGAGCTGAACATCATCGCCATGAGAAAAACCATCAAGTTCAAAGTCAACTATTACCAGCAGCGCATGCGGAATGTCGCGCGCAGGCTGATCACGTCAGCGATTCCGTCCATTTACCCGGAGAAATAAATAAATGGCAATTGTTAACATTAACGTATCGGTGACCAATCCACCGAAGCCCTCTCAGCTGCTTAAATCCGGCGCGATGATCTCCATGGGCGGAACGACCCTGGCGGCAGGAGAATATCAACTCCTCACTACCAAGGACGATCTCAAAGCAATCACATCCCCGGGCAAAACTATCGCATCAATCGCGTGGGCTACCGGCGTTGTGACAGTGACGCTGTCAGAGGCGCATGGCTGGAACGTTGGCAACACTATCCCGCTGGTTGTCTCTGGTGTTACTCCAGCAGCTTATAACCGCGCCGTAACCGCCACTGTGACCACTTCTACCGCCTTCACTTATCCGTTGGCTACAGACCCAGGAACGGCAACAGTTATGGGTACGGTGAAAACCGTAGCGGCAAACGAAATCATCGAGATGAACACCACGTTCTGGTCCCAGGGCACCACCCGCGCGGTCTATGTGCTGGAACTGGGCGACGTGTCTGTTGCTGCTGCTGTTGCTGCTCTGGCCGACTTCATCGATGAGGATATCTCTCTGGGCAACACCTACCAGAAATTCTTCTCGTACCTGGTGCCGCGCGAATGGGATGGAGAAACGACGTTTAAAACCCTGACAGGTCTGTATACCAGCCCGGCGTCACTGGTTTATTTCTTCGTTACCACCACGATCGCCACCTATTCGGCCTGGGTCGCCACCAAAAACAAATCTGTGTTTGCAGGTGTGGAGTCGACAAACATCCCGGCTGGTGAGTTTTCCATGGCGTTCCCGTTCCAGTCATCTCTGGCAAACGATCCTGGCTCATCAAACATGGTGCCGCCAATGGCGTACCGCTTTGGTTACGGGGTTACAGAATACCCTGTAGAAGGAAATGGCACGCTGCTGAAGCAGCTCCAGGACAACAGCATCAACTACGTCGGCACCGCCGCGGAAGGTGGGCTGAGCAACAAAATGCTGGTGGCTGGCCACATGCTGGACGGCAATCCGTTCAACTACTGGTATTCAGTGGCGTGGACTGCAATCAACCTCGAGCTCGATCTGGCCAACGAAATCATCAACGGTTCAAACACCACGGTTAACCCGCTGTACTACGAGCAGAACGGCATAGACCGCCTGCAACGCCGCGCGCTGAAGACGCTGCGCAACGGTATCAGTTACGGCCTGATCCTGGGGCGTGTAATTGGTACCGGACTGACGCAGCAGGATTTCAATACCGAGTACGAGAAAGGCACGTATGCCGGGAACGCGGTGATTAACGCCGTGCCGTTCGCGAATTACACCAGCCTGAATCCGTCCGATTACGCCGATGGCAAGTATAACGGCCTGAGCGCCGTAATGACGCCGCGCCGCGGCTTCGAATCCATCACGTTTAACGTGAACGTAACCAACTTTGTAGGGGCGTAAAAAAATGGCAAACCCATTAGTACCGCAGGGATTCCTCAATCGTGTACGCGGCGCGGTGTCGGTAACTGACGTGCCAGCGCTGAACATCACCGCCTCTTATCTTGGCAAGGACGCCATCAGCATGCGTCCTGATGGCCCTGCGACGGACATTATCCCGACGCTGACCGGCACCGTAGGTAGCCAGGCGCCATATCAGCAGGTGACCGTCACCGTCCATCTGCTGCGCACCCAGGGCCTGAGTGACAGCTACAAAAACCGCTTCGCCACCGATACGGCACTGGGCGAGGTTGTAATCACCCCGGACGCGAACACGCTGAGCAATTTCACCGTGCTTAACGCTTATCTGGTGAACTTCAACGAACTGCCGTTTACCGGTATGGATGCCGGGTACGTGGTTACCATCAGCGGCTACATCCTGGCTAACGACAACATGTGGGTCTGATTGTGAAAATAGACAAAAAGCTCAACCTGGTAACAAACATCACCCGGGAAGACGGGTCAATCGTGTACCTGCATGTGACCCCGTTCCCGTATGAGGTGGTGGAGGAGCATTGCCTGCTGCTGGGCAACCTCTTTACCAACTTCATCTCACAGGTCGGCGGCCTTGGCGCGGCGCGCGTTGCCGCGATGATGCTCCGTAAAAAGCTTCAGCGCGAGCAGGAGTTGAGGGAAGAGGCTAACCAGCAGGCCCAGCAGGCCCAGCAGGCTCCAACCATCGTAGACGAAATCCAGCGCCTTACTTCAGTGGTGTGGAATGACGGCGGTACATGGAAAACCACATCTTTCGAAGTCGCGATGAAGCAGGGGATTATCTCTCCTGACGAATACCGCGAAGTTGAAGGTGAGGTGGTTTTTTTTATGGTTTCCTCTGCCATTCAGAAAGCTCACCTGATCGCCCCGACGGTGGGCTCAGTGATCGGCATGTTCGGTGGGCAACTCGTATCATCGAGCGTTACGGCGTTCCGCGATTCGTTGCTGACGTCGAATCAGCCTACCGATACCCAGACCCAGAGTGCCCAGCCGGAAACGTCATACATACCCTCCTAGACTGGGCGTCTAACGAGGGTTTCTGGCGGGTGATCAGGGAAATTACCGGCGAAGAGTTCGCCAGCCCGGCGCAGTACCGCCAGCGTTACATTATTTCCGCGCTAAAAGACAGGGGTTCCTTCAATGGTGGCTAAGTCTATTGTCGATATTGACGTAAATGACGACAAGTTTGTCGCGTTTATGGAGAAGTTCAAAGAATATCAGGCTGCACTTGAGGGACTTCCTGAAGCATGGCGCGGGCTGGCGCATGGCGCCACTGATGCCACCAAAGAGACGGCGAAAGCGAAAACAGAGGGCGACCTACTGGCTAAAGCCTTTTCTGAGGGGGCAAGCGCGATTCTGTCGATAAACAGCGGCCTTGAGCGGCTTACCGACAGTCTGGACAGGGCCAACAAGAGTCAGGAAGACTTCAACAAGAAAACTCGCTCATCAAAGGGGTTTTTGAGTGACGCCACGAAGGACGCGAAATCGCTGGCCGGGCACATAAGGGATGCAACCACAAGCCTGCTGTCATGGGGTGGTATCGTCGGCCTGTTCACTGGCGTGCTTGGCGTCGGCGGTCTCTTCGGGCTTAACCGCCTGGCGGCCACAACCGGATCCCAGCGTTTCACCTCTCTCGGGATCGGGACGAGCATCGGCGCGCTGGACTCCACAGCCATTAACTACCAGAAAGCACTAGGCAACCCGACAGGGACGCTGGGGGCCATCCGAGACAGCCAGATGGATCTGTCAAAGCGCTGGCAGTTTCAGGCTCTCGGGATCAATAACCCCGACCAGGACCCGGCGAAACTCCTGCCGCAGCTGATTCGCAATGCGCGTGACATTTTTGTCAAAAACGGCAGCACCCTGCAGGGGGCCAACGCCTATGGCCTGACGAACTTTTTCAGCCTTGACGACCTGAATCGCTTTAAAAATATGAGCGATGAAGAAATCGATGCGATGGAGCGCCGGGCGCAGAAGGATGCGAAGTTACTGCAGATCACCGATCAGCAGGCGCGGCAGTGGCAGGACTTCAACGTCCAGTTGGATTACAGCGGACAGAGCATCCGTAACACGTTTGTGCGCGGGCTTGGACCGCTCACACCGCAACTGAGCAAGCTTTCTGACGCGCTGGCTGGTGCCATTGATACTGTGCTGCAGTCTCCAGAGTTGGGTAAATGGATTGACGGGCTGGCGGGCGGTATTGAGCGCTTCGGGAATTACCTGGCATCGCCAGAGTTCACCAAGGACGTTGACAGCTTCATGGCTGGCATTGAAAAGCTTGGGGCGCTCATCGGGAAGGTTTACGACTGGGTTGTGGGTAAAACCGACATCTCAGTATCGGATGTGACTTCCGGATCCTCAATACTGAGCGACAAGAAGGTCACGGACCCGAAGACTGGACAGACTTACACGCCGGGTTCAGAAGATGACCCGCGGGTGTGGGGATGGCTGAAGGGCGTTAAGAGATTCTTCTCCAGTGGCGATGTTAAACCTGTCGACCCAACTCCTGCGGATGTCTCCGCTAAAGGACGGACGATCGCTGACAGGTTCAATAACCCGACCAATCTGCGCTGGGCTGAGGGGTACGGTACGCACAACACGAAGAGCGGGAAATTTGCTGTCTTTCCTACTCTCGATGAGGGCGTGCTGGCATCGGCGAAACAGCTGCAAATTTATGGCACCCGCGGCATCAACACAGTCAGCGAAATAGCGAAAAAATGGGCGCCGTCGAACGAGAACGACACAGCGGAGTACATCCGGCATGTCGTTAAAACGACCGGGCTTGGCGCTAACGACAGGCTGAACCTCAACGACCCTGCAATTCTGGCAAAACTCATCTCCGCTATGTCCACGAAAGAGGGGGCCGGAAACCGGGTTAGCGAGGGCGCGGTTATCCAGATATTCAACAACACAGGCGGCAATGCCATCGTTTCATCATCACAGCTTGGAGTGACTGGATAATGGCATTTACTCGCGAACTCTACCGGCTTGGCTTCGAAATATCCCCTGTTATCCTCTGCAATGGAGTTGCGGAGGCTATCCCCGGCGGCATGCTGCCAATAGTGGCATTAACCCAGAGCGCCAGCTTTGTAACCGGGCTGATCGGCGGGGCAATCAGCCTTACCGATCTGGACAAATATTTCTGTCACTGGCGGCCAGTTCAGGGCGCAACGATGGTTGACTATGACATCGCTCGCTATCCGTTCGCTAACCAGACTGTCGCAGCTAACGCGCTTCTTGCACAGCCGCTGAGGGTCAGCCTGATGATGGATGCGCCAGTGAACGAGAATACCGGCGCCATGACCAAGCTGGTAACGCTGAGCGCGCTGCAGGCGGTGCTTCAGGCGCATGCCAACCTGGGCGGGACTTACATCGTGGCCACGCCGTCAATCATCTACAACAACTGCATCCTGAAAACTGTTAAGGACAGCTCAACCGGTAATGATCCGCTTCCGCAGCGGTCCTGGCTCTGGGATTTCGAGCAGCCGCTGATTAGCGAAACTGCAGCTGATCAGGCAGTAAACAGCTTCCTCAGCAAAATTGATGGTGGTGACCAGAACAACAGCAGCGCATGGACAAACACTGTCAGTGCACTGGGTAACACATCGCTTGGCGGTTCGGTTACAGAGGCGATAACGGGCGTGATCGGCAAGCTGCAGGGGGTATTTGGCATATGAGCACCGTCAATTACCCGTTTACCGGGCTTGAGAGGAAGAGCATGACGTTCTCGCCGGTTCTCGACGGGACGGTATACACCTGCCAGATGAAATGGAACATCGCCGCGCAGCGCTGGTATTTGCTGATCACCAACAGCGCCGGCAACCCGGTGCTGAATACTGCCGTTGTTGGGTCGACATCATCAGGTGGAATAAACCTCCTGAATGGGGTGTTCACATCGACGACCATGATCTGGCGTGAAAAAAACGGGCAGATTGAGGTAACGAGCTGATGCGCTATTACGAAATTAACATTTTTGATGGCGACACCTTAATTCAGCAATATTCCAGCCTGAAGAACGGAGTCTATAACCCAGGCGCGCTGATGGTCGAATTCGACATCATGCGCTTTGGTGAATCAACGCCAGCAGGGGAAACCCATCTCACTGTGTGGGGCATCGGCCCTAAAGATATGCAGCAGGCCAGACAGAACCTATACGGTAAGCGAATTCAGATCTTTGCCGGAATGTCGAAGGGGTTGCCGCTAGCGGGAGTGTGGGACAAAAAGCTTGCCATAGAGGGGACCATTTTCCAGGTGTTCGGCAACTGGCAGGGCACAGAGCTACGGCTTGACTTCATCATTGTTGCGGGCCCTGTTAACACCACGGCCCGCGGGCAGATGGTGCCTCTTCAGGTGACCATGCCATGGTCTATGGGGCAGAAACTCTCCGTTGCGCTGACACAATGTGTCATGACGATGGGGGGATTTACACCGAACATAAGCATCAGCGACAGGCTGACGCTGAATTACGATCGCCCCATGTTTTGCGGCTCCCTCACTGAGCTGGCAAAAAACCTGAGGGCGTTTTCGCTATCCCGCATCAAAGACCCCGGCTATACGGGGGTGGAAATTGCCGTGGTCAATGGCAACGAAATCCGGGTGTGGGATAACGACTACGCCAACCACCCGGATCAGGGTTCAAAAACCAGCGCGACGGAAAGGAGCAAAAACCCTGTCCAGATAAATTTCAATGACCTGATAGGTCAGCCAACGTGGATCAGCTTTGGTGTCGTCAGCGTCATCTGCGTTATGCGAGCTGACCTTCAGACCGGCGATCACATCCTGATGCCGGAAAAGGCCAGGCCGATGATTCAGGCATCCTCTTACTCGCAGTTTCGCGATGACTCAGCGTTTAACGGCGAATTTGTCGTTCAGTCGGTGAGGTTGCTGGGTAACAGCAGGCAGCCGACAGCAGAGGCGTGGATCACGGTGATTGAGGCATACCCGGCGGAGGCGGTTAAGACAAAATGAGTGTTGACCAGAAGCTTAATTTCGGCCGGAACATGAACCGGTTCGCGGAGCAGAAATTTAATGAGGCGTTTCAGGCGGCCGGGAAAATACTGCCTGCCAGCATTGTTGAGCAGAAAGGAAATATGGTCACGGTAGCTTTCGAGCTACATGACACGCCATACGTTTTCCCTAATGTCACGATCCCACTCTTCGGGCCGCAGTACATTCGATATCCGATGCAGCCAGGAGATAAAGGGATTGTTATTCCTGCAGACACCTATCTTGGCGGCGTCAGCGGGCAGGGCGGTGGTATCGCCGACCTAACCCCCCCCGCCAACCTTAGCGCCCTGGTATACCTGCCGATAAGCAACACCGAATGGGAGGCCGTCGACGGGAACGTTGTCACCATTTACGGGCCTGAGGGAGTGACCATTCGGGATCAGGGTAGCAACACGACGTTTCTGCTGACGCCTGACAGCGTAACAATCGCTGCCGTGGACCAGTTCAAGGTCACTGTCGGCAGCACGGTGCTAACTCTTACGCAGGGAATGTGGAGCATCACCGGAGAGACCGGGAATCTGCAGGACTCAACCGCCAGTACCAGCCCGGCGATTATGCATACCGGTTGGGCCGCCCTGGTTGCATGGTTGAATGCTCATCAGCATTCAAACGGTAATGGCGGTTCAAACACCGGAGCCCCAATCACGACTTTCAACGGGAATATCACGCAATGAGAACCTACGGAAGAGAAGCGGGCGGCAAGTGGGTGCTGGTGGTGCCGGATGAAAATGGCTTTAACGACTCCATCTATCTTACGACGCTGATCCAGAATCTGAAGCTGGCGCCGCAGGAGTCGCCGTTTTTTGCAAACAACGGAATCCCGGCTCAGAGCTCGGTCATTCAGCAGGTGCTGCCTACCTACTATGTCGACAGGCTTCAAAGGCAATTTAGCCAGTATTTTTCATCGCTGCAGATAGCCATGGTAAGTGATGACCCGCCCGTATACAACATTTCGGCGATAACTAACGCCGGTTCTAAAATTATCACAACGGTGAACGTATGAGTGATTTGTCCGTTAGCTATGACGCAGTCGGGCCCGTGCCGAAAACATCCGAAGAACTGCGCGCAGATTTAGTTTCCAGAGCCACTGAGTTATCACCGGGCATCACTACGGACCTTCCTGGATCGCTGATTGAGGATATCGTCGGTACCGACGTTGGCGCGCTGCTTATTGCTGATCAGATCCGCGTCGACCTCATAAACTCTGTTGGCCCGCTGAAAGCGAATATGTACATGCTGAACCTCCTGGCGCAGCAGGCAGGAATTAGCGCACAAAAAACGGAGGGATCGACTACCGTTCCTGTGACGTTTAGCGGTCCAGCAGGATTCGTCATACCGCAGGGGTTTCTGGTCAGCGACGGCACTTATACCTACCAGATCGCTGATGCGACAGTGGTCCTGTCTTCAGGCGTCAGCTCGATGGTAACAGCTGTTGCGACAAACACCGGTTCGTGGGCCGTTCCGGTCGGTTCTGTTAACCAGATCCTCACCAGTCTGCCGTCTGACATTGCCCTGACCTGCACCAACCCGGTTGCCGGCACCCCTGGTGGAGCGCCTGAAACTAACTTCGAGTTTCGCGAGCGCGTCTGGGAAGCTCAGATGTCGACTGTGCAGGGATATCCTGGCTTTATCCGCCAGAAGTTAACCGACCTGAGTGATGTTCAGGCTCGTCTTGTTTCCGTAGTTCAGAGCGGTAATGCATGGATTGTGATGTGCGGTGGCGGTGATATCTATGAAATGGCCGGGGCAATTTATAAGTCAGCTGGCGATATCAGCAGGCTCAAGGGAGCAGACCTGAATGTCACCGGGATCACCAATGCGAACCCTGGGGTTGTCACGACTGACATCACTCATGGTTTCAGCTCAGGCCAGGTGATTCGTATCGCCGGCGTAACAGGGATGAGTGGCGTCAATAACGTTGACCTTACCATTACCGTACTGAGCCCCCACACTTTCTCTATTGGCATAAATACCACTGCCTCAGGGGCATGGACAGGCGGCGGAATTGTAACTCCGAACCTGAGGAATAACGTTGTAACGATCAACGACTGGCCTGATGACTACCTTATTCCTTTTGTAATTCCGCTGCAGCAGCTGGTAACGATAAAATTTGAATGGGCAACAGAGAGCGTGAATTATCTCACGGATGCGACTATCGCCTCACTGGTGTCTCAACCTGTAATCAACTACGTAAACGGGATATTCGCTGGCAAGCCGATGAACATCAACAACGTCAAGGATGTTTTCCTTCAGGCCATTAACGGTACGCTGGACATGAGCCTGATCTCAACCTTGAACGTTATTGTTACTGTGAATGGCATTATCACAGACGTGGACGCCGGGACAAATATCATCAGCGGTGACCCATACAGTTACTGGTATATAGCCTCAAATGGGGTGATTGTCGACGGGATATAACATGCTTGAAGATATCATTAAATCATACTTGTATACGCAGTATAAAGACGATGATGACCTCCAGGCATTCGTCAGCGCATATAACGCCATGGCTCAGGAAATTTATTCATGGATGATTAACGCTAATCTGCCGATTTTTGTCGGTGGTTATAATGTTGGTGATCAGCTGAAATGGACAGCCAGAGGGATATACGGCGTGAAGCCACCAGTGCTGGTTAGCGGAAAGCAGAGCACATTTGGCCCATTCAATGCCGTAATGTTTAATCAGTTGCCTTTTAACGGAAGAAAGGTAGTCAACCAGTCAGAGCAGGTTGTTGTGTCAGACGATCTTTTCAAGCGCATAATGACATGGAATTTCTATAAAGGTGACGGATATTACTTCACAATCCCATGGCTGAAGCGTCGCATAATCCGATTCCTGACGGGCATTGATGGCATGGATGTTGTTAATGATCAGCGATGGAGTGTTTCAGTTTTATTCTCTGGTTCTGGCGCCAGCATCTCTATAATCAAAGGATACCGACGACTTACTAACTCTTCCCTTTACAATTCATTTGGATTTAACAACAGAGTTTTCAATCAGAAAACTAGCGGCGTGATAAAGAGTACGAAATATGAATATGCAGAATTATTCAAGCAGGCCTTTGATAGCGGCCTGCTCCACATGCCTTTTTATCAACCCGTTTCAGTCACAATAGTTGGCTAGCGATTCATTGGTGGACTGAAGAGTTTCCTTTGATTAGAATTTTATAATTCCTGCTGCTAACTACCATATCCAGGAATATTTTCAGGCATAAAGAAATTGTCAAAAGCATAATAACTACAAAAAACAACATCACAACAAACTTGATGTTCTCAAGTGGCGGGACTCCTTCCTGCGCCCACATTTGAATAGCAAGAGTGATAAGAAATGCAGAAAGAAAAATAGTTAGCGTTGCAACTCCAGAGAGGATTGTGCGGAAAAAGGCTACAGATAAATTAATCATAGAGAACTCCTGTTTATAAGATTCAGCAATCATAACACTGCCAGCAACCAATAGCGGCAGATAATACCATCCCGGAGGAATAATGGCACTTTTACTGTTGGCTGCTAATAACGCCCAAAGCGTTCTGGCTGCCGGGATAAGCGCGTCCGCAACAACCATGACGCTGAATACTGGTACTGGTGCTCTTTTCCCTGCGCCAGTTTCCGGTACCAGTTTCTTCAAGTTAACGTTGATTGATGCTGCAACAGGTCAGATAAGCGAGATCGTGCATGTCACCGCCAGAACAGGAGACACGCTTACGATTGTGAGAGCCCAGGAGGGCACGCTGGCTCGCGCGTGGTCTGTAAACGACATTGCTGCCAACATGATGACTGCTGGCACGTTGAGCTATATTTTCGATAACTACGCAACAATTGCCAGTCTCGGAACAGCAGCAGAAAGGAACGTAGGTACCGGTTCTGGTCAAATCCCCGACATGTCATTTTTTGCAGGAACCAGTGCTAGTAGCGGATATCAATATTTCCCAAATGGGAAATTGATCCAGTGGGGTACTATCGGCCTTAACTCTTCACCCTCAGGAACTACTATTGGAGTATTCCCTATAGCATTTCCCTCAACTGGCTACCAGATAGTCGTAACACATGACAACCCACTCGATGGTACGCTTGCGTATGGAGCCGCAAGCATTATTAGCCCGACACAATTTAGAGTGAACGCATGCGCAATTAACACGAGCACATTTACCCTGAATCCAGGCTATGCAATGACACTTCGCTGGTTTGCTATCGGAAAATAAAAATGAACAGATATCTGTATGATGCGGTAACTAATGCCTTTTATCCATTAGCATTGAAGTCCATCTACCAAGAAAGTGGCTCCTGGCCTGCTAAGGGAGTAGATGTTGACGAAGAAACTTACGAAGAGTTTCAAAATCCTCCGACCGGGAAAGTGAGAGCGCCTGATAGCGAAGGCAACCCATCTTGGGTAGATATTCCGCCCGCTCCTAATGAAGATTTACGAAAAGCAGCTCTTTCTATGCTAAGCAATACCTATCAGGATGATATAGAAAAACTCAACAGGGCGTGGCTGGCTGCTGCCGTTAATGATGGTGTAAATGAAACGACAAAAAAAGATGCAGTTTTAGTGCAGATTAATGCAAGAAAATCGCAGTATGCAACAGACAGGGCAGCAATTATTGCTCAATACCCATAGCTGAGTGGAGAAACGCATGCAAGACAATGAATCCTCACAAACTAACGAAGTACAGTCATCTTCTGAAATAACTGAAGTTAGATTCTGCCCTATTTGTGGAACACAAATGTATCAAGGGATGCGCTATGGATTCCTTTGTTGGATTTGTCCTGAGTGTGACTTTGATGAGCCTGTGTGAACAATAGCATTTTTAAAGAAAGTTAAGCCCACTTCGGTGGGCTAATTGAATTTTACCGGAACTTATCAATCTGAAGGTATCTCATTAGCCCTAATCTAGACGCCTCTTCTGATGCGTCATCATTTGCTTTCAGATAAAAAGAACGTGCTACTGGGTATGGTGCCATCTCGGATGGTAAAACAGAATATGTAAATGACTTGCCTTTATCTTTTATATTACATTTTATGCTCCACTGATGTTCGTTGCTTACAGCGCCGGAGCATTCGGTTGGGCCATAATAACTCGATAGGTATGAACTTAGTCGAGTAACAGCATCCTGAACATAATCAGGTTTGCTCTGCATATAGCCGATAGAACCCATAGAAAGTACAACAAACGAAATTGCTGATGCTGATAAAATTAGATTCCGATTCATACAAAGAATTCCTAGCAATGTGAATATGAAAAGCCGCTGATGAGCATTCGCAGATCGTAGCTATATACATTTTAATGGCTTGATAATAGCCACCAATGACTTCGTACTTAAAGTTGGTTTTGCTGATCAATCACCTTCCATTGATCGTTAAAAGCTATCACGCTTAAGAAGAAGACAAACTTAATGAGCGGTTAAACCCAGGACGGGAGAGGAGGATAGTGAAAATCCAGCTTGGGATTTTTTTCTGTCTGCATATTGATCACCGCCACCGATCAATAATACTGTATTTACATACAGTAACTATCGGAGGTGCATCATGGGATTCCCGAGCCCGGCAGCAGACTACGTTGAAGAACGCATATCACTCGACAAGCGCATCATAACCAGGCCATCGGCTACGTACTTCATGCGTGCAGGTGCTACATACTATCGCGAAGGCATACTCAGCGGGGCGATTCTCGTTGTCGACGCATCACTTAGCCCGTGTGATGGTTCATTGCTGGTTTGTGCTGATGAAGGAGAGTTCAGAATTAAGCGATACAGAACGCACCCGCAACCCCATCTTGAGAATCTGGAAAATGGTAAGCGAGAGAGTCTGCCGGATAAGAACGAAGCATCAGACACATCGCGTCAGGTGTTCGGAGTGATAACGTACATCATCAACGATGCGCGTTCTGGAGAGTTCGATGACTGCCCGGTGATGTGATGGGGCATGGGTGGGACACAAAACAGCACTCGCTCTAAGGTGAACTTAGACGACTGATGTTTTCGACGACTCTAACCATCTGTTATTTGGTGCGCTCTTGGACGATCTTTGTCGATTATGAAAAATGTATGCTCATATCATGGGGATGCAGGTCTAGGTTTTCTAACCTGATGCTATTAATAGTTGATTAACAACCTTACCCCCGATGCGGGGCATGAGCGGGACAAATCCGCTTACGTTTTGGTTCTGGAAAGGTGCTTTACCTGTTCATTTTCCGCCTTCCAGAACCGAACTCTCTGATTCATATCACGCGATATGTTGCGTCTTCATGATGCAGACATAGGTTTTAACAGGACTGCCCTGATAAAATGTAACTTCTTTATTTTACAGGGATAGAAAAGTGAACAGAGTATTTCTGGTTTTTTCTGCAATTTTCCTGGCAGGTTGTTCTGCCAAATACAGCACAAATAATATTCAGGAGCGTACAGAGCACCTGATAAAAGATGTCCCGGTTGTGATATCCCAGCCAACTGATGGCGTTTATGAGACACACACCTATTCAGGTTCTGGCAAAGCAACGGCAGATGCAGCAAAAGCAGCATTTTTACGGCATTCCGATAATGTTATTGTTTTTGCTGACTGCGATGATGTTGCATGTCTTAAAACTAACCATTCAATCAATCGCGGGTATTATGTGGTACCGCAGATACTGCATTGGGAAGATCGCGCAACTGAGTGGTCTGGAATACCTGACAAGATTGAAGTAAAAATCACAGTTTATAATGCTGAATCCAATAATCGGGTTGCATCAACCATTATCAATGGCAAAAGCAAGTGGGCTACCTTCGGTGGCGATCACCCGCAGGATCTGTTGCCGGAGCCGATAAACACCTTCGTCTCAAGCCTCTATTAATTATCTATCAGACCTCTTGCAAAAATCCCGTACAACCGCGTTTTTGTCTGCACGTTGTAGAACGGGGCATCAGAAGAATGCTTGATAGTTATAGTTTCAGACCTGTCGATCTTCGCTGGCAGCCACAGCGCTTTAATGCCACAATATTTTTTTCTTCGAATGCAGGAAAGATGATGAAAAAAATAGCAATTGCTGGCGCGCTGCTGGCACTGACCGGGTGCGTTCAGGTCGATAATTATAAAGAGGTGATCAAGCATCCTGTCCCGGCGCATCTGGCGGGATACTGGCAGTCAAAAGGGCCGCAGAGCAAAATGGTCAGCCCTGAAGCGATTGCCACGCTGGTGGTGACGGAAGAAGGCGATACGCTGGACTGCCGTCAGTGGCAGCGCGTGATTGCCGTGCCGGGTAAAATCATGCTGCGTTCAGACAGTTATTACAACGTGACGCGCAAGCTGGATATCTATCCGCTGGAGCGCGATGGCTCGACGCTTGAGTACGACGGGCTGGAGCTGCAGAAGGTCGATCGCCCAACGGTTGAGTGTGCCGATTACCTGAGCAAGCATCCGCTGGAGAGTAAACTACCGTAGCCGTTTGTTGCCGGGTGGCGCTGACGCTTACCCGGCCTACAAAAGTGCCTTCCCGTAGGCCGGGTAAGGCGAAGCCGCCACCCGGCATGGTTTCTACAGCGCATCCTCAATTACCCACACGCTCACGCTTCCGCCTTTGCAGGTAAAAGTCCCTTCGCCATCCGCCGCCGTGGTGACCGTTTCTTCGCGATTGCCGAGAAAATCACGCCACGTTTTGTTGCCGTAGTTTTCCCCAAGACAAATTACCTTCTCGCCGTCGTCCCCGTTCGACATCACCACCACGCAGCCGGGATCGTCTTCCGTGCCGCTGCGGCTGAAGGCGATGCAGTTAGGATGGTCAAAAAAGAGCGTCTGCACGCCGTGGGCAAATCGCTGGCGCGCGAGGATCAGCTCGTGGAGCTGCTCAATCACAGGCATATCAATATGGTACGTTTCACCGTCTCCACCCGTATCGTCATAGCTGGCGCCAAAGAGGTCAGGATAAAAGACGCTCGGCACGCCATTTTCCCGCAGCAGGATCAACGCATACGCCAGCGGTTTAAACCAGGCTTCGACCGGGGCTTCCAGCGCCTGCAAAGGCTGGGTGTCATGGTTTGCGACGAGGGTGACCGCATGAAACGGATCGGCTTCCACCAGCGTGCCGGTAAAGATTTGGCTCATGTCGTAATCCCGGCCCTGACGTGACGCCTCGTGGAATTTCATCTGCAGGGGGGCATCAAACAGCATGGTTTTGCCTTCGACCTGGTCGATATAGGCCTGAAGTTTATCCACCTCGTGAGACCAGTATTCCGCCACGATAAACAGCGGCTGGTCGGCGACCTCCTGGACGTGCTCAATCCACTCTTTGTAGAACCAGGCGGGAATATGCTTGACGGCGTCCAGGCGAAAACCGTCGCAGCGCGTCTGTTCCATGACCCAGCGGGCCCAGTATTTGATCTCCTCGGTCACGGCGTGATTGCGAAAGTCGATATTTTCGCCCATCAGATAGTCGAAGTTACCCATCTCATCATCAACCTGATCGTTCCACCCTTCGCCGGTGTAGTCGTTGACGATTTTAAAAATGCCGTCTTCATCGGGGTTTTCAATGTGGTCGACGCCGCTGAAGCATTTGTAGTCCCAGATAAACTGGGAATATTGCCCGGCGCGGGCAGGGAAGGTATAGCGGGTCCAGGCTTCGCACTCGATGACCTCGTCATCGATTTGCGTGCGATCCTGCTCGTTCACGCGCTGAACGCGGACAGGCTCTTTTTCATCGGCACCCATTTTGTGGTTGACCACTACGTCCAGCAGCACGGCAATGTCGTTGCGCTTGAGGGCGTCGATGGCTTCCAGAAGCTGCGCTTTGTCACCGTATTTCGTGGCGATACTGCCTTTCTGGTCAAACTCGCCCAGATCGAACAGGTCATAGGAGTCATAGCCGACAGAATACCCGCCTGACGCGCCTTTATAGGCGGGCGGGAGCCAGATCATGTTAATGCCGATTTCGTTAAGATTGGGGGCTAACGCCGTGACCTCTCGCCACAATTCACCGCCAGCAGGGTAGTACCAGTGAAAACATTGTAACAGGGTGGGGTTTTTCATCATCCTTGCTCCAGAAGCCATTGGCAGACTTCTGGAGTATGGATGAAGAAATCATAGTTGTGTGTCGCGGGTAAAACTTTCTGGGTAAAGAATATTCCCTGACAGCTTTCCATAGGTAGACGTGATGGATTGCTGTTTGCCGGTTTGATCGATCAGATTGCGCAGTTCGTCCATTCGGACTTTCAGCAGCGCTTTTAGCGCATTCTCATTTTCAAGGATCATTTCCAGCAGCGCACGCGCTTGCTCAACCTGAGCCGGAGGGCATGACATAATGGGTGTTTGAGAAATCCTCTCCACCAGTTGTACATAATGCATTTCCTGCTCGATAAGCGCATCCCATTGACCAGAATGTGCGAGATTTAGCATAGCAATGCTCTGAGCATGTAACGCCTGCCAGTGGCTAAGCGCTGCGCTGGGATTATTCATCAAAATTATCCTGAAATAGAGGACGCATTGGGGCCGATTTGCTTCCACGCATCCGCAATGTTGTTTAATAAACCCTCGACTTCAACAATTGCGTCTACGTCATTACTGACATTCGCCAGTAACAAACGTCGAACCATATATTCGTACAAGGAGGCAAGGTTACCGGACAACTCGCTCTCAACCTCCATGTTCAGTCCTGCTTTTAAACCGTTGTCGATGATGTTGATGGCTTTGGATAACGCTTCGCCTTTTTCACGAATTTGTCCGGCTTCCAGGAACAAACGCGCGCGGACAAGGGCGCTATGCGCCCCGTCGAACAACATGACAATCAGCTGGTGTGGACTGGCATTCATCACTGCGCTTTCGACTCCTATCTGCTGATAGGATTGAACACCAGAGGTGTTATACATATCCACTCCTCAATGCGACGACTATTTCTGTGAGAACTGTTGGGTCAGGTAGTTGGCTGTATTGGTCATTTTGGTGACTAATACGTCCAGGCTGGTGAACTGGGTTTTGTAACGCGCCATGGTGGCTTCAATTTGGGCATCCATGGCATCGTAACGTTCACCCAGAGTTTTCAGCGTTTTGTTGATCCCGTCTTTCGCGTTCTGGATCACACCGGCGCTGCCGGTACTGGTGCTGAGCATGGAGGTCAGCGTGTTATTCATCTGAGTCGCCATGCCGGTTTTCTTCCCGTCACCGACAAAATACTGCTGTACGGCGTTCGGGTTTTCGGTCAGCGCTTTTTTCAGCTTGTCGGTATCGACCTTCAGGTTACCGACGGTACCGTCTGCGCCTTTTACCGGGTCCTGGGTAATCCCCAGTTGGGCCATGATTTGAACAGAGCCGGCCTGCACTTCGGTCAGCAGACCGCGCAGCTGAGACTGGATCCCACGCACGTTCGCATCACCGACCAGCGCGCCGTTGCTGGTAGACTGGCTGCCAGAGCCTGCATCGACCGGCACATATTTTGTCAGGCTGTTAATGGTGGACTGCAGCGAGTTGTACGCCGTGACCCAGTCCGTAATCGCCTTCTGGTTAGCATCCGTTGCGCGAGTCACCTCTAGTGTTTCATCTGCCTTGCTTTCTGCTTTCAGCGAGAAAGTCACGCCAGGCAGCGCATCGGTAATGGTATTCGACTGGCGCTCGATAGAGATGTTGTTCACCACCACAATCGCGTTCTGCGCGTCGGTGTTCACCGTCAGCGCGCCCGTTTTGGTGGTTGAATCGTAGCCAATTGCGCTTTGCAGCTTGGCGTCGCCGGTGACGCTGACGGTCATCGCACCATCGGTACCGGTGGTTTTTGATGACAGCATCAGGCGGTAATCACCGTCTTTCGCTTTAATAACGCTGGCGGTGACGTTGCCGTTCGCTTTGTTAATAGCGCTCGCGATCCCGGCCAGCGACGTATCACCATCGGCCAGTGTGACCTCTAAAGGCGTTTTCGTGCCCGGCTGGGTGATGGTGATTTTACGGGTCGTACCTGTCGTATCGCCTAACAAATCCGTGTTGTTTGCATAGGAGCCGGTTGTGAGCGCCTGTGCCTTTGCAACCTGGTTGACGTTAACCACAAAGGAACCCACGGAGGCGTCAGCCGTCGTCGTGGCGGTAAAGGCCGTGTTGGTGCTGCTCACGGACGTTGAGTTCCAGGTGGTGGCTTTACCCAGTGCAGCGGTGGCAGTCTGCAGCGATGTCATGGCGCTCTGCAGCTTGCCGTAAGCGCTTAACTGTGCGTTATACGTTGATTGCTGGGAAGTAATCGTCGTCAGCTTGGTTTTCTCTGCCGCTTCCAACTGATTATATAAATCCCCGAGTCCTGCAGAACCTATCCCGAGGTTACTGATAGTAGCCATGCATATTTTCCTTAAAATACGAAAGTAGTTCAGGACTCTTATCGGCCTCTTAACGCAAAAGTTTACGATGGTGAGAAAAAAATAATCCAAAGAATAGGCACGTCCTGGCGGGGTTAATGAAAGGATTGCACTTTAGGATCATTATCCGCGCATTTAAAACATGAATAAGTGTGTGCCCTTTTGGTCATCTGTTTGCGCGTTAAAAAAGCGTAAATAATAACGCTTTGGCAAACCTTAATTGATTTTTTAAAAATAAATCTGTTAGTAATCAGCTGGTTGTAATTTTTTCAAAATTGATTCTAAAGTCTTTTGGGGACCCGTCGATAACCTTGTTGACGGTGAGAGACGCTGTGAGTGTTAGGCACCGGACCTAAAACCCAATTTTTGAAGGAAAGAAAATTATGGCAGTTATCAATACTAACCTGTTGTCCCTGACCACTCAGAACAACCTGAACAAATCTCAGTCTTCTCTGGGCACTGCTATTGAGCGTCTGTCTTCAGGTCTGCGTATCAACAGCGCGAAAGACGATGCCGCTGGCCAGGCGATTGCAAACCGCATGACCTCCCAGATCAAGGGGATGAATCAGGCAGCACGTAACGCCAACGACGGTATCTCCATGGCGCAGACTGCTGAAGGCTCCCTGAACGAAATCAACAACAACCTGCAGCGCGTTCGTGAACTGGCTGTTCAGGCAAGCAACGGCACCAACAGCACCTCTGACCTGGCTTCTCTGCAGGATGAAGTAACCGCTCGTCTGGCTGAAATCAACCGCGTTGCGGGCAAAACTGACTTCAACGGCATCAAACTGCTGGATGGTTCTGCTGGTGCAGCTGGCGTAGTTAAAATTCAGGTTGGCGTGAACGACGGCGACACCATCGATCTGGACCTGAGCGGTGCTAAAGCTGACACCACCACCCTGGGCGTGAACGCTATCGACCTGAAAAGCGTACAACCTACCGACCTGGCAACTATCGACGCAGCTATCGCTAAAGTTGATAAAGCACGTTCAGGCCTGGGTGCTGTGCAGAACCGCTTCACTTCTGCCATCAACAACCTGAACAACACCTCTAACAACCTGTCTGCTGCTCAGTCCCGTATCCAGGACGCTGACTACGCAACTGAAGTTTCCAACATGTCTCGCGCGCAGATCCTGCAGCAGGCTGGTACTTCTGTTCTGTCTCAGGCAAACCAGGTTCCACAGACCGTTCTGTCTCTGCTGCGTTAATTTTACGCGTGAAACCCCGCTTCGGCGGGGTTTTTTTATCTCTGCTATTTGAGAATCCGCCTGTGAAACAAATCAGTGTCACTCAACCAAAGCTGGTCGCAGATTTTTCATGTGTCGGTGGGGAATGCCGTGAACATTGTTGTCAGGGCTGGACCATCGCGTTTGATAAATCCTCCGTTAACCGCTATCTGAACAGTAAAAATGCCGCCATTCGTCAGACTGCAAAAACGGCGATAAAAGTCACCAAAAAAAACTATGACCACTGGGGTGAAGTGATTTTCCATACGGAAAGTAAAAACTGCCCGTTTATGGATACGGAAAAACTCTGTTCTGTTCATGGCGCCATGGGCGTCCAGGCCTTAAGCCCAACCTGTTCGACATTTCCACGGACAAGCCGGGTCTATAAAAATGAAATCGAAAAATCGCTGAACCTCTCGTGTCCGGAAGTGACCCGACTTCTGTTGAACGATCGGGAGTCTATGTCGATGATGGAATCGGTTATTGTCCAGCAGGACGTCAATAACGCGCCAATGATTGATTTGAAGGCCAAGGTCATCAATCTCTTCTGCCAGAATATATTCAGCGTTGAAGGTGTTAGCGTTGAAGAACAGGTTTACGCCGTGGTGAAATTCCTCATGGTGGCTGAAAAGCTCGATAATCTCGAAGAGAATATCGGCACGCTCGAAACAGTCTATTTCTCGCTGGTTAACGAGCTGGTGAGCGGTAAAATCAAGACGGAGCTTGGCGGGTTTAATCAGAACTACAGCCTGAAATTCGCGCTAATTTCGCTCATCCAGAGCTATTTTACGAAGAAAGCGACAGCCCGCGGCGGTGCGGTATTAAATCGTTATTTTACCCAGCTTTATCAACAGTTTGAGTCTACTGGTGACACCGTTCCGGCAGAGAAGGTCATGGAAAACATCGAGTCCGTCTGGCGCGATGTGGCAAGCGGTTACCTGGCGACCAATGACCATTTATTTAAGAACTTTTTTAAATACAAACTCTGGGAGCAGGCCTTTCCGCAGAACAACGGCCGCAGCATGCTGAATAACCTTTATTTAATCGTCGCGGAGTACTATTTCCTGAAAACGTTACTTGCCGGTCAGGCTATCGTGGCGGGGAAAATTGAACAAGATAATATCATTGATGTTATTTACAGCTTCCACTCCCTTAGCCAGCATAATCAGGAAGCGGGAAAGCTCTTTCATCAACATATAGATAGCGTCAAACTGGGCGACGATCTTTCATTGTTGCAACTGTTAATTTAGGCAGAAAAGTTGCCCCGGTTGTGGGCAACCTCAGAATAACCTCACTTTATCCCGCTTTTTCATCCAATTGAACGCCCTGCAGAATCGGATAATCATGCCGATAACTCAACTAACGCAGGGCTGTTTATCGTGAATTCACTCTATACCGCTGAAGGTGTAATGGATAAACACTCGCTGTGGCAGCGTTATGTCCCGCTGGTGCGTCACGAAGCATTGCGCCTCCAGGTGCGCTTGCCGGCGAGCGTGGAACTCGACGATCTGCTACAGGCGGGCGGTATCGGGTTATTGAATGCAGTTGACCGATACGACGCTCTGCAAGGAACGGCATTTACGACTTACGCAGTTCAGCGTATTCGTGGTGCGATGCTGGATGAGCTGCGCAGCCGTGACTGGGTACCGCGCAGTGTTCGCCGCAACGCACGCGAAGTGGCGCATGCGATGGGGCAGCTGGAACAGGAACTGGGACGCAACGCAACGGAAACCGAAGTGGCGGATCGTCTTGGCATTGCTGTTGAAGAGTATCGTCAGATGTTGCTCGATACCAATAATAGCCAACTCTTCTCTTATGACGAGTGGCGAGAAGAGCATGGCGATAGCATCGAGCTGGTGACGGATGAGCACCAGCAAGAAAACCCGTTACACCATTTAATGGAAGGGAATTTACGCCAGCGCGTCATGGAAGCTATTGAAGCTCTGCCTGAACGCGAACAGCTGGTATTGACCCTTTATTACCAGGAAGAGCTTAACCTCAAAGAGATTGGCGCTGTTCTGGAGGTGGGAGAGTCGCGGGTGAGCCAGCTGCACAGCCAGGCCATTAAACGCTTACGAACCAAGCTGGGTAAGTTATAGGTGATTGATTCACCTTAAAAATGCCGCACAACGTATTGACAACCAGGAGTTATCATGACGGTGCAGCAATCTAAAAGACGGCCTTTAAGCCGCTACCTGAAAGACTTTAAACACAGCCAGACGCATTGCGCCCACTGTAACAAGTTACTCGATCGTATCACGCTGGTTCGCCGCGGCGAAATCGTCAATAAGATCGCGATTTCTCGCCTCGACACGTTGATGGACGAAGCAGCATGGCTCGAAGAGCAAAAAGAGTGGGTGGCGCTTTGCCGTTTCTGTGGCGATCTCCACTGCAAAGAGCAAAGCGACTTCTTCGACATTATCGGCTTCAAGCAGTTCCTGTTTGAACAAACGGAGATGAGCCACGGCACCGTTCGCGAATACGTGGTTCGCCTGCGCCGCCTCGGGCAACATCTGACCGTGAACAACATTTCCCGCGATCTGCTCAAAACCGGTTATCTCGACGAGAACCTGGAGCCGTGGTTGCCTGCGACCAGCACCAACAACTACCGGATTGCGCTGCGCAAGTACGCACAATATAAGGTACAAATGCCGGGTGCCATAAAGCAGAAAGCCCACGCCGGAACAACTTCTGATATATATTAAAAAAGAATAAGATGTAGCGCAGTCGCCTTTGACGTTGCAGGCGATTTCTCTACACTACGTAAAAATTCCACTATATCGGGGTATTTATGAAATTTGCACTTCTGGGTCGTCAGGCGCTGATGGGTGTTATGGCCGTTGCGCTGGTTGCGGGCATGAGCGTGAAAACGTTCGCCGCAGAAAACCTGCTGAATAAAGTAAAAGAGCGCGGTACGCTGCTGGTCGGGCTGGAAGGAACCTATCCTCCGTTCAGCTTCCAGGGCGATGACGGCAAGCTGACCGGTTTTGAAGTGGAGTTTGCTGAAGAGCTGGCGAAACACCTCGGCGTGAAAGCGTCCCTGAAACCGACCAAATGGGACGGTATGCTGGCGTCGCTGGATTCGAAACGCATTGACGTGGTCATCAACCAGGTCACCATCTCTGACGAGCGTAAGAAGAAGTATGACTTCTCCACCCCGTATACCGTGTCCGGTATTCAGGCGCTGGTGAAGAAAGGCAACGAAGGCACCATCAAAACGGCTGCGGACCTGAAAGGGAAGAAAGTCGGTGTCGGTCTGGGAACCAACTACGAAGAGTGGCTGCGCCAGAACGTTCAGGGCGTGGATATCCGCACCTATGATGATGACCCGACGAAATACCAGGATCTGCGCGTGGGCCGCACCGACGCCATTCTGGTTGATCGCCTGGCAGCACTGGATCTGGTCAAGAAAACCAACAACACCCTGGCGGTAGCGGGTGATGCGTTCTCTCGTCAGGAATCCGGCGTGGCCGTTCGTAAAGGTAACGAAGACCTGGTGAAAGCGATTGATTCCGCGATTGCTGACATGCAAAAAGACGGTAGCCTGAAGGCGCTTTCCGAGAAGTGGTTCGGGGCAGACGTCACGAAATAAGTTTCTGACGTAAAAAAAGGCGCTTTTAAAAGCGCCTTTTTTATTTCTTACGCGTCTGCGTGCATAATGAAAAATATCACATTTTGTCTGAGTTACCGGAGCATCCATGTCACTACAGAATTTAACGCGCTTTCCCCGCCTGGAGTTCATCGGCGCGCCGACGCCGCTGGAGTATCTCCCGCGATTTTCTGATTATTTAGGGCGCGATATTTTTATTAAGCGTGATGACGTGACGCCCATGGCGATGGGGGGCAACAAGCTGCGCAAGCTGGAGTTTCTGGCGGCGGACGCCCTGCGCGAAGGCGCGGATACGCTCATCACTGCCGGGGCCATCCAGTCCAACCACGTTCGCCAGACGGCGGCCGTGGCGGCAAAACTTGGGCTTCACTGCGTGGCATTGCTGGAAAACCCGATTGGCACGCGGGCTGAAAACTATCTCACCAACGGTAACCGCCTGCTGTTAGACCTGTTTAACGTGCAGGTTGAGATGGTTGACGCGCTGACCGACCCGACCGCCCAGCTCGATGAGCTGGCGACGCGTCTGGAAGCGCAGGGTTTTCGCCCCTACGTTATTCCCGTCGGCGGGTCGAATGCGCTGGGCGCGCTGGGGTACGTGGAAAGTGCGCTGGAAATCGCGCAGCAGTGCGAGGGGGCGGTGAGTCTCTCCTCCGTCGTGGTCGCGTCCGGCAGTGCGGGCACCCATGCCGGGCTGGCGGTGGGGCTGGAGCAACTGCTTCCGGAGGTCGAACTGATTGGCGTGACGGTGTCCCGCAGCGTGGCGGATCAGAAGCCGAAAGTGGTTACGCTACAGCAGGCGGTTGCAGAGCAGCTGGAGCTGAAGGCCACGGCCGATATTCTGCTCTGGGATGACTATTTTGCGCCGGGTTACGGCACGCCGAACGAAGAGGGAATGGAAGCGGTGAAACTGCTGGCGAGCCTCGAGGGCATACTGCTCGATCCGGTCTATACCGGCAAAGCGATGGCCGGACTGATCGACGGCATTGCGCAAAAACGCTTTAAGGATGAAGGGCCGATTTTATTTGTCCATACCGGCGGAGCGCCTGCGCTGTTTGCCTACCATCCTCACGTTTAAAAATCAGGTCGAAAAATAATAATGCAAGAAAGTATTCAACTGGTTATTGATTCTCTGCCGTATCTGCTGAAAGGTGCGGTATTTACGTTGCAGCTCAGTATCGGCGGGATGTTCTTTGGGCTGGTACTGGGATTTATACTGGCCTTAATGCGCTTGTCGCCTGTCCTGCCGGTGCGCTGGCTGGCGCGCTTTTATATCTCCGTGTTTCGCGGTACGCCGCTTATCGCCCAGCTCTTTATGATCTACTACGGCTTACCGCAGTTCGGAATCGAGCTGGATCCGATTCCGGCGGCGATGATTGGCCTGTCGCTCAATACCGCGGCGTACACCTCCGAAACCCTGCGTGCGGCCATCTCCTCCATTGACAAAGGGCAGTGGGAAGCGGCGGCCAGTATCGGGATGACGCCCTGGCAGACGCTGCGCCGGGCCATCCTGCCGCAGGCGGCGCGCGTGGCGCTTCCGCCGCTCAGCAACAGCTTTATCAGCCTGGTGAAAGATACCTCCCTGGCGGCAACGATTCAGGTTCCGGAGCTTTTCCGTCAGGCACAGCTCATTACCTCCCGTACGCTTGAGGTCTTTACCATGTATCTGGCCGCCTCGCTGATTTACTGGGTGATGGCGACGGTGCTGTCTGCTCTGCAAAACTACTTCGAAAACCAGCTTAACCGCCAGGAGCGTGATCCAAAATGAGTGCAATTGACGTCAAAAACCTGGTGAAGAAATTCCACGGTCAAACGGTGCTCCACGGGATCGATCTGGAAGTCGAGCAGGGCGAAGTGGTGGCGATTATTGGACCGAGCGGTTCGGGTAAGACGACGCTGCTGCGCAGCATTAACCTGCTTGAACAGCCGGAAGGCGGTACCATCCGGGTCGGGGAGATCACGATTGATACCGGGAAATCCATCAGCCAACAGAAAGGGTTGATTCGCCGCCTGCGCCAGCATGTCGGCTTTGTTTTCCAGAACTTTAACCTTTTCCCGCATCGTACTGTGCTGGAGAACATCATCGAAGGGCCGGTGATCGTTAAAGGTGAGCCAAAAGAAGAAGCGACGGCGCGGGCTCGCGAACTGCTCGCCAAAGTCGGGCTGGCGGGGAAAGAGACCAGCTATCCGCGTCGCCTGTCGGGCGGGCAGCAGCAGCGCGTGGCGATTGCGCGCGCGCTGGCGATGCGCCCGGACGTGATCCTGTTTGATGAACCGACCTCTGCGCTCGATCCGGAACTGGTGGGCGAGGTGCTGAACACCATTCGCCAGCTGGCACAGGAGAAACGTACGATGGTGATCGTGACCCATGAAATGAGCTTTGCGCGCGATGTCGCTGACAGAGCCATCTTTATGGATCAGGGACGGATCGTGGAGCAGGGGCCAGCGAAAAGCCTGTTCGCTAACCCTCAACAGCCGCGAACCCGTCAATTCCTTGAAAAATTCCTTATGCAGTAGCATTTTTGCACGCATTTGCTCCAGAAATTGACTCTGGAGCAAATTATTCTCCCTCTGCGCGAGGGCTTCTGTTTTTTTATTCCATCCAGATCGGATAAACCTTATCGATAGTAAAGTTAATTGTGCTATTGCCGATATTTTGTGGCTAGAAAAAAGTTTTATGTGTTAGCTTATATTCACCATAATAATGATTATCTGTTCAGAGGCTTCATTTAGTAAGTATGAAGGATTTAGACTTTTTCACCTGGCGACGGGATTGCTCCCTCCGGTTTCAGGAATTGACCTGTGCCGCCGAGGTATATCAGGAGCTGGAGCGACAAACTCAGGCGCTGGAATTCGATTATTACGCGCTCTGCGTGCGCCATCCCGTGCCATTTACCCGCCCTAAGATCTCCCTGCAAACCACTTACCCAAAGTTGTGGATGGCGCAATATCAATCCGCGAACTATTTCGCGATTGATCCGGTTTTAAAACCGGAGAATTTCATTCAGGGCCATCTCCCCTGGACAGATGCATTATTCGCCGAGGCGCAGGAATTATGGCACAGCGCCCAGGATCACGGTTTACGCTCGGGAATAACGCAGTGCCTGATGCTGCCAAATCATGCGCTTGGTTTCCTGTCCGTGTCTCGTACGCGTGTACAGGAAGGGCCATTAGACCATGAAGAAATAGAGCTGCGGTTGCAAATGCTGGTGCAAATGGCCTTAACCTCGCTGATGCGTTTTGACGATGAGATGGTCATGCCGCCGGAAATGAAATTCAGCAAGCGCGAGCGTGAAATTCTGAAATGGACTGCGGAAGGGAAGACGTCAGCGGAAATAGCGATCATTCTCTCGATCTCAGAGAATACCGTTAACTTCCATCAGAAGAATATGCAGAAGAAATTCAACGCGCCCAACAAGACGCAGATCGCGTGCTATGCGGCGGCAACGGGACTGATTTGACGCAGTAAAACGTTCTGCGTGACAGACGAGCGAACGGCTGAATGCACTGCATCCAGCCGTTTTTTGTTACTGACGGTACGCTTGCTTGATTTGCTTAACGGTGTTAGCAAATACCGCTGATTCAGCCTGGTCTTCCATCTCCGCGATTTGTTTTTCCATTTTAATGATCACACGACCGGCATCAGCCTGGCCCATCGCCTGCAGCATCAGCGTTAGCAGCGCTTTCAGGCAGTTTACTTCCTGTGCCAGTTCCTGGTTATTCTCCGCAGTGGCAAATTCAGGTGTGCTCATTTATTTTCCTCATTATTAAACGGCGCTAAAGCGCGACGACGAAAGTCAAGGCGGCGGAGTATACCACAAGCTGAAGCAAAAAATGCAGCGGTTGTTTTTCGTACTTTTACGCCGATGTTTAATTGCGTAAACAGATCGTACCGGTAAACTCAACCCGCTTAATGATTATTAATTGTTTAGGTCGGGTTCGCTGGCCGTTAATTATTGTTACAAAAAGTTGAACCCTGTTTTTGCGCAGGTTAAGCCAGCCCGTTTTTTGTAACTTTTTGAATACAGATGGTTAAAAAAAGCTGCAAGAGCCCAGAATGCACGGGCTCTCTTTCCACCGCCTGTACAGCCTAATTTCCAAAAACGAGAGCAAAATCGAATAGCCGGTTTTTTAACGTTTTAATCTTGTCAGGAAAACCGTTAATATAAACCAAATTATCACACAGTAGCGTTATCCCTATTCTGGAGACATTTCCTTTGATCAACGTCCTTCTTGTTGATGACCACGAACTGGTGCGCGCAGGGATACGACGCATTCTTGAAGATATTAAAGGTATTAAAGTTGCCGGTGAGGCATGCTGTGGCGAAGATGCGGTAAAATGGTGCCGTACCCACTCCGCCGATGTGGTGCTGATGGATATGAACATGCCCGGTATCGGTGGTCTTGAAGCAACACGCAAAATCGCGCGTACCTTTGTAGACACCAAAGTCATCATGCTGACTGTGCATACCGAAAATCCACTGCCCGCGAAAGTGATGCAGGCGGGGGCCGCGGGTTACCTGAGTAAAGGTGCTGCACCGCAGGAAGTCGTCAATGCTATCCGTTCCGTGTTTGCCGGACAGCGTTATATTGCGTCCGACATCGCTCAGCAGATGGCGCTGAGTCAGATCGAGCCCGAGAAAACCGAATCACCCTTTGCCAGTTTGTCCGAGCGTGAATTGCAGATTATGCTGATGATCACCAAAGGTCAGAAGGTGAATGAGATCTCGGAACAGCTGAATCTCAGCCCGAAAACGGTAAACAGCTATCGTTATCGGATGTTCAGTAAACTGAACATTCATGGTGACGTCGAACTGACGCATCTGGCCATCCGACATGGTTTGTGTAATGCGGAGACGTTGTTAAGTCAGTGAGGGATGTGTTCGATTCAAAAGCATTTCTGAAAACCGTAACCAGCCAGCCTGGCGTCTATCGCATGTATGACGCTGGCGGTACGGTTATCTATGTGGGGAAGGCAAAAGATCTTAAAAAACGTCTCTCCAGCTATTTTCGCAGTAACCTGGCCTCCCGTAAGACCGAAGCGCTGGTCTCACTCATTCAGAATATTGATGTTACCGTCACGCATACAGAGACAGAAGCGCTGCTGCTTGAGCACAACTATATTAAGCTCTACCAGCCGCGCTACAACGTCCTGCTGCGTGATGATAAATCCTATCCGTTTATCTTTCTGAGCGGCGACACCCATCCGCGCCTCGCTATGCACCGTGGTGCAAAACATGCGAAGGGTGAATATTTCGGGCCGTTCCCCAACGGCTATGCCGTGCGAGAAACGCTGGCGCTGCTGCAAAAAATCTTCCCGATCCGCCAGTGTGAAAACAGCGTTTACCGTAACCGTTCGCGCCCGTGCCTGCAGTACCAGATTGGCCGCTGCCTGGGGCCGTGCGTGGCCGGGCTGGTCAGTGAAGACGAGTATGCCCAGCAGGTGGAGTATGTGCGCCTGTTCTTAGCCGGCAAGGACGATCAGGTCTTAACCCAGCTGATTGCGCGGATGGAAAAAGCCAGCGCCGCACTCGAGTTCGAAGAGGCCGCGCGTATCCGCGACCAAATCCAGGCGGTGCGCAGAGTGACTGAGAAACAGTTTGTCTCAAATACCGGTGACGATCTCGACGTCATCGGCGTGGCCTTTGACGCCGGAATGGCCTGCGTGCACGTGCTGTTTATTCGCCAGGGCAAAGTGCTCGGCAGCCGCAGCTATTTCCCGAAGGTCCCTGGCGGTACCGAACTGGGCGAAGTGGTGGAAACCTTTGTCGGCCAGTTCTATCTGCAGGGGAGCCAGATGCGCACGCTGCCTTCTGAAATCCTGCTCGATTTTAATCTTGACGATAAAACCCTGCTGGCCGATTCGCTCTCTGAACTGGCGGGGCGCCGGGTCAATGTTCAAACCAAACCGCGCGGCGATCGCGCGCGTTATCTGAAGCTGGCGCGGACCAACGCGGCAACGGCACTCACCACTAAGCTGTCGCAGCAGTCGACGGTGCACCAGCGTTTAACGGCCCTGGCGGCGCTGCTGAAGCTGCCGGAAGTGAAACGGATGGAGTGTTTCGACATCAGCCATACGATGGGTGAACAGACGGTCGCGTCCTGCGTGGTGTTTGATGCTAACGGTCCGCTGCGCGCCGAGTATCGCCGCTATAACATCACCGGCATCACGCCGGGCGATGACTATGCGGCGATGAATCAGGTGCTGCGTCGTCGCTATGGTAAAGCCATAGAAGAGAGCAAGATCCCCGATGTGATCCTGATTGACGGCGGGAAAGGGCAGCTCGGCCAGGCGAAAGCGGTATTTGAATCGCTTGATGTCAGCTGGGATAAAAACCATCCGCTGCTGCTGGGCGTCGCAAAAGGGGCCGATCGTAAGGCCGGTCTGGAGACACTGTTCTTCGAGCCGGAAGGTGAGGGCTTCAGCCTGCCGCCGGACTCTCCGGCGCTGCACGTCATTCAGCATATTCGCGATGAATCGCACGATCACGCCATCAGCGGTCACCGCAAAAAACGGGCGAAGGTGAAAAACACCAGCTCACTCGAGACGATCGAAGGCGTGGGGCCAAAACGTCGCCAGATGCTGCTGAAGTATATGGGCGGATTGCAAGGATTACTCAACGCCAGCATGGAGGAAATTGCAAAAGTGCCGGGTATTTCGCAAGGGCTGGCAGAAAAGATCTACTACTCGTTGAAACATTGAGGGCTCTGTAGCAACATAGAGCTAAATTTTACTGACAACAAATAGTTACCGTCATTATGCAATATAACATCCCTACGTTGCTCACTCTTTTTCGTGTCGTACTCATCCCGTTCTTTGTGCTGGCGTTTTACCTGCCAGTTGTCTGGGCACCCTTTGCCTGCGCATTGATCTTCCTTATTGCAGCGGTAACAGACTGGTTTGATGGCTATCTGGCGCGCCGCTGGAATCAAAGCACCCGTTTCGGTGCCTTCCTCGATCCGGTGGCGGATAAAGTGATGGTCGCGATTGCGATGGTGCTGGTGGCTGAGCACTATCATACCTGGTGGGTAACGCTGCCTGCGGCAACCATGATTGGCCGTGAGATTATCATCTCCGCGCTGCGCGAGTGGATGGCGGAGCTGGGAAAACGCAGCAGCGTGGCGGTCTCCTGGATTGGGAAAGTGAAAACGACGGCGCAGATGGCGGCGCTGGTCTGGATGCTCTGGCGTCCAAACGCCTGGGTTGAGTGGGCGGGGATTGGCCTCCTGTGGGTGGCGGCGGTGCTGACGCTGTGGTCCATGCTGCAATATTTGAACGCTGCGCGCGGGGATTTGCTTGATCAGTGATCGTTTCGACGTAATTTTCAGCAAACGATCCGGGGATGCAAAAAATAACGTTGACTCATAACGTCATATCAGTAGAATGCAACGCATCGAACGGCGGCACAGCAAGCCGGACGATAATGAAATCAAGTGGTTAGACATTTACTTGATGACATGCGGGAATAGCTCAGTTGGTAGAGCACGACCTTGCCAAGGTCGGGGTCGCGAGTTCGAGTCTCGTTTCCCGCTCCAGATTAAAGACATGCGCAGTAGCGGGTGTCAGTTTGAAAAGTTTTACGGCGCGTTAGCAAAGCGGTTATGTAGCGGATTGCAAATCCGTCTAGTCCGGTTCGACTCCGGAACGCGCCTCCACTTTCTTCCCTGGCCGGATGGTGGAATCGGTAGACACAAGGGATTTAAAATCCCTCGGCGTTCGCGCTGTGTGGGTTCAAGTCCCACTCCGGCTACCATGGGAAAACTAGAATAAAATCAATGATAAGCAGTGTCGTATAAACCACCGAAAGGTGGTTTTTTTATGCCCGAAATCTGCTGTTTCATAATATCACTTCATAATATTTTATTGACCGCCGACAACCGGAACGACTGCAATTTTGCGATCATATCGTGCTGTTTGCTCCACGTTTTTGTGTCCTGAGATAGCCTGTTTCTCGTAAATGTTCCCCTGCAGGTCTGAGATACCTTTCGCTTTCAGGTCATGAAATGTGAAGTCAAAACTCAAATGGGGGTATTTAACCCGCGCTTCTTCTTTGGCTTTTCTCCATCGACTGTTGAAGCCATCCCTGGTGTATTTGTGCCCGGTGGATTGATGAAGAATAAACAGACTACTCATCCCTTCGTTGAGAGGGAGGGCTTTAGCAAGTTCAATTGCTGCCTTCAACCGGTCTGACCATGCTTTAATTTGTGCTACTGCTGTTTTGCTCTGCTTAATCAGTATTCCTTCAGTCATAAGTTGGCTTTTCTTCATCTCAAGTACATCGTTTTGACGTGCGCAGCACAGATAAGCCAGCTCCATTGCGACACGTACGACATCAGGCGAAACGCTGTATAAGGCGTTGTACTCTTCGTGCGTGATATAGCGATCCCTGCCAGTCTCTTTAAATTGCTTAACGCCTTTTGTGGGGTTGCTATTGGCATACCCGCGTTCGTAAGCCCAGCGATACACGCGCGACATAAAAGCCTTTTCCCGGTTGGCCTGGGTGCGACTCTTTACGCCACGCTTATCGAGGTATTTACGCACGTGCTCAGGCTTAATGCTGTCTGGTGGCATCTGCCCGAAAACATCGATTATCTTTTTGGAGTATTTGCGGTAATCCTTCTGTGTTTCAGAGGCCAGTTCGAAAAAATCTCCCGACTGGAAAAATTTTTCAACCAGTCCAGAAAGTGTTGATTCATCCGGCCTGTCATTAATCAGTGCTTCCCATGCTGTCCAGACCTGCGCCTGTGTGCAGGTCTTATCACAAAGGCGGATGTTTCCGCCTCCTTTTGGGTGATACTCATAGGCTGAACGTCCGAGGTAAACCCTCGGGGGCATCCAGGCATCGTCTTTGTTTTTACGTGCGCGTGGCATTAGTCAAGAGCTCCAAAGTTAGGCTGAGGACCGTTAGCATCAATAGCTTTCTGTCGGTGAGAAAGCGGATTGTTGAAATGAGCCCACGTTGTGCGAGGGCGTCCATCGCGCCTGGTTATAAAAAATATCCCGGCATCACGCAAGCTTTCGCATTGCTTTGAAGGAATTTTATAACCGGTCAACTTTTCAATATCGGCGTCAGAGATAATGTCTGTTTCGTTGTTCATACTTCCACCTCACACTGAACCAATCGCTTTCTGAACTACCCGATAACCCCGTTTCCGGGGCTTTCTCTTCGCTTCAACTCGCACTGCTGAAACCTTTGGCGCTGGAGGGATCGGTACTGAAACGCCATTACGCATATCTCTGCGTTTACCCATCCTCCATACCAGTTGGGCGGTATAGTCCCGGCCATCGTCAACGGTGACGACTGAGCGAACCAGTTCGTCGTTTATGTCAACCATTTCACCCATTTGCCGCCTCCTTGCTGAATCCCGCGCTGATTACGTTTTTAGCGATGATTACCGCATCAGCGCCGTCAAGCTCACCATCCTCACCGATAACTGCTTTCATCAGTTCATTCTGGAGAACGCTGTCATAATTGCGCGGCCAGAATTCCGTGGGCATATCGTAGGAGTTGCAGTAGAAGAACGTGTCAATAGTTATCTGAGCGGCTTCCTCGGCAGTCCGCTCAGGCTGGCGATAACCAGCCTCCCAGATAGCATCTGTCATTGCCGATGGATCACCGGCAGCAGATTTAATCAATTGAACCAACTCAAACAGATTCGATTCAGTCACCACACACCTCCATTTCCCTTTCCACAGACTCACAGCAGCGGCGAAAAACTTCAGCTGATACCTCATTTCTCAGGGCTCTGATGAGCAATTCATCCCGCGATTTTTGACGCTCAATATTTTTCTCTCGCTCCAGTTGACGCAGTACGGCCAGGCGGGAAGTAATGCGTTTCCGTGTGTTCTTCCACTTAACCAGAGCTACGTTTGCCCTGTGCCGCCAGCCATATTCGTTATCGATAACGTTTTCAAGTTGCGAGCTGATACTGGCAATGACATCTTCAGCCGTGACCAGAGCCTGCAGGTGGTCGCTTATGGTTACCAGTTGGTTAACATCAATGGATTCAGCTTTCATCCGTTCACCTTCCTGTCTGCCAATGTTTCAACGTAATCCCAACCACCACAGGCATTAACCATTTCTCCCAGTCTTGAAAAACAGGCATTCATCCAGCGCAGCCCGCGAGGTGTTAGTGATGGCACCGTTCCCCAGTCGATGAAGTCCGAATTGCTGCGATGCATATATTTGATAAGGTCCAGAATGTTGATGTAATGGGCCCGGCGTTTTTCCATATCCCAGCCTTTGTTTTCCAGATACGAATCGATGAATTCCTGTAATGCTGGCTGATTAAGCGAAATATCACCGTACTGGTGGCGATAAACCGGGCGGCGGTGCAGGCTGACCAGATAAAACAGATACGCATCGCATACCCATGTCAGAGCTTGCTGGTGGGCCAGCTCAACAGAGCCAGCCGGTACGAATGCGCTAATTTCCACTGCTGCTCTCCATGTCACGCTGGTTCCAGTCATGGATGGCTCGCTGTTTGCTGTCAGGCAACTGGGAAGCGTTGCAACAGCCACAGTTAACGAGGTACATATTTTCGTCACCATCTTCAGGCAGGGTTTCGACCAGGCTCACGTTTGGGTTGCCGCAGAAGGGACAGGGCTTGAGCAATCCGTCGCTGTTCATATTGTCTGTGGCTGGAGGATACGAATCAGGGACAACGGAGATCAGCACCAAGTTGGTTGCCTCTATACGGTCATCAACGATAGATTCAGTTGCAGCACAAATAGCACCTGACACATCAAAGGAGTTTGTTTTTACTGTAAGCGGATGGCGGCCACCGCAGGGGTAATCCCCCATAAATGTCACGATGTAGTCAACTTTCTGCATTATTTTTTCTCCCCGAAGAGTGATTTGAGTTCGATCCCATAAACAGCCAGCCATGCACCCGCAGGCCATGACTTCACGCTACCGTAGCGTTCGTCAGGAACGTTCTTGGCTTCAATGCCTTTATCTCGGCACCAGCGACGCAGTGGGGCGAATTTAAATTCACCTTTGCGACCTGTTGCCTTTTCTACTTTGGTAATGGTTGCGTGTTTTTCGCTTTCACCGAGTTGTTCTTCCAGATCTCGGCAGCGTCGTGTTGCGGCGCTGAGCTTTCCGAGAGCTGAGGCTTCGCGTTTGCGGCTAATCTGGGCTTTGGTTCTTTCGGCATGATCTGCGCGTTCTTTTTCTGCCAGTCGCCCCTCTTCGGACTCTATTGCCATTTTGAGGATTTCGAGCTTTGAAAGCTCAGTTGGGGCAGGCAGATAAGTTGCCTCCCTATAGCTGAAATAAAACTCAGTAAGATCGTTGAAGTAATTCCACGCCTGATCGGTTTCCAGCATCTTTGCGTGGTTAGCCGCTCCACGTTCCGTCCACAAAATCAGAGAGCGGGCATTCTTTCCAACTAACCCACTTAAAGAGGGTCTGTTCTTCAACCCCCGCAGCTCTTCACCCTCAACCTTGAAGTAGTGTTTACCTTCAACGAAGCGGGATTCGTTACGAGAATAGTTATTACTGATCATCTTCTCGGTCGCACCATATCCGGCCGCCAGCTGCTCAGTGGTCACTACGCGTTGACCGCGATACTCGATGATCTGCAAGTCGCGAGCCGCTACTGGTGCTAATTCAGTTTTCATTGCCATTTTCGTTTCTCCTTAATGCAAAATTGGTTTTACTGGAGGCTTTTCACCGGCACGCAACCGGCGCGCGACATCTAAAAAAATCCCATCCAGGAATTCGTTGAACCATGACGCTTCACCTGCTTGAACGCGCTGCTCATTTGCCCAGTAGAACTGGAACACGGCCATATAGCGCTCTGTTGGCTTGTGCAGGAGAAGGTCTTCTTCCACGTACTTGATTAGTACGTTCTCAATCAGCGCTCTTGTAAGGCCTAAGACTCTCTCTTCACTTCTGAACACATACTCACCCTCACGCAGCCCCCAGCGCTTTTCGCATTCAATCAGGTAGAGGAGGGCGACAGTTCCGCGCATGGACTCACAGATGATTTCAGCCCATTCATGCTGCTCGGCAGCACTAAGCTCGTGGTCTCCGCTGCGATTTTCATCCATCATCCATGCAGGGAAATTCATACCTGTCCTTTCGTGGATATCTTTCAGCCTGGCGACAAGCCGCTTGATGCTGTCGTTATTTTCTGCCATCAGTTAATTCCTCTGCTTACATGTTTCTGCTTCACGTAATCAACAACCTCGTTCAGAAGTTCGTCGATAATTAATTTCCCTGAATCTGTCAGATATTCGGTGTGTTTATTAATTCCTATTGCATTTTGATATGCGGTTTTGATAGTAGCGTCACCCTCATATCGGTTAAGCCCTCCGCGAGTTAATCCTTCAAACCGTAATAACAGCTGATTCATGAAATGCTCTTTTACTTCTACGGTTTCAATTTTGTTATCTGGCAGTTTTATAATGAGTAGGTTTCCACCAGTCTTACGTTTGAGTCGCGCCAATGCCGCGTTTGCAATTCTGCGTCGATAGGTGTTGATTAAATTATCCATTGCGGCGCGCCTCCTCCTCTAAGCTCATAACAATTTCCTCTTCTTTTTCTGTCCAGTTATGAATGTCAGAAGCAATGTCATAAACAAGAGCGCAAATCGTTTTAAGTTGAAAGTGGTCGAGATTGTCTCGATGTTCAAATAATGTTTGAGATAGGCCCGCCAGTTGCTCAGCTTTGATATTCACACACTGAATATCATGTCTTTTAAATACGCCCATAATTAACGTCCATATGCCTTTTTAAGATACAAGCGCGCAATTACCTCATAACCACTAGCGGCATAAAGGCATGCTGTTCTATATGCCGATTTATCAATGATGAAAGTCATACGAAGCGCCTCACGGCCAAAGAAGCGACCACCCGACCGTGAATTTTGATTTCTTTCTGTTCATCGGTGTTAAGGGTGAAAGTTTCGTAATGATGGTTATCAGAGATGATTTTTAATGAGCCATCAGCTAATGGCTCAATTCTCTTAATGAAAAGGCATGGGCGACCAAAAGCATCCATTGTGTAAACATAAATGCCAGAGGTAAGCGCATGTCCACCGCAATCAACGAAAGCCACAACCTCACATGGTTCGATGGTCGGCTGCATTGAATCACCTTCCATCCGGCAGCTTTGAACGCGGTTGCCAAAGTCATTAATGTTGTCAGATCCGAACAGCATCTGAGGCGTTTTAATTGGCTTATTAATTGCGACGGAATTTTGCATTTTCATTTCCTCAGGGTGAGTTTGGCCCCACCAAGAAAGGTGTTAATTAAATAATGTTAATTAATTTTAAATCTTGTCGGCTTGCTTGCAGATGGTTTCTTGCAAGTCGTCTAATTTTTCATAAACGATAGTTAGCGTACCGATAGCCGACAATTCCTGAGGCATACAATCCATAGCGTTGGATAAAGCCATTCTGCAATTGCCAATATCCGCAGACCATGAATTAAGTTGATTGGAAGTTATAATGCTTGTTGGCTCTGTAAATTCACCACACTGCTCGTTTCCTGAAATGAGCCACAGAACATCAGAATGAAGAATGTTAGCCAATTGGATTAACTGGTCAGCAAACGGAACAGTTTTTTCCGTTTCCCAGTTGTTAATGGTTTCAGTTGTTAAACCAAGATGATCAGCCAAAAAATCCTGAGACAGTCGAAGCGAAGATCTTTGATTTAATATTCTTTTGCCGATGGTTTTGGCTACGGTGATTTGAGTATTCATTTCATTGGCTCCGTTGTTTGCCGATGAATGAACTTTAAGTCATGCAATAACTTATTGCAATAACAAAACTTATTTTTCTTTTGCGATTTAGTTTAATGCATTGATTTTTTTGATTAAATTTTGTTATTAAACTGCATGCTTACAGCTACAGACAAAGAAAAAGCCGCTTTTAAGCGGCTTCAAAAGGTGGGGTGTTGAAGGTTAGAGCCTATTGTAATTGATTGATTCATGCATTATGGCTTTACCCATCACGTAAAGGTCATCTTGGTTTTCTTCCGTGATATACCATTTCTCATATGCCGGATTATCCGATAAGACTGCCAGCCTGTTTCCCTGCATCTGGAGACGTTTTAGGTGAAATGTTTTACCAAAAACAAACACATACACACCATCCGTTAGAAAGTGTCGGACGGAAATGTCTACGAAGACACGATCACCGGAATTGAACGTGCTGGCCATGCTGTCGCCATTGACGGTCATTACTTTTACGACATCTTCACTACGATTCCCGAAGAGGGATTTTGCATGTTGAGTCGTGAACTCAATAGCGTGTAAAACCTCCACATATTCTGAAAGCATGAACGTGCCAGGCCCTGCACTCACTGAAAGGTCAAGAACCTCGACCCTGAATATGCCAGCGTTATCCTTTACCTCCCTTTCGGGCATGGTCTCTATCACATAGCCCTGTCTATGAGGCACATGATTTTTTCCAGTTGATAGCCACTCAGGGCTCACACCCAGCGCATTAGCAATCTCAACCAACTTACGTGTTGTGTTGGTTTTTCCTGCAACAAGACGCCAGATAGCTGGTTGCGAAACCCCAACTTTCATCGCTAATTCTGCCTGTGTAAGGCCTGCGTCAACCATCGCTTTTTGAAGACGATCTGAGAATGTGTTCATACCAATAAGCCTATACAAAAAGTTATTAAGTGGCAAATACGATAAGTTATTGCATAAAGTTATTCAAGGCTATACTCTTTCCCTATGTTCAATAACTTTTGGTATTTTTATGATCAATCAACATGTCAAGAGAGCTATCGATATTCTCGGCGGCCAAGCTGCATTAGCAAGGGCGTGCGGGGTTACTCAACCGGCTGTATTTCGCTGGCTTAATGGTAGCCGGGTTAAGGCTGATCATGTCATGTCCATTGTTAAAGCTACTGGTGGCGAAGTTAAAGCCTACCAGATCCGCCCAGACCTTCCAGATACATTCCCTCACCCGGGCAATGAGGTGTGATATGTCGCACTCAATCACTACCGAAAACCAAATTAAGCCATTGGATATCGATTATCGCGATCCGCGCGGTGTGATTGTGCATGTCACCGGCTGGAATCGGGATAAGCAGCAGGTGTATTTCACCAGGCAGAATTATCCGCATGAATGCATGCAGCCTGTCTGGAAGTTTCAAAATTATTTCAGGAGGGTTGTGGAGTGAGCAATTTCTTACAGCTCGTTGATCGTCCAATAGCCTTTCAACGGTCCTTCGTTCGCCTTGGCGTGGGTATTACAGGTGCATTGCTATTGTCACAGATTGTCTATTGGCAGAACCGCATGGAAGGGAATTGGTTCTACAAAACCCAGTCAGATCTCGAAGAAGAGACTGGATTAACGCGTTACGAACAAGAGGGAGCGCGTAAAAAGCTGGTTTCCTGTGGCGTACTGGAAGAAGCAAAACGTGGCATCCCAGCAAAATTATATTTCAGAGTAAACCAGGAGCGCTTGGAAGAACTTCTACTCGGCGAAAACCAGCATGCAGGTATGGGGAAAACCAACAAACAAGGATGCGGAATTTCCGCAAACAGTGATGCGGAAAACCAGCATGCAGGTATGGGTAAAACCAACGAGCAGTCATGTGGAAATTCCGCATCCATTCATACAGTAGATTACCAGGAGACTACACAGAAGATTAATACAGAGAATAAATATCTTGGTGCATCGGCTGAAGCCGACACACCGAAAGTGAAATCTTCAACTGATTATTCTCCTGCATTTGAAGAAGCCTGGCAGGCATACCCAAAACGTAGCGGTGGAAATAACAAGCTAAGCGCATTCAAAGCCTGGAACGCACGTATTAAACAGGGCGTAAAACCAGAGACGATGCTGGAAGGGGTTAAGCGCTACGCAGCTTTCATGGCCTCTGAGGGAAAGATCGGTACTTCGTTCGTCAAGCAGGCGGCGACGTTCTTCGGGCCGGATAAACATTTCGATGAACCGTGGCTGGTAGAGACCCAGGAAAACAAAGTCCCTACCCGACAAGACCAGTCCCGCTACGAGTGGTACGCAAAGTCTGATGACGGCTCTGCCGAAGTGTTTATCAATCAGTCAGCGATCGATCGCATGAACCGTGGCGGGTATCGCCCATGAAAATACTCCTCAAGCGTTTGCTGGTGGCCGGATATAACCACGGCGTTCTGTGCGAGGGATTTGTGAGATGGTTTTTTGTTAAATTCGATTTACGGAGTTTGTGAGTTATGAGCCCAGCTGAAATATCAGAAAAACTATGGGATAACGCTGAACGCGTCGCTAAGTTTCTCCTTCCGAAAGGACATCTGGAGGGGAAGGAGTGGTGTGCTGGCAATACGAACGGTGACTCAGGCAAAAGCCTCAAGGTCAATATCGGCGGTAAAAAATCATGGGCTGACTTTGCCAGCGGAGACAGTGGTGACCTGCTGGATCTCTGGGTGCTGGTGCGTAATTGCCAACTGCACGATGCAATGCGAGAGGCGAAAGAGTTTCTTGGCCTGAAAGATGACGATCACCACTTCGAAGCGAAGAAAAAAACGTTCTCTCGCCCGACGAAGAAGGGCGTTAAATCGGCCAGCAAATGCTACGACTATCTTGCTTCACGTGGCATTACCCGTGAAACGGCCGATCGTTTTAAAGTGACAGATGCGGTGGTCTGGTACCACGACGAAAACCGAGAGGTGCCTGCCGTGGCATTTCCGTATATCCGGAACGGCGAACTGCTTCAGGTAAAACGTATCGGTACCGAACGGCCAAACGGCAAAAAGCTAATTATGGCTGAAGCTGATTGTGAACCATGCCTGTTTGGCTGGCAGGCGCTGGATAAAAATACCCGCCTGGTAGTGCTGTGCGAGGGGGAGATTGACTGCATGACCTTCACGCAGCTTGGCTATGATGCCCTGTCTGTTCCCTTTGGCGGCGGTAAGGGTGCCAAACAGCAGTGGATTGAATATGAATACCATAACCTCGATCGCTTCCAGGAAATTTGGCTGTGCCTGGACAACGACGATGTAGGCCGTGAAGCTGCAAAAGAAATCGCCAGACGTCTTGGGGAACATCGTTGCCGCATGGTTGAACTTCCCCACAAAGATATCAACGATTGCCTGATGAACGGCATGGACAGCGACTCCATTCTGGAATACATGGAGCGCGCCAAATTCTTCGATCCCGATGAGCTTTGCTCAGCAGGTGACTTGCTTCAGGAAACTATCGAGGCATTCGAACATCGGGATACCGGTCTGTTTACAAGCCCATGGGCTTCGCTGAACAACAACTTTAAGTTCCGTGCCGGTGAACTGACCCTCGTCAATGGGGTGAATGGACATGGAAAAACAGAGCTCGTTGGACATATCGCGATTGATGCGATGAGTCAGGGCGTCAGGACGTGTATTGCTTCTCTGGAGCTTAAACCAGGCAAAATGCTTGCCCGACTCACGCGGCAAACCATCTGCACTTCCTCACCGAAACGTGAAGAAATCATTATGACCAACGAATGGTTTTCTGACCGCCTTTGGGTATTCAAACTTACCGGAACGGCCAAAGCAGACCGGCTTCTTGAGATTTTTGCCTATGCCCGGCGCCGCTATGGCATTGAGCTGTTCGTCATAGATAACCTGGCTAAATGTGGCTTAGACGAAGAAGACTACACAGGTCAGAAGGACTTCATCGATACGCTGTGCGACTTCAAGAACGAGCATAACTGTCACGTCCTGCTGGTTACCCACGCCAGAAAAACAAACGACTCCGCTCCAACCGGAAAGATGGACGTAAAAGGCACTGGCGCCTTAACCGACATGCCCGACAACGTTATGGCCGTCTGGCGCAACATTCCCCGTGAGCTGGCGCAGAGAAAAGCGGATCGTATGGGTTATGAGAGCCTCGACAAAGACGAACAGGCCGCGATCAATCTCCCCGCCTCAATGATTCGTTTGTTGAAGCAACGAGAAGGCGAAGGGTGGATCGGAGACATCGGAGCTAATTTCGACTCTCGCTCTCACCAGTTCCTGGAAGGCGAGAAAAAACCATTTAACTACCTGGTCGGTAAGCCGCAAAGCGAGCTTGATCTCGAGTGGGAAGCCAGCAACGTAACGAGGGTTTGAGATATGGAACTTGAAGCATCACTAAAACACTTTAGCCCTCAGGGTATGCACATCAGCGACGACGTGAAAGGAACCTCTCCGGACCGCCTTACAGGAACAGATGTAATGGCGGCGATTGGCACCACCAGCAGCCGTGCGCGCTTCGGCCTGGCGGCGTTCTTCGGTAAAGCGGGAATCAGCAAAACCGATGAACAGCTCGCAGTTCAGGCGCTGGCGCGATATGCGATGGATGTCGCACCGAAGAATGTTCGCAAAGCAGCTGGTGGCCAGTTCGGATGGTGTATGCAGATATTGGCACAATTTGCCTTTGCTGATTACTCACGTTCTGCGGCTACCAGCGTGACGTGTCACAGTTGCAGTGGTACCGGACGAACAACCCGCGAGCAGATTATCCGCAAGGTTTCGTACCCATGGGGTAAAGCTCCATACTGGGCCTGCCGCTCTCGTGCTGTTCGACCGTCTGACTGGGAGCAGTGGACGGAGGTAACAGAGGTTGTACCGGCGGTCTGTGATGCTTGCGAAGGCAAGGGAACGATCAGCGCCCGTTGTCGTTGCGGCGGTAAAGGCGAGGTTCTAGACCGCAAGGCCACAAGCGAGCGCGGCGCTCCGGTGTTTAAAACCTGCGAGCGCTGCAGCGGAAATGGATTTTCTGCGGTGCCGTCTACCGCAGCCTATAAAGTGATACTGAAGCGCGTTCCGGATCTGCACGTCAGAACATGGACTCGCAACTGGAAACCGTTTCTTGAGGCGTTGGTGAGCATTTGCCAGCAAGAGGAGGGGAAGGCGGCAAGGGAATTTCAGGCTGTAACCAGTAGCTGTGAAGAAAGCAGCAAAGTTTAGTTTTTTCACTACATAAAGCTTGATTTTGTCCGAACTTGTCATGTATGCTTCTAATCATGCGGAGTAACGCCTAAAAGATTTCAACATGAAGCCCCTCTCGGGGCTTTTTTATTACTTAAGCCAACCTAAAAAGCCCATAAAGTTTTTAAGCTCGATTTCTTCTGCTGTCGAAGAGTATTTTATTTTATTTGCTATAGGTAATAGGTTCTTTTTAGTTAAGAACTTACCGGCTTGATGTTTTAGGTTTTTTAGTTGTTTGATTCGTTCTTCAATTGTGGCCGCGATTCTGGCAGTTTCAGCAATCTCAGGGCTTGGTGCTGTCGATAGGTCAATGGTACGAATTTTTTTGATGTCTTCACTTATAGATACAAATAAATTTCGAAGATTATTTTCGGGTAGCAGCACATGGGTAAATGATACTTTCCCCATGTCGTACTCGCTTGTTGCCTCTCCAGAATCCCGCATATGCTTATTCATTGCAAAAAGAATGGTTCTTGTCTTCTTATCAGTTTCAACTTCTGAAAGAGTCACAAAGCCACTCTGATTTTTTTCTAATAGACGGATTTCTGCAGCCCCAAGCCTGCCAGAAAAATTGGAGTTTTTACTTTTTTCAATAGCAAACGACAGATAATCGATAGTGGGCTTGACGCTTCGTAGCGCTTCAATATTTTTTTTCCATGCATCACACTTATCTTTTGCGGTGCTAATAATTTCTCGGTTTGTTTCGATCTCCATGAATTTATTGAAACTGAGAACGTTTTCACCAAACTCAACTCCAAATTCGTTTTTTCCACATTTGTTGCCGATGTTGGTTTCTATACCTCTTGAGGTTTTGACGATGTAACCCATTTGGTGTGGCTGGTTGCATCCAGTTAAACCACAGTGGATTTCTTCCTTAAATTTATAGTAACCAATAATCTCCTCAAACTGATGATCGCCTTTTGCTATTTTGGCAACAAAATTTGGTCTTGAAGTGATTAGCTCCCAGTCGTCAACTTTTTCGCTGCCATTTTCTGTTCGAAGAAAAATCATGAATCGCTCCATTCGATAGTGGACCGTTTATTTTATCGCCATGCAATTGAGATCACCATATCTTAGTTTCACTTTTGAAATTGATTCGTTTGGCTGCCTTACTTCCCCTCATATTGAGAGGATTCACAGCATTGAGGGGGACCGATGTCCGATCCGATTTCCGGCACTGGCTTAGCCGGTGGCGCTCTGACGGGTGCCAGTATCTATGGCCTGCTTACAGGCACCGATTATGGTGTGGTATTTGGCGCATTTGCAGGTGCCGTATTCTATATCGCCACAGCAGCTGATCTGAGTGCAACCCGCCGGCTGGCATATTTCATAGTGTCGTATATCGCCGGGATCTTATGCTCCGGGCTGGTAGGCTCAAAGTTATCTGCCTGGACCGGTTACAGTGATAAACCTCTGGACGCCATCGGTGCCGTAATCATTTCTGCATTAGCCGTCAAAATCCTGACGTTCCTGAATAACCAGGATGTCGGCTCGCTGGTGGCGCTGATAACGCGCCGGGGAGGTTCAGGTGGTACTAAATGACCCAACTGCAACATTAAATGCTCTGCTCTGCGCCGGGGTGGTGATTACCCTGATGTTTTATCGTCGTGGCGATTCCCGGCATCGCCCGTGGGTTTCCCGTTTAGCCTGGCTGATTACTGTCACGTACAGCGCTGTGCCGTTGGCCTACCTGTGCGGGATTTATCCTCATTCGTCATGGGCCACTATTGGGGCCAACATCATTTTCCTTTCCGTGCTGGTGGCCGTCAGAGGCAACGTTGCGCGCCTGGTTGATCATCTGAGGCACTAATGACCAAAGACGAAATTTTTAATGCCATCCTCGGCAAAGAGGGCGGGTATGTTAATCACCCCGACGACAAAGGCGGCCCAACAAACTGGGGAATCACACAAGCGGTAGCTCGCGCCCACGGATTCACCGGAGATATGCGAAACCTTACCCGCCAGCAGGCGCTGGATATCCTGACGGCTGACTACTGGACAGGGCCACGCTTCGACCTTGTTTCAGAGGTATCACCAGCTATCGCTGCAGAACTCTGCGACACTGGTGTAAACATGGGCCCATCGGTTCAGACCAAATGGTTCCAGCGCTGGCTGAACGTGTTCAACATTCAGGGCACGCTCTATCCCGATCTGATTGCAGATGGTTTTATTGGTCCGCGAACTATCAGCGCGTTAAAAAGCTATCTTTCCCGGCGCGGAAAAGAGGGTGAGCTGGTTATGCTTCGGGCCCTGAATTGTAGCCAAGGTCAGCGTTATCTTGAGCTGGCAGAACAGCGCAGCGCGAACGAAACGTTTGTTTATGGCTGGGTAAAGGAGCGGGTAGTTATATGACGCTTGAGATGATTACCGGACTCGTTGTCGCGGTTTTTGCTGCTATTGCCGCCGCGTTTGGCCTAGGTCATTCACGCGGCACCAGCAAAGCGGAAGCCAAAGCAGAGCAGCAGCGCACCGAAGAAAAGGCCGCAGCCACTGAAGCAGTAGCCGAACGCCGGGTAGAAGCAACCAAAGAGGCCAGCAATGTACAGCAGACTGTTAACCATATGTCTGGCGACGATGTTGATCGCGAGCTGCGGGACAACTGGACCCGTAAAGGTTGAGGTAGTGGACACGGCTTGCGACTGGGTTAAACCCATCTACGGAACGGATCACGACTGGGATGTACTGGACCCCCAGACGAAGAAAGACATCCTGACGCATAACAAAGCGTGGCAGGCAAACTGCCAGAAAGAAACCAGATCCTCGCAATAGTTCTGATTATCCCCTTCAGCGGATAAGACAACGCTTATCCCCTACAAGGTATAAAACGGCCTCGCACCCGCGGGGCTTTTTAATGCGCATCGCACGCGCACATCAAAGAAAGTCTTTCAGCTGTGAGCCTGGGCAAACCGTTAACTTTCGGCGGCTTCGCCGTGCGACAGGCTCACGCCTAAAAGGAAAATCATATGCAGGTCACTATTGATGGTGTCCCGTATGTGCCTGCCTGCGCCTCAGCGACTCGGATCGGCATTGCCATCTCTACCCACAATAGAGCCGACGTTCTGAAGCGGGTGCTTGAGCAGCACATGAAGCATTTGCCCGCCGGCGCGCTGGTGGTTGTTATAGATGATGGTTCTAAACCTTCCGCAGTCGTTCCGAACGGCGTGCAGCTGGTACGCCATGAAACATCACTCGGCATTGTTGCTTCGAAGAATGCCAGCATGTCAGCGTTAATGGATGCCGGATGCGAGCATCTTTTCTTATGGGATGACGATGCTTATCCAATCGCCGATAACTGGCATCTTCCCTACATCGAATCACCCGAGCCACATCTGGCTTACCAGTTTCTCGATCTGGCTGGCCGCAACAAGTTGAATGACCTTTCGGTGCTTTACCGTGACGATCAGCATGTGGCGTATACCGGGCAGCGCGGCGTGATGCTGTATTACCACTGTAGCGCTATCGAGATGGTTGGCGGTTTCGATCCGGTTTACGGTCGCGGCATGTACGAACACAGCGACCTTGCCCTGCGCATCCATAACGCTGGCCTGACGACCTGGGCTTACGCTGATGTCGTCGGTTCAGAAAAGCTGATTCATTCTCTCGATGAGCATGAGGCCGTAGAGCGTTCAGTACCGAGGCCCGACCGCCAGGCGCTGGTGGAACGTAACGTGAAGATCCACAACGAACGACGTGATGCCGGGTTTACCGGTTACGTTGAATACCGCAAGCGGCGCGACGTGGTTATCACTACGCTACTGACCAGCCAGCCCGACCCGCAGCGCGGCAAGAAAATGGTGGCTTCGCCTGACATGCTGAGCAAATGGGCGGCCTCGCTTCAGAATTGTGGTCGTATCGCGCTGGTGGATGAACTGCAGACAGCCCCGGCAGACGTTGAGCTGTACCGCGTGCCTGACGTGAAGATGAATGTTTACTTTCGGCGCTGGCTTCACATCTGGCAGCATCTACGCGATCACCCAGAATACCGGTTCGTCTGGTGTACCGATGGTACTGATGTCGAAATGCTGCGCGCGCCATGGGATGAAATGCAGCCCGGGAATGTTTACGTCGGTTCTGAACCGAAGACGTACTCCGACACTTGGGCAAAGCAGAATCATCCGGAGCGTATCTATCAGGATTTCATTGAAGCGCACAGAAATCATGTGATGCTTAACGCTGGCCTGCTGGGCGGTACCCGCGCTGATGTAATGGCGTTTGCTCACGGCATCATCCGTCTTTACTACCGGATCGAGAGTTATCGTTTCTGGAAGAAAGAACAGGCTGGCGCCGCGGTGGGTGACATGCTGGCGTTCGGTATTGTCGCTCATTCATTCGCAGGAAAGGTTATTACCGGACCTCATGTGCATACTGTTTTCAAAACTGATGGGATCGGTAAGGAGGTCGCATGGTGGAAACACAAGTGAAGTATGTCGTGGTTGGTCACCATTCCCGTTATGCCTCAGCTGCATTGCTTGCTGGCGAACTTGGCGCGCACCTGCTTATCGATGAAGGGAATCACGGTGCTAACTGGAATCATCGGCGCGCTATCGAGTGGGCAGCCGAGCAGCCTTGCCGTGTAGTGGTGTTGGAAGACGACGCGCTGCCGGTACATGGATTCACCGAAAAGGTCACTGACTGGCTGACTCGTTTTCCTGACGACATGTTGAGCTTTTATCTCGGTACCGGCCGACCGCCGCAGTATCAGAAAGAGATTGCCGGAATGCTGTTGGAATCAGACAGAGTAAACGCTGATTACCTTGTTCTTAGCAAACTGATTCATGGCGTATGTTATAGCCCTCCTCAGGGCAGGCTGGCGCGCATGCTTAACGCATGGAATAAAACGCTGGCAGCTGATTACGCCGTAGGTGAGGCATTCGGTGGCCGGGTGATTTATCCGTGTTACTCGCTGGTGGATCACGCTGACCTCCCGACGGTTGAGCGTCACCCTGACAACGAACCGAGGACGGAACGCCGCCGCGCATGGAGACTGGCATGAACAAAGAGCCCCGCGTATATAGCAGCCGATGGGATAAGGCCCGTCTGCGTTTCCTGCAGCAGCACCCACTATGTGTGATGTGCGAGCAGCAGGGGCGCATAACCCCAGCAACGGTGGTTGACCATATCGAGCCCCACAAACTCAAAGATGCGCTTAAGTCAGGTAACCCGCTGGCCATATCGAAAGCACAGCTCCTGTTCTGGAGTAAAGAAAACTGGCAGCCACTGTGCAAAGCGCATCATGACTCAACGAAACAGAGAATGGAGAAGAGCGGCGCGGTAATAGGCTGTGATGCCAACGGCTACCCGCTCGATCCTGCGTCTCACTGGAGCACGTAATGAAAGACCTCATCATTGAATACCGAGACGGTAAGTTTGTTCAGCTGGCGATTGATGGCGTGGAGATGAAGAGCGTGACATCCATTCAGTTCTCGCACGCTGTAGGGCAAGAGGTGCCGACAGTGACCGTCTCAGGGCATGTTGTCTCCGGGCGTGGGAAAGGCACTCAGAAACTCGAACAGGTAGACAAACATTCGGCATAGCGCGGCGGCGGCAAGTCGATTACCTATCATGTGAAATCATTTCAAATGCAATGATATCAAATGAGAATGAATCGCATCAGGGCAGGGGGGGGCATCAAATCTTCAAAACCTTTGCCCCAAATGACCGCCGCCAAAGTTTGATTTTAACGCTAACCCGATTTTTTTAGTTTTAAGGTGTTGACATATGGCAGATAAACGAACCCGTTCCGACAGTTCGGCGGCAGCGGTTCAGGCCATGAAAAATGCAGCAGTGGACACCATCGATCCTCCGTCCCATGCAGGTTTGGAGAAAAAAGCCGAACCATTCTGGCATGACAATATCAGATCGAAAGCTCTGGACAGCTGGACGCCAGCCGACCTTTTGGCCGCCGTAGAACTGGCAAATAATCAGCTCTATATCACCGTTTTACGCAAGGATTTGCGCAAAGAAGAGCGAATTCGCGGAGAGGGCCGTGACGAAGGGCTTATCAAAGACCTACGCAAGCAGATTGTTGAGCTGCAGCGAACTATTCTGGCTCAGCGCCGTGACCTCCAGATCCATTCCCACGCAACCAACGGCGAAAGCCGCGACCAGAAGAAACGCAATCAGAATGATCGTGATGCACGAAATACCAAAAACGAGCATCAGGACCAGGACGACAACCTGATCGCCTTTCCCAAGCACGGATAAAAGACTATGACGCGAGGTGAGCGTGTAATAGCGTTCATTGAGCGCTTTTGCATCGTGCCGGAAGGCAAGCTTATCGGCCAGCCAATGAGGCTGGACCCCTTTCAGAAAGAATTCATCCTGGCGGTTTACGACAATCCAGCCGGAACGGATATGGCGATCCTCAGCATCGCCCGAAAAAATGGTAAGACTGGCCTAATTGCCGGAATTCTGCTGGCTCACCTGGTGGGGCCTGAAGCCGTGCAGAACACGCAGATTGTCAGCGGTGCACTCAGCCGGGAACAGGCGGCCATCGTTTTTAACCTTGCGGTGAAGATGGTTAACCTAAACCCCAAGCTGCAGGAGATTGTGCACATTACGCCAAGCGGCAAAAAGCTGATCGGCCTGCCGTGTAACGTCGAATACAAGGCCTTATCCGCAGAAGGTAAGACGACGCACGGCCTTTCCCCCATTCTGGCCATTCTCGATGAAACCGGGCAGGTTAGGGGACCACAGGATGATTTTATCGATGCAATAACTACGGCGCAGGGGGCCCACGAAAGCCCGCTGCTGATTGTTATCAGTACGCAGGCAGCAAACGATGCTGATCTGCTGAGCATCTGGATTGATGATGCGGTCAAATCGAAAGATCCGCACATCGTGTGCCACGTTTATGAAGCGCCAAAAGACGCTGATATCAGTAAACGCGAGTCCTGGCTGGCTGCGAACCCGGCGCTGGGAACATTCAGGTCAGAAAAAGACATGGCGCGCCAGGCTGAGAAAGCTGGCCGAATGCCAAGCTTCGAAAACACCTTCCGAAACCTCAACCTCAATCAGCGCGTTTCTACCGTATCGCCGTTTATCTCCCGCAGCGTGTGGGAGCTGTGCGGAGATATGCCGATTAACACGCCGAGGAAGTGGTACGCGGGGCTGGATCTGTCAGCCAGGAACGACTTAACGGCGCTGGTTATTGCTGGTGAAGCAGATGATGGTGTCTGGGATGTTTTCCCCTTCTTCTGGACACCGCAAAAGACTCTTGAAGAGCGAACCAAAACGGACCGCGCACCCTATGACGTCTGGGTGAGAGAGGGGTTGCTGCGCACCACGCCAGGCGCTTCGGTGGATTACTCATTCGTCGTTGCGGATATCGCTGAAATTATCGGTGATTTCGACCTTACGTCGATGGCTTTTGACCGCTGGCGCATTGACCAGTTCAGGAAGGATGCCGATGCCATTGGGCTGAGCCTCCCGCTGGTCGAGTTCGGCCAGGGCTTTAAGGATATGGGGCCAGCTGTAGACACACTGGAGTCTCTGATGCTTAACGGGCGTGTGAGGCATGGCATGCACCCCGTATTAACGATGTGTGCTGTGAATGCGGTGGTGGTGAAAGATGCTGCTGGCAACCGCAAGCTCGATAAATCCAAAGCAACGGGCCGTATTGATGGCATGGTCGCAATGACAATGTCCGTTGGTGCTGCTAATGGGGAAGTTACCGAACCGGGTGGTGACTTCGACGACTTTATTTTCCGACCGCTGAGCATGTGATGGAAGAACCTAAATACACGATTGACCTGCGAACCAATAACGGCTGGTGGGCAAGGCTGCAGTCCTGGTTTGTCGGCGGGCGTTTAGTCACCCCAAATCAGGGCTCACAGACGGGACCTGTTTCGGCCCACGGACACCTGGGCGATTCATCCATTAACGATGAACGGATACTGCAAATTTCGACGGTTTGGCGCTGCGTGAGCCTGATTTCAACGCTCACGGCATGCTTACCGCTTGATGTCTTCGAAACAGACGAGAATGACAACCGCAAAAAAGTGGGTTTGAGCAATCCGCTGGCGCGACTGCTGCGCTACTCACCGAATCAGTACATGACCGCCCAGGAATTCAGGGAGGCCATGACGATGCAGCTTTGTTTCTACGGTAACGCATATGCACTGGTGGACCGCAACAGCGCGGGTGACGTGATCAGCCTTCTCCCGCTTCAGTCTGCCAATATGGATGTGAAACTCGTCGGAAAAAAATTGGTTTATCGCTATCAACGCGACAGCGAATACGCCGACTTTTCGCAGAGAGAGATTTTTCACCTTAAAGGCTTCGGATTCACCGGGCTGGTCGGCCTGTCACCCATTGCTTTTGCCTGTAAATCAGCAGGTGTTGCAGTTGCGATGGAGGACCAGCAGCGAGATTTCTTTGCCAACGGCGCCAAGTCTCCGCAAATCCTCTCAACCGGCGAAAAAGTGCTGACTGAACAGCAGCGTTCGCAGGTCGAAGAGAACTTTAAAGAGATAGCCGGCGGCCCGGTAAAAAAACGCCTCTGGATTCTGGAAGCGGGCTTTTCTACCTCAGCAATTGGCGTAACGCCACAGGATGCCGAAATGATGGCGTCCCGAAAATTTCAGGTCAGCGAGCTGGCGCGGTTCTTTGGCGTACCGCCTCACCTTGTCGGCGACGTTGAGAAGTCAACGAGCTGGGGATCGGGTATCGAGCAGCAGAATCTCGGCTTCCTGCAGTACACGCTGCAGCCCTATATCTCCCGGTGGGAAAACAGCATTCAGCGATGGCTGATCCCGTCTAATGATGTCGGTCGCCTGCATGCTGAGCACAATCTTGATGGTCTGCTGAGGGGCGATTCTGCCTCCCGTGCCGCGTTCATGAAGGCAATGGGAGAGTCCGGCCTCCGTACCATCAACGAAATGCGCCGAACGGACAACATGCCGCCATTACCTGGTGGCGATGTGGCGATGCGACAGGCGCAGTATGTGCCAATTACCGACTTAGGAACCAACAAAGAGCCCCGTAATGACGGGGCTTAATTTTTATGGGGGCCGTGATGCCTGAAATCGTAAAAACGCTGTCTTTCGACGAGACAGAAATCAAGTTCACCGGTGACGGGAAGCAGGGGATTTTCGAAGGCTATGCCTCAGTTTTCAATAACACCGATTCCGATGGCGACATCATTCTGCCCGGGGCGTTTAAGAACGCACTGGCGAACCAGACCCGCAAAGTGGCGATGTTTTTCAACCACAAGACGTGGGAGCTGCCGGTTGGTAAATGGGACAGCCTGGCCGAAGACGAAAAAGGCCTGTATGTGCGCGGTCAACTTACCCCAGGGCACAGCGGCGCCGCCGACCTGAAAGCTGCAATGCAGCACGGTACGGTTGAGGGTATGTCGGTTGGCTTTTCCGTTGCGAAAGACGATTACACCATCATTCCAACAGGCCGCATTTTTAAGAATATCCAGGCTCTGCGCGAAATCAGCGTCTGCACTTTCCCCGCCAACGAACAGGCTGGCATCGCAGCCATGAAAAGTGTCGATGGCATTGAAACGATTCGTGATGTGGAGAACTGGCTGAGGGATTCAGTCGGGCTCACCAAATCACAGGCAGTTGGGTTAATAGCCCGGTTTAAGTCAGCGATTCGGAGCGAGTCCGAGGGCGACGGAAACGAAGCACAAATCAACGCTCTGCTTCAGAGCATTAAATCTTTCCCTTCCAATTTAGGTAATTAATTATGTCTGAACTCGCTCTCATTCAAAAAGCAATCGAAGAATCCCAGCAGAAAATGACCCAGCTGTTCGATGCGCAGAAAGCTGAAATCGAAAGCACGGGCCAGGTTTCCAAACAGCTGCAGTCCGACCTGGCAAAAGTACAGGAAGAACTGTCCAAATCCGGTACCCGCCTCTTCGATCTGGAACAGAAACTGGCTTCCGGTGCTGAAAATCCGGGTGAGAAGAAATCCTTCTCTGAACGTGCTGCTGAAGAGCTCATCAAGTCATGGGACGGTAAACAGGGCACCTTCGACGCGAAGACGTTTAACAAGTCTCTCGGCAGTGACGCTGATTCTGCTGGCTCACTGATCCAGCCGATGCAGATCCCTGGCATCATCATGCCGGGCCTGCGCCGTCTGACTATTCGTGACCTGCTGGCTCAGGGCCGCATTTCCAGCAACGCTCTCGAATACGTGCGTGAAGAGGTGTTTACCAATAACGCCGACGTAGTGGCAGAGAAGGCGCTTAAGCCAGAGTCGGATATCACCTTCAGCAAACAGACCGCGAACGTAAAGACCATCGCGCACTGGGTGCAGGCATCACGTCAGGTGATGGACGATGCGCCAATGCTGCAGTCATACGTCAACAACCGCCTCATGTACGGTCTGGCGCTGAAGGAAGAAGGCCAGCTGCTGAACGGCGACGGCACCGGGGATAACCTGGAAGGTCTGAACAAAGTGGCAACCGCCTACGACACCTCGCTGAACGCCACCGGCGACACCCGCGCTGACATTATCGCTCACGCCATTTATCAGGTGACCGAATCTGAGTTTAGCGCTTCCGGTATCGTCCTGAACCCGCGCGACTGGCACAACATTGCGCTGCTGAAAGACAATGAAGGCCGTTATATTTTCGGCGGCCCTCAGGCGTTTACCAGCAACATCATGTGGGGGCTGCCGGTAGTTCCGACTAAGGCACAGGCCGCCGGTACCTTTACGGTGGGCGGTTTCGATATGGCCTCTCAGGTGTGGGATCGCATGGATGCCACCGTGGAAGTAAGCCGTGAAGACCGCGATAACTTCGTGAAAAACATGCTGACCATCCTGTGCGAAGAGCGCCTGGCGCTGGCGCACTATCGCCCGACGGCAATCATCAAGGGCACTTTCTCTTCTGGCTCATGATGGAGGAGGGCGGGGTAACCCGCCCTTTTAACGTATGGCGATAGAAGTTTTGGATGTAATTAGCCTCCCCCTTTTCAAACAGCAGATTGAGTTTGAGGAGGATGACAGGGACGAGCTGATCACGCTGTACGCACAGGCAGCCTTTGACTACTGCTACCGGTGGTGTGATGAACCGGCATGGAAAGCGGCAACTGACATTCCTGCAGCAGTGAAGGGCGCCGTACTGCTGGTGTTTGCGGACATGTTCGAGCACAGGACCGCGCAGAGTGAAGTACAGCTTTATGAGAACGCCGCCGCAGAACGGATGATGTTCATCCATCGCAACTGGCGCGGTAAATCTGAACCTGAGGAGGGCTCCTGATGGAACCTGGACGATTCAGGCACCGGGTAAAAATTCTCACCTTCACGACTTCGCGCGATCCATCTGGTCAGCCGGTTGAATCGTGGACTGGTGGCAACCCGGTCCCGGCTGAGGTAAAGGGGATCAGCGGCAGAGAGCAGCTTTCAGGCGGCGCGGAAACGGCGCAGGCAACCATTCGCGTCTGGATGCGCTTCAGGTCAGAGCTGAACGCCTCTTCTCGTCTGGAAGTGCTCAGCGGCCCGTATAAAGGTCAGGTGCTAAATATCATCGGTCCTCCTGTAGCAAATGCGACTGGCACTCGCCTGGAAATTCTTTGCAAAACGGGAGCTGAAAAATGATTGAGACGAGCCTCGATTTTTCCGGGCTGAATGACATCGCAAAGGATCTGGAGGCGCTTAGCCGCGCTGAAAACAACAAGGTTCTGCGAGATGCTACGCGCGCCGGCGCCGAAGTGCTTAAGGAAGAAGTGATCGCCCGCGCGCCGGTGCGTACCGGGAAACTGAAAAAAAACGTGGTGGTGGTGACCCAAAAAAGCCGCCGCCGCGGGGAGATTTCTTCCGGCGTCCATATTCGTGGCGTTAACCCGCGCACCGGCAACAGCGATAACACGATGAAGGCGAATAACCCGAGAAACGCCTTTTACTGGCGATTCGTTGAACTGGGCACCGCGAACATGCCTGCACATCCGTTTGTGCGACCCGCTTACGATACGCGCGAGGAAGAGGCCGCCAGCGTCGCCATTGCCAGGATGAATCAGGCTATTGATGAGGTACTGAGCAAGTGAATGAAGATAATATCTACGCCTTGCTTTCTACCCTGGCAGAGGGAAGGGTATACCCCTATGTTGCGCCATTAGGTAGTGACGGGAAACCGTCTGTCTCTCCACCCTGGATTATCTTTTCCATCGTCGATGATGTTTCCGCTGACGTGCTGTGTGGCCAGGCAGAGAGCAGGGTTTCCGTTCAGGTCGATGTGTATTCCACTTCGATCGCTGAATCACGATCCCTGAGAGATTTGGCGCTCGCTTCGCTTGAGCCGTTAAATCCTACAGAGGTGGTAAAAATCCCCGGGTACGAGCCAGATTATCGGCTCTACCGTGCCACCCTGGATTTTAAAGTTACCCCCTGACAATTAATTCACCCAACGAACCCGCCTGATGGCGGGTTTTCTTTTTCCAGGAGACAGCTATGTCTGCACTTTATGAAAAATCGCAGCTGACGAAGATCCTTATTTCCTCCCTGCCAGCCACCAAAGAAACGATGGATTCCGCAACCTTCCTCGATCTGAGTTGCACCATCAAAGAAATTCAGTTCACCGGTGGTCAGAAGCAGGATATCGACGTAACAACACTTTGCTCTACCGAGCAGGAGAACATCAACGGCCTGCCTTCTCCGTCAGAAATCTCTCTGTCCGGCAACTTCTACAAGAATCCGGCGCAGGACGCCTTGCGTGAGGCGTATGACAACGATACGACCTACGCTTTCCAGGTTATCTTCCCGTCCGGCAAGGGCTTTAAGTTCCTGGCTGAAATCCGCCAGCACACCTGGTCTTCCGGTACCAACGGCGTAGTGGCGGCAACGTTCTCCCTGCGCCTGAAAGGTAAGCCTGAAAACATCGAGTCTGGCTCCTGAGAGGTCTCATGAAGAATATTAAAAATCTCGCCCTGGCTAAGATGTCGGGATTTCGTCATAAGACGGTCGCCGTTCCTGAGTGGGAAGGCGTCAAAGTGGTTCTCCGTGAGCCGTCAGGTGAAGCCTGGCTGCGCTGGCAGGAAGTGGTGAAAGCGGGTGCTGATGATGAAAATGTGTCGGTATCGGAAAAGGCACACCGTAATCTTTGCGCTGACGTGGTGCTCTTCATTGACGTTCTGTGTGACACCGATAAGCAACCGGTATTCAGCGTAGACGAAGAAGAGCAGGTGCGTGAAATCTACGGCCCCGTCCATTCACGCCTGCTCAAACAGGCGCTTGACCTGATCAACAACGCGGACGAAGCGCGGGAAAAGTCTCAACCCCCGGCGTAAAGTTTCTGATGTCGCTTGCGCTCCGGATGGGGCGCACGCTCTCAGAGCTTCGGCAGAATATGACGGCAAGCGAGCTTCTGATGTGGATTGAGTACGACAGGCAAAGTCCGGTTGGCGATATTCGTGGTGACATTCAGGCCGCCCAGCTCGTCTCTGCCATCTACGGCTCGCAGGGGGCAAAAGTACCGCTGGACGATGCGATCCTGCGCTGGGGTGGTGACGAGCAATCAGAACCGAAGGACCCGTTTGCAGGGCTTGAGGCTGCACTTACAGCTGCAACTCAGTGACTTTTTACCCAGAAAACATTAGGATTTTAGCCACTAATAATTCTGGGGATAGAAAATGGAAATTTTACTTGTTTCAATTGTAATAGGCTTAGTTCCAGCCTTAATAGCTCAAAGCAAAGGCCGCTCTTTCTTTGCTTGGTGGGTTTATGGTGCATTGCTGTTTATTATTGCCTTTGTACACTCGCTGGTAATTAAAAAAGATGTTGCAGCTGAAGAAAAAGACTTAATTGAAAATGAGGGTATGAAAAAGTGTCCGTTCTGTGCGGAAATAATCAAAAACGCAGCCATTAAATGTAAACATTGTGGCAGTGATTTGATGGCCGAATCACCTCCGGCTAAAACCGATGAAGAATACCTTGAAGAAGCCAGGCAAAAGGTCTGGAAACAATAAAAATAAAACCGCTTCGGCGGTTTTTTTACGTCTGGAGTTTGGATAAATGGCAACCTTACGCGAATTAATAATCAAAATTTCCGCCAATTCTCAATCTTTCCAGACGGAAATTTCCCGCGCCTCACGAATGGGGCAGGATTATTACCGCACCATGCAGAATGGCGGTCGGCAGGCCGCCGCTGCTGCCAGAGAGAGCGAAAGGGCGCTCTCTGATTTGACCGCCGGATTTGCATCTGCTGGAAGGGCTGCCGCCGCAGCTACGGCAGCCTTTGCAACGGGTAAAATTGTGCAGATTGCTGATGAATGGAACTCCGTAAACGCTCGTCTCAAACAGGCATCATCTTCTGCTGATGATTTTGCCGCTTCACAGCGTCAGTTAATGGAAATCAGCCAAAGAACCGGCACGGCATTTTCAGATAACGCAAACCTTTTTTCCCGCGCAGCAGCCTCAATGCGCGAGTACGGCTATAGCTCTGACGAAGTTCTGAAAATTACAGAAGCTGTCTCTACCGGCCTAAAACTTTCTGGGGCTAACACTCAGGAGGCGAGTTCTGTTATCACTCAGTTCAGCCAGGCGCTCGCACAAGGCGTTCTTCGCGGTGAAGAATTTAATGCCGTTAACGAAGCCGGTGATCGGGTAATCCGCGCTCTGGCTGCGGGAATGGGTGTAGCCCGCAAAGACCTGAAGAGCATGGCTGACCAGGGACAGCTTACGATTGATAAGGTTGTCCCAGCTTTAATGAGCCAGTTAGGAGCGTTGCAGGGCGAATTTGCCAGCATGCCACAAACGGTTTCCGGGTCACTTCAAAAAGTAACTAACTCATTCATGGCCTGGGTTGGCGGTGTAAACCAGGCTACCGGTGCTACTGATGCGTTGTCTGGCGGATTGGATAATGTTGCCCAGACGCTTGATTCTTTTACCTCATCAGCAGTGAGCGGCACACTGAATGACGTTGCTGACAACATGTCCACAATAACAACAGTGGCTGGGGCGCTAGTTGGCGTGGGGCTTGCACGCTATCTAAGCGGAGTTGTAACCAGCGCCACGAGTGCAACAGGTGCGCTAATTTCAGCCGCTAAGTCAGAGGTTGCACTTGCTGTTGCGCAGGATAAAGCAGCTCAGTCTGCTGTTGCAGCTTCAAGGGCAGAAGTTTATCGAGCCCAGCAAGCTGTTCAGCGATCGCGAAGCGCAGATGTTCAGGCCGCCCAGCAAGAGAAAATTGCGGCGGCAGAGGCAAAAGTTACAGCAGCTCAAGCCAGGCTGAATACCGCTCTTGCAAGTGGCACCGCCACAGAAAAAGTCAGGGCCAGAACTGCGCTTGAGCGTGCGCAGGCAGGTCTGGTGGCTGCAAAAAATGCCGACGCTCAGGCTATTGCTGAAAGACGACTGGCTTCTGCGGAGGCGGCCAGAGACAGGAATCTGGCAAATCGCGTCTCCACCCAGCGAAATCTCAACAATGTAACATCAGTTGGTACTCGCCTGATGAGTGGTGCGCTTGGCCTGATTGGCGGCGTGCCGGGTCTGGTGATGCTGGGAGCAGGAGCCTGGTATGCGATGTATCAGAATCAGGAGCAGGCCCGTCGTTCGGCGCAGGAATACGCCACCACGATTGATGAAGTCAGTAAAAAGTCGAAGGCAATGTCTTTGCCTGAAGCTTCAGACAATGCTGAGAAGACGCGCGCAGCATTGAATGAGCAGAACAGGCTGATAGATGAACAAAAGAGCAAGATCGAAAATCTGAAAGAGCAGATAGCTGGTTATCAGTCAGTGATCAGTAATCCCGGTCCAACGACCAGCGGTGGTTTCATGATTAACCACCTTACATCTTTGGATACCGTGACCCGTGGACTGGCTACAGCCACTGAACAGTTATCTGTTGAGCAGGAAAGACTTGCTCAGATGCAGGAGAAATCTGCATCTATCCAACAGGTTCTTGAAGGTCTTGAGCATCGGCGTGTGACGTTAATTCGGGAGGAGGCGGCAAATCAGAACCGGGCTTATCAATCACTTCTGTTGATGAATGGGCAGCACGATGAACTTAATCGATTGCTCGGTCTGGGTAACCAACTCCTTATGGCCCGGCAAGGGCTGGCTAACGTCCCGCTCAGACTCCCTCAGGCCGACCTCGACAAAAAACAAACCGATGCCCTCGAAAAGAGCCGCCGGGATCTGGAGTTGTCACGCCTGAAGGGTGAAGCAAAAGAGCGCCTGAGACTGAGTTATGCAGCCGATGACCTGGGGTTAACCAGTGATCCGCAATTCCAGACAGGCCGTCAGGAGTTGATTAATAACGGTCTTGCTGAATGGCGGAATAATGAGGCCAACAAACCTAAGGCGAAGGGCGGTAAAACCGAAGGCGAGAAAACCGAGGATGTGTATAAGCGCCTTATCAAGCAGCAAAAAGAGCAGATTGCCCTGCAAGGCCAGAATACTGAACTGGCGAAGGTTAAATACCAGGTCAGCCAAGGCGAACTTGCTTCTCTGACAGAAGCCCAGAAAAAGACGGTATTGCAGAATGCTGCGCTGATTGACCAGGTTAAATTACGTGAGCAACTGCGAAATTACGAAGCCAACCTTGCTGACAGTAACGCAAGCGCCCGCGCAGCCAATGAAGCGCAACTGCTGGGCTACGGGCAGGGAACCAGGTTCCGTGAAAGACTTCAGGAGCAGTTCAATCTGCGTAAGGAGTTTGAGCAGAAGAATACCGATCTTCTCCGCCAGCGTCAGGCTGGTGAAATCGACGAGACGTTCTATCAGCATGGGCTGGCACTTAATAAGCGCTACCTCGAAGAGCGCCTGCGCGACCAGGAGGGATATTACGCAGCTTCTGATGCGCAGCGTGACGACTGGATGACGGAACTGTCTGAGGGTTATGCGAACTGGGTGGACGAAGCTACTGATTATTCTTCCATGGCCGCTGACGGCATGAAGCAGGCCATGGGTGGCGCGGTCACCACGATCACCGACATGCTCAATGGCAACGTTGACAGCTGGAAGGACTGGGGCGTGAGCGTACTGAAGATTATCCAGAACGTTCTGGTGAACATGGCTGTTGCTAATGGCGTCAGCTCAATTGGATCACTGTTCAGTTTTGGTGCCTCGTCAGCCGCAACCGCCAGCAGCGGTACCGCTATTCAGAATGCTGGCGCGAACTTTACCTTTAATGCGAAGGGTAATGTTTACGACTCTCCGTCCCTGAGCGCTTACAGCAATGGCGTTTTCCAGACGCCTCAGCTGTTTGCTTTTGCCAAAGGCGCAGGGGTTTTTGCCGAGGCTGGTCCGGAAGCCATTATGCCGCTTACGCGCGCCGCTGATGGTTCTCTCGGCGTTCGTGCGGTCGGAGGTGGCGGAGGTCAGTCCGTATCGTCGGCGCCACAGGTTTATATCACCATCGATGGTAACGGCAACACTCAAACTCAGGCCTCGCCAGGCCTTGAGCAATTTGGTGCCGAGGTCGGGGAATTTGTTGATCGTCGTTATAAGCAGAATGTGATGCGTGACATTCGTCCCGGCGGCGACATCTGGAACGCAATGAAAGGAACCCGATAATTATGGCCATTGAAACTTTCACCTGGTGCCCACGAATTAACGCTGAGGCTGATACAAGTTTCCGCGTCAGGAAAGCCCAATTTGGCGATGGATATGAGCAGGTTTCAGGGGATGGATTGAACACCAGAACTCAGCAGTGGACGCTTAACTTCACTGGCAACGAAACCTACATTTCTGCCATTAAATCTTTTCTCGACAGGCATGAAGGAACGAAAGCCTTTCAATGGAAGCCACCGCTCGAACCTTTGGGTTTGTATCGTTGCGAAACGTATAAACCCACCGGGCTTGGCGCGGGGAAATTCAACCTTGAAGCAACATTCATCCAGGCATTTAAACCATGAGCTTAAACGCAGATTATCAGAAGCTGGAATCCGGAAACGATGTTCGTCTGATTGAGGTGGACGGTTCTTCCTTTGGGCTAACGGACGTTCTCCGCTTTCACAATTACAGCATTCCCCACACGGAAGCGGAAATCATCGCCGCTGGTGGGGATGAGTCCAAGCTTCCGGCGAAACCAATCTGGTGGCAGGGAAATGAATACGCCGCCTGGCCGTATCAGCTGGAAGGCCTGGAAAAATCAACCAGTGGGAGCAATGCAACGCCATCACTGACGGTTGCGAACATCGAAAGCTCTATTTCTGCCCTGTGTCTTGCCTATGACGATCTGCTGCAGGCGAAAGTCACTATTCACGACACAAAAGAGAAATATCTCGATGCCAGAAATTTCGCGGACGGCAACCCCACAGCAGACCCGACTCAGGAAAAGCTGCAGGTCTGGTATATCGACGGGAAAACGGGCGAGCTTGCCGGTGAAACCGTTGAATTTGTTCTGTCCAGCCCGATGGACCTGCAGGGGCAAATGATCCCGACGCGACAGCTTCATTCCCTGTGTACCTGGTGCATCCGGAATAAATATCGTACCGGCGACGGCTGCGACTATGCCGGCACCCGCTATTTCGACAAAAACAACAACCCGGTAAGCGATCCGTCGCTGGATGAATGCAACGGCACGCTGACGGCCTGCAAACTCCGATTCGGCGAAAATAACGAACTCTCGTTTGGTGGCTTCCCGGGCACGTCTTTGATCAGGAGTTGATATGCGTCAGAAAACCATCGATGAGATTATGGCGCATGCTGCAGCTGAATACCCTCTTGAGTGTTGCGGCGTGGTGGCGCAGAAAAGCCGCGTTGAACGTTATTTCCCGTGCCGGAATCTTGCCACGGCGCCGGAGGAAAATTTTGTCCTTTGCCCCGAAGACTACGCAGCTGCTGAGGACTGGGGAACGGTGATCGCCATCGTTCACAGTCACCCTGACGCCACAACGCAACCGAGCGAACTGGATAAAGCGCAATGCGACGCAACGCTTTTACCCTGGCATATTGTGAGCTGGCCGGAGGGTGATTTACGCACCATCCAGCCGCGCGGAGAACTGCCGCTGCTGGAGCGTCCGTTTGTGCTTGGACATTTCGACTGCTGGGGGCTGGTAATGAGCTATTTCCGGCAAACGCATGGTATCGAGCTCCACGATTACCGTGTGGATTATCCCTGGTGGGAAAACGACTATCCGGACAACTTCTATCATGATTGCTGGTATGAGTGCGGATTCCGTGAATTCGACGGACCACCGAAACCCGGTGATATGGTGATCATGCAGGTCCAGGCCGATAAGTGGAATCACGCGGGAATTCTGCTGGAGGGAAATATGCTGCTGCACCACCTGTACGGACATCTGAGCCAGCGCGTGCCGTATGGTGGCTACTGGCAGGAAAGGACGATGAAGATTCTACGTTACAAATCTCTGTGCTAACCTTTTGTAAAACCAAAGGGGATAGGGATATGAAAAAAACATTATTGGCACTTTCTTTGTTAATCATGGCTGGTTGTTCCAGTATGCAGGATCTCCGGAAGGAGCCAGCGTCAAATACTTTTCAATCGAAGAAACAAATTGACGCAGTAGCTGAATGCATACTCGCTGGATGGCAAGAAGAAAGCCAAAAATATGGAAGCGTTTTTATTCAGCCTTATGACGGTGGTAAAACTGTATTTACACAATCTCAACTTGAGATGGTTGATTTAATATCGGACGGCGGAATTACCAAGATTGAATTCCGTCATCAAGGTGGCCTATTTGCTTATCGAATCAACAGCCGGATTAAAGTAATAGAACGCTGTATCTAACCAAGACTTAACCCGCTTCGGCGGGTTTTTTTATGGTGAGAATATGAAAGAAGTAATGACAACAATTCAGCTCGGCGGAGTGTTAGGAAAGACCTTCGGTAGAACCCATCAAAGACTGATAGCGCGAACTGGTGAAGCTGCTATTGCTTTAAGTAAAACATTGCCCGGTTTCGAAAGCTTCATGATCAGCAGTAAACGTCGCGGATTAACTTTCGCGGTATTCAAAGGGAAAAAAAATATTGCAGCAGATGAGATGGGTTTTCCCTCTGAAGGCGATGTAGTAAGGATTATGCCTGTAATTATCGGTAGTAAACGCGCTGGTCTTTTTCAGACGATATTAGGAGCAGTTTTGATAGCTGCTGCTGTCTTTGTTTCTGGCGGAGTTGGCGCTGCGTTCGCTGCTGGTGGATTAACTGGGTTTGCTGCAGCAACTGGCGCCTCGTTGGTCCTCGGTGGGGTTATTCAGCTTCTTTCACCACAGCCATCAGGCATAGCCAGCAAACAAAGTGCAGATAACCGCGCATCCTACGCATTCGGTGGTGTAACAAACACCGCGGCGCAAGGCTACCCGGTACCGCTCCTTTATGGTCGCCGGCGGATAGGCGGAGCGATTATTTCTGCCGGAATTTATGTCGAAGATCAGCAGTAGATAACTAACCTTTTTTCTGGCCACCTTCGGGTGGCTTTTTTTATGGGCGCAATATGGCTACAGATAAAGTGTTAAAGGGCCGCAAGGGCGGCAGCTCAAGTTCCCGAACCCCTACCGAACAGCCTGATGATCTGCAATCTGTAGCGAAGGCAAAAATCCTCGTTGCGCTTGGGGAAGGGGAGTTTGCAGGGCAGCTAACCGGCAAAGATATCTACCTGGACGGAACAGCCCTGGAGAATGCTGACGGCTCCCAAAACTTCAGCGGCGTGACGTGGGAGTTTCGCGCTGGAACGCAGGCGCAAAAATATATTCAGGGTATTCCCGGTACCGAAAACGAAATCAGCGTGGGAACTGAGGTATCAAGCGCTACAGCCTGGACGCGCACGTTTACCAATACGCAGCTTTCAGCAGTTCGCCTGCGCCTGAAATGGCCCTCGCTTTTCAAACAGGAGGACGACGGCGATCTGGTGGGTTACTCGGTCAATTATGCGATTGACCTGCAGACGGACGGCGGGACATGGCAGACAGTCCTCAATACCAGTGTGACCGGGAAAACGACCTCAGGTTATGAACGTAGCCACCGTATTGATTTACCTCAGGCGGGCAGCACCTGGACAATCAGACTACGCAAAATTACCGCTGACGCCAACAGCGCGAAAATCGGCGACACGATGACGCTACAGAGCTTCACTGAGGTGATTGATGCGAAATTGCGATATCCGAATACCGCGCTGCTCTACATTGAATTCGACTCCAGCCAGTTTAATGGCTCTATACCTCAGATCTCCTGTGAGCCTCGTGGCCGCGTTATTCGGGTTCCTGATACTTACGACCCGGAAACCCGCTCTTACAGCGGGACATGGACCGGGGCGTTTAAGTGGGCATGGACGGATAACCCTGCGTGGATATTTTACGATCTGGTTGTTTCTGACCGGTTCGGCCTCGGTCACCGTTTGACTGCTGCTAACATCGATAAATGGACGCTTTATCAGGTCGCCCAGTATTGCGATCAGATGGTTCCGGACGGTAAGGGTGGCGATGGAACAGAACCACGCTATACCTGCAACGTGTACATCCAGGACCGAAACGACGCTTATACAGTCCTGCGTGATTTTGCGGCCATATTCCGTGGCATGACGTACTGGGGTGGCGATCAGATCGTTGCTCTGGCCGATATGCCCCGTGATGTGGATTACAGCTACACGCGCGCTAACGTTGTTGGCGGTCGCTTCACCTATTCGAGCAGCACCACGAAAAGCCGCTACACCACAGCGCTGGTTTCATGGTCAGACCCGGGAAACGCTTATGCCGACGCGATGGAGCCGGTATTTGAGCAGGCGCTGGTGGCGCGATACGGCTTCAATCAGCTGGAAATGACAGCCATCGGCTGCACCAGGCAGTCAGAAGCGAACCGAAAGGGGCGCTGGGGTATTCTCACCAACAACAAGGATCGCGTTGTTTCGTTTGATGTCGGGCTGGACGGCAACATTCCGCAGCCGGGCTATATCATCGCCGTGGCAGACGAGCTGCTTTCCGGAAAGGTTATGGGCGGCCGCATCAGCGCCGTTAACGGTCGCGTTATCAAACTAGACCGCGTGGCAGATGCAGCTGCAGGTGATCGCCTTATTCTCAACCTACCTTCCGGAGCATCGCAGAGCAGGACCATTCAGGCCGTGAACGGTGAATCAGTCACAGTCACCACGGCATACAGTGAGACGCCACAGGCCGAAGCTGTTTGGGTGGTTGAATCTGACGAGCTTTACGCGCAGCAGTATCGTGTTGTCAGCGTTTCTGATAACGATGATGGCACCTTCTCGATTACCGCCGCATGGCACGACCCGGATAAATATGACCGTATTGATACCGGAGCCATCATTGACCAGCGGCCGGTGAGTGTGATCCCGCCGGGTAACCAGTCGCCACCTTCGAACATAGTGATCAGCTCGTTTTCCGTGGTGCAACAAAATATCAGCGTTGAGACCATGCGCGTGAGCTGGGACCAGGCGCAGAACGCTATCGCCTATGAAGCGCAATGGCGCCGCAACGACGGGAACTGGGTTAACGTGCCGCGCAGCTCCACCACGTCATTCGATGTCCCGGGGATTTATGCCGGGCGCTACCTGGTGCGCGTGCGCGCAATTAATGCCGCTGAAATTTCCTCAGGATGGGGATATTCAGAAGAGAAGACACTGACCGGCAAAGTAGGTAATCCGCCTAAGCCAGTAGGATTCACAGCCACGGGCATTAACTGGGGGATTCGTCTTAACTGGGGTTTCCCGGCAAACACCGGCGATACGCTAAAAACGGAAATTCAGTACACTGCCAACAGTGACTTTTCAGATCCACTCTTGCTCTCAGACGTGCCTTATCCATCTGCGGAATACACCCAGCTCGGCCTTAAAGCAGGGCAGGAATTCTGGTACCGCGCGCAGCTGGTCGACAGAACGGGTAACGAGTCTGGGTATACCGACTGGATCAGGGGGATGTCTAACGATAACGCCGATGATTATCTTGGAGATATCGCAGACGATTTCCTAACCTCTGCCGACGGGGAACGCCTCACCGGTGACATCGATACCAACATTGAGGGAATTCTACAGAACGCCCTGGCGAACCACGGAACTGTTGAGCACCAGTGGGCACAATACGGAGAAGTGCGTGCCGATATTCTGGTGGTTAAAACGACGATTGCTGAAGTTGATAATGCAATGGCCGAACTGTCAACGCAGGTGCAGGCGCAGATTGATGATGTTACTGCAGCACTGGAGGACAAACTTACCGCCGTCGTTGATGCCTCTGGCGCTTCGGCTATCTACACCCTCAAAACAGGCGTGAGGATAAACGGCATCATGTATAACGCCGGGATGTCGATTGCCGTTCTGGCGCAGGCAGGGCAGCCGATTGTTACCCGAGTAGGTTTCAACGCTAACCAGTTCGTGCTGATGAGTGGCAGTGGCGATACCCAGTATTCGCCGTTCGCTGTGGTTAATGGACAGGTCTTTATCAGCTCAGCGTTTATTCAGGATGGCACGATCACCAATGCCAAAATCGGTAACTTTATCCAGTCCAACAATTATGTTGCAGGGTCTGTCGGATGGAGGCTGGATAAATCAGGAACATTTGAGAACTACGGTTCGACAGCTGGAGAGGGAGCCATGAAACAGACAAACCAGACAATCAGTGTGCGTGACGCCAACAATGTGTTGAGGGTGCAGATCGGGAGAATCACGGG